>CAZJFX010000092.1:0-14354 GCA_964545395.1 uncultured Gemmatimonadaceae bacterium | reverse complement strand
GCAAGGTGCGGACGCTCCCGGCGAGGACGCGCCCGAGGCCGAGGCGTGATGCCGAAGCTCGGGGCGTTCACGTTCGAGGAGGGTGGTCGCACGTACGAGTGCACCCCCGAAGTGCGAGGGGATCCGTCCAGAGGTTCATGGTGGTGGTTCACGGTGTCGAAGGACCCGCAGCGGTATGCGCGGTTCGAGGCGGCGGCGGGGGACACACGGAGTTCCGTCCGCGCCCGCATCGTCGAGTACTATGAGCATCGGCTGTGGGTCCGCGCGCAGCCTGTCGTGCCGCGCCAGCGCTTCGGCCATCCGGTGAAGCCTGCGGCACCGCCGCCGGCGCCGGAGAAGGGGTAGGCCGCCTCCCGGCATCTCCAAGCCGCTGCGCGCCGTCCTACCTCTCCAGGTAGCTCATCACCGCCGGCAGCCACACCTCGCGGAAGAACGTGCTGGGGGGTGACAGCGGGAGATCGCTGTGCATCCGGCCGACGTTCGTCAGGTAGACCAGCACGATGTCGGTGTTCTCCAGCCAGTACATCCCGGCGGTGAAGCCCAGCGTGCCGCCCCCGTGTCCCAGCGCGGCATAGTCGTCGAAGTAACCCTCGGTCCTGGAGATGCCCTGCAGGTACTGGCCGCTCCCGCCGCGGGGCTCCCGGGGAGGGTAGTAGGTGAAGTGCTCCCGGTGCATCTCGGGCCCCAGCAGCTCGCCGTCCCGCAACGCCTGCGCCCAACGCACCAGGTCGCCGGCGGAGGCGACGATGCCGCCTGCGGTCCACTCGGGTGACAGGTTGCCGGCGGTGGACTCGACGAGGTAGGGGCGGATCTCCGGGAAGCCGCGATGGACGCCGGCGACCTCCTGGAAGCGGGGCGTGGCATAGTGGTAGTGGTGCACGTAGCCGCCCGGGACCTCCTCGAACGACTCGAGGAACGTGTTCTCGAGGCCGAGGGGCTCGAGGAGGCGTGAGCGGATCTCGGCCGCGGCGCCGTTGCCCGTGACGGCTTCGATGACGAGGCCGAGGAGCGTGTAGTTCGTGTTCGAGTACGAGTAGCTTTCGCCCGGCTCGTTCGTCGCGGGGAGCAGGTCGCCCGTGCAGTATTCCAGGGTCTCGGCCTTCCCCCACACGCGTCCCAGCTCCATCCCCTCGCCGCGTCCCACGCGGATCCAGTCCTCCTGGAACTCCCAAGTGGGGATGCCACTCTGGTGGTTGAGGAGCTGGCGCAGCGTGGCGCTGCCGGTGTTGGGGACCGCGCGGACGATGTCGAGGTCGAGATAGTCCTGGGGCGTCTTGTCCAGGTCGAGCTTCCCTTCCTCGACGAGCTGGAGGATGACCGTGGCGACGAACGTCTTGGTGATGCTCCCCACGCCGAAGCGGTCGTCCGTCTCCACGGGACTCCGCCGGGAGAGGTCGTTGTAGCCGGCCGTGCCGGCCCAGGCGAGGGAGTCGCCCAGGCCGATGGCGACGGAGATCCCCGGGATCCCCATGGCGATGCCCGTGACGAGGGCCTCCTGGAGCACACGCTCGTCGCCTGGACGCGCGCGTTGAGCTCCGGCGTCCGTGCAGACGCCACCGAGCAGGAGGATGAGCGTGGGCAAGCAAGCAACGGCTCTGAAGTGTCGCGCGGTCATCGCGGCGTCACTCCCGCCTCACTGCTTGATGATGTCCCACTCGGCGAACCCCTCCGTCCTCACGTTGGCCTTGCCCAGCGTGCGGTAGTCCACGACGGCGTTGTAGTTCCACTTCATCCATTCCGAATCACCGCCGCCGCGGGTGGTGATGAGGAAGCGGTTGGAGATGCCTCCGAAGGAGAAGGCGCGCTGGCCTTGCCACTCCTGGTCGCCGGCGTTCACGTCCACGGGGATCCAGCCGACGTTGGGCAGGTAGATCTCGGCCCACCTGTGGTAGGCCCGATCGATGGACGACGCCTCCCCACGGACCACCATGGCACCGACGTACCGGGCGGGAATGCCCACCGCACGGCTCAGCGCCACGTAGGCGAAGGTGTACTCCGAGCAGGAGCCGGTGCCGCGCTCGATCACCGTCGGCGCGATGTCCCAGCCGCCGATCATCTGGTAGTTGATGCGTCCGACGAGGAAATCGTAGAGCCTGCGTGCCTTGAAGTAGACGTTGGTCTCGTCGCCTACGATCTCGGCCACCTTCCTCTGGATGTAGTCGCTCTGGACGCGGTACTTGTCGGCGTCGACCAGGTAGCGTTCGCGCACGTCGGCTGGGATGTCGTCCAGCGTGCCGACCAGGTGTGGGAAGATCTTGTACGAGATGCGGTGGAAGGTGCCGTACGCGTCCATGCGCAGCGACTTCTTCTCACCCGGGTCGAGCCTGCCCATGTCGAAGACCGAGACCTCCTGGTCCCATTGATCCGTCTCCGGACGGCCGCCCTGGGTCACGCTCACGCTGTCCAGGTCCTGGTTGGGTCCGTCGGTGGGGATGGCCACGACGACGGTGCCCCCGGTGACGGTCCCCGGTCCCAGGTTTTCCACTTCCCGGAAGAGCATGGCGTGCCCGCGGCGCGCCTCGGAGCGCACCAGCCGGCCGTGCAGGGCGTAGACGTCGGCCTGGTACAGCCTGTCGGTCTGGTAATCGCTCACGTAGAGCCGCTGGCCGTCGAGCCACAGCCCCTCGGGCACGGGCCCCGGCGACGCGAGCCGGAGGATCGTGTATCCGGTGCGGATATCGACCAGGTAGATCAGGTCCGAGCCCGCGTCGGTGGCCCAGAGGTAGCCTGCGGGATCGAAAGCCAGGCCCGAGAGCCGGGACGCGGGAGATTGGATCGAGGCGAGGGTGGTGCCGTCGTACGGATCGAGGAGCAACAGCTCCCTGGCGCCCTGGCCGGCGACCCAGAGCTGACCTTCGGCGTTGCTGGCCAGTCCCACGATGGGCTGGAGCGGCGACGAGATGGTGCGCACCGCCTCGCCGGTCTTCGGATCCAGGAAGTAGATGCGTCCGTTCTCGGCGTCGGCAGCCACCAGATGTTCACCGTTCCAGGCCAGGGCCGTGGGTTCGTAGGCGGGGTACGCGAGCGTTCGCTTCTGCTGTCCCTGCCTGTCGAAGAAGACGATGACGTCCTCATGGCGATCGGTGACCGCGAACTCTCCGTTCAGCATGATCAGTGCGGTGGCGAAGCCAGCCGGCACGGGAGCGATGTCGCGGAACACCTCGCTCTCGTCGATCGTGCCGGAGCCTTCACGAACCTGGCTGATTCCAGGGCTCGGGATACCGGTGAGAAGGAGAACGGCGAGCAGAGCAGAAACGGGACGAACGAACATGGGAACCTGCCTTTCATCCGGGCGATGATGTCGGTTCGGAAATCATAGACCCGTGGTGGCCGTGAGGAAAGCGATCCGGACTCCGGTCGTGCCCCACGCGCTTGCCCCCCCTGGGAGCCGTCCGTAGTGTCCCAAGCTGCTTCGATCCCATCGCATGGAGTTCTACGTGAGCGCTCTTCGCCGTTCCCGTTTCCTGGCCGTCTCCACCGTCCTCGCCGCCGCGCTGGCCGCCGGCACCCTCTCCGCCGCCGCCCAGCAGGCCGCGTCCATCACCTCCGCCGAGCTGTTGGCGTTCCACGCCCGCTCCATCGGACCGGCGGTGACGGGCGGGCGCATCACCGACCTGGAGGTCCACCCGGACCATCCTTCCACGATCTACGTCGGCACCGCGTCGGGAGGGATCTGGAAGAGCACGAACCGCGCTCACCAGTGGAAGCCCATCTTCGATGACCAGCCGGTGAGCACCTTCGGCGACGTGGCCATCGCCCCGTCCAACCCGAGCGTGCTCTACGCCGGCACGGGTGAGCAGAACAACCGTCAGTCCACGTCGTGGGGCAACGGCGTGTACCGCTCCGACGACGGCGGCGCCACCTGGCGTCACCTGGGGCTCGCGGGCACGCGCCACGTGGGGAGGATCCTCGTGCACCCCACCAGCCCCGACGTGGCGTGGGTGGCCGGGCTGGGGAACCTGTGGGCCGAGGGGGAGGAGCGGGGCGTCTTCCGCACCCGCGACGGGGGCCGCACCTGGGAGAAGGTCCTCTACGTGGACGCCTTCACCGGCGCCGTGGACATGGCCATGGACCCCCGGAACCCCGACGTCCTGTACGCCGCGATGTACCAGCGCCTGCGCAAGGTGTGGGGCTTCAACGGCGGTGGCCCGGGGAGCGGGATCTTCAAGTCCACCGACGGCGGCTCCACCTGGAACGAGCTGACCAACGGGTTGCCCGCCGGCGACATGGGCCGCATCGGCATCGCCGTGTCCCGCTCCGACCCGGACGTGGTCATGGCGCTGGTGGAGGCCCCCAACAAGCCCGCGCCCGGCCAGCAGGGCGGCCCTTCGGGCGGCCGCCTCGTCGTGTGCGCCACGGGCACTTTCCGATCCGCGGACGGGGGCGCCACGTGGCGGAAGATGAGCGACGAGAACGGCCGCCCCATGTACTACTCCCACATCTTCATCGACCCCAACGACGACAAGCTCGTCTACAGCGCCTCCACCAGCTCCGTGAAGAGCACGGACGGCGGGCGCACCTGGACCTCCATCGCCGGCCAGCCCTCGTACGACGTGGGCGTGCACCTGGACATGCACGCCATGTGGCTGGACCCCCAGGACCGGAACCACTTCTACCTGGCCGGCGACGGCGGGCTCCACGAGACCTTCGACGGCGGCGTCAGCTACCGGAAGATCAACAACTTCGAGATCGGCCAGTTCTACGGGATCGGCGTGGACCTACGCGACCCGTACTGGGTGTACGGCGGCATGCAGGACAACCACTCGTGGATGGGCCCCTCCGAGACCCGGCGCTACGACGGCATCCTCAACGACGACTGGATGGAGATCGGGTTCAGCGACGGCATGTACCAGTCGGTGGACAAGGCGGGTCCCCGCTACGTCTACAGCTCGGCCACGCAGGGGAGCTACAACCGGGTGGACGTCATCGCCGGGACCAAGCGCCCCATCGGCCCCGTCGCCCCCGAGGGCGAGCGGTACCGCTTCGACTGGACGTCCCCGGGGATGGCCTCCATGCACCAGGAGGGGCTCTTCTACCTGGGCGGCAACCGCCTCTTCATCTCCCGGGACTCCGGCGAGACGTGGGAGCGGACCCAGGAGATGGGGCGGGGGATCGACGTGGGGGCGCGCTCCCTCATGGGCGTCCCGACCGGGGACGTGTACATCTCGGCCAACGACGGCGTGGGGGGCTTCGGCGTGGTGAGCACGCTCTCCGAATCGCCGCTGGACATGGACGTCCTCTGGGTGGGGACCGACGACGGCAACGTGCAGGTCTCCCGTGACCAGGGCCGGAGTTGGACCGAGGTGTCGAAGAACGTCCGGGGGATCGCCGACGAGGCCTACGTCAGCCGCGTGGAGGCGTCGGCCCACGCGCTGGGGACGGCGTACGTCACCTTCGACAGGCACCGGGAGGGCGACTTCGCCCCCTACGTCTTCCGCACCACCGACTTCGGGGCCACGTGGACGCCGCTCCACGCCGGCCTCCCCGAGGGCTCGGCGAACGTCATCGTGGAGCACCCGGACAACGCCGCCGTCCTCTTCCTGGGCACGGAGAACGCGGCCTGGGTTTCCACCGACGGCGGCGCCACCTGGGCGCTCCTGCCCCACGTTCCCCGCACGGCGTACGACGACATGCTCGTGCATCCCCGGGAGAAGGACCTGGTGATGGGGACCCACGGGCGCAGCATCTGGATCCTGGACGACACCCGCTTCCTCTCCGAGTGGAACGCCACGACGCGGAGCGCCGCGGCCCACCTCTTCTCCGCCGACGACGGGACGCTCTTCCGCTACCGGAAGGACAACTCGTACCGGGCGCAGGCCGAGTTCTCCGGGACCAACCCTCCGGACGGCATCGAGCTCACCTACCGCCTGGGGGTGGGGACCGGCGATGCCCAGATCCACGTCGCCCGGGCCGACGGCACGGTGATCCGGCGCATGCGCGTGCCCTCCGGCGAGGGCGTGCACCGGGTGAACTGGAACCTGCGCCACGGCGCCTCCGGCGAGCCCGACACCTGGGCCCGGTGGAGCGACCCGAACTACCCGCGCCCGCCCCAGGTCCAGGGGGGCCCCATGGTGTCGCCGGGGACGTACACGGTGACGCTCCAGGCCCGGGGCACCACGTCCAGCACCACGGTGCGCGTGAACCCGGATCCGCTCCTGGAGCGCACCGACGAGGAGTACCGCGCCTCCGAGGCGTTCCAGCTCCGCATCGCCGCCCTGGAGGCGGGGGTGCAGGACGTGCTCCGCGCCGCCGGGACCGAAGGCGAGGCTGCCGGCCGGCTCAGGACGCTGGCCCGGGAGATCGCGGTGTTCGCCCGGCCCTTCGGCGACGCGGGGCGCTTCTACGACGGGAACTTCGACGCGCCCAAGGCCGCGGACCAAGCGCGGCTGGCGGAGCTGGAGGCCGCGCTGAGAGGGGCCAGGTAGGGCGCCGGCTCCGGCCCGCGCCCCAACGAGGCGCTTGCGCCGAGGCATGTTGGACCCTATAGTCAGACTATTCGGTCTAACCTTGGGGTCTAAGCATGGCGCGTCCCCGTTTCGAGAAGCTCGATCCGCTGAAGCAGGAGGAGATCCTGGCCGCCGCCGCCGACGAGTTCGCGGTGCGGGGCTTCGAGGGCGCTTCCCTGAACCGGATCATCGAGCGCGCGGGCACCAGCAAGGGCGCTCTCTACTACTACTTCGACGACAAGGCGGACCTGCTGGCGACGGTCGCCGAGCAGGCGGTGAAGAGGGTGCTGGCGGAAACCGACTTCCCGCCCCTCGAGTCGCTCACGAAGGAAGACTACTGGGAGCGGGTGCGGGAGGCATCGCGCCGCTCCTTCGAGTCGCTGGAGGCCGAGACATGGTATATGCGGCTGCTGAGGGCGTTCTGGCGTCTCCGGGAAGAGGAGGCCGCGCGGAACGCGACGGTGGGCGTGCTGGACTGGAGCCGGAACCTCATGCACCTCTTCCTGGTGAGGGGACAGGAGCTGGGCACCGTCCGCACCGATCTCCCCCTGGAGCTGATGCTCGGGATGTTCCTGGCCGCGGACGAGGCCGGGGACCGGTGGATGATGGACCACTGGGACGAGCTGGACGAGCGGGGGAAGGCCGAACTCCTGGACGCGCGCCTGGACTTCGCCCGCGACATGCTGGACGCGCGGCACATGGGGTGGGAGCCGTGACCCGCTCCGCCGCCGGGTGCGGCCGGCGTACCGCCGCCCGCACCCTGAACGGGGTGCTCCTGGGCGCGGCGCTGGCGGCCCTGGTGCCCGCGGGCCTGGGCGCGCAGGCCGCACGCCAGCTCACCGTGGAGGAGAGCGTGCAGATGGGGCTGGAGCACAACGCCCGCCTGCGCGCCGCGCGCGCGGATGTGGACGCGGCCCGGGCCGGCGAGCGCCAGGTGGGCGCGGCCAGGCTCCCGGCGCTCCGCAGCCAGGCGTCGTACGGGCGGCTGAGCAGCAACATCCCGGGGGTGGAGTTCACCATCCCCGGCTACGACAGCACGTTCACCTTCCAGGGCGTGCAGCTCGACCGCCTCCAGACCGAGCTGAGCCTCGAGCTCCCCCTGCTGGCCCAGCTCCGGCTGGGGCACGAGGCCCGGGCGGCGGGCCACGACGCGGCGGCTGCGGCGCTGAGCCTGGAGCAGGAGCGCTCGGACGTGGCCTTCGACATCCGCCGGGCGTACTGGAACCTGCACCGCGCGCTGGAGCACCGTGCTACCGTGCAGTCGGCGCTCGCGGGCGTGGACGCGCACCTCCAGGTGGTCAGGGAGCGGGTAGCGGAGGGTGCCGCACTCACGCGTGACCTCCTCGCGGCGGAGACGCGGCGCTCGGAGGTGCTCCTGGAGCAGGTGGAGGCCGACAACGCGGTGCGCGTCGGCCAGCTCGAACTGAACCGGCTCATCGGGCTCCCGCTGGACGAGCCCCTCCGGCCGGTCTCGGAGCCTCCTGCGCTGCCTGCGCACGGGACGGTGCCCGCACCGCAGCCGGCGGGGCCGGGGCTGGTGAGCTCGACGGTGGACGACGGCCGCCCGCGCATCGCGGCGCTGGAGCGGCAGGTGCTGGGGCTGCGCGAGCGGCTGGACGCCGCCGGCGCGTCCCGGCTCCCGGAGGTCGACTTCTACGCGCGTTGGCTGTACGCGAAGCCGAACCCCTACTTCTTCATGGAGCAGGACCGTTTCAACGCCACCTGGGAGCTCGGGCTCTCCGGCCGCTGGGCCATCTGGGAAGGCGGCGCCCGCGGGGCCCGGCAACAGGAGGCGCGCTCGCGCCTGGAGGCGGCGGAGGCGCGGCTCCAGGATACGGCGGAGCAGGTAGCGGTGGAGACCGCCCGCCTGCGCCTCGAGGTGCGGCGCGCGGCGGAGGCCGTGGGCGTGGCCGAGCAGAGCGTGGGCGTGGCCGTGGAGTCGTTCCGGGTGGTGGGGCACCAGTTCGAGGAAGGGACGGCGCTGTCGGCGGACGTGCTGGACGCCGAGGAGGCGCTCCGGCGCGCGCGCGCCCGGCGCGCCGACGCCCTGGCCGACCATGCCATCGCCGAGGCCGCGCTCCTGAACGCCCTGGGCCGGGTCTGGTGAGCCATGGCCGCAGAGACGGTGTTCCAGGCGCGGGGCGTGACCAAGGTCTACGACATGGGCGAGGTGCAGGTGCACGCGCTCCGCGGCGTGGACCTGGACCTTTTCGCCGGCGAGCTGGTGGTGCTGCTCGGGGCGTCGGGGAGCGGCAAGTCCACGCTGCTCAACATCCTCGGGGGGCTCGACACCGCCACCTCGGGACAGGTGCTCTACCGGGGCAAGGACCTCACCCGGGCCGACGACCGGGAGCTCACCCACTACCGGCGCCACCACGTGGGGTTCGTGTTCCAGTTCTACAACCTGATCCCCAGCCTCACGGCGCGGGAGAACGTGGCCATCGTCACCGAGATCGCCGAGGACCCCATGTCCCCGGCGGACGCTCTGGACCTGGTGGGGCTGGCCAGCCGCCTGGACCACTTCCCGGCGCAACTCTCCGGGGGCGAGCAGCAGCGGGTGGCCATCGCCCGGGCCATCGCGAAGCGCCCGGCGGTGCTGCTCTGTGACGAGCCCACGGGGGCCCTGGACTCACTGACCGGCGTCGTGGTACTCGAGGCGCTGGAGCGTGTGAACCGGGAGATGGGCACGACCACCGCCGTCATCACGCACAACGTGGCGCAGGCGGGGATCGCCGAACGGATCGTGCACCTGCGGGACGGCCTGATCTCGGGGATCGAGGCCAACCCGGACAGGACGCCGGCCCGCGAGCTGACGTGGTGACATGAAGACCTTCGACCGCAAGCTGCTCCGGGACCTGTACGGGATGCGCAGCCAGGCCGTCGCCATCGCGTTCGTGGTGCTTGCCGGGGTCGCCACCTACGTGGCCATGCGCAACGTGATGGTGTCGCTGGAGGTCACCCTCGACAGCTACTACCGGGAGTACCGGTTCGCCGACGGCTTCGCGGCGGCCCGCCGCGTGCCGGAGCTGGTCCGCGAGCGGCTGGCGGCGGTCCCGGGCGTGAGCGCGCTGGAGACCCGCGTGACCGCGCCGGTGAACCTGGAGGTGCCCGGCTTCGACGAGCCCGTCGCCGGCCTGCTGATCTCCATGCCGGAGGACGAGCAGCCCGTCCTCAACCGCCTGTTCATCCGGGAAGGGCGGCTGGTGCGCGCCGGGCGTGAGGACGAGGTGGTGCTCAACGAGCCGTTCGCCGAGGCGCACGGGCTGCATCCCGGCCACGAGCTCACGGCCATCGTGAACGGCCGGCGGCGCGTGCTCACCGTGGTCGGCGTCGGGCTCTCGCCCGAGCACCTGCTGCAGGTGCAGCCGGGGACGCTCTTCCCCGACCCGGAGCGGTACGGCGTGCTCTGGATGGGCCGGCATGCGCTGGCGGCCGCCTACGACATGCAGGGGGCGTTCAACGACGTGGCGTTCACGCTCACCCCGGGCACGAGCGTGGACGACGTCATCGAGCGGGTGGACCTGATCCTCGCGCCCTACGGCGGCGTGGGTGCCTACGCCCGCGACGTGCAGCCGTCGCACTGGGCCATCTCCGAGGAGTTCCGGGGACTGCACACCTCGTCCACGACGCTCCCCATCGTGTTCCTCGCGGTGGCGGCGTTCCTGCTCAACGTGGTGGTGAGCCGACTGATCACCCTGCAGCGCGAGCAGGTGGGGGTGCTGAAGGCGTTCGGCTACAGCAACGCTGCCGTGGGGCTCCACTACGTGAAGATGGTGCTGGTGATGGCGCTGGCCGGCGCGGCCGCCGGGATCGGCATCGGGCTCTGGCTGGGCGCGCTCATGGGGGATCTGTACATGGAGTACTACCGCTTCCCGGTGCTGGACTACCGGGTGAGCGTCCCCGTCATCGTCACCGCCGTAGGCCTGACCACGGGCGCGTCCGTCCTGGGCGTGGTGGGCGCCGTGCGCCGGGCGGTGAGCCTTTCTCCGGCCATCGCCATGCGTCCCGCCCCACCCCCTCTGTACCGCAGGACCCTCCTGGAGCGCCTCGGCCTGGAGGGCTTCTTCGACCAGCCCTCGCGCATGATCGTGCGCAACCTGGAGCGCCAGCCCGCGCGCTCGCTGCTCACGGTGGTGGGGATCGCCAGCTCGTGCGCCATCCTGATCATGGGGCTCTTCTTCACCGACTCCATCGAGCACGTGTTGCGCGTCGAGTACGGTCTCTCCCAGCGCGAGAACGTGAACGTCTCGTTCGTGGGGCCCGCCTCCACGTCGGCGGTCCAGGAGCTGGCCGCCCTCCCCGGGGTGCGCTACGCGGAGGCGACCCGCGCCGCCCCGGTGACGCTGCGGCACGAGCACCGGGAATACGACACGGCCATCCAGGGGATCCCGCCGAAGGCCTACCTGCGCCAGGTCGTCGACACCGAGCTGGAGCCCATCGCCATCCCGGCGCACGGGATCGTGCTCACCGAGCGCCTCGCCCAGATCCTGGGGGCGCGAGCGGGCGACGCCATCGTGGTGGAGGTGCGCGAGGGGGCCCGGCGCACCCGGCGCGTGAGCGTCGCGGGCATCACCCAGCAGTACGTGGGCCTGGCTGCCTACATGGAGCTCTCGGAGCTGAACCGCCTGGTAGGCACGGGGCAGGCCGTGACGGGCGCGCTGCTCCTCACCGACACGCGGGACGGGGAGGAGCTGAACCGCGCGCTCCGGGAGCGGCCGCAGGTGGCGAGCATCGTGTCCCAGGAGAGGATGATCGCCTCGTTCCGCGAGACCATGGACCGCAGCATGCTGACCATGACGTTGATCCTGACCGTGTTCGCGGGGGTCATCGCGTTCGGCGTGGTGTACAACGCCGCCCGCATCTCCCTGTCCGAGCGGGACCGGGAGCTGGCCAGCCTGCGCGTGCTCGGGCTGACGCGGGGGGAGATCTCCTTCATCCTCCTCGGCGAGCTCGTGGTCCTCACGCTCATCGCCATCCCCATCGGGTTCCTGCTCGGCGCGGCGGCCAGCGCCGGCCTGGTGCAGGCATTCCAGACCGACATGTACCGGTTCCCGCTGGTTCTCGGCCGCAAGACGTTCGGCATCTCCGCCGCGGTGGTCCTGGGCGCGGCGCTGGTGTCCGCGTCCATCGTCCGCCAGAAGCTCAGCCACCTCGACCTCGTGGGCGTCCTCAAGACGAGGGAATGATGTACCGACCTACTCGCAAGCACATCGTCCTGGGGGCCGCCGCCGTGGTGGTCCTCGCGGCACTCGTCTGGTCCTTCCTCCCCAAGCCGGAGCCGGTGCAGGCCGCCGCGGTGCGGCGCGGTCCGCTCCAGGTGATCGTGGAGGAGGAAGCCAGGACCGAAGTGGCCGACCGATACACGGTGTCGTCCCCCGTGACCGCCTGGGTGCGCCGCATCGAGCTGGAAGCGGGCGACTCGGTGGTGGCGGGGCAGCCCCTGGCCCACCTGGAGCCGCCGCGCACCCCCGTCCTCGACCCTTCGGGGCGCACGGGGGCGGAGGCGCGCGTGCGGGCCGCCGAGTCCGCGGCGACCCAGGCGCGCGCGGAGCGCGCGCGCATCGAGCGGCTCGCGGCGGCCGGCGCGGCGACGCGGCAGGCGCTGGAGCAGGCCGCCGCTGCCGCCGACCGCGCCGACGCCGAGCTGGACGCGGCGCGGGCCGCGCTCAGCGGCACGGCGGGCGCCAGCGGCCTGGCCGTGGAGCAGGTGCTCCGCGCGCCCGTGGCCGGACGCGTGCTCTCCATCCCCAGCCGGAGTGCGCGGCACGTGAACCCCGGCGAGCCACTGGTGGTGATCGGCAGCACGGCGCACCTGGAGGTGCACGCGGACGTGCTGTCGCAGGACGCGGTGCGCATCCGCCCGGGCACCCGCGTGATGCTCGAGCAGTGGGGTGGCGACACCCCGCTCCAGGCGGTGGTGACCCGGGTGGAGCCCCAGGGGTTCACCTCGGTCTCCTCCCTGGGCGTGGAGGAGCAGCGCGTGCGCGTTGTCGCCGCCATCGAGTCGCCGCCGGAGAACTGGAACGGAGGGCTCGGCGCCGGCTACCAGGTGCTGGCGCGCTTCGTCGTGTGGGAGGGCGAGGACGTCCTGCAGGTGCCCAGCGCCGCGCTCTTCCGCGTGGGCGAGGAGTGGGCCGCGTTCGTGGTCGAGGACGGCCGTGCCGCGCGCCGCACGGTGAGGATCGGCCACCAGGCCGGGCTCGACACCCAGGTGCTCGAAGGCCTCGAGGAGGGCGACCAGGTGATCGTCCACCCGGGGAACGCCGTCGAGGACGGCGTGGCGGTACGCCCGGGGCTGGGGTCGGGGGAGGGGGAGTAGGAGCGGAGCGCTCCCCCTCACCTGGCCGCTACCTCACCTGGCCGGCCGGTACCCTCCGTGCGGGGCCGGCAGGTACAGCTGGGCGATGGCCTCTCCGTACTTCCTGGAATCGAAGGGGAGGCCGTTGGCCTGGACCGCCACCACCAGATCGTACTCCGGGTACGTCACGACGACGGAGCGCGTTCCACTCACCGTGCCGGTCTTGTCGATGTACCAGCGCCCCGCGGCGTCCTGATCGAGCTGGAAGCCGAGCGCCATCTTGAACTCCTGCTTCACCGGCTCGCCGGACGCACGGTACTGCAGGACCGGGTCGACGTGGACGGCGTACATCGTGGCGACGGTTTCCGGCTTCAGCAGCGTGCCGTCGTTGATGGCCTGTCCGAAGCGGGCGAGGTCCTCCACGGTGGAGATCATGCCGCCGCCCGCGTACTTGTAGCTGGGGTCGGCGTAGCGCGGTTTGACGAGGAGCCCGCGATCGTTGCGGACGTAGCCCCGCCCGCGCTTGTTCACGATGCGCGTGGGAACGTCGAACGACGAGCTCAACATCCCTGCGGGCTCCCAGACGAACCGCCTCATGTACTCCTCGAATCCGAGGCCGCTCGCCGTCTCCACCACGCCCTGCAGCAGGTTGAACGCGTGGGAGGAGTAGAAGTAGAGGGTGCCCGGCTCGAACAGGAGCGGATCGTCGCGGAAGTGCCCGATGGCCTCGTTGATGTCCTCGAAGTGGCGCGCCTCCCAGAGGCCGTACGGGCCGAACTCGCCGTCCTTGTAATGCCGGATGCCGGACGTGTGGGTCAGGATGTGCTTCAGGGTGATCGGGGCCTGCTTCTCCGGATAGCTGGGCACGTACTTCTGGATGGGGTCGTCGAGGCTGACCTCGCCCTTCTCCACGAGTTGCATCACGGCGACGCCGGCCAGGACCTTGGACACCGACCCCACGTTCCACACCGTGCCGCCGTCGGCGGGGGTGCGGTTGTCCAGCTCCGCGTAGCCCACCCCGCCGGAGAAGACCATCTCTCCCTTGAGCCCCACCGCGACGGCCACGCCCGGGACGCCCGTCTCGTTGCGGATCTGCTCCATGTATCGGAGGATCTCGGGGCCGTGCCCGTCCGAAGCGGCCTGGGCGGCGAGGGGCAGGGGGGCGAGCGACAGGGGAGCGAGCAACAGGGAGAGGAGCGCGAGCTTCGAGCGCGTGAGGGTGGCCGACATCGTTCGGGCCTCCAGGTGAGCAAGTCGACTTCGTACCCGACCCGGAAAACATAGCCCCTCCGCTCCAGGGGGCGATGGCCATGGGACGCTCGCGCTCCCCCTGTCGTGGCGTGAGACCTACTTCCCGCCTCTCCGATACCGCTCCACCTGCTCCCGCCGGCTGCGGTGCGCCGAGTAGGCGCGCTGCTTCATGTACTTGACGTCGGCGGCGCTCACCTGGTGGTCGTCGAAGGACGCGGCCATGGTCTCCAGGTCGGCGAGCTCCTCCCGGACCGCGGGGTCGTCCTCGCCGAAGGGGCTCGAGAGCACCATGGCGCGCATCTCGCGAAGCGACTGGGCCCCCGAGGCGTAGTCGCCCCGGTCCCGGGCTTCCAGCGCTT
>CAZJFX010000091.1:0-14391 GCA_964545395.1 uncultured Gemmatimonadaceae bacterium | reverse complement strand
CCCATCAGGACATAAATTCAAAGATATCGCCTCCGCGAAGTGCGGAATGTGGGACCAGCGCTCGCTCCAGGGAGGATAGGCCCCATCCACGCGTCGCCGGCGAGGGTGTGCTGCCCGCCGCGGATGGAGCCGTTCGAAGGAAGGAGCCCCGCGATGATCGGGGAGACCTCGGGCCTGGCCTGAGCTCCAGCGGGAGTGATCGCCGCCGACCGTAGGGCCGGCGTGCGCGCATAGCGTAGGCGCCGGTCGAATCACCTCTCCCTCCCCTCGGGGGGGGGGGGTGCGTGTGCCCGTCTCGATCATCCGCGATACCCGTTCCCGCATCCTGGAGACCCACGATGGGAAGTACCTTCCGTCGTGTCCCCTGCCGGCTGCGTCCGGCGGCCCTGCGAGGCCGCCATAGGAAGAAGTCCCGGGGAGCGAACGTCGTGACTGTGGCCTCATGTGACAAACTAACCATGATCCTTGACTATAGTCCGTTTGCTGGCCACGTTGTCGGGATGCCGGAGAATCCACCAAGCACCATCGCGATCTCGGAGTTCAAGGCCACCTGCCTGGCCGTGCTGGAGCGCGTCCGCCGCACCGGGACTCCCGTGCTGGTGACGCGCCGCGGAGTGCCTGTGGCGGAGATCGTCCCCCCTTCCGCGGCCAGTCTCGGCCGGTCCTGGCTGGGTTCCATGCGAGGCACCGCCGCCGTCACGGGCGACCTGGTCGAACCCGTGGTCGCTCCGGAGGAGTGGGAGGCACTGAGCCGATGAAGTTGCTCCTCGACACGCACATCTGGCTCTGGGCGCTGCTCGAGCCGGAGCGCCTCACGGCGGAGGTGCGCGCCGCCCTCGAAGCTCCGGCGAACGAGATCTGGCTCTCTCCCATCAGCGTCTGGGAGGCGCTCCTCCTGGCCGAACGCGGACGGCTGTCGGTACCCGGGCCTGCGGGTGCCTGGATACGGGAGATGGTGGCGGCAGTGCCGCGGCGGGAAGCGCCGCTGACGCACGAGGTGGCCATCCTCAGCCGGGAGCTCGAGATGGCGCACCAGGATCCTGCCGACCGGTTCCTGGCGGCGACCGCGCGCGCGTTCGATCTGACGCTCGTTACCGCCGACGCTCGCTTGCTCGGCCTGTCCGGGGTGCGGACGCTGGCCAACGGATGAAGAGGCTGGCCCGGATTCGCGAAGCTCGCCGGGGTGAGGACGAGATCGACGCGGGGGGTCAGTTACGCGTGGCGGCCGTCACCACCGGCGTCTGATCCTATCATCGCGGGACCCGGAGTGGGGCCTTCGACGTGCTCACGTCGCCGCAACCCCAGCGCCCGTCGTGCCAAGAGCACTGGCGGCACCGACGTCACCGCTGCGGCGCCTAGCAGGATCAGGGTCTTGAATCCGAAGGCACGGCCCAAGTAGGGAGCACTCGAGAACCCAAGCAACAGGGGTACCGCGAGTTGCACCAGGAAATGCCGCCAATAGTCCTGGGCCAGGTCGGCGGCCGGACGAGCCGCCAGCTCCGCAGAGATCGAGCGTCGTAGCCGCACCCACCCCAGCCCAGAGACGACGAGTAGCGGGATGACAGAGCCCAAGGGAGTGGCGAAGGCCCTCACGCTCACTACGGCGGCAAGGCCGAGAACCCCGAGGGCGGCCATCTTCAACTCACCAAGGACTCGCCCCAGCCTCTCCGCTAACGTCAGCGCACTGCCTCCTTCACTCGCAATTCCATTGATTCAGAGCCCTCTGGTCGGGGCCGATTCGCATAACGTTCTAGTTAGCTGACGCACGTTCCGGCCCCGTTGCATAGGTCCCGGACAGGTCTACTCAGTGGTGCTCAGGATGAAATGCTTGAGGCCGTCCATGAAATTCTGCACCTGATCTGCGGAGTACTCGTCGAAGTGCCCGTGCGCAGCCTTGTTTCGTAGGTCCAGCCAAGCCGTGATCGTCTTCTGCTGAAGCAGGTTGTATCGCTGGGCCTTGCCGAGGCCTTGGTTCAAGGAAGAGGCTTTCCGCGGAACAGTGCCATCATCTTTCTCGATCGACACAGGTATCTCTTCAAGAATCGCCAGTTGTCGCAAGCGCTCCTCAAGCACGCCACCCAAGAGGACTGCCGCTGGATCTTTGTAGCCCTCACTGAGCAGGTGCTCCGCCATCTCAAGGAAGTCGCTGAAGATCTCCGCGGATACGAGGCCACGCATTGACGTCAGCCAATCCCCTTCGATGTCCCCTCGGAGTGCCTTCAGGGTGCCCCGAGCGCCTTTGATCGTTGCGGGCCAGGCGGCATCCGTCTGCTTGTCGAAGTCCTTGTAGTAGGAATGGCCTGGGCCGACTGTGCTGGCGAGAAAGGAAAGGCCTGCGGAGCGCAACTCCGCCACGGGTTCATCCTCGAGGAACTGCTGATTGGAACCACTATAGCTACGAGTTGTGGCAAGCGCGGCGTTAGCCAAGCCGAGCAGTTCGTCCACGCGCTTAAGGAGCTTGTCCTTTCTCATCATGTTCCTGGGCTGAATCGCCTTTGGAGTGTGTCAGCTAACGTTCAGGGCCTCCGAACCGGCCCGTCACTTCGTGTCCAGGTTCCGCTCTCTTCGAGATGAGGAACCGTGTGGCCAGGCCCCACCCGTCCATCGGGCCGGTTTCTCCGGAGCGGCCGAAGGCCGCGTAGGCGGAGGCCCATTTGTTAGGCGCTGTCCGCCTCATCAAGCCGCTGAAGCACACCCTCACTGATGAAGTGAACGCCTTTCATTGCCTGCCGCATCAATGCGAGAGCAGATACATCTACACCGGCGAATCTGAAGTCCACCCAGACCGTGCGGGTGGTCTGTACCTTCTGATTAGGGACGGGTAGTTGGGTGTTTGGGTCGATCGGGACACCGTGAATCCGGACGCCTGATCCGAAGCGCACTCCAGCCGGCTTCCAGGTCACCTTCCCTCCTCCCGCGCTGGTGACCTCAACCTCCTCGCTCTCGACGCGAGTCTGCTCGACTAGATCTCCGTGCTTGTTGTCGTTGTTCACCCTATTGAACTTCGCCAGCCAGCCGGCTGCCTCTGCATAGGGCTGCACACTCTCGATGAAAGAGTAGAGGGCCGGGCGACGTTCTTTGAGGCCAGGAAACCACTTCTGCAGCATTCCAGCGAGTTGGGAGTCACTCTGAGCGATGGGGAAGTAGAACCAATCCTCTCCACCCTCCTGGACGGCGGAACTGTCACGGATCTCGTGTGCGAGATAGTCCAGTACTGACCGGAGGTTCTCAAAGAAGTTCTTGATGTCGACCTTCAGCGCGGGGTCAATCGCCTTCTTCTCAAGGGAGGCATGGTACTCTGCTTCAATGGAAAGCAACTGCTCTCCGGCCCGATCCAGCAGGGCGTTGATGCTGTCCCTGCGCGCAGTTGTCATCATCTCCTCCGGCGTACGGCTGCTTGCCCTTCAGGATGGCGCCTAACAAGTGGATCTCCGCCCTGTTTCGCAGAGCCACACTGGAGCTTACCTATACCACCGACTCGCCCAAGGCGCACTATCAATGCGGTACGGCGGACAGGGTGCGGGTATCTGCTGGGGTCAGGGGCGCTGAGGGAGTCCGGCGCGTGATCATCCGGGACCGTCGAATGTGCGCCGCGGTGCGGGCCGTCCGCCGCTACCTCAACGGCTTGAACGCCGTCTCCTCCAGCCTCCGGATCACCAGGCCCGAGGCCACCGCCGCCGCCAGCACGTAGTACACCCATGCGATGGGCGAGCCGGTCTCGCGGATGAGCCAGGTGGCGATGTGGGGCGCGAAGCCCCCGAGGATCGCCACGGCCAGGGCGTACCCGGTGGTCATCCAGGTGGAACGGCTCCGGGTGGGGAAGATCTCGGCGATGGCCGTCGGGCCGGTGCCCGAGAACATGGCGACGACCGTGGCCATGAACACCTGGAGCGCGACGATGGCACCGAAGGGCGGGCCCGAGGTCAGGAACGTGGCGAACGATCTCCTGGACCCAGGAATCGTACACAGTCCACTTTACAGATGAGTAAAATGGACTATTGTCCAGTATGCCGTCTTCCCACCCCAGCCCAGCCATGACCCTCGCACGCTACCTCGCGCCCCACGTCGCCGAGGCCCTCGCACGCAAGATGGCGTTCGTCGGCGGGCCCAGGCAGGTCGGCAAGACCACGCTCGCCCTCTCCCTGATCGGGCCGCGCGCGACGGAACGCCATCCGGCCTATCTGAATTGGGACGATCCCAAGGTCCGCCCGGCGCTGCGCCGGGGAGAGCTACCGGCGGCGCAGCCTCTGGTGGTGCTGGACGAGATCCACAAATACGCGCGCTGGCGGAATCTGGTGAAGGGGTTGTACGACACCGAGAAGAGCGTTCGTCGATTCGTGGTCACGGGATCGGCGCGTCTGGATCACTACCGCAAGGGGGGCGACTCCCTGGCAGGCCGTTTTCGGCATTTCCGACTGCACCCCTTCTCGCTGAACGAGCTCTCCGACACGGCGGGCGCGCCCCACCGTGAGACCGTGGCCGGGCTGCTCAAGTTCGGAGGCTTCCCCGAGCCTCTGCTGGCACAAAGCGAGCGCGCTCTGCGCCTCTGGCACCGCGAGCGCATGACGCGCGTCGTACGTGACGACCTGCGCGACCTCGAGCGCGTCAGGGAGGTGTCGCTCATCGAGGAGCTCATCGACTTGCTGCCGTCGCGCGTCGGCTCCCTGCTGTCGGTGGCTAGCCTGCGCGAGGACCTACAGGTCGACTTCAAGACCGCCGAGCGGTGGATCACGATCCTGGAGAACCTCTACGTGTGTTTCCGGGTCCCGCCGTTCGGTGCGCCACGGATCCGCGCGCTCAAGAAGCAGCAGAAGCTGTACCTGTGGGATTGGTCCGCGGTGCCGGATGTGGGCCCGAGATTCGAGAACCTCGTCGCGGCCCAGCTCCTGAAGTACTGCCATTGGCAGGAGGACACGGAGGGGCACCGCATGGAGCTCCGCTTCTTGCGCGACACCGACGGGCGCGAAGTCGATTTCGTCGTGCTCCGCGACCGCGCCCCGGTGTTCGCGGTGGAGTGCAAGGCCGGCGAGCGCGCGATCAGCCCGGCGGCGCGGTACTTCGCGGAGCGGACGGACATCCCCGTCTTCTACCAGGTCCATTTCGGTGAACGGCACGTGCAGAGCGGCCGGATCGTGGTGGTGCCCTTCGCACAGTGGTGCCGCGAAACGGAGATGCCATAGCGGCGATGGGCCGGGCGAGGTGTGACGTGCTCGGGCCACGGTCGGGTGCGCCCCCCCTACCTCAGCGGCCTGAACGCCGTCTCTTCGAGCCTGTAGATGACCGCGCCCGAAACCACCGCCGCAGCCATCACGTAGTAGACCCACGCGATGGGCGAGCCGGTCTCCCGGATGAGCCAGGTGGCGATGTAGGGAGCGAACCCGCCGAAGATCGCCACGGCCAGTGCGTAGCCGGTGGTCATCCAGGTGGAGCGGCTCCGGGTGGGGAAGATCTCGGCGATGGCCGCGGGCCCCGTGCCCGAGAACAGCGCGAGGACCACGGCCATGAACACCTGGATGGCCACGATGGCGGCGAAGGTCGGTCCCGACGCGAGGAACGACGCCACCGGCCAGGTCAGCACGAGGAACGCGGCGCAGGAGGCCAGGAGAAGGGGGCGGCGACCCACCCGGTCGGAGAGGCTTCCCCACATCGGGATCGCCGTGACCAGGACGACGAGCCCCACCGTGTTGGACCAGAGGGCCTGGGCGCGGGAGAGGTGCGCGTGGCGCTCGGTGAACGACGGCATGTAATTGAGGAAGATGTAGTAGGACACCGTCCAGAGGACGGTGAAGCCCATCGCACGCGCGGCGAGCACGATGGGCGCCGGCTCGGGCGACGCGGTGCCGCGAGCCTCGGAGGAGGGGTCCGGCGTGTCCGACCCGCCGCCGGCCAGCCCCGACGCCGTCGCTCGCACGTAGGCCGGCGTCTCCTCCAGCGTGCGCCTCATCCAGAGCCCCACGGGCCCCAGAAGCCCGCCCAGGAGGAAGGGGATGCGCCATCCCCACGCCTCCATGTCCTGGGTGGACAGGGCCGAGCTGAGGAGGGCGGCAGTCCCCGAGCCCAGGAGGAGCCCGGCCCCCACGCTCATCTGCTGGAAGGAGCCGTACCACCCGCGCTTCCCCTCCGGGGCCCACTCCACGATGAACGCCGTGGAACCGCCCCACTCGCCCCCGGCGCTGAACCCCTGCATGAGGCGGGCGAAGAGGACGAGAGCGGGGCCCGCGATCCCCACGGAGGCGTACGACGGCGCCACGCCCATGAGCACGGTGCCGGTGGCCATGAGGAAGATGGTGACGAGGAGCGCGCTCCTGCGCCCCTTCACGTCCCCGAGGCGGCCGATGACCACGCCTCCCAGGGGGCGGGCGAGGAACCCCACGCCGAACACGGCGAACGACGCCAGGAGTTCCGCCGTGGGATCGCCGGAAGGGAAGAACGTCTTCCCGATGATCCCGGCCACGAAGGAGTAGACCGCGAAGTCGTACCACTCCAGGACGTTGCCCACCACTGCGGCGGTGACCGCCCGGCGGGCCCCGCCGGGTGCTGGCGGGACGCTCACCGGGCCGGCTCCTGCGGCCAAGCCCTCACATCACCCACTGGAACCCGTCCACCACGAAGTCCTGACCCGTGATGAACGACGGCTCCGAGGTGGCCAGGAACACCGCGACCTCGGCCACGTCCTCGGGCGTTCCCAGGCGGCCGAGGGCGATCCCCTTGGCCAGCTCGGCGCCGCGGGCCCGGATGAGGGCATTGCCCATCTCGGTCTCGATGACGCCGGGGCAGATGGCGTTCACCCGGATGGTGGGCCCCAGCTCCTTGGCCAGGGCGCGGGTGAGTCCCAGGATCCCCGCCTTGGCGGCTGCGTAGGCGCACTTGCTCACCGCGCTGGTGACGCCACCGGAATGGGCGTTGAGCGAGCTCATGCTGGCGATTCGCCCGCCCCGCTGGGCTTGCATGGTGGGGACCACCGCACGGGACCAGTTGAAGCAGCTCTTCAGGTTGACGGCCAGCGTGCGGTCCCACTCCTCCTCGGTGAGCTCCATGAGGCTCTTCGGGTTGGAGCGCCCGGCGTTGTTGAGGAGGAAGTCCACGCGGCCCCAGGCCGCCACCACATCGTCCACTACCTCCTGCGCGCGGCGGAAGTCGGCCACGTCCGCCTCGTAGGTGCGCACATCTTGTCCCAGGGCGCGGATCTCCGCAGCCGTGCGCTCCATCTCCGGGACCAGGAGGTCCACCAGGGCGATATCGAACCCTTTCCGCGCCAGGGCGAGGGCGCACGCCCGGCCGATCCCGCGGGCGCCTCCGGTGACGATGGCGATCATGGGACCGGCTTCAGTTGAAGATCGCGTTGAAGAGGAGCTTGTACGTGCCGTGGGGCTGCGAGCGGAAGGTGATCTCCGGCCCGAAGAGGAAGAGCCGCCCCGTCCCCACGGTGGCTTCCGCCGCCGCGATGCCTCCCTCCAGGTGGTGCTGCCCCCACGCCCATCCGCTCCGCAGCGGGGTCTTCGAGTCGTACCAGGCCACGCGATCGAGGCCCGCCGCTCCCGGATCGAAGGCCATCACCGGCGACTCGTCGAAGAGCACGTCCACCCGCTCCGGCATCCCCCAGGCCAGGGGGTGGGTGTTGTCCACCTTCACCTGGAGCACCGATCCGGGCACGAAGTACTTCTCCCCCGTTAGGGGCTTGCCCGTCGCCGGATCCAGAAGGTGGTCACGCACGGGCAGCCCAAGGTGGGTGGCGAGGGCGGTGGAATGGCCGATGGTGACGATCTTGCCGCCCTTCTCCAGAAATTCGCGAAGCTCGGGAACGGTGGCGGCGACGCTCACCCGGCCAAGCATGTGCCTGTACTCGGCGGGGACGCGCGACGGGTCCGGGCCCGCGGCGCCGCCGTCACGGGCGGGGATGCCGCCGTCCACGAAGATGATGACGTCGTACTTGTCGTGGAGCTTGCCGGCGTCCAGCTCGGGGGCGTACACCACCTTGAAGGGGATCTCGAACTGATCGAAGATCCAGCGGGTCCATCCCGACGGCATGGAGCCGCCGTACACGTCCCAGAGCGCGATGCGCGGCTGGCGGATGCGGACCAGGGGCACGTCGGGGCGCTGGGTGGCGGCGGCGACGCTGACGCCCAACTCCGCGGCGCTGGCCTCCAGGGAGGCCCGGACGCCCCGGCCCTCAGGGACCCAGAACGTCCCCGCCTCGAAGCGCCGTCCCCCCTGCTCCCATGGCGCCGAGATGCGATGGACCTCCCGGCCGGCGGCCAGGAGGCGGCTCACGGCGCGGAACGCGTCGTTGGGCACTGCCGACAGCAGGTACCCGCGCGCCGGCCCCACTTCCACCGTTCCCGCCGGCGGCCTAGCGTTCCAATCGGTGATCTTCTCGAAGGGACCGTCGAAGCCATCGAGGACGCGGTCGAACTCCACGCCCATCTGGAACGCGAGGGTCCAGCCGGCGGCGTCGTAGGGGTGGATGGGTGGTCCACCGGGGTACTCGAAGTCGTTGGGATGGTCCTGCGGCTCGAACATGTCCAGGATGTGCGGCCGGAACGGCTGCGCCGTACGCACCACCAGGGATCCGGCGGGATACCGCTTTCCGGCGACCTGGAAGTCGGCGGTGGCGCGTTCGACGGTGATCCCCGTCTCCATGAGGGCGTTGGCGAACTTCACCGCTGTGGGGAAGTCGGGCTGGTCCGCGGGAACGATGTAGCCCCGGGCGTCGCGCTTCGCCGGGTCGCGGAGGTACTTCTCGAAGAACGGCTGCGCCTCGTCGGCGCCCATGCACGGGCGCTGCAGCGCCAGGGGCATCCCCGTGCGCACGCGGTCACACGACGCGGAGAACCGGTAGCCGCTCTGCCCCTGCACCCGCTCCATCTCGGCGGAAAGGGAGTCCAGAACCCGGGAGGTCACGGTCCAGCTGTCCCGGCTTCCCCGCTCGATGGACTCACGACCCATGGCGTAGATGTTGTAGAGCAGCGTCTCGCGGTAGCGCGAGGCGGCGTCGAGGACAGCGTAGTTGGCCGTGACCGAGTACTCCACGGTGGTCCGGAACGACACCCGCTGGGGCGTGATGGGGAAGGGGAGGTTCTTACTGGGGAACTGGAGCCGGGGGATGAGGGGGATGTCCGAGCGGCCCTCCTCCAGGTCCGGCGTCGGGTTCCCCTTCGTCTCGGTGAGGAGGCCGATCATGTTGTGGAAGTACGTCATGGTGCGCAGGCCACCGTTGTACCACGTCGAATAGCCCGCGCCCTCCCGGGTGCCGACGCCGGGCTTGTTCTCGGCGATGAACCGGCCGTGCATGGCGGCGCCCATGAGCTCCACCCCCAAGCGGACCCAGGGGTGCAGCGTCGGCGGGTACGGATCACGGAACGGCGGCGCGAACATGACCTGCCCCGTTGGGCCGGTCTGGTGGTGGTTGTAGACCACCTGCGGGAACCAGGTATGGTAGAGCACCCGGTTCATGTTCTCGGTCTCGAGTTGGGTCGAGGCGTAGAAGTCGCGGTTGTTGTCGTGCCCCACGTACTTCTGGTAGAGGCGTGGGACGGTCATGAACGTGCGCCGGGTGGGCTCCGTCTCCTGCATGTACCAGTTGGACACCAGCTCCATGCCGTCGGGGTTGGCGTGGACCAGGAGCACGATGACGTCGTCGAGGATGCGCAGGGTCTCGGCGTGCGTGCCGCTCACCAGCCGGTGGGTGGTCTCGATGAGCTGCTGGGGGCAGAGCACCTCGCTGGCGTGGAGGCCGCCGTCGATCCAGACCACCGCCTTTCCCTCCTGGGCCAGACGCCTGGCCTCGGCGTCGTCCAGCCCTTCGGCCTTGGCCAGCCGAACGGCGATCTGCCGGTAGCGCTCCAGGCTCCGGTGGTTTCCGGGGCTCGTGACGATGGCCATGTGCTGCGTGCGCCCTTCGGCTGTCTTGCCCATCTCGACCACGGTGAGGCGCTCGGACTCGGTCTCGAGCTTCCGCCAGTACGCCAGGAGCTGCTCGTAGTTGGGGAGCACGTAGTCGGCGCCGATCTGGTGGCCGAAGAACTGGATGGGGTCGGTAACGGGTGCCTGCGCCGTCAGGAGCGCGGGCAGGCAAAGGAACGCCAGGGCGGCGAAAGCGAGGACGCGACGATTCGTGGACATGCTCCTATCTCCGGATGGAGTGCGACGGGCTGGAGCGGCCCTGACAACTTGGGCCGGAGATCCGGGACGCCGCCAGAAGACGATGGTGTTTGCTAGACGACGATGCGTGGGATGAGCGGGTTCAGGTGCATGAGCCTGTCGTACACCGACGTGCCCGTGGCCATGGCCAGCGCGTTGGGGAGGATGGCCGCGTCGTCGGGCCCCAGGAGCGTGGCCACGTCACCCACGGAGACCGTAGCGTCCTCCCCCACCTCCACGATGCAGTGGCTGGCGCTCACCGCGCCGATGACCGGGTAGAGCCGCGACCCGATGAGGATGCGGGCGCCGTCCACGGCCTGGCGGGGCCACCCATCGGTGTGCCCCACGGGGATGGTAGCGGTCCAGGTGGGCCGCTGAGCTACCCAACGCCGGCCGTACCCCACGCTGTCGCCGGCGCGCACGTGCTCGACGCGCACCACCCGGGCCCGCAGGCGCAGCGCACAGCGCAGCTCGGCGATGGAACGCTCCCTGCCGTCGTCGGTGGGGTACGCGCCGAAAAGGCTGATCCCGGGACGGAGGAGGTCCAGGTGGCCGTCGGGGCGGTTGAACACCGAGTGGGAGGACGCGGCGTGGAGCCGCCCCACCGGCACGCCCCGCGCGGTGGCCGCGGCGGCCAGCTCCCGGAAGCGCCGGAGCTGCTCCCGGTCGAACTCGTCGTCCTCGGTGAACGTCATGAACGTCCCCTCGACGCGCAGTTCCGGGGCGCCCACCGCCTCGCTCATCCAGGGGAGGGCCCGGTGGGCTGGGACGCCCATTCGCCCCAGCCCCGTGTCCACATAGAAGTGGATCCGGGCCTCCCGCCCCGCCGTGCGGGCGGCGCGGATCGCCCGCCGGATTCCGTCGTCGGTGCAGGGAGCCAGCGCCACGTCGCGTCGCACCAGCTCGGCGCCGTCGGCCTCTTCGTAGAGCGCCATGAGGAGAATGGGCTTGGTGGTGCCGGTGTCCTTCAGAATGTGCGCCTCGGCGGTCTTCACCACCGCGAACCCCTCCACGTGGGGGGAGCCCTCCAGGATGCGCACCGCGTTGGCGTAGCCCAGGCCGTAGGCGTTGTTCTTCACCACGGCGAGGATGGGGCGTCCGCCGGCGAGGCGGGCCAGCGTGGCGGCGTTATCCAGGACCGCCGAAGCCTCCACCTCCACCCAGGGATCGAAGCGGTCGGCCATGCGGAGTGGGGCGGGCGGCGCTCCCGGCGCGGCGCCGGAGCGGGGTACGGGGGTGGTGGACGTGGCGGCGGCAAGGCGGCTCGGCGCCACGGCGGCGGCGGCCAGGCCTGCGACGAAAGTGCGGCGGGAGAGGGACATGGAGCCTCCTGCCCGAGGTGAGGCGGAGCCGAGGGAGCGCGAGGCGCCAGCGCCGCGTCCGATCAGTGTACGGCGATTCCGCCGCCGCGCGCCAATCGAGGGAGCCGCATCCAACGCAGGCTCCGATTCCGGCAGCGCCCGCTTTCCCGGAGCTCCGGTTTCCTGAAACCCCTACTTACCTCCCTCCGTCCGGGAGTGCGTGTCCGGCGCGCCGTGCCCGGCGGTGGTGCCGGCGTTTCGTTCGGGTGGGGGAGCCTGCCATGGAGTCACTGTTCCGCGACGTCCGCTTCGGCCTGAAGCTCCTCCTCAAGGAGCGCACGTTCTCCGCCACCGTGCTCCTCACGCTCGCCGTGTGCATCGGCGCCAACGTGGCCATCTACAGCGTGATCCACGCCGTGCTGCTCGAGCCCCTCCCCTTCGACGAGTCCGACCGGCTGGTGACGGTCTACAACAGTTACCCCGCCGCCGGCGCCGCCAGGGCGTCCAACGGCACGGTGGACTTCTTCCAGCGGCGCGAGCACGTCGCCGCCTTCGAGGAGGTGGCCCTCTTCCAGCCAGCCGGGAGCACCGTGGGCGAGGCGGGCTCGGCGGAGCGAGTCCGGTCGCTGCGCGTCACGCCGTCGTTCTTCCCGCTGCTCCGGGTGGAGCCGGCGCTTGGCCGGGCGTTCACCGAGGACGAGATGGTGGATGGGAACCAGTACAAGGTGATCCTCACCGATGCGTATTGGCGCGAGGTGTTCGGCGCCGATCCGCAGGCCCTGGGCCGGGAGATGCGCATCGGCGGGCGCCGCTTCGAGGTTGTGGGCGTGCTCGCGCCGGACTTCCTCATCCCTGAAGTCGAGGACGCGCGCTTCGTGTTGCCCATCGGGTTCACCGAGGAGGACCGGCAGATCGACAGGTGGCACAGCAACAACTTCAGCATGATCGCGCGGCTCGCGCCCAGCGCCACCATCGAGCAGGCGGTGGCCCAGAACGACGCCCTCAACCGGCTCCTTATCGAGCAGTGGCCGCTCCCCAACGCCAAGCAGGTCCTGGAGGACGCGGGCTATCACACGGTGGTGGTGAACGCCCAGGAGGACCTGGTCCGGGACGCCAAGCCCGCGCTCTATCTGTTGTGGGGTGGGGTTGCGCTCGTGCTCCTCATCGGATGCGTGAACATCGCCAACCTCATGCTCGCCAGGGCTCAGACCCGGATGGGTGAGGTGGCCACCAGGCTGGCCCTGGGAGCGCCCCGCGTCCGGGTGGCGCGCCAGGTCCTCACCGAGGCGGTGGTCATGGGCGTGGCCGGCGGCGCTGTCGGCGTGGGGCTGGGCGCCTTGGGCCTCGAGCTCCTCCTGGGGATGGGCGGGGCGGATCTGCCCAGGGGCACGGACATCTCCATCGACGGTCCGGTTCTGGCGTTCACCCTCGCCCTGGCCGTCGGGGCGGGAGTCCTCTTCGGCGCCATCCCCATGGCTCAGATCATGCGCGGGGACCTCACGCCGGTGTTCCGCACCGAAGGGCGCACGGGGACGGCGAGCCGGAGGGCCGTCTGGGTCCGCAGCGCCCTGGTGACGAGCCAGGTGGCTCTGGCGTTCGTGCTCCTCATCGGCGCCGGGCTCCTGCTCATGAGCTTCCGCGCGGCGCTTTCCGTGGACCCGGGGTTCGCGCCCGACCGGGTGATGACGGGGTTGGTGTCGCTCCCCTCCGTCCGCTACGGCGGCGAGGAGCAGCGCCGCCAGTTCTGGGACGGGCTCCTCGGCCAGGTCCGCGCGCTGCCCGGCGTGGAGGCGGCCAGCGTCACGACCCAGCTCCCGTTCAGCGGGAACAACTCCAGCAGCGTCATTGTCCCCGAGGGGTACGTGCCCCGACCCGGGGAATCGGTGCTCTCACCCTATCAGAGCGTCGTGGGACCGGACTACTTCGCCGCCTTGGGGATCGAGCTCCTGGGAGGGCGGGAATTCACCGATGCGGACGGGCCCGACGTGCCCAACGTGATGATCGTGGACGAGTGGCTGGCACGCCGGTACTGGCCGGACCGGAGCCCGGTGGGGGAGCGCATGGTGGACGGCGAGGGGCTCGTGACGGACAGCGTCGGCCCCGACAACCTCTACACCATCGTGGGCGTCGTGCGGACCATCAAGCAGAACGAGCTCATCACTCCCGCTTCGGAGCACGTGGGCGCCTACTACTTCCCCTATCGGCAGCAAGTACCGGGCGGCGGCGCTCTGGTCGTGCGTACGGTCACCGAAGCGGCGGGGATCACCTCGGCGCTCCGTGACGTGCTGCATCGCATGGACGCCGAGTTGCCTCTGTTCGACACGCGGACCATGGCCGACCGCGTGGACGAGTCGCTGAAGGACAGGAAGGTGCCGCTCGCGCTCCTGGGCGTGTTCGCGGCCGTAGCGCTCTTCCTGGCCGTGGTGGGGATCTACGGGTCACTGGCTTACTCCGTGAGCCAGCGGCGCCGGGAGATCGGGATCCGCATGGCCATGGGAAGCGCGCCCGAGGATCTGTTCCGGAGCGTGGTGGTCCAAGGGATGCGCGTGACCGCTGTGGGGCTGGTCCTGGGGATGGGGGCCGCGCTCCTTCTCACGCGCTACGTGGAATCGGTGCTGTTCGGCATCGAAGCGACGGATCCCAGGGTCATGGCGACGGTGGCGGTGGCGCTGGCGCTGGTGGGGTTGGCGGCATGCGTGGTGCCCGCACGGAGGGCCACGGCGGTGGATCCGGTGTCGGTGCTGTCGAGCTGAAGCCATCCGCGGCGGTGTCGCCGCTCCGATGGGACCGGCGAAGAAAATCATGGCGTCCGGAGCATCAAGACAGCATATTGAAGCTGCACGCGTGTCGCGTGCCCCGGCGCTTTCCGGCGATTGCATCCGGGTGAACAACGTGCTAACCCGAAGTTCCCGACGCGAGAAGGCGAGAAACGGCGTAGAACAAGGGGTAT
>CAZJFX010000090.1:0-14560 GCA_964545395.1 uncultured Gemmatimonadaceae bacterium | reverse complement strand
AGAGCGCGTCCACCGCCTCCTGGAGCATGCGCTTCTCGTTGCGCAGGATGACCTCCGGTGCGCGCATCTCGATGAGCTTCTTGAGGCGGTTGTTCCGGTTGATGACGCGCCGGTACAGATCGTTCAGGTCCGAGGTGGCGAAACGTCCACCGTCGAGGGGCACCAGGGGACGTAGGTCCGGCGGGATCACCGGGACGGCGTCCATGATCATCCACTCGGGCTTGTTGCGCGTCTCCGGGGACTCCCCGGACGTGCGCAGCGCGTCCACCACCTTGAGGCGCTTGAGCTTCTTCTTCTTCCGGTGCTGGGAGGTCTCGGTGGCGATCTCCGCCCGGAGCCAGTCCGCCAGGCGGTCCAGGCCCCGGCCGTCGCTGTTCCGGTCGTGGATCTTCTTGTCCGGCGTGTCCAGGCACTTGAGGAGCGTGCGCACGGCCTCGGCGCCGATCTCGGCCTTGAAGTCGTCGTCGCCCTCGTCCCGGGCCTTCACGCGCAGGTCGTAGTACTCGTCCTCGTCCAGGAGCTCCTGGAAGCGGACATCCTGCTTGCCCGGGTTGGTGACCACGTACGCCGCGTAGTAGATGACCTTCTCCAGGTCCCGGAGCGTCATCCCGAGCAGGTAGCCCAACTGGCTGGGCAAGGTCTTGAAAAACCAGATGTGCGCCACGGGCACGGCCAGCTCAATGTGGCCCATGCGCTCGCGGCGCACCTTGGACAGCGTCACCTCCACGCCGCAACGGTCGCACACGTGCCCGCGGAAGCGGATGCGCTTGAACTTCCCGCAGTGGCACTCCCAGTCCTTCACCGGACCGAAGATGCGCTCGCAGAAGAGACCGTCCCGCTCAGGCTTGAACGAGCGGTAGTTGATGGTCTCCGGCTTGGTGACCTCTCCGAACGACCAGGCGCGGATCTCCTCGGGGGAGGCCAGCTTCACCTGGATGAAATCGAAGTCGGCACTCCGCTGCTCGCGGATCCTGGGAAAATCGATCATGTCGGTTACTCTTCCTCGCCCAGAGTCACGGAAAGCCCAAGCGCCTGCAGCTCCTTCACCAGCACGTTGAACGACTCGGGAATCCCCGGCTGGGGAAGGTTATCGCCCTTCACGATGGCCTCGTAGACCTTCGAGCGTCCCTGCACGTCGTCCGATTTCACGGTGAGGATCTCCTGAAGCGTGTGCGCGGCGCCGTACGCCTCCAGCGCCCACACCTCCATCTCGCCGAAGCGCTGCCCGCCGAACTGCGCCTTCCCCGCCAGCGGCTGCTGCGTGACCAGGGAGTAGGGCCCGATGGAGCGGGCGTGGATCTTGTCGTCCACCAGGTGGCTCAACTTGAGCATGTAGATGGCGCCGACCGTGATGGGGAAGTCGAAGCGCCGCCCGCTCCTGCCGTCACGCAGCCAGACCTTCCCGTTCGGGAGGAGCTGGACGTGGGTCAGGAGCTCCACCACCGCCTCGTCCAGCCCCGACTTCACGTTCGTCCGGCCCTTCAGCTTGTGCATGGCCGGGAAGAGGGCGGCGGCCTTCTCGCCCTTGCGCTCGGCCAGCTCCTCGGATGCGGCCACCAGGAACTGCACCAGCTCGTCCAGGACCCTCTGCTGCTTCTTGCTCAGGTCCTGCGACAGGTAGGTGTCCAGGGACACGCCGATGCCGTGGGACACCGCCGCCGCCTTGGCCCTGCCCTTTCCGCTGGACGAGCCATTGCCGTTGGAGAGCGAGCTGTGCATGGACACCGGAAGGCGCGCGGCCACGCTCATGAGCTGCTCCACCTCGGCCAGGTCCGCCGGAGGTCGGACGCTCAGGTTGAGCGCGCTGGCGGCCCACTTGAGGCCGGAGAGCTTGAGCAGCGCGCCGATCTCGTTCTCCGTGGCGCCCTGGAACACCGGGGTCTTGGCCTCGAAGCCCAGGATGCGGGTGGCCCAGCCCAGGTGGGTCTCCAGGATCTGCCCCACGTTCATGCGGGAGGGCACGCCCAGGGGGTTCAACACGATCTCGACGGGGGTCCCGTCGGGGAGGAACGGCATGTCCTCCTCCGGGGCGATGCGGGCGATGATGCCCTTGTTCCCGTGCCGGCCGGCCATCTTGTCACCCACGGAGATCTTCCGCTTCTCGGCGACGTAGACCTTGACCAGCTGAACCACCCCGGGGGGCAGCTCGTCGGGCTGGAAGACCTTGTCGATCTGCTCCTCGGTCTTCTCCCGGACCCGTTGGATGCGGCGCTGCGCCTCGTCCACCACCCGGCGGATGCGCTCGCTCGCGTCCTTGTTCTGCATCTTCAGCGTGCTCAGGTCGAGCTTGGCGAAGTTGATGTCGTCGATGAGATCCTTCGTCAGCTTCGTGCCCTCCTCCATGACCGGCTGCACCGTCCCCTTCTTGAGCATGAGGGACACGGTCTGGCGATGGAGGATGTCACGCAGCTCCTCGTCCCGAGCCTCGGAGATCCGCTGAATCTCCTCGCGCTCCAGATTGCGGAACTCGCCGATCTTGGCGCCGTGCTCCTTCTCCAGGAGGGGGTCGTCGATGCGGCGGGAGAAGATCTTCACGTCGATGACGGTGCCGCTCATCCCCGGAGGGATGCGCAGGGACGAGTCCTTCACGTCCTTGGCCTTCTCGCCGAAGATGGCGGTGAGGAGCTTCTCCTCGGGGGAGAGCTCGGTCTCACCCTTGGGCGTGATCTTGCCCACCAGGATGTCGCCGCTCTTCACCCGGGCGCCGATGCGCACGATGCCGCGCTCGTCCAGGTCGACGAGGCTCTCCTCGGCGACGTTGGGGATCTCGCGCGTGATCTCCTCCATCCCCCGCTTGGTGTCGCGGACGTGGAGCTCCAACTCCTGGATGTGGATGGAGGTGAAGACGTCGTCCTTCACCAGCTTCTCGCTGATGACGATGGCGTCCTCGTAGTTGTAGCCGTACCACGGCATGAAGGCGACCAGGACGTTGCGTCCCAGGGCCAGCTCACCGTTGTCGGTGCTGGGACCATCGGCGATGATGTGCCCCGGCCGGACCTCCTCGCCCACCCGCACCAGGGGCCGCTGGTTGATGGCGGTGTCCTGGTTGGTCCGCCAGAACTTCTTCAGGCGGTAACGGTCGAACTGGGCCAGCTTGGCCAACGGCTGGTCGGCGCTCCCGGGCTTCACCGATCCGGTGTCCACCACCACCTCGTCGGCGGTGACGTGCACCACGCTGCCGCCCCTGCGCGCCGTGATGACGGCGCCCGAGTCGGTGGCCACCTTGCCCTCGAGCCCGGTCCCCACCAGGGGAGCGTCCGGATAGAGGAGCGGCACGGCCTGACGCTGCATGTTCGAGCCCATGAGCGCACGGTTCGCGTCGTCGTGCTCCAGGAACGGGATGAGCGCGGCGGCCACGGACACCATCTGGTCCGGCGCCACATCCATGTAGTCGATCTCATCCGGGCGAAGCAGCGGGAAGTCGTCCCGCTCGCGGCACAGCACGAACTCGTTGCGGAACGATCCGTCCTCGTTCAGGGGAGCGTTGGCCTGCGCGATGGCCTCCTCCTCCTCCTCGTTGGCGGACAGCCACTCGATCCGGTTGGTGACCCTGCCCTTCACCACCTTGCGGTAGGGCGTCTCGATGAAGCCCAGCTCGTTGATGCGTGAGTGGCAGGTCAGCGACGTGATGAGGCCGATGTTCGGACCTTCAGGCGTCTCGATGGGACACATGCGCCCGTAGTGCGAATAGTGCACGTCGCGGACCTCGAAGCCCGCGCGCTCCCGGGTGAGGCCGCCGGGGCCGAGCGCCGACAGGCGGCGCTTGTGCGTCATCTCGGCCAGCGGATTCGTCTGATCCATGAACTGGCTGAGCTGGCTGGACCCGAAGAACGCCTGGATGACCGCGGACACCGTCCGCGCGTTCACCAGGTCGTCGATGTTGATCTTCTCCGGGTCCGTGTTGATGGACATCCGCTCCTTGACCAGGCGCGCCATGCGCGACAGGCCCACGGAGAACTGGTTGGCGATGAGTTCGCCCACCGTGCGGATCCGGCGGTTGCCCAGGTGGTCGATGTCGTCCGTGTAGCCACGGCCCTCGTTCAGGTCGATGAGGTGGCGGACGATGGCGACGAAGTCGTCCTTCGTCAGAACCGTCATCCCTTTGGGGATGGCCAGGCCCAGACGCTGGTTGATCTTGTACCGTCCCACCCGGCCCAGGTCGTAGCGCTTCGGGCTGAAGAAGACCCGGTCGAGAGCGACGCGCGCCGTCTCCACGTTGGGGGCCTCCCCCGGCCGGAGCAGGGAGTAGATGGCGAAGAGGGCGTCCTCCTCGCTCTCGGTGGGGTCCTTCTTGATGGTGTTCTTCACCAGGGGGCTCTCGCCGCGCAGCGCGTGGCGATTGCTCTGGTAGATCTTGACCTTCTTGGCGCCCAGGCGCTCCAGGATGCCCACGACCTCTTCGTCGATCTCGTCGGCCTCCTCGACCAGCACCTCGCCGGTGTCGGGGTCCACCAGCTCCTCGGCGATGACCCGGCCTACCAGATCGGCCTTCGCCTTGCCGTCGCTCTTGGGCAGCTTGACATCGGCCACGTCATAGAAGAGCCGGAAGATGTCGGCGTCGGTGGAGTACCCGAGGGCACGCAGCAGCGCCGTGGCCGGGAACTTCTTCTTCTTGTCGATGTGGACGTAGCAGACGTCGTTGATGTCGATGGTGAACTCGACCCAGGACCCCCGGAAGGGGATGATCCGCGCGCTGTAGAGCCTGGACCCGTTGGGGTGGACGCTCTCCTCGAACACCACTCCCGGGGAGCGGTGCAGCTGGCTGACCACGACGCGCTCGGCGCCGTTGATGATGAAGGTGCCCAACTCGGTCAGCAAAGGCAGGTCACCGAGGTAGACCTCCTTCTCGATGATGTCCTTGGGCCGGCGGGGCGTGCCCTTCTTCGCGCCTTCCTCGAGCACCTCCCACACGATCAGCCGCAGTGTGGCCTTGAGCGGCGCAGCATAGGTCATGTCGCGCTCGATGCACTCCTCCACGGAGTACTTCGGCTCGCCCAGAGCGGCGGATACGTATTCGAGAGTGAAGTTCTCGTTGACGTCGGAGATCGGGAAGATCTCCGCGAACACCCGATCGAGACCGAAATCCCACTGGTTCTCCGGGTCGACGTCGGCCTCCACGAGCTTCTCGAAGGAGCGGAGCTGGACGTCCAGCAGATTCGGCATCGGCATGACCGACTGGAGCTTGGCGAAGCTCAGGACCGGCCGATTGTCTTTGCGCAGTTCCAACGTGCGTCCCCCTTGCGGTATGCCCGCGCTGGGCGGGTACCGGGCATCTGGGTTCTACCTGGGACCTACCACGGACCAAGCGCATGAATCCCCAAACCACAGGCACTCCCCCCTGAGGGGGGCGCCCGTGGCGGGGACCCTCGCGGCTGACCCCGTGACACCGCGGGCTTCGCGGTGCACGGGGATCCGGATCGTTTGCCGTCCTGTCACGGATCGGCGCGCCTCCGCTCCTTTTACTTCAGCGTAACGGCGGCGCCGGCCTCTTCCAGCTTCGCCTTCATCGACTCGGCGTCGGCCTTGGATACGCCCTCCTTGACCGTCCCCGGAGCGCCATCCACCAGGTCCTTGGCCTCCTTGAGGCCCAGCCCGGTGAGCTCACGGACGACCTTGATCACCTGGATCTTCTTGTCCCCGGGGCTGGAGAGGACCACGTCGAACGAATCCTTCTCCTCGACGACGGCGTCGTCGTCAGCGCCGCCGGCCACGGCCACCGGAGCAGCCATCGCCTGGACGTTGAACTTGGTCTTGAACTCCTCAACGAACTCCGAGAGCTCGAGCACCGTCATGTTGCCGATCGTGTCGAGCAGCTCCTCGTGCTTCGTCGCCATGGTACCGCTACCTCCTGAGTCTTTTCCGGCCTTTGCCGGCGATTGGGTTGACCCTGTCTCGTTCACCAGGGACGCGCCCGCGTCCCATGCCACTGCCCGGGAACCGGGCGCTTAACCGCCTTCTCCCTGCCGCTTCTCGCGAAGCGCGTCGATCAGGCCGGCCATCTCCTGCAGCTTCGCCTCCAGCGCCATGGCGAGCATGGCGGTCGGCGCGGACATGGCGCCGGCCAGCTCGGCCAGGAGCTGCTCCCTCGGCGGGAGCTTTGCCAGCCGGTCGATCTGCTCGGGCCGGAGCACCTCGTTCTCCAGGATCCCCAGCTTGAACGCCGGCTTCTTGTCGTGCTCTTTCGCGAAATCCTTCAGGGCCTTGGCCGGGGCGACCACGTCCCCGTAGCCCAGGACCATCCCCGTGGGGCCGTTCAGATCCTCGAAGATGTTCGGAAGCTTGGTCTGGCTGAACGCCAGGCGGGCCAGGCGGTTTTTCACCACCAGGTACTCGGCCCCCGAGACCCGCAGCGACCTGCGGAGCTTGGTGATGGACTTCACCGACAGGCCGGTGAAGTCGGTGAGGTAGACCACGGGGGCGCGATTGATCCGCTCCCGCAGATCCTCCACGAAGGACGCCTTCTCGGTGCGGTTCATCGTCACGCCCTCCGGTAGAGGTTCGGGTCGATGTGCACGCCGGGGCCCATCGTGCTGGACACGGTCACGCTCTTCACGTACGTGCCCTTGGCCGAAGACGGCTTGGCGCGGACGATCTGATCCATGAAGGAGGTCAGATTCTCGCGGAGATGCTCCGCCGGGAAGGAGACCTTGCCGATGGGGGCGTGCACGTTCCCCGTCTTGTCCACGCGGAACTCGATCTTCCCGGCCTTGATCTCCTTTACCGCCCGACCCACGTCGAGGGTGACGGTGCCGGACTTGGGGGTCGGCATGAGACCACGGGGACCGAGGACGCGGCCGAGGGGGCCCACCTTGCCCATGAGGTCGGGCGTGGCCACGCACACGTCGAAGTCGAGCCAACCGCCCTGGATCTTGGCGATGTAGTCCACACCCACGAAGTCGGCGCCGGCATCCTCGGCCTCTTTGGCCTTGTCGCCCTGGGCGATGACCAGGACGCGGACGGTCTTCCCGGTGCCGTGAGGCAGAACCACGGTGCCACGCACCACCTGGTCCGCCTTGCGGGGGTCCACTCCGAGTCGCGCCGCGATCTCGACGGTTTCGTCGAACTTCGCGAACGCCAACTCCTGGACGAGCTTCACCGCCTCGTCAGGAGCGAACTTGGCGCCTACCGGCACGGACGAGCGCGCGGTGGCGAAACGCTTGCCTTGTCTTGTCATCCTGTTCGAACCGTCTCGTGTGCCCTCCCACCGCTGGCGGTTCTCAGACGGTGGTACGCGGGTGGGTGGACAAGCTCGGCGCCCGTTTCGGGCCTCTCTCCAGACGCATCGTGATGTCGCTCGGCGCCGTCTCCGGGCCTTGCTCCAGACTCTTCGCGATGTCGCGCGGCCCGGAGCCGTCGCCGGCTCCAAACCGCCCTGGAGTCAGCCCGGAATCGTCGCCGGCCTGACCACCCCATGTGACCGGCTGGGAACCGCCCCCAAGGGACGGAGAACGACCGGTCCTCACTTCACTTCACCTCAAACAGCGTGCTGCTCGGTCGTGCCCGGGCGCGAAGGCCCGGTCCAACGCGCAGCGGCCGAGGCCGCTGCCCATCCCTCAGGCCCTCAGGTCTCGATCTCGACGCCCATGGAGCGCGCGGTGCCGGCGATCATCTTCATGGCCGCGTCCACGTCGTTGGCGTTGAGGTCCTGCATCTTCGTCTCGGCGATCTCGCGGAGCTTGGCCTGGCTGAGCTTGCCGACCTTCTCACGATTGGGGACGCCGGAACCCTTGGGGATCCCCATGGCCATGCGGATGAGCACGGCAGCGGGGGGCGTCTTCGTGATGAAGGTGAACGACCGGTCGCCGTAGACCGTGATCTCGACGGGGGTGGTGATCCCCATCTTGTCCTGGGTCCGCGCGTTGAACTGCTTGCAGAACTCCATGATGTTCACGCCGTGCTGGCCCAGCGCGGGACCCACGGGCGGAGCCGGGTTGGCCTGGCCTCCCGGAACCTGCAGCTTGATGAACCCCGTGACCTTCTTCGCCATGGTCTATCGCCCTCAGTAGCCCTTAAGCTGTGTGTAGTCGAGCTCGACGGAGGTGGGCCGCCCGAACAGGGAGACCTCCACCTTGACCTTCCCCTTGTCGGGGTAGACCTCCTGGACCGTGCCGGAAAAGTCGGTGAACGGCCCCTGCATCACCTCCACCACCTGACCGATGTGGAAGGGGATCTCCTCGCGGGCCGCCTTCTCCTCCTCGACCTCGACACCCAGGATCTTGTTGATCTCCTCTTCCCGCAGGGGCTGGGGCGTCTTGCCCGAGCCTACGAACTTGATGACGCCCTGGATGTTGTTGATGGTGTGCAAGGTGCGCTCGTTCATGGCCATGCTCACCAGGACGTAGCCCGGGTACAGCCGCCGGGTCACGGTCACCCGCTTCCCGTTGCGGATCTCCACCACGTCCTGAGTCGGGACCAGGACGTCACGGATCTCCTTCTCCTCCAGCTCCCCGGGCTCCTCCTCGATCCTCCGCTGAATCAGCTTCTGGACCTTGTTCTCGTGCCCCGAATAGGTCTGGACCGCGTACCAGCGCGCGTCGGACATCAGGCCCCGAAGATCCCCAGGATCTGGTTCAGGATGAATCGAACCGCGCCGTCCATCATCCAGATCACGAGCGAGATCACGATGGTGAACGCGATGACCACGAGGGTCGCGTTCTGGAGCTGGTCCCGGTCGGGCCAGGTCACTTTCTGGAGTTCGCCCCAGGACTCCTCGATGAACGTCCGGGTCTCCCTGACCTTGTCGATGGCGGCCATGGAACTACTTCGTTTCCTTGTGCGCTGTGTGCTTGCGGCAACGCGGGCAATACTTGCGGTGCTCCACCCGCTCCGGGTGCAGCCGCTTGTTCTTGGTCTGGGAGTAGTTCCGTTCCTCGCACTCGGTGCAGGCGAGGATCACCTTGTCGCGCATCGTGACCACCTCTGGTCCTGGTGGGCCGGACAGGCCGGCCACGTTCTGTCCAAAGAGCTCTGGGGGGGGATTGAACCCCCGACCTCCTCCTTACCAAGGAGGCGCTCTACCACTGAGCTACCAGAGCGAGTTCCACCGGCCGAACTTCAGCCGGCAAGCGGGAGACGGGACTCGAACCCGCGACCCTCAGCTTGGAAGGCTGACGCTCTAGCCAACTGAGCTACTCCCGCAAGACCCGGGACGGTCCTTCCTCTCCGCTCCAGGTGAGTGGTGGGGGGAGGATTCGAACCTCCGAAGGCGTGCGCCAACAGATTTACAGTCTGTCCCGTTTGACCGCTTCGGTACCCCACCGCGCTGGCGACCCCTGGAGGTCACCGGGCCCGCCCGCTCCGTCCACGGAGAGCCCCGTGCTCCATGTGGAAAGGACCCGGCTCCCACACTTCGAAGACGGATTTCTCGAACCGAGCTTTAAAAGGTAACCCGGGTTTTGGGGGGCATCAACCCCCGTATTGCCCGGGGTTTCACGCTGCCGGAGGAAGCCGAGGAGGCCCCGCCAGTGGCTACTGCCTGACCTCCACGATCCGCAGGACAGGATAGTCCGAACCCGGCTCCAGCATCGAGACGAACTGGGGCAGCGGTGCGAGCCCCCACTGGGACTGGGGCTCCAGAAGCGTCACGATGAGGTTCGTGGCGGGCTGGTCGCACCCGACGATCACCGCGCCTTCGGGAATCCGCATCGCCCGCCGCCTCGTCGTCACCCCCACCTCCAGGAAGTCCTTGTCCTCCTTCCATCCCTGGGCGACGCGGTTGATGCGGTAGGATTCCACGACGGCTTGCAGCGACCCGCTGACGGGGCTCGTCTCGATTCCGTGGCGCTCGAGCACCGCCAGGACCTCGGTCAGATCCGCCGGCACCACGTAGCCCAGGGGCCGGGTCACCGACAGGGTCGCCTCCACCCGGGGGTGGTACGCCTCGATGACCAGGGTTTCCACCGCCCCCGTCTCCAGTCTGATGACGTCCACCGGAACGGTGGGCCGCTCGGGATCGGCCACGTAGTCCATGACCAAGGCCACCTCCCGGGGAGCCGCCTCGCCCCTCAGGGCAGCCCGCTCCCGGGCCACCAGCTCCTTCACCTCGGCGGCGTGGTCACTGGCGAAGGTGATGAAGGCCTTCATGGTCTCCAGTTGCTCACGAGCCCGTTCCCGGATGTCGTCCTCCACCGTGAGGCCGTTCCTCCCCTCAATGAGATAGGAGAGGGAGTTGTAGATGCCCATGCTGTTGCGGCCGTCGTTCAACGCCATGGTGCTGTGTCTGAACCTGGCATCGGGCCCGTCCGTGACCAGGTAGCGATGCAGATCCACGTTCCTGGGAGCCAGCTTCTCCCGCATCTCCGGGATCATCCGCTCCAGGGCGAAGGTCCGGACGGCCAGGGACATGTTGGGGTTGGTGAGGGCGTCGATCTGCTGGCCGAAGTGCTTGTGCAGCCCCGCCTCCTCCCAGGTGCGCCCGGCGATGCCGTACTCGTGGACGTCCAGCGTGACCTCGGGCATCAGGTCGTCGAAGACCTTGTGGAGAGCCTGGACTTCCGGGGTGGTGAGCGTGAGGTGATCCCGGTTCAGGTCCATCCCCCCGGCGTTCTGCCGCTGGCGGGCCTCCGACCCGTCGGGGTTGACCTGGGGGATGAGGTAGAGATCCACCGAACCCAGGAAATCGATGAACTGTCCGGTCGCGATGTCCCTGGCCAGAGCGATGGATGCCTCCTTCCCCGAAGGCTCGTTCCCGTGCTGCTGGGCGTACATGAGGAGGGTGACCCGGTCGCCGCCGCCCGCGCTGTCGCCCTCACCACCGCCGGTGAAGTGGAGGAGGACGAGGCTCCTGCCTTCCAGGGAGCTTCCGATGGTGTCGAGGGTGAAGGCGCCGGTCCGGGCCTGGAGATCCCCCAGGAAAGACATCATGTCCTCGTAGGAGGTGAGGACATCCCCCTCGGCCTCCTCCAGGGGGGTCGGAAAGTCGCCTCCGCCGCAGGCCGCGAGGACGAGGGCGGGAAGAAGGGCAAGCGGTGCGATGGATCTGATGCCTCGAAGCATGGTCGGTTCCTTTTCGGTAGCTCTGAGGCCTGAGGCCTCAGCGTGTGCTCTTTGTCGCCTTCCGGGGGCTCCGTCGTGTCCCGCCATCCCTCAGCTCCCCGGGACCGTCTCGTCCTCGTTGATCCTGGGGGCGATGGCAAACCCGGTGAAGCCATAGATGAGGGCCACCACCACACCCAGGTAGCACATGAACGCGAAGGGCGCGTACTCCACCGTGGGCACGCCCAGCGTCCCGGCCATGTACACCCCCGCAATGCTCCACGGTACGATGGGCACGATGACCGTTCCCGAGTCCTCGAGGGTCCGGGAGAGGTTCTTGGCCGCCAGCCCCATCTTCTTGAATGCCGGGGCGAAGAGCTCACCCGGGATGAGGAGGGTGAGGAAGGAGCTTCCCGTCATCACCGCCACGGCCATGCTGGAGGCGGCGGTGGCGGCGATGAGGCGCCCGGTGGTGTTGGCGTACTTCGTCATGTGCTGGAGGATGATATCCAGCATTCCGGCCTTCTGCGTGATCCCGGCGAAGGCGAAGGCGCAGAGGGCGATGAGCGTGACGTCCATCATGTTCAGCATGCCGCCCTTGGTGAGCAGCGTGTCCACCACGGGAATGCCCAGCGCCGAAACGTGGCCGTGAACCATGGCGTCCACGGCGTCCACCCAGGCCACGTCCTGATAGATCACGGCCAGCACCATGGCCACCACCGAAGACACGATCATCCCCGGGATCGTGGGCTTCTTGCTCAGGGCGGCGTAGAGGGTGATGGCTGGAGGCAGGAGGAGCACCCAGCTGAAGCGGAAGGAGGCGGGAATGGTCTCCATGATGGTCGTCATCTGCTCCGACTCCAGAGACCCGCTGACGCCCCTTCCCAGGAAATAGTAGATGACGAGCCCCGCCAGCCAGGCCGGGGTCGTGGTCCACAGCATGTGCTTGATGTGGTCGAAGAGGTTACTGCCGGCGGCGATGGGCGCCAGGTTGGTGGTGTCGGAGAAGGGCGACAGCTTGTCGCCGAAGTAGGCGCCGGCCACGATGGCCCCGGCGGCGTGGGAGAGCGGAATGCCCAGCCCCTGGGCGATGCCGATGAAGGCCACCCCTACCGTTCCAGCCGTCCCGTAGGATGTCCCCGTCACCACCGAGATGATGCTGCACACCACGCAAGCCGTCACCAGGTACATGGACGGCGAGATGATCTTGAGACCGTAGTAGATCATCATGGGGATGGCCCCGGAGGACATCCACGTTCCGATGAGCATCCCCACCACGATGACCACCATCATCGCCGGCATCCCCTTGGAGATGCTGTGGACGATCCCCTCCTCCATCTCCTTGTAGGTGTAGCCCAGCCTGAGGGCGATGATCCCCGAGACCGCAGCGGCGGCGATGAGGAGGAACTCGATGCGGAAGTGGAAGACGCCATACCCCACGCCCAGGAAGAGGGCGATGGAGAAGAGGGGTATCAGAGATTGGAAAAGGGTCGGGATCTTCTTCTTGGCTTCCATTCGGGCCCGCCTCGGAGCATGGGGTCCGCCGCGTCACGATCCGCCAAGATGGGGAGGCTGGCCCGGGAGGGCCATGGCCGGCTGGAACGTGCGAGGCGGAGGAGCCGCAGCCGGCGCTCCGCCGGCGATCCGCCGCCGCCGACCTGCACCGGGTGGCCCGGGAGGCCGGCATGCCTCGTGGCGCTCGGTCTGTTCCCAAGCTGGCGCCCGGATTCGAACCGGGGACCTGCTGCTTACAAGTACCAGCCCCCACCCCCCCAGGTGCGGGAATATCCCGTACTTCTGCGGTTTCCTCAAAAGGACCTTGGGGATTCGTTCGGGGAAGGCGGGTGCCATAACCGGGGAAAGCGGAACCAACGCGGAACCAACGGACCGGGCGCGCTTGAGGTCTTCCGCCTCGGCCCCACCCTCCTGGCCTTCAGGAAGGCGTCGGGATGCGGGTCAGGTGTGCCCCTTGGGGGAAGGGCAGACTTCGTGGAGGGGGTCCCACCAGAGGAAGTAGAGGGTGGCCCCGCGACGGATCCCTATCACCCTCTGCCTCGCATTGATGCGCAGGGAGAACACCTCTTCCACATCGTCCTTCTGAATCTCCTCGAGTCGCTTTTGCGCTTCGGCAATCAAGTTGGGCGCTGGGATCAAATGGTTCTCGCCCCCTTCCATCTCGTGCCAGGTCATGGACTCGAACGCCTTAAGCTTCTTGAGGACATCCCTGGCATCCTGCTGGCTCATATTCGTCCAACACCAACGGCCACCCGGATCTACGAACCCGAATCGCCAAGAGGGCCCCAGGGCGAGAAAATCGGAAACCTCCCGGGCACGGGGATGCTTGCCGGGTTCCGGGGTGAATGCGGCCTTCGGGTGCTTCCAGTGCTTTGCGGCCACCGGCGTCAGAGCGATCCGTAGTATTCCGCCATAGCCGCAAGGCTGATCTCTTGGCTGCCGCGGTCGCCGTCGGGAATCCCGGCCCGCGCATCCCGCCAAGGGTCTTCCCCATGCGTCAGGTCGGAGAGCCACTGCGGGGGCTTCGGGCCGTAGAACCCGAGGACGGTCTGGACGGTCTCTACCTGCGCGGGCGCCAGGGCGTCGGGGTTGCCCCGAGGCCAGTCCTGAAGCATGAAGTGACCCCGGTGCACGGCATAGAGCGCTGGGACCACCGGGCCGTTGGCCCACGCCTCGATGCGCTCCACGAACAGAGGACCCTCATCCCAAACGAGGGACCACGCCTGGGAGTAGTACAGGAGCTTCTGGAGCTTCATCGCGGTGATCGGACCCGACCGCTGCAGGATGAAACGGGCCACGTCATGCGCGGAAACCGGCTTGGTGGCGGGCATCACAATCCCTCGGAAGAGAGAATCCGGTATCCCGTCAGTGGGAACATAGGCCAGGATGCCGACAGTCTCAAGGATCCCGTGGGAGGGACACGAGCTCCAGAGAGGATACCGCAGGGGTGTGACATCCGTTCCCTTCAACCTTGAACCGTCAACTCGCGCCGGCCAGGTCCCGGGCGAGGGGCCCTGGACCGTGCGCCCGCCGAGGCCGTCGTGGGGGGCTCACTCGTCGGCGTCCGCGTCGGTGGAGCGGGCAGCGGTGCGCAGCCGTTGGGCGATCTTGCGAAGATGATCCGCCCGACCCTCCAGGCCGGCCGCGAGTCGAAGAAGGCTCTCCGCTCCGGGCGCCCGGGCTCCCGCGATCCAGGCATTCAGAGCCGCCCGGCTCAGCCCCGCGTCGCGCGCTATCTGTGACTTCGACAGCCCGCTCTCCTGAATCGCGTCTCGTGCCAACATCGCCCGGTCCCTCCGTGTCGGGGGCCTCTTCATGGTCCACCGTGGCGGAAGGTACCGTAGAGCGTTTTTGTTGACAATCGCCCGTGGACAGAAACACTATACACCCACAAGCGCGAGGCCGGTCGCCCCCTGCCTGGAGACGGACCGGCCCCATACCGCTGACTGCGGCGCATCATGCGGGCAAACCTACCCCGCCCCGTGCGCCGCGACAACCGAGGGAGGCACCATGCGTCAGGTCATCGAAGGGAGGGTCTTCGACACGTCCACGGCCCAGCTCGTCCACGAGT
>CAZJFX010000089.1:0-14732 GCA_964545395.1 uncultured Gemmatimonadaceae bacterium | reverse complement strand
GTGCCAGAATTTCCGGAAATGTGGTGCCAGAATTTCCGGAACCCACAGCTCCTCCTGGATGACGGCTCGGAGGGCGGCGTCGCCGGAGACCATCCTATCGAGGTGTGTCGCTCGGGGTGGGCGAGGTGCGCGGCAATTCCCCTCAACAATATGGCAATATGGCGATGGCCCAAGCCGCGGACCCGAGCCCGGGCGGGTGCGGGTGGCCCTGCTCCTGATGATGGCCGGTGTCCTGGGCGCCTCCATGGCGCGATGAGCCGACCCACGCCCCCGCTGTCACATCCCTCCTCCATCCTGGTGTGCGGCCGGACCCGTCCGGCCTCCCACCCATTGCGGAGGGAGCTTGACCCGACAGAGACCCGCCGCGGATCCGCAGGCGGCCCTCCGGCCCGGCCCCACCCGACGCGCCTCCCCGGCGCCCCCGCTCCCGATCCGCCCCCGGTTCTGGGGCCTACGCGTCGCCGGGCGCGTGGATGGGGTTGAACCCGTCTACGTAGACGGGGGTTCGCATCCCAGGTGTCGGGGACAAGAAGTCCTGGGGCACTTGGCGAAAGATCGTGGACCAAGCCTCAGCTCCCGGACCGTCATACATCTTCCTCTGACCACCTACGGCATTCTCGTATCAGGTCCTGCCAGTCCGTCGGCGGACGACCCCGCTCGAGCATGGCGCGAAAGACCACGTACGGGTCCCTGCGCGCCCCGCTCTTCCGGAGGGTCGATTCGTCATTCAGCCATACGTACGCTATCAGTGCTGGATCTGTGGCATAACGGAAGAAGAGCCGGAATCGGCGAAAGAACTTCTCCCGCCTCCAGTGCCTGTAGTCATCCCCAAGCGTCTTCCCTTGTCGGTAGCGAGGCGCACCAGGGTCGTGCGGGATGTCGCGTAGGGTAGCGTCTCGCACAGCCGCGAGCAGTTTTGCCGCCGGGCTGCTTCTGTAGCCATCCGGATCGTGGTCCCGAAGACGTTCAACCTCGGCCTTGAGACTCCGCCACCTCTCAGAGAACTCCGACCATACCAACAGGTGGTGGCCACTGACGACGAGAGGGCGCGACTTGCGTGCAGCCGCGCCCCCTGCTCCATGCCTGGAACCCGCCATGTTCAGGGAAGCTCAAACTCGTCGCCCAACACCTCGTCAAGATCGTACTCCACGCCAGCCAGAAGATCGTCCAAGCCCGCAACGTCCGCCTCGGCGAGCGGGCGCATCCCGCCCGGGGTGACCATCATCTGCTGTTCGAGGAACGCAAGGTAGGCACCGAGGACCGGGTCCTCCTCCTTGTCACGTGGATGCGCACGGACCAGTAGACGTCCAGGGGCGATGACGTCAGCCTCCACCTCACCCTCAGCGAATTCAGGATGAGAGGTGAACAGGGCACTCTCAAAGCGGAGCGCCTTCGAATTGCCTGTCCGGGTAGCCTTACCAACGTAAGACATGGTTTCCTCACCGCGATGGGGGTCAGTACATATGTACTGACGTATTGCACCTGCTGTCAAGTCGGACACTCGATATGCAGAAGGCGCCAGCGGGGCCGCCGCCAGGTGAAGGATGACCTCGCGAACGGGGCGCTCCCATGGCCGGATGCCCTGTCACACCCCTCCTCCATCCTGGTGCGCGGCCGGACCCGTCCGGCCTCCCACCCACCACGGAGGAAGCTTGGCACGGCAGCGACCCGCCGCGGCTCCGCAGGCGGCCCTCCGGCCCGGCCCCACCCGACGCGCCTCCCCGGCGCCCCCACTCCTGATCCGACCTCGATTCTGGGGCCTACGCGTCGCCGGGCGCGTGGACGGGGCGGGGAGAGTGGGGTGGGCTACAGCTCCCCGAACTGCCGGATGCGGACGCGCCCCTCGGCGAAGCGCGCGGTGATCTCGAGCTCTCCTCCCATGGCTTCGACGACGCGCCGAAGGGTGCTGATGTACATGTCCGTCCGTCGCTCGAGCTTCGAGACCGATGCCTGGTTGATGTTGAGCGCGCGGCCCAGCTCCTCCTGCGCCGCTCTTCGGGGAGCGAGGCCAGGAGGTCGGCGAATGGGGTCGTCATGGGATCAGCCCTTCCTGTCGGAGTCGAGCCACGTGCTCTTCATAGAGGCGCTCCGCCTGCGCGATGCTCATCAGATAGAATGTCGTCAACGTCTTCCGCGTTGGACTCTGAGGCAGTGCTCGAGCCTGCTCCGCGACGTCGGAAGTGGGCCTGGACCTGGGCACGGGAGGCTCCCTCAACCGAGGAGATCCTGGGGGTTCTGGGCCTGGTGCCGGATGTGGAGCACGTGGACGCGATTGCCTCGGATGGTGAAGAGGATCTTGTAGGAGTCGTGCAATCGCTGGCGGATCGCCTCGGTGAAGAAACGATCCTCGTACGCCAGGCCGCACTCCTCCGCGGTGGTGGCGAGATCGCGGATGGCCGCTCGGATTCCCGCATACCATTGCTCCGGGTACGCGGAGCCGGGGCTATGGGTCTGCAGGTACCGGTAGTGGGCGCGGAGGTTGTTCTTGGCTTCGAGCTCGAGGATGACCTTCAGCACTACGGCCGCTCCGAGATCCCGAGCTCACGCTCGAGGGAAGCGAATGCGTCCTCGGCAGCCTCGCCGGTCCCGGCCTCCACGCCCTGGAGGCCCCTTTGGATTCCGACGATCGCGGCGGCGTGGGCCGCCAGGTCGAGGAGCTTCTGGTACGCGGCTGCGCTCTGCACCACGAGCTCTGCCCGCCCATGGACGGTGAGCACCTCAGGGCGTCCTGTCTTGCGGAGGTGCTTGACGTGCGCCCGCACGTTGCGCTGGAAATCGGAGAGTGAGTGGATGTCCATGAGGTTGATCATCGGGCCTCCCGTATCATGAAATATCGTGGATATTTCATGATAGTCGGTTGCCCTGACGTTGTTCAAGGCTGGCGAGCCGTGGCCGACCCTCGATGCGGCCGAGAGACACTCGCACGGTTCGAGGGGCGACGGCATGGCGCGATGGGCCCCGGCTCGCCTCGAGCGGGCGGCCGCGCCAAACCCGGTTGCGCATTCCCCTCCATCGGGCCCATTCTGCCCGTGTGGGACCACACCCTCCGCCTGCCTCTTCCCGAAGGCCCGGTCCCGCAAGAACGGTGTGAACCTCCCCACCGAAGGGAGTGCGTTGACACCAGCGCCATCCTGGACGGGTGGCGGAGGCACTATCCTCCAGTTCATCCCTTGATCGTGCTCCATGGGGGCGAAGGGCCGCACGGCCGGTGGAGACACAGGGCGTCCCAACCGAGCATTGTGAGGGAAGGCACGCAGCACTAGCTTCCATACGGGTCCTGCCGGTCGCGAAGTCCCAGGTTCCACCTGGGATACGCCCTTTTGGGGGCATAGCGACGGCGGGACCCATTTCATTGGGGCTCCATCTGCTGCTCTACCTGGGTTTGACCCGGCCGGGGTCGAGTTCTCCGTCGGCGGGCTGAAAGCACCAGTGCCGGTAGGGGTCCAGCCAACGATTGGCGTGAGTGCCACGAAGGCCCGTGGTCACGCCGATGTTGAAGTGGGGGTAGATCCCCCTGATTCTCCGGTTGATCTCCCGGTAGACCGTCTCCTTGGCGACCGTCTTCTTCCCGCGACGCGCGGCACCCTCCGGCTTGCGCTTGTGGTGGTCGTTCAGACGGAATTGCATCGCACCCAGGACCACGTCCAGGAATTGCATGACGACGTGGTCGTGCGATCGGACTTCGGCGATCTGGTCCCGCGGGATCAGGACCTTCGCGCGGCGGAACGCTGGACTGTGCTCGAGCCCGGCCAGGTGGCCCTTGAACGTCTCGTTCTTCTCCCGCGTGTCGGGCAGGTCATCCAGATAAAGGCGCACCCGGAGCGGTGTCACCCCGTCCGTCGCGAACTGCAAGCCGAAGGCGTGCTTGACGAACTGGTAGTACAGCAGGTGGTAAGCGTGCTCCCGCCGGTAGGCGTCCAACCGCTTGGATTCCACGAGCCGGTGCCGGAACATGATGCGGATCTTGATTTGCCCGCTGTCCACCACGTCAAAGAGCGTGTTCACGAGGGCCAAATAGCGGTCCAGGTACCCGGCTGAAACCTTCTGCCACTTCACTTCGGCGCCGATCCCCACCGCCGCCTTCGCCGCTTCGAGAGTCTCGATCACGCCCCCAAGCTGCGTGGACTCCACGAGCGCCCCACCGTAGAAACTGGCGTAGTAGGGCCCACCCTCCTTCGACTCGTCGGTGTAGATCACGACCTCTCTGGACACTCGTGCCTCGGCGATCGAAGGGCCTTCGGGGGATTGTCCGCCCCGAGGACTCCCCCACTCTCCCTCACAACGACTTCCGAGGGAGCGTTGGAAGGCGCGTTGGGGGCTTGGATAGATGATGACCCGCCGGCCGGGCGCGAGAATGCCCATAGGGGACGACGGCCCCGCCGCCGCTCTGGCCGTCGTCCCCCCGTTGCGGTCCCATTCCGCACGCCCCATTCTGCCCGTGTGGGACCCCACCCTCCGCCTGCCTCTTCCCGAAGGCCCGGTCCCGCAAGAACGGTGTGAACCTCTCCACCGAAGGGAGTGCTCGGCACGCCCGACATGACCCGCCCCCTCCACCTCCTCGCCGTCTGGAACCCCGCCTACTCGGGGGACGCGCTGGACGTGCACCTGTCGCTCCTGCTGGAGTGGAGCCGGCGCCGCGCGGCCGGCCAGGCGGAGGCCGAGGACGTGTACGTGTGGTGGGGGAAGATCCGCTCGAAGAACCGGGAGGGGCGGCTCAAGCATCACGACCAGGTGACGGCGCTGGACGCCCAGGCCCACGCGGGGACCGAGACGCACCTCTACCTCACCGACTATCGCTCGCTCTACGTGGCGGAGGTGGGGGAGGTCACGGACGAGGACGTGCGCGACAGCGACGACACGCCCGCGGTCATCGAGGAGGCGGGCAAGCTCCACAACGTGGGTTACCACGACCGGCCGGTGTCGCTCTACGGGGGGATGGTGGACCTGCCCCTCATCGTGCACCGGGAGCCCGAGGCCCAGTGGTTCTCGGACCGGGACGCCCTCACCGAGGGTGGACTCTGGGCCGAGCGGGCCGCTGCGCTCCGGAGCGATACGGAGCGGATGAGCCGGGAGCTCCGGGACAACCTGTTCGGGCGGGACCTGTGGGCGGCCATGGAGCCGGCCACGCGTTCGTTCCTGGCCTCGGCGGAGGCGGTCTTCCGGGCCCGGCGGGACGACCCCGGGTTCGACCTGTCCGGGGTGGCCGTGGAGTACGCCAAGGCGGTGGAGACGGAGCTGAACGCGCTTGTGTTCCCTGCGCTGAAGAAGGCGTTCCGGTCCCGGCCTCCCGCGGAGCAGGAGGTGCGCGTGGACGGGCGGGTGCTGGACCTGGGGGGCACGGTGCCGCACCAGACGCTCGGGGCGATGCGGGTCCTGCTGACCCAGGAGGGCCCGGTGCAGACGGCGATCCGGCAGCAGCTGCCGCACGACGCCTCGTGGGTCCTGGGGCTCCTCCCGCGCGAACTGGAGAAGCTGGTGGAGCTCCGGAACGCGGGGGCGCACTCCACGGACGTTTCTTCTCACTTCGCTCGAAGGTCTCGCGGCCAGCGTGAAGCTCGCGCTCCGCGCGCCCACCACGGGTGGCCGCTCGGCTCCGCGGAAACGCTCGGGCCCATCCGGGAGATGGTATTGGGGGTGGGGAGGGAGGGGATGATCGCGAGGTTGGTGCGGGTGGGGATGAGGGGGAGGTGAGAGAGGCAATGACTGGGCGCTCTCAGGCATCGTGCAGCCCCTGGATCAGCGGCCGGCTTGCGAGCATCCCATGATTCACGGCCTCCACCTACCTCACCTCAGCGCCTACGACCCGCCTGTCGCGGGTGAGGGAACGCTCTATCCACTCGGCATGTTCACCCTGGCGGAGGGGCTAGCCGACGAGCTCGCGCCATGGATCACGGCCCGTATGTGGAGGATCCGCTTCGTAACGGCCATCGCGGTGGCAGCGCGCGCACTCGACACGCTTCGTGACGAGGTCGCAGAAGATGGGGTGACGCCGCCTTACCTGGTCTTCGAGTGGATCCTCGCGGAGGCCCTCGCGGCGCAGCGGGACTTCCCGAGGGAAGCGACGATCCGGGTGCCCGGCATCGAGAAGGCTCGTGCAGCGCGTGTGCGGGGCCGACACCTCGACGCGCTCTCGTACCTGAAGACGCCCAAGGTCTTCGGGTTCCAAGGCATCTACAAGCGGCTTGCCATCGGGATGCGCGTCGTCGATAGGGACCTGGGGCTTCTCGAGCGCGGCGACCAGCTGTTGCGCGCATGGGAACGGGAACAAGGCGTGACAGGCTACGCAGACGGTCGGCCGCACTCCGAGGGACGACGGCTCCTGGACGCGATTACCCGCGAGGTGTCCGTGGGCCTGGGACCTGAGGGGATCACGCTTCCCGCGAAGTCGTACGTGTGGTCTCGCCTGGCCAGCACGCTTCGGCCGGACGGCGCGGGACCGCAGGAGCGCGCGCTGCTCACGCAGTGGCTCATGGATCCCTCGCAGCCGCTCCAGCGGGAGTTCGTGCTCGGGATACGCGAGATAGATCAGACCTTGTCCGAGACTGCGGCGATCGAGGCGATCTCGGGTCAGGCATCGCCAGCCATGGCGAGGATGTTGGAGGCGGTGCTGACGTACGAGCGTCTCGCGCGGTTGCTACACACGGGGCTCGACGTCCTTCGGCGTGCCTCCACGGCGGCGGGTACCAAACCGATCCACTTGGGCGAGCTTGCAGGGGAACCCCTCCTCATGGCCCTCGTGCGGTTGCTTCCCGGAGCGTACGTCGGCGCAGCCGAAGCCTTAGAGCTCGTCGGGCGGGGCGCGTCCTTCGAGGCCGACTTTGGCCGCTTCCGGGACATGAACGACCCGGTGGTCCTCGCCGAGGAGCTCCTCGCTCGGCACAGGGACGTCCAGCAGGCAAAGCCCCCCGCCGGCAAGCGACCGTGGTTCGAGGACATCGACGGCGCATTCGTCGTACGCCCGCCCTACCGTCTGGATCAGCCACCGGCACTCACCGAGGACTTCGTGCACCCCTACCGCGTCGGTGCCGTCCAGGAGTTCCTCCGCGACCTGCGATGAGCGAACGCACCGGCCGTCTCCTAGACTACTGGCTTCCGCCCGAAGGCTCCGGGCGCCCCCTGGCCTGCCTCGCGACGACGTTCACGTTCGAGCCCGACTTCTTCGAAGGTGAATGCTTGTCCCGCTTCCTGGGGCTGGACTCCAGACGTGGCGAGAATCGCGAGCTCGACTTGGCGTTCCTGATCGAGCAGGAGGAGCGGCTGGCTGAGACCCGCGTCTGCGTGGTGGTGGATCGGAGTGAGGTGCGGGAAGGACGGTCCCTTCGCTGGGATGTGCTTCCCGCAGGCGTCCCGAGCGGCGTCCAGCACGCGAAGGTGGCCGTCCTGGTGTGGCAGCGACTCATGCGCATCCTAGTCACCTCGGCGAACCTCACCGAGGTGGGCTACAGATACAACGTCGAGACCGGGCTCGCGGTGGATGCCCTCGCGGGCGGGCGCCTGCCCGCATCGCTCTTCAACGCACTGTTGGAGGCGGTGAAGGGCATCCTTGAGAAGGCGCCCGGCGACCCGGAGCGACCGGGCCCCTTGGCTCGAGCCCTCGACACTGTCGCGCTGGCCGGCAATCTGATGGCCAGCTTCTCTTTGCCCGCGAGTTTCCCGCCTGGGCTCAAGCTGGATGTGGTGGCCGGGGGACCGGACAAGGGAGTCGTTCCACGCTTGGCCGGAATCCTGCGAGGTGGGCCGCCACGGCGTGCCGTGGTCATGTCCCCATTCTTCGACACCCACGAGGAGAAGTCGCTGGCCGGCATAGCGCTGGCAGGGTTGATGGCGCAGCGTGGGCCTACCACGGTGACCTTCGTCATCCCGGTGGACAGCATGGATCAGCGGACGGTCCTTCGGGCGCCGTCCTGCCTCTTACGGTCCCTCTCGTCCCGCATGGAGGTCGCGTTCAAACCCTTCCGGCAGCTTCAGGCCGACGAGGTGCGTCGTCTCCACGGGAAAGCGCTCCTGTTGGAGAACGAGGAGTGGACCACGGCGCTTGTGGGCTCCTCGAACTTCACGGCTGCCGGCCTGGCCTTATCGCCCTTCCGGGCGAACCTCGAGCTGAACCTGGCGGTGACGGCTCGCGCCGAATCGAAGGAGGCGGGAGCGCTCCGCGCGTTGTTCAGTGCCGGCGACCCATTGGATCTGTCCACCGCCGAGTGGGCCCCCGAGGAGGACGCGGAGGACAAGCCTCTGTCCGTCCTTCCCTGGGGATTCCGCGAGTGCTTGCTGCATCCCGACGTCCCGAAGCTCGAGCTGATCTTCGGCCCACCCGATCTCCCCAGCCACTGGGCTGTTCGTGATCCGATCTCCGGGATCGTACTGATGGATCACGGCGCATGGATGGCTGCAGGCTCGCCCGAGCGCATCGACGTGGTGGTGAGCGGCGATCGATTCCCCTTGTTCCTCGAGGTAACATGGGAGAGCAAGGGTGGACAGGCCGGCGCGGGGTGGGCCGTGAATGTGACCGAGCCCGGCAAGCTGCCCGCGCCTGAGGAATTGAGGGACCTGCCCGCGCAGGCGCTCCTGCAAGCACTTGCGTCGACGCGTCCGATCCACGAGAGCCTCGCCAGGTTCCTGGTGGCGCGTGAGAGCGGCCATGCGGATCACGTCGACGAGATGGACCCGCTGAAGCGCTACTCGGGAACCGGCCGTCTGCTTGCGCGAGCCCGCCAGGTCTCGGCCGCCTTGATGGGCCTCAAGCAACGGTTGGAGCGACCGGCTGGCTCCCTGGACGCCCTGGAGTGGCGGCTCAATGGGCCGGTTGGCCCTACTGCAGTGGCTGAGAGCCTTGGTCGTGCGGACGAGCCCGGTTCGTTCTTGAAAGGTGAGCGAGCGTTCCTGCTGGGGGAGCTGGCTCTGACCCTTTCCAGAGTGGATTGGAGCCGAACAGCTGGGGTCATCCCGATCGACGAGGTGAAGTCAAGGGTGAGGGAGACGGTCCGGGCTCTCGACCACATGCGGCGAGACTGCGACGCCGGAGACGAGCGACTCATGGCATACGCGGCCAAGGCGTTCCGGAAGGCAGGGGTATGAGCTGGACCCTCTCACCCCGGATCTCGCTGGCCAACGAGCGTATCCCGCGAGAGGACGCGCAGCGGCAGATGGCCACGGCCCAGGCTATCCTTGAGCGCCTCCAGACGCAGCCGGGCGTCGTGCTGGCCGACGAGGTGGGGATGGGGAAGACGTTCGTGGCGCTGGCTGTAGCGGTGTCCGTCGCGGAGTCGATCGGACGCCGGGCCCCGGTGGTAGTGATGATTCCACCGGGAGTGAAGGAGAAGTGGCCCCGGGATTGGGGGTACTTCCGGGACAAGTGCCTCGGCCCCGGTAGGAAGGTCCGCGCCACGGACCACACCGTCACGCGCGGGGTCGAGTTCCTGAAGCTCCTGGATGATCCGGCGTCGCGCCGGAATCACGTGATCTTCCTCAGCCACGGCGCTCTCACGCATTCGCTCAAGGACCCCTTCGTCCAGCTGGCGATCATTCGCACGGCATTCCGATGGCAGCGGGACTTGGATCGGCAGAGGCGTGCGTTTTGTCATTGGGCATGGCGCATCCTGCGCCACAGGCCATTCCGGGACCCTGACCTGGTAGAGCGACTGCTTCGTGCCCCGCCGGAGAACTGGCGAGGGGTTGTCGAACGTCTCACGGGAGAGGACCTGGGCGATGAACCGGTGCCGGCGGCGCTCCTCAAGGCGATCGATGCAGCCGACCTCACAGACATCCAGGCCGTCCTCCACGAGGTGCCACTCAATCAGAGCAAGTACCTGGACGAACGCTTGCGGGAGCTGCGTGCCGCGCTGAAGGCAGCGCTCGACGAGTCTTGGAAGGAGTACCTGGCGCGGATCCGCGTCAGACTGCCTCTGCTCATCATGGACGAGGCCCACCACCTGAAGAACCCGGGTACGCGTATCTCCTCCCTGTTTGACAACGAGGACGAGATGTGGCTACGCGGCGCGCTGTGTGGCGTGTTCGACCGTATGCTCTTTCTCACCGCCACGCCATTCCAGCTCGGGCACCACGAGCTGGTCGAGGTGCTCCGTCGTTTCGAGGGCATTCGGTGGCACAAACGGCTCAGCCGCGATGCCTTCCGTGCGACCTTGGACGACTTGAGCACCGTCCTCGACGCGGCCCAGGCTGCGGCCCTTCGGCTGGACCGCTCGTGGGGAAGGGTGCGCCCCGAGGATATTGCACAAGAGCCCGGCTGGTGGGGGCGCACCGATCTCACCGACTCTGCGTCTGCCGTGGCGAACCTGATCCGAGAGGTGGAGTCCAAGATCCGAACTGCCGAGCAGCACCTGCGGCCGTGGGTGATCCGTCACGTTCGCGCCGACCGGGACCATCGGCGATCGGTACGACCAGGCAGCGGGATCGAATCGGACCGCGAGGGCGAAACCGGTGGCCTGCAGGTGACGGGAGCGACCGTTCTGCCCTTCCTGTTGGCGGCTCGTGCCCAGGCTGTGGTGTCCGCCGAGGGCCACCGCCGTGAGGAAAGCGTGCGGGCCTACTTCGCAGAAGGGTTGGCTTCCTCGTTCGAGGCCTACCGCGAGACACGGCGAGCCCAGCAGGCCGGCGATATCCTGGACGATGTGCCTGGTAACGGGCCCGGCGGGTTGTCGCAGGAGGCTCTGTGGTATCTCCGGCAGATCGATGCCGCGCTCCCCGCCCAGGACATCGGCATCCGCGCCGCACATCCCAAGATCCAGGCGACAGTCGGCCGCGTGCTCAAGCTCTGGGAGGCGGGAGAGAAGTCGCTGGTGTTCTGCTTCTACCGGCACACAGGCCGGGCCCTGCGCAACCATGTCTCTCGCGTCATCCAGGCGGCACTCGTGGAGAGGGCGGCGGCCAAGCTGGGCTTAAATCCACGGGAGTCCGACCGTGTCTGGCAGGAGCTGGAGTTGTTCGGGGACCGGTTCTTCGACGCGGATGCGCCCGTAACCCGGATGGCGGAGCAGGAAATCCGACGCCACCTCGGGGCGAGCGGACTCCACGACGGGAGCGATCTGGATCGGGCTGCGAGCGTGGTTCGCCGCTTTCTTCGCACGCCGGTTTTCATCGCTCGCGATCTCGACCTCGGTGCGGCCGACAGGCGGGACGCGTTGGCGGGAGCCCTGGAGAAGAAGGACGCCTCCGGCCGCTCCCTGACGGACAAGTTCCTGGAGTTCGGAACCTTCGTGGCAGGGCGCGTGCCAACGGAGCGGGAGGAACTGCTGGAAGCCCTCGACACCATTCAAACGGGCGCGATTCGTGCCCTCACCCCTCTGGATCTCGGAGAAGATGGGGGTGACCGGTCCCTTCAACTGCTGCCGAACGTGCGCCTGGCCAATGGCGAGGTGAAGCCCGAAACCCGGCATCGCCTTATGCTAGCCTTCAACACGCCATTCTACCCAGAGGTGCTGATCGCAAGCTCGGTGATGGCCGAGGGCGTGGATCTGCATCTCGACTGCCGCCATACGATCCACCACGACCTGGACTGGAACCCCAGCGTCTTGGAGCAGCGCACGGGGCGGCTGGACCGGCTCGGCAGCAAGGCGGAGACCACCGGCCTTCCGATCGTGGTCTACGAGCCGTTCCTGGAGGCGACCCAGGATGAAAAGCAATTCAGGGTTGTGAAGGACCGCGAACGTTGGTTCAACGTGGTGATGGGAGAGAAGATGGAGCTGGACGAGTGGGCCACGGACAAACTCGCGGAGAGGATCCCGTTACCCGTGGATCTGGCGCGGCTACTCACGATGCGACTTGACGTCTACGGGCACGCGGGCCGACCCTAGGGCTCCTGCGATGATGGTCCAACCAGGATTGGAAGGATCCAAGTGACCCACCCCGAAATCGTCTCCTTCCTCTGGGGCGTCGCCGACCTGCTCCGTGACGACTTCCGGCGCAGCAGGTACCAGGACGTCATCCTGCCGCCACGGTGCTGCGCCGCATCGACTGCGTGCTGGCGGACACCAAGCAGGCGGTCCTGAAGCGCAACGCGCAGATCAAGGGGAAGCTGGACAACCCGGACGACCTGCTCCGCAAGACGTCGGGCTACGCCTTCTACAACACGTCCCTCTACGACTTCGAGAAGCTCCTCCAGGACGCGCCGAACCTGGCGAAGAACCTGAGGAACTACCTGGCGGGCTTCAGCCCCAACATGCGGGAGGTGCTGGAGAAGTTCGACTTCGACGGCACCATCACGGAACTGGACGAGGCCGGGGTCCTCTTCCTGGTGCTGGAGCGCTTCAAGAACGTAGACCTCCACCCCTCCGTGATCGACAACCACACGATGGGGACGGTCTTCGAGGAGCTGATCCGGAAGTTCAACGAGGCCATGACCGAGAACACGCGGGTCGAGGAGGGGAGCGGCAACATCTTCGCTGACCTGGGCCTTCCGGACGCGGAAGAACTCCTCAGCAAGGCGGCGTTGGTCCTTCGCATCGGGGAGATCATCCGGGGGCGCAACATGACGCAGGCCCAGGCGGCACAGATCCTCGGAGCAAGCCAGCCGGTGGTGTCCAACCTCCTGAACGGTCGCATCAGCGGGTTCTCCTTGGAGCGCCTGGTCCGGTTCCTCAATGCGCTGGACCGTGACGTGGAGATCGTGGTGAAGCCGCGGTCGCGGAGTCGCGGGCGGGCGGGAGTGAGGGTTCGGGTCAGCGGGTAGGGCTTGCCGCCCCTGAGCCCTGCCCAGTCTTACTCGGCGGTAGCATAATGCCACCTTCCTCACGCCGGGTGAGGGCGCCCCGGTCTACGGCCCCGTCCACATCCTGAACAGCGCCGTAGGGCACGCCGTGATCATCTCCTTTTCTCCCGCTGCACCGGGTGCGGTGAGGAGCTGCACGCGCCCGGCCGGATGGAAGCCGTGCAGCGTCGGGCCTCGGCGCAGATCCGCAGGGAGCCATCATATCCTCACCCGGGCGGGGCATGGACGAAATCCTGAACCTCCAGCCTCGAGGTGGGATGGCGAAGCCGTACCAGGTGAAGCAGGTCCGTCACGTGATCCTCGAGTACAGGCTGGCGCGCCATGGCGAACGGTAGGCACCGCTACGAGATCATCCTCTACTGGAGCACCGACGACGGGGCGTACGTCGCCGAGGTCCCTGAGCCGGCGGGATGTGCGGTCGACGGCGCGTCCTACCAGGAGGCGCTCGAGAACGTGGAGACCGTCATCGACCACTGGATCGAGACGGCCAAGGGACTCGGCCGGCCGATTCCCGAGCCCAGGGGCGGAAGGGTGATGCAGGCCTGAGCCGGCCGGACCATCCATTCCGGCGCCCGACGAGCACAACGAGGGTAGGCGCCATCCCGTATTGAGCCCCATCCCCGGCAGCGCTAGGTTTTCCATGGTCACACCTGTTTTTCCATTATCTTCCGCTGCGGAGGGCCTGGTGAGCGTCCAGTCCCAGATCTCGGCCACCATCTCCACGGCCACCAGGGAGCGGCTCGACCGGTTCACCGAGAGCCACGGGCTCAAGAAGAACTTCGTGGTGGAGCAGGCGCTCCTCTTCTTCATGGAGGCGCGCACCGAGTTGCCCGACGAGGCCTTCATCCCGGCGCGGCTGGTCCTCGAGGACGAAGCCTTCGACCGTCTCGTTGCCGCGGTCGAGCACCCCTCCGAACCCACCAGCGCCCTCCGTGAGTTGATGCGTGGCCGGGAAGGTTGAGGTCCGCCCCCTCCAACGCAGTGACGACCGCCGCGGGTTCTCCTGCGGGGAGCCCCAGCTCGACCGCTTCTTCCAGCACTACGCCGGCCAGAACCAGTTCAAGCTCCACCTGGCCGTTACCTACGTTGCGGTGGTGGAGGCGCAGGTCGTCGGGTTCGCCACGGTCGCCGCGTCGTCTGTCGAGAGGGCCAGCGTTCCGAGCGGCCCGCTGAGCGGACGCCTGCCTGCTTATCCCCTGCCGGTTCTGCGCCTGGCCCGCTTGGGCGTCGATACCCGCGCCCAGGGGATGGGGATCGGCAAGGCGCTCCTCCGCCACGTGCTCGGACTCGCCGTCGAGCAACGTGACCGCCTGGGCTGCATCGGCGTGGTGGCCGACGCCAAGCCGGGGGCCGTGCCGTTCTACGAGTCCTTCGGCTTCGTTCCCCTCGAGGGCGTGCGAGAGGGAATGATCCACGGCGATCCCCAGCCCATGTTCCTCCCCATCGCCACGTTGGTGGCGGCGATGTGAGGGGCACACCGACACGAACAGCCAGGTGCAGGCTGCACCGACCCAGCCAGCCATCCCCTCGGCGCGGCGGTATCGCTAGTGTCGTGCCGTGTCGAAGATCCGCCATTCCCGGCCGTTGCTCCATCCAGTCGCACCCCACGTCACCATGGGTGCTTGTACTCGTACCACAATCGTGGTACAGCGCCGGGCCTCGGCCGCGTGCCCGTGGTGTTCCGGTACCAGGATCTCCGGCTCGACTCCGGGACCGTGGTGCCGGACGTCCTCGTCGGCGTGAACGCACGGAGGTTCGCGCCTGCGCTGATCCGGTTCTACCTCCGCGCCGCTGTGGAGCAAAGACCGCTCGCGAAGCGTCTCGCACGGCTGTCCAGCGCGCCCCTGGCCCGCGGTCGGCTGGCCGGCGCGGTCGCAGGTACGAGCAGTTGGGAGCCGTGGTGGCTGCGGTGTGAAGGGGGAAGCGATCCCAACGGGCCGGAGGCGCTCTTCCTTACCCCGCCTTATTCACCACGAAGCTAGCCGAGACATAGTCAGGGCATAAAAAG
>CAZJFX010000088.1:0-15037 GCA_964545395.1 uncultured Gemmatimonadaceae bacterium | reverse complement strand
ACCGCTCGACGTCAGGAACAAGCGAGGGGACTTCAGGAAGCTCATGCGGGGCTACGATCCGCAGGAGGTGGATGTCTTCCTGGAGCTCGTGGCCGAGCGGATGGAGGTCCTGGTACGGGAGAACATGCTGCTCCGCGAGCGAACCGAGGCGCTGCAGCAGCAGGTCGCCTCCTGGTCGGGGCGGGAGAAAGCGGTGCAGGAGGCGCTGGTCACCGCGCAGGAACTCAGGAGCGAGATGAAGACCCAGGCCCAGCGCCAGGCGGAGTTCGTCCTGACCGAGGCCCAGGCCGAGGCGCGCCGGCAGCTCGCCGAGGTGGAGGCGGAGATCCGCACGCGCTTCCGCGACGCCGAGCGCCGTCTGGACCAGGCCCAGGACGCTCTGGAGGAGATGGAGCGCCGGCGGCACCGCTTCCTGCGCGCTTTCCGCCAGCTCCTGGAGCGGGAGATGGACGTGGTCACGGTGGAAGAGGGGCGTCCCCCTCTGGAGGAGCGGCCCATCGATCTGAACCTGGGCGGCGGCCGGAGCCCCGAGGGCGCCCCCGACCTCCCCGACGTGCTCGAGGACGTGCCCCCGCCGCCGGATGCGTCCGTGGACGAGCTGGCGGGACGATACCGGTCGGAAGGGCACGACCTGTTCTCCGCCAGCCCGCAGACGACGAAGGACGACGAGGACGCGCGCGGGGGCTGAGCCCCGCGCGCGCGCCCGTGCCCGACATGCGCTATCCCGAGCTTCCCGAGTCCCTCCTCGCCGTGGAGAAGGAGATCCTCGCCCGCTGGCGGGAGGAGGATCTGTTCCGCCGTACCCTGGAGGCCAACGCCGACGGCGACCCGTTCGTGTTCTACGAAGGGCCGCCCACCGCCAACGGGCGGCCGGGGCTGCACCACATCATCAGCCGGACCATCAAGGACCTGGTGTGCCGGCACCGCTCCCTGGAGGGGAGAAGCGTCACCCGCATCGCGGGTTGGGACACCCACGGCCTGCCGGTGGAGATCGAGGCAGAGAAGAAGCTGGGGATCAGCGGCAAGCCCGAGATCGAGGCCGTGGGGATCGAGCGCTTCAACCAGGTCTGCCGGGACTCGGTCTTCACCTATAAGGAGGAGTGGGAGCAGCTCTCCGAGCGCATCGGGTACTGGCTCGAGTACTGGCGCCCCTACGTGACCTTCCACACCGAGTACATCGAGTCGGTGTGGTGGGTCCTGAAGACGCTGGCCGACAAGGGGCTCTTGTACCGCGGGCACAAGAGCGTGCCCTACTGCCCGCGGTGCGGTACGGCGCTCTCCTCCCACGAGGTGGCGCAGGGATACAAGGACGTCGAAGATCCGTCCCTCACCTTCGTCGCCGACATCGTGGGCCCCGACGGGGCTCCAGACCCCGACGCTCGGGCGTTCCTGGTCTGGACCACCACGCCCTGGACCGTTCCCTCCAACGTGGGGCTGGCGGTGCACCCGCGGCTGGACTACGTGGAGGTAGCCCGGGACGGGAAGCGCTACATCGTGGCCGAGGCCCTCTCGGAGCGGATCTTCGGCGAGGGTGTGGAGGTGGTGGCGCGCCACCGCGGGGATGCGCTCGTGGGGCTGCGCTACCGCCGGCCCCTGGACCTGGTCCCCGAGCCCGCCGACCCCATGAACGCGTGGACGGTGGTGGCCGAGGAGTTCGTGAGCGCCGAGGACGGCACCGGGATCGTGCACATGGCCCCGGCGTTCGGCGCCGACGATTACGCGGCCGGGCAGCGCCACGGCCTCCCCATGCTGAACCCCCTGGACGACGGCGGCAGCTTCCTCCCGGAGATCCCGCTGGTGGGCGGGATGTTCGCCAAGGACGCGGACGCGCCTCTGGTGGAAGAGCTCCGCGCCCGTGGCGTGCTCTGGCACATCGGCACCGCGGTGCACAGCTATCCCCACTGCTGGCGCTGCTCGTCGCCGCTCCTGTATGTGGCCCGGGACTCCTGGTTCGCCGCCACGTCGACGCTCAAGCAGCAGCTCCTGGACAACAACGGCCGGATTTCCTGGTTCCCGCCCGAGGTGGGGGAGAAGCGCTTCGGCGAGTGGCTGCGTGGGAACGTGGACTGGGCGCTCTCCCGGGACCGGTATTGGGGGACTCCGCTCCCCGTGTGGGTCTGCCAGAAGGACCGCTCCCACGTGCGCTGGATCGGCTCCCTCTCGGAGCTGACGGAGGCAGCCGGCGGGCTCCCCGAAGGGTTCGACCTCCACCGCCCGTTCATCGACGAGGTGGAGTTCGCCTGCCCGGAGTGCGGGGGCGCCATGAAGCGCACTCCCGAGGTGGTGGACGTCTGGTTCGACTCCGGGTCCATGCCCTACGCCCAGTGGCACTATCCATTCGAGAACCAGGCGGAGTTCGAGGCCCACTTCCCGGCGGACTTCATCTGCGAGGGGCTGGACCAGACCCGGGGGTGGTTCTACTCGCTCCTGGCCATCTCCACCATGCTGGGCCGTGGGCCGGCGTTCCGGAACGTGGTGGTCAACGACCTCATCCTGGATTCCGAAGGCCTGAAGATGAGCAAATCCAAGGGGAACGTGGTGAACCCCTGGGATGCCATCGCCGAGCACGGGGCCGATGCGGTGCGCTGGTACCTCGTCACGTCGTCCAATCCGTGGGTGCCGAAGCGTTACGACCCGGAGGGGATGAAGGAGGCGGCGCGGAAGTTCTTCGATACCTTCTTCAACACGTACAAGTTCTTCGCCCTCTACGCTCGCGTGGACAAGTGGGAGCCATCGGATGCCGACCCGGCTCCGGCGGAGCGTCCCCTCATCGACCGCTGGCTCCTGTCCCGCCTGGACACCCTGACCCTCGCGGTCATGGGCGAGCTGGACGGCTACCAGATCACGCGGGCGTACCGTGAGCTGGGCGACTTCGTCGTGGAGGACCTGTCCAACTGGTACGTCCGCCGGTGCCGCCCCCGCTTCTGGGGGAACACCGACGACGCCGACGCCCGGGCCGCCTTCCGCACGCTCTACGACGCGCTGCGCACGGTGTGCCTGCTTACCGCTCCCTGCGTGCCGTTCGCGGCGGATTGGGTGCACCGGGCCCTCACGGGCGACAGTGTGCACCTGCAGCGCTACCCCCAGCGACCCGAGGGCGGCGACCAGGCGCTGGAGGCCGACATGGACGTGGCCCGGGCGCTGGTCTCCCTGGGACGTGCGGCCCGGGAGGACGTCAGGATCCGGGTGCGCCAGCCCCTGCGCGCGCTCCACGCCGTCATCCCTGGCGGTCGGGCGGTGGATGAGGGCGTGGTGGAGCTGGTTCGGGACGAGCTGAACGTGAAGCGCGTGATCTTCGCCTCGTCGGCCCAGGAGCTGGTGCGCCTCGTCGCGCGCCCGAACTTCCGCAACCTGGGTCCGCGCTTCGGGAAAAGGACCCAGGCGGCCGCCGACGCCATCAAGGCGCTTCCCCAGGAGGCGCTCTTCGCCTGGCGCGAGGGAGGCGCGGTGGAGTTCGAGTTGGACGGGGCGCGCCACGCCGTCCTCGACGGAGAGTTGGAGGTGGCCCAGGAAGCCACCGGGGACCTGGTGGTGAAGGCCGAGGGACGTGTCACCGTGGCGCTGGATCCGGCGCTGGACGACGAGCTCCGCGCCGAGGGGCTGGCCCGGGAGCTGGTGAACCGCATCCAGCGGCTCCGGAAGGACGCGGGGCTGGAGATCACCGACAGGATCGAGCTGGCCCTGGGCGGCGCGGATGCCGTCCGCGAGGCGGCGGCGGCCCACCGCTCGTTCATCGCGGGAGAAACCCTGGCCGTCTCGGTGAGTACCGGTGACGGGTCCGAGGGGGACGCGTTCCCCCATGTGCGGGACGTGGAGCTGAACGGGCTCGCCGCGCGCATCGCCCTGCGGGCCGTCCCGGTGTAGCGGGGCGGGTGTGGGCGCGCTGGAGGGCGGGACGCGCACCGAGTCGCTCCGGGTCGGCCCCGGGGAGAAGGGGCGGCTGGACCGCTTCGTCGCGGATCGCCTGGAGCTCTCCCGCACCCGCGTGCAGGCGCTGGTGGCGCAGGGTCGGGTGCTCGTGGACGGACACGCGCCCCGCAAGTCGGAGCGGGTGGAGGAAGGAAGCGAGGTGGTGGTGGAGATCCCCCCCGCCGAGACGGTGGAGATGCTTCCCGAGGACCTCCCCGTGTCCATCGTCTACGAGGACGAGCACCTGCTCGTGGTGGACAAGGCCGCCGGGATGGTGGTGCACCCGGCTCCCGGGCACCGCGCCGGCACCCTCGTCAACGCCCTCCTCTTTCACGTCCCCGACCTCCCGGGGGTGGGGGGGCGGCTCCGCCCGGGGATCGTGCACCGGCTGGACCGCGACACTTCCGGGCTCCTCGTGGTGGCCAAGAGCGACAAGGCGCACGTGACGCTGGCCGACGCCCTCCGTCGCCGCCGCGTGAAGCGGCTGTACCGGGCAGCGTGCTGGGGCCACCTGGAGGAGTCCCCCGTCACCGTGGACGCGCCCATCGGGCGCGACCCCCGGGACCGGAAGCGGATGGCGGTGGTGGAGGGAGGACGCCGGGCGGTGACCCGGGCCCGCGTCCGGGAACGATGGCTCCGCGCCGATCTCCTGGACGTGGCGCTCCAGACCGGGCGTACCCACCAGATCCGCGTCCACCTGGCCCACATCGGCCACCCTGTGGTGGGCGACCAGGTCTACGGGGCGCGATGGGTGCGAGGCATGGGAGGCACGGAGCGGGGGTGGGCCCGGGAGCTGGACCGCCGCACCCCACGCCACTTCCTCCACGCTGCGGAGCTGATGTTCGAACACCCTGTCACGGGCGAGCGGATGCGCTTCCGATCACCCCTCCCCGGGGACCTGGCGGCTGCCGCGGCGTGGGCCGTCTCGGACGCCCCGAGCCCTTGATGGAGCGCCGCCCGCCGTTGACACGGAGTACCGGCCTGGACCTTTTTTTCCAGCCTGGCAGGGCTGATACTTATCGGTCGCCTGCCGGTGCCGCACTATCTTTGAGCATCAGGCAGACGGCGTCCCAGCCCGCCCCGGCGACGCGCTTCCCCGAATCCCGGTGGTCATGACTGACCTGGATCCGAAGCTGACATTCGAGTCCTTCGTGGTGGGCCCGGCCAACCGGCTCGCTACCGCCGCCGCACGCCGGGCGGCGGAATCCCCGGGCACGAGCTACAACCCCCTCTTCGTGTACTCCGCGTCAGGGCTGGGGAAGTCCCACATCCTCAACGCCATCGCCCACCAGTCGCTGAAGACGGCGCCGGGGCGCACGATCCACTACATGACCCTGGAGGGGTACCTCCAGGAGCTGACGGCGGCGCTGGAGACGGGGAACCGCGACGGCTTCCGCGACCGCTACGGCGGGCTGGACATCCTCCTCCTCGACGACGCACAGTTCCTCGCGGGGCAGAACGAGGCGCAGGAGATGCTCCTGCGCACCCTGGACCAGCTCTCGTCCTCGGGAAGCCAGATCGTCCTGGCCTCGGACCGTCCCCCCGCCGACATCAACGGTCTGGACGCACGCCTCCTATCCCGCTTCTCCGGCGGCCTCATCGTGGACATCGGGCCGCCGGAGTACGAGACCCGGGTGGCCATCATCACCAGGAAGGCCGCCGAGCGGGGGCAGGGGCTCGGGCCCGGCGTTGCCGAGGCGCTGGGGCGCTTCCCCTTCAAGAACGTGCGGGAGCTGGGTGGGGCGCTGAACCGCATCCTGGCCATCCAGGACCTGGAGGAACGGCAGGTGACTCCCGAGGAGGTCCAGCGCCTCATGGGGGAGGCACCCGCGCCCAGGGCCGAGCCGACGGGGGACGACTTCGGGTCCTTCCTGCAGGATCTCTCCGGGGCGGTGGCCCAGACCGTGGAGGCCCAGGAGGAGCCGTGGCGCAAGGCCGTCCGCGAAGCGGTGGACGCTGCCGAGCGGGAGGGCTTCTCAGCCCAGCGTCTGAAGCAGCACGAGAGTGGGCCGGAGCCCCAGGGGTGGGAACTCCTGGTCGACAGGTTCAGGAAGGATGTCCAGCGCCTCCGCGACATCGAGGACGAGCTGGACCGGCTGGGGAACCCGTGGCCCGAGGCGGCCCAGGGCCTCCTCAAGGATCCCGAGCGCCTGGAGGAGGCCGAGGCCCTCCTCACCTCCGTCCGCGAGCGTCAGCGCCCCTTCTCCAAGGTGGGCCCGGGGCCCGACCTGGGCGCCCTCGACGGCTTCCCCAAGATGGCCGTGAAGGCGGCACAGCAGTTGGTGGGCACCGACAGGCCCGAGTACAACCCCCTCTACCTCTGGTCGTCCGGGAGTGAGCGGGCGCGCGCGCTTCTCGCCGCTGCCGGGCGCACGTTCCAGGGCACCCACCCCGACGCCCGCATGGCGGTCACCTCGGTGGCCGGATTCGCCCAAGACTTCATCCGGGCGCTGGGCGAGGGCGTGGCCGGGGCGTGGCGTGAGCGCTGGTGGACAGTGGACGCCCTCCTGATTCATGGCGTGGAGGCGCTCTCCGAGACCGAGCGCGCCCAGGACGAGTTCTTCCACCTCTTCGAGGCGCTCAAGCGCCGTGGCGCCCGGGTCATGCTCGTCGGCGACCGGCCCCCTTCGGGGATCGACAGGATCGACGACCGGCTCCGGTCCCGCTTCGAGGGGGGTCTGGTCCTGGAGGTGGAGGGCGGTGCCGCGGGGGTGGGCCTGGAGCTTCTCACTCCCCCCGAGCCCCAGGCGAAGCCCGGGCCCTTCGCAGGGCTCCAGGCCCCGGCCGTGCCCCCCGGCGCCGGGCCGGCCGTGGCCGCCGCGCCCAGGGCTCCCGCAGGGCGCCCCGCCGCTGCCCCCGCCAGGGTCCCGGGCCGGGACTCCGGGGCGGTTCCGTCCGTGCCCCAGGCGCACGCTCCGACACGGGGGGTAGAGCCGCCGCGCCGCGGTGGGGCCTGGTTCCCCACGGCGGAGAACGTCGTGATCCGTTGGCCCAAGGTCGAAGAGCTTCTCCAGGAGGAGCTCGACTGATGGCCATCGAGGGATCGCTCCAGGACGTCGCCCTGGCCGACATCTGCCAGCTCCTCGGGATGGGGCGGAAGACGGGGTGCCTGAGCATCACCGACCGCTCCAACTTCGGGTACATCTACTTCCAGAAGGGGCGGGTGATCTACGCATCGGTGCTGAACCGTCCCGACCGTCTGGGCGAGCTCCTGGTCCGCAACCACGTCATCACGCGCAAGGATCTGTCGCAGGCCATGGAGCGTCAGGCGTTGGAGCGGGGCAAGCGCCTCGGCGAGATCCTCGTCGCGCAGGGCTCCATCGACCAGGAGAAGCTGCAGCGCTACATCCAGATGCAGATCGAGGAGGCGGTCTACCACCTCTTCGCGTGGACGCAGGGGTCCTTCCACTTCGACCCGGACCAGATGCCCGACGAGGACGGCATCTTCCTGGTCAATGTGAACATCGACTCCCTCCTCATGGAGGGGGCGCGGCGGGTGGACGAGTGGAGCCTCTTCGAGAAGAAGATCCCCTCCTTCGACATCGTCTTCCAACTCGATAAGCATCCCGACGCGAGCGAGGAGGAGGTCGAGCTGTCGAAGGACCAGAGGAGGATCCTCCCCTTCATCGACGGCGTCCGCACCGTCGCCGAGATCATGAACGAGGCCGGGCTCGTGGAGTTCGAGACCGGCAAGGCCCTCTTCGGACTCATCCAGGGCGGCTTCATCTCGCGCTCGGGCGAGAAGTCCACGGTGGCCGAGACGGGCGGCGACGAGCGGCTCCAGGAGCACCTGAACCTGGGTGTGGCGTTCTACCGCTCGGGGATGATGGAGGACGCCGCCCGCGAGTTCGAGGGCGCGCTGGAGCTGGACCCCAAGCAGGGACGGGCCAACTTCATGCTCGGCCTCATGGCGTTCCGGGCAGGCCGCCTGGAGGACGCGCTCCAGCGCTTCGGTGCCATGCCCGAGGCTCAGCGCGAAGCGTACGCGGTCCAGCGCAACCGGGCCCTCACCCTGGAGCACATGGGGCGGTACGACGACGCCCTCCAGGCGCTGGAGGCGGCCCAGAGGGCCCGCCCCGACGACGTGGACGTGCACCTGCTCAAGGGGATCGTCCACCTCAAGGCGCGCAACCCCGGCAAGGCGCTGGAGGCGCTGCGGGCGTACCGGACCAATCCCAAGCTCAAGAAGCCTTCACCGCTCTACTACACCTACACGGTTCTGGCTTCGGCGGTGGCCGGGGACCTGGACTACGCGGTGGCGGTGGGGCGGGAGGGGCTGGGCCACTACCCCGAGTCCGGGCCCATCCTCGTGAACACCGGTGCCGTGCTGGAGCGCCGCGGGGAGATGGAAGCCGCCGAGGCTCTCTACAAGCGTGCGCTGGCGGTGACGCCTGCTCCGCCCCAGGCCCACAAGAACCTGGGGGACCAGGCATGGGCACGGGGCGACCACGAGGGCGCCCGCGTCCAGTACGAGAAGGCGGTGAAGCTCAACCCACGCCTGGGCGATGACGTGTACCTGCGCCTGGGGACGCTGGCGTACAAGGACAACGACCGTGACGTGGCCCTCCTCCTGTGGCGCCGGGCGCTGGACCTGAACCCCCACAACGAGGCGGTGCGCACCAACCTGGAGATGCTCCAGGGCGGGTGAGCCACTCCGCCGGGGTCCGGCGTCGCCGCCGCCCGAACCGTCCCGCCCTGTCCGCCGTGGTCCTGGCTGCTCTCGCCCGGCCGCTGGCGGCGATGCCTGCCCAGATTCCTTCGCCGCCGGACACCATGTGGACGTTGGACGGCGAGCGCTACGGCGAGCTCCGAGGGCGGCGTACCCGGGTCCGCTTCGCCCCCGCTGACTCCCTGGTTGCGCTCCGCGTGCTCGAGCTCCTGGAGGGGCAGCCTCCCCTCCCGGGGATGGGGGCGGAATTGCCCAATGGTGTGACGGCGGCCCTGGCCCATACGACCGAGGCTTTCGACCGGCTCACCGGCGGGCAGGTCCCGGAGTGGCGCGCTGGGGTGGCAATCCCGGAGCTGGGGCTCCTCGTCGTCCCCACGAGAGAGGGCCCGCGCATCCTCGACCCCGCCGGGGTCCGGGTGCTGCGCCACGAGTGGGCCCATCTGGGGCTCCACCAGGCGCTGGGAGGCCTGCGCATCCCCCGCTGGTTCGACGAGGGGTACGCCCAGTGGGCATCCGGAGGATGGGATGCGTCGGAGTCCTGGCGCCTGCGGATCCTCCTGGCGGTGGGGCGCGCGCCGCCCCTGGACTCCCTCTCGTTGGCGTGGCCCCGGGACCGGGCCGCCGCCGATGCGGCGTACCTCCTGGCTGCCAGCGCGGTGTCGTATCTCCTGGAAGGGAGCGGCGAGCGGGGGCTGGCGCTCTTCCTGGCGCGCTGGAGGGATACCCGCTCCTTCGACGACGCCCTGCGCTCCACCTTCGGGGTCACCCCGGGGCAGTTCGAGGAGGACTGGAGGCGGCACGTGAAGAGGCGCTATGGGTGGCTCTTCGTGGCGTCGCGCTCTGCGGTCTTCTGGATGGCTCTGGCATTGGTCTTGCTGTTCATGGCACGCTCCCGGCAGGAGCGGAACCGCTCGCACATGGCACGCCTCCGTGCCGGCGAGGTGCCGGACCTCCCCGCGTACTGGGAGGGGCCGGTCGAATCCGGAGCGAATCCCGGCGCTCCGCCGGAGGAGGGACCCCGACCACCCGACGAAGGGGTAGAACGCCCATCATGACCCAGCGCATCCTCATCGTGGACGACGATACCGACGCCCTGGAGGTCTACCGCACCCGGCTCACCCACGCCGGCTTCGAGGTGGAGACGGTCGAGAGCGCCGAGCAGGCCCTGGCCCGCGTAGACGCCTTCCGACCCGGCCTGGTGGTCACCGACGTGCGCATGGAGGGGATGAGCGGCTTGGAGCTCCTGGAGCGCCTCAGGGGAGCCGTGGCGGGGCTGGACGTGGTGGTCATGACCGGGCACGAGGACATGGAGACGGCGGTGACGGCCATGCAGGCGGGCGCCTTCGACTTCCTGGTGAAGCCGGTGGACCCGAAGGGGCTCCAGTCCCTGGCGGAGCGGTGCTTCCGGGAGCAGGCCCAGGCGGAGGAGGGGGGCGGCGGCGTCGAAGGAGCCCAGAGCGTGCCCCGCGGCGTCATGGTGGGGAAGGACCCCCGGATGATCGAGATCTACAAGACCATCGGGGTCCTGTCGCGGAACCGCGCCACGGTGATGGTGCGCGGGGAGACCGGGACGGGGAAGGAGATCATCGCACGGGCCATCCACGACCACTCGGCGTACGCGGCGGAGCCTTTCATCGCCGTGAACTGCACGGCGCTCGCCGACACCCTGCTGGAGACGGAGCTCTTCGGACACGTGAAGGGCGCGTTCACGGGGGCGGTGGGGTCTAGGAAGGGGTACTTCGAGCTGGCGGGGCGGGGGACCATCTTCCTCGACGAGATCGGCGATACCAGCCCCGAGTTCCAGACCAAGCTCCTCCGGGTCCTGCAGGAGCGGCTCTTCTATCCTGTGGGGGGCGAGGCGCCGCGCACCACGGAGGCCCGGGTCATCGCGGCCACGCACCAGCCCATGGAGGAGCTGGTGGCGGAGGGGCGCTTTCGCGAGGACCTCTACTTCCGCCTCAAGGTGGTGGAGATCCGGGTTCCTCCCCTCCGGGAGCGGCCCTCCGACATCGAGCCGCTGGCCAACGCCCTCCTGGGGCGCATCCGCGAGGAGACCGGGCGGGACGTGCGCGTCATCTCCGCCGAGGCCCTGCGCCGCCTGCGTGCCTACGGCTGGCCGGGGAACGTGCGCGAGCTGGAGAACGCGCTCACACGGGCGGCGATCCTGGCCCGGGGCACGGTCATCGGCCCCGATCACCTCGTCCTCGGGGACGAGGGGTCGGCGGGGGAGGGCCTCACCCTGGCCTCGGCGTTGGCCCGCCACGTGCGCGCGGTGTTGGAACGCGCCGGGGGGGACGAGGCGAAGGCAGCCAAGCTTCTGGGGATCACGCGGAAGGAGTTGAAGGAGCACCTGAAGGGGATGGAGGGATAGCAGCGACCTGCTAGATTTCTCCCCATGCCGAAGAAGACCTCCTCCGAGGCGGGCCAGCCCGCCGCCCTCCGCTTCACCCGCGTGAACGCCGTCCTCGGCGCGGCGGGGCTCCTCTCCCTCACGCTGGGCTACTGGCTCCTGGCCCGGGGCTCCATCACCGCCGCGCCCCTCCTGTTGGTGCTGGCGTACGTGGTGCTCCTCCCGCTGGCCATCATCCTGTAAGGGAGTCCCGTCCCCCGACATGAAGCCGGCCGCCCCGCCACCATGGCGGAGCGGCCGGTTGCGCTGGCCCGGGGGGGGGGAGTGGTGGGCGGCTCAGCGCATCTTCTGCATCTGGGCGGCGCTCAACGGCGTGGCGTAGAGGATCTGCGCACGGTCGGGGCCGCGCTCCAGGTAGGACCACACACTGCCGCCCACCTTGTCCAGGTCCACGAAGTCGAAGATCAGCCCGCCGTTGTCGAAGTCGGGCGGAACGGGGATGAAGCCCTTGCGGTTGACCAGCTTGCCCTGGCTCGCGTCCCAGGTCACCACTTCGATGGCGCCGTCCCTGAACCACTGCTCCACCGCCGCGTTGTGGTGGCAGTCGCCGCAGCCCTTCACGGCATTCTTCGAGATGGTGTGGGCGTAGAACGGTCCGATTCCCACCATGGTCTCGTTGCCCCACTTCACGCTCTGGAAGTTCCCCAGGTGGATCTTGCCGTCACGGTTGACCAGGAAGTTCCAGTCCTTCAGCTGGCCGTACGCGATCTTCTTCTTCCCGTACACCTCCGTCTCGAAGTGGCAGTTGTAGCAGGAGATGACGCTCTGGGTGTGGCAGACCGCGCAGGCTATGTCGTCGGCGTGGGAGCTGTGGAAGAGATGGTTCTCCACCTGCGTGTGGCAGCTCTCGCACTCGACGTCGATGGCGTCTGCCTCGTTCATGGAGGCGTAGGCCGTCCCGTCGCCGTGGACGTCGCCGAGGGTGTGGCAGTCCATGCACCCCATGCCGGCGCTGCGGTGCACGTCGCTGTAGTGGTTCGCTTCGGCCACCTGCCGGCTGTGGCAGCCCTTGCACACTCCGGTGAGGCTGGCGTTCACCTGGGCGCCCAGCTCCGGGCTGTCCGTCCCGTGGCAGGACTTGCACCCCCCGGTGTACTCGGGCAGGTGGCACGTCTTGCAGTTGAGATCCGGATAGGGGATCCCGGTCTGGGCCTCGAAGCCGCCCTTGCTGGCGTAGTAATAGGTGGCCATGCCCTGGCCGGTGTTGTGCAGCGACGTCGCGTAGTTCTCGTCCCAGGGGAAGAAGTTGGTCTTCACCGTGGCCTGGGCGCCGGGGGTCTCGCCGCCGGGGCCGACGGCCACCACCGAGGCGGTGTAGCTGGTGGCGTCCTCCAGGCCGTCCGCCGATGTGAAGGTGGCGCTCAGCCCCGTGGCCGTCTTGGAGATGTCGCCCCCTCCGCTCAAGTCGACCCGGTACGAGGTAACGCCTGCGGCTCCCGCCCAGGTGACGAAGACGGTGTCGGCGCGGGTGGTGGCCTGCACGGAGAGCACGGCCCCGGGAAGCGCGGGGGGCGCGATGATCTCCGGGGCGTCATCGTCGGTGCACGCAGCGGTGAGGGCCGCGAGGGTCAGGGCCACACTCCATGCGTGCCGCGGCGCGCGCAGAACCTTCATAAGGGACTCCAGAATCTTGAGTTGGGGCGCCCGGAGGCCCACACGGACCCCTGGAGGGGGTGGGACCTGCGTAGGCGCGGGTTTCAAGCCTCCGTAAACTCCCGGATCCCCTGGAGCGCCTCAATCACAGGAGAGTACCCCCCACAATGGTACGGAAGTACTAGATTCAGGCATCCCGCATGGGTCTTCATAGACGTCTTCCCCAGGTGTGAGCCCGTGACCGAGCCGATGGCCATCCGCGTCCTGATGGTGGTGAGAGAGCCCATCGCGTCCATCGGGCTGCGCGCCATCCTGGACGGCGCGCAGGGTATCCGCTGCACGCCGCCTTCCCCCGACGACACCAGGAACGTGCGCGCGGCGGTGGCCCGGGAGCGTCCCGACGTGGTGTTCCTGGACGTGGCGCTCCGGCGCGAGGATCCCCGCCTCATCCCCGACATCGTCGATCAGCACCCTGGGACCCGGGTCCTTGTCTACGTGGACCACTCCCCCCAGGAATGTGCCGTGCGTCACCTCCTGGAGCTGAAGGGCAAGCCCCACCTCTCGCCGGACGCGCTCGCGAGGCTGGACGACTGCTGCCTCACGTCGCTGCGCCAGCGCGCCCATGGGTGTTTGGGCACCGGCGTGCCCGCCGATGCGGTCGTGAAGACCGTCCGCGCCGTGGCGACCGGCGAGATCGCCGCCGCCCCGTGGCTCGCCGCGCTGGCCGAGACCGTTCAGCTCTCCACCGGGCGGGAGAGTTCGCCCATCTCGGCACGGGAGCTGGAGGTCATGACGCTCCTGGCCGAGGGGCTCAGCAACAAGCAGATCGCCAAGCGCCTGGGGATCCGCGAGCAGACGGTGAAGAACCACGTGACGCGGACCATGGAGAAGCTGGGTGTGCAGAACCGCACCGAGGTCGGACTCCTGGCGGCTCGCTACCGCATGCGCCTGGTCCAGGGCGGCGACGCCCCGAAAGGGTGACCGGAAGCCTCAGCGCGCTCCCAGCACCCCCCGGGCCCATGCCGTCTCGACGGGATAGCGGTCCCCAGCCAGCTCGAGGAAGCCCGACAGCGCCGCGCGGGCTCCCGTGGTGTCCCCCTGGGAGAGCCGGGTCGCGCCCACCACGAGCAGGATGTCCGGGTCCCTGGGGAGCGTGCCGGGTTCCGGGGACGCGGCGCCGGGAGGAGCGAGCACGTAGCGCTGCACCACCATGGTGCGGGCCTGGTCCAGCGTCTCGGCGGCGAACACGTTGCCGGGAGCGATCTCCAGGGCGCGCCGGAGCGAGCGCAGCGCACCGCCCAGCTCCCCGCGGCGGAGAAGCTCCTCACCCAGCTTGTGGTGCGCCTTGGTGGATCCGGGCACCGCGGCGGCGGCACGGCGGAAGAGGGTGACGTCGTCGCTCCAGAAGCGCGAGTAGGCTACGGTGCCCATGGCGAGGGCCGCGACCGCCACCACGGCAAGCGCGGTTCCTCCTCTCCGCCGCTGCTCCACCGCCCACGCCAGCGCCGCTCCCGCGGCCAAGCAGAACGCCACGCTGGGAAGGTAGAGGAGGCGCTCGGCGAAGATGGTGCCCGAGACCACGGCGACGTTCGACGTGGGGAGGAGCGCCAGCGCGTACCAGGCCAGCGCCGGAGGGAGCACGGTGGTGCGCAGACGCGGGAGCGCCGCGCCGGCCAGGAGCGCGGAGCCGCCCAGGAGCGTCGCCAGGAGGCGGAGGTCGAAGGGGGAGGCCACCACGGGGATGGCGTCGAAGGAGTAGTCGGGCGACTGGCCCAGGGGAAGGAGGAGGAGCCCCACCCCCTTTCCCGCGACCACGAGCGCCGTGGCCACGCGCTGGGCCAGCGGGGCGGAGACGAGCGGGTTGTCCCAGAACGAGGTGTCCGGGATCCCCATCCCGCCGGTGACGGAGGTCCTGGCCAGGAGGTAGAGCGTCACCGCCAGGATGTGCGATGCGTAAAGCAGCGGGACCTCGCGACGGGCCATGAACGCGCGCCGGTCCTTTTCCAGCCAGAGGTCCTGGACCGCCACCAGGGCCACCCCCACCACCCCCACCTCCTTGGAGAGCATGGCGCAGAGGAGGAGGAGGGGCGCGCCGGCCCGGCGCCACCCGCCCCGCTCCAGGGCGCGCCGGTGGGTCAGCGTGAACGCCAGCACGAAGAGGGTGGCCAGCAGGTCCTTCCTCCCGAACACCGCCGCTACCACCTCCACGTGGACGGGGTGGACGGCGAAGAGGAGCCCGGCCAGCCCTGCGGCGGCGGAGGAGAGCCTCCACAGCGTTCCCAGCCTCACCACGAGCGCTGCCGCTCCCGCATGCAGGAGCACGTTCACCAGGTGGTAGCTCCAGGGTTCGGCCCCCGACACCTGCCAGTTCAGAGCGTAGGTGGCCACCGCCAGGGGGCGGTAGACCGAAGTTCCAGCGCTGTCGTAGTCACTGCAGCGTGTCGAAGTGCCCCTCG
>CAZJFX010000087.1:0-15157 GCA_964545395.1 uncultured Gemmatimonadaceae bacterium | reverse complement strand
TCACAACGCGGTCATCTTACCGCGCTCGACATGGAAGGTGGACCAGTGAGCGACCTGCGCCACGCCGCCATCGGAGCCGTGGGTGCCGGCCTCCTCGGCCCACTCTTCGCCACCCTGCGGGAGCGGAGGGTGGAGGAAGAGCACTATCTGCGCCTGCGTGCGAAGGGCACGCCTATCATCTTCGTGTTCTGGCACGCCCACACGCTACCGCTGGCGTGGTGCCACCGGGACGAGGGGATCGTGACGCTGGTGAGCGAGCACGGGGATGGCGAAACCCTGGTGCGCCTGATCCGGCGCTGGGGGTTCGACTCGGTGCGAGGATCCAGCACCCGGGGCGCGACCAAGGCGCTCAAAGGCCTCATCCGAGCCGCCCGGGCAGGAAAGGACCTGGCGATCACCCCCGACGGGCCTCGTGGCCCTGCACGGGAGTTCAAGCCAGGGGCGCTGGCGGTGGCCCAAGCAACCGGCCTCCCCGTGGTGCCGCTGGCCGCCGGCGCCTCCCGGTCGTGGCGGGTACAAAGCTGGGATCGTTCCCTCATCCCCCACCCCTTCTCCCGGCTTTGCGTCGCGTACGGACCGCCCAGGAGCGTGCCAGCCCACATGGACCGCGGCGCCCTGGAGTCACTGGCGCGAGACTTGGGCAAGGAGCTGGAGGACCTCTCCGACCGGGCCGCGGCATGCGCCACCTCGTGAAGAAGAGCGTGGACCAGGTCCTGCAGCGCTGGTGGCGGGAAGACGCGGGTACCGCAGGCGCGGTTCTCCAGGCCCTGGCTGCGCCGGCGGAGTGGGCCTACCGGGGCGGCCTGGCACTCCGGAACGGGCTCTACGACCGCACAGGTGGCGTCCCCGTGCCCGGGCTCCGGGTGGTGAGCGTGGGAAACCTCGCCCTGGGCGGCACCGGAAAGACCCCCTTGGCCGCGTGGGTCGCCCGCACCCTGGCCGCGGCGGGGCTGAAGCCGGCGCTGCTCTCCCGCGGGTACGGGCGCGACGAGCTCCTCCTGCACCGCCGATGGAACCCCGACATCCCGGTGCTCGCCGACCCCAACCGGGTGGCGGCGGCCCGAGCCGCCCTTGCCGGAGGCGCCCAGGCGGCGGTCCTGGACGACGGCTTCCAGCACCGGCGCCTGGCCAGGGACGTGGACCTGGTCCTCCTGGCCGCCGAGGATGCGCTCCCTGGCCGGATCCTCCCCAGGGGCCCGTTCCGGGAGCCCGTCGCGGCGCTGGCGCGTGCCCACGGCGTGGTGGTGATGCGCCGGACGGCCACCGAGGCCGAAGCCGAAGCGAGGGCGGGCGAGGTGGCGGCCCTCTTCCCGGAGCTCGTGGTGGGGCGCGTGGCTCTGGTGCCCCACGGTTGGCACTCCCTGGGCGGCGCCCCGGCGACCGCGCCCGAGGGGCCCATCCTGGCCGTCACCGCCGTGGCCAGGCCCGAGCCCTTCGCGGTCCAATTGGAGGCGGTGACGGGGAAGCCGACCGAGATCCTCGCGTTCCCCGACCACCACGAGTTCACGCCCCGCGACGTCAAGGTCCTGCGCGCGCGCGCCGGGGAGCGTACCGTTGTGGTCACCGAGAAGGACGCGGTGAAGCTCCAACCCTACGAGGCGATGCTGGGACCGACCCTGCGCGTCCTCTCGCTGGCGCTCCGCTGGGAGGCCGGCGAGGCTGACGTGGCCGGGCTCGTCACCGGCCGGAAAGAACCCTGATGGAACGCACCACCGACGTTCTTGTCATCGGGAGCGGCATCGCCGGGCTCACGTTCGCCCTCAAGCTCGCCCCCAGGGCCCGCGTCCTTCTCGTCACCAAGAAGGAGCGGGCGGCCTCGTCCACGAACTACGCGAAGGGCGGGATCGCGTCCGTCCTCGGCACGGACGACACCTTCGACCTTCACGTGCAGGACACGCTCATCGCCGGCGCCGGGCTGTGCCACGCCAAGGCGGTGGAGGTTCTCGTCACCGAGGGGCCCGCCCGGGTGCGCGAGCTGATGGAGTGGGGGACCCGCTTCGACGGGGAGGGGCCCCAGCGCCTCTCCCTGGGCCGGGAGGGAGGACATTCCCGGCGGCGCATCGCCCACGCAGGGGACCACACGGGCCGGGAGATCGAGAGCGCGCTCCTGGCCGCCGTCGCGGCGGAGCCCAACATCGAGGTGCTGGAAGACCACCTGGCCCTCGACCTCGTCGTCCTGGCGGACTCCTCCGGCCGTGCGGTCTGCTCCGGCGCCCAGGTCCTCGACCACCGCACGGGCACGGTGACCGTAGTCCACGCGCGCTTCACCATGCTGGCCTCCGGCGGTTGTGGTCAGGTCTACCACCACACCACCAACCCGCCCATCGCCACCGGCGACGGGATCGCCATGGCGTACAGGGCGGGCGCCCGCATCGCGAACATGGAGTTCGTGCAGTTCCACCCCACCGCGCTCCACCCCACCGAGGACCCGGCCTTTCTCATCTCGGAGGCGGTGCGCGGGGAAGGGGCAACGCTGCGGACGCTGGACGGCACGGCCTTCATGGACCGCTACCACCCCCTGGGTTCTTTGGCGCCCCGGGACGTGGTCGCCCGGGCCATCGACCGGGAGCTCAAGGAGCGCTCGGAGAGCCATGTCCTCCTGGACGTGTCGTCCATCGGCAGGGAGCGCTTCGAGGAGCGGTTCCCCGACGCCCTCGCGGGGTGCCGGGAGCGGGGAGTGGATCCGATGGTGGGGATCCCCGTGGTCCCCGCTGCCCACTATGCGTGCGGGGGCGTCCTCACCGACAGCATGGGACACACGAGTCTGGCGGGACTCTACGCCACCGGAGAGGTGGCGTGCTCGGGCGTCCACGGAGCCAACCGCCTGGCCTCCAACTCCCTCCTGGAGGCCGTCGTGTTCGCCGACCGCGCGGCCCGAATGGTCTCCTACCGGCTCGAGACGCTGGGCGGCCGTGCCCCCGTTCCCCCCATGCCCCCGGACCTCCCGTCGCCAGGCAGCGAGAAGCCGGACCTTGCCGGCATCGCGCGGCGGCGCTCCGAGCTCCGGAACCTGATGTGGGATCTGGTGGGGATCGTGCGCTCTGAGGAGCGTCTGGAGCGAGCCGAGGGAGAGATCGCACGCCTGTCCTCGGCGGAGGCCCACCGTTGGCTCCGGGCCCGGTGGACGGCCCACGGCGCCGAGTTCCGCAACCTCCTCCAGGTCGCCGAACTCATCGTCCGCTGCGCGCGCCTGCGCAGGGAAAGCCGCGGGCTCCACTACACCCTCGACCATCCGTACCGTGACAACGAGCGCTGCCTGGCGGACACCGTGGTGAGCCGCGCCGGCGAACTCCCCTGGTGAAGGTCCTGGTCGTGGCGGTGGGGAGGGTGCGAGGGACGCTCAAGGCTCCCGTCGCCGAGTACGAGGAGCGCGCGCGCCGGTACTGGAGGCTCGAGGCCGCCGAGGTGGAGGCGGGCGCACCCGGGCGGGATCCGGCCGCGGAACGCGTGAAGGAGGCGGAGGCCCAGCGCCTCCTCTCGAGGGTCCCCCAGGGCTTCACGGTCGTGGCGCTCACGAGGACGGGAAAGGGGCTGGGCTCCCGGGAGCTCGCCGCCGTGCTGGAGGGGGAGGCTGTGCGCTCCTCACCCGGAGTGGCGTTCGTCATCGGAGGTGCCTTCGGCCTCTCCGATGCCGTCCTGGCGCGCGCGCAGCGGCGGATGTCCCTGTCACCCCTCACCATGCCCCACGAGCTGGCGCGCCTCGTCCTCGCCGAGCAGCTCTACCGCGCGGGCACGCTGCTCCGCGGCGAGCCGTACCACAAAGGAGCTTGACGTGGCGGACATCCGCCTCAACCTGGAAGTCCTCGTGTCGCGCCCGACGGGCGCGCCGGTGGTCGGCGCCTACATGGAGGCCGATCCCCGCGCCTTGGCGTTCTACAGCGGGCACTTCAGCGACGCTGGCGCCTACGCGGCCAAGGCCGCGGAGGTGGACGGCCGCTTCAACCGGGAGCGGCGCGGCCGCGCCGCCACCGCGCTCACCGTACCGCCGGGAGGGGACGCGGGGCGGCTCCGGCGCTTCGTGGAGAAGGGCGGGTACGTGGTGACCACCGGGCAGCAGCCCGGGCTCTTCGGGGGGCCCCTCTACAACCTCTACAAGGGGATCACGGCCATCCGCCTGGCTCGCGCGCTCGAATCGCGCCTGGGCAAGCCGGTCCTCCCCGTGTTCTGGGTCGCCTCGGAGGACCACGACTGGGCCGAGGCCAACCACACCTACCTGGTGGGGGTGGACAACGAGCTGCACGCGCCCTCCCTGGACGCGCCCGACGCCTCCCGCCAGCCATCGTTGCACCGCGTGCCCATGGGCGCGGCCGCGCCGGCGCTTCTCGACGGGTTCCTCTCGCACCTCCCCCAGACCGACTTCAGCCCCCCCTTCGCGGCACTGCTCCGCGAGGCCATGGTCCCCGACGCCACCCTGCCGGTGGCGTTCTCGCGGATCCTCCAGGAGCTCCTGGGCGCGCACGGGATGTACTTCACCGACGCCGCCACCCCGGTGGTCAAGGAGGCCTCGGCGGAGCTCCTCCTGGAGGAGCTGGAGCGGGCAGAGGAGCTGGAGGCGGTCCTGGCCGGGACGGGCGCCCGCCTGGAGGGGGAGGGGTACGGCGTCCAGGTCCCCCTCCTGGAGGGAGGCGTGAACCTGTTCCTGGAGGGCCCTGGCGGGAGGGAACGTCTCTACCGGGAGGAGGGAGGTTTCAGGCTCCGCCTCTCCGGGGAGCGCCTGACCCTCGCGGAGGTGCGCGCCCGCGCCGGCGCCGAGCCCCTGGCCCTCTCCCCGAACGTCCTCCTCCGCCCGGTCGTGGAGAGCTCGGTCTTCCCGACGCTCAGCTACGTGGCCGGCCCCGGCGAGGCGGCATACTGGGCCCAGCTCGCCGACTACTTCCTCGCCCACGGGATCGGAATGCCCGTGGTCCACCCTCGGCTGGGCGCCACGGTCGTGGAGGCGAAGATCCGCAAGGTGCTGGACAAGTTCGGGCTGGGCGTGGAGGGGGTGCAGAGGCCGTTCCACGAGCTGGCCGGGGAGGTCACCCGGGACGAGGTCCCCGGAGCGGTACGCGCCGCCCTGGGCTCCCTCAGGGGCGCCATCGGGAAGGGCGTGGGCGAGCTCCAGGACGCGGTCAAGACGGTGGACCCGACCCTCAAGGGCACCGTCCAGAGCGTCCGGAGCCAGGCCTTCTCCGCCATGGAGGAGCTGGAGCGGAAGGTCGTGGCGGCCCTCAAGCGGGAAAACGAGGTCTTCCTCTCCCAGCTGGAGAAGGCGCAGCTGCACCTGTTCCCCATGGGCAAGCCGCAGGAGCGCGTCATCAATCCGTTCTACTTCCTCGCCCGATACGGTGGCGCGTTTCTTGATGAGCTGGTGGAACGCTTCGAGGTGAATCTCCGTTGAGCCCCGCACGTATCAGGGAGAGAGAGGATTCCCGTTGATCTCCACGCGCTCCGGCGCCTAACTTCGCCCCATGCTGTCCCTCGTCCTCCTCGTCGTGGTGCTCATCCCGCTCATGGCCATCGTCCTGGACTCCCAGGTGGGCCGGGCCATGGCGTCGCGGTTGGAGCGCGGGAGCCTGGAGGGCCCTCCCGAGCTCATGGCCGAGCGCGTGGCGTTCCTCGAGGGAGAGATCGAGCGCCTGACGGCGGAGGTGTCGCGCCTCGACGAGGAGAGCGAGTTCCTGCACAAACTCCTCGCGGAGCGGCCCTCCGACCCGGGGGGTGCGCTCCCCCCGGGAAGCTCGCCGGGCTGACGCGACAGGGCGAAACGTGACCCAGCGATCCCGGGGAGCCCGCGCCGCGGCCTTCGTGGCCGCGGGCATCTTCCTCAGCCGGATCTTCGGCTTCGTCCGCGAGCGCGTCTTCGCGTACTGGTTCGGGACCAGCGACCTCGCCGACGCCTGGCGTGCGGCGCTGCGCCTTCCCAACGTCCTGCAGAATCTCCTGGGGGAGGGAACCCTCTCGGCGTCCCTCATCCCCGTCTACGCCGAGCTCCTGGAGCAGGGGAGGGAGGAGGAGGCGGGACGCTTCGCCGGTGCCGCCCTGGGGATCCTCACCGCCGTAGCCGCGGGGCTCGCGCTGGGCGGGGTCCTCCTGGCGCCCGTGCTCGTCCACGGGTTCTTCTTCGACTGGAGCCCGGAGAAGCAGGCGCTCACCGTCGCGCTGACGCGGATCCTCTTCCCCATGACCGGCGTGCTGGTGGTCAGCGCCTGGGCCCTGGGGATCCTGAACACACACCGTCGGTTCTTCGTCTCCTACGTCGCGCCCGTGTTCTGGAACCTGGCCATGATCGCCGCCATGGTGGCAGGGGGCGCGTGGCTCGCCCTCGGGCTGGACGACCTGGTGGTGGCGCTGGCCTGGGGCGCCCTGGTGGGCGGGGTCCTCCAGCTCGGCGTGCAGATCCCCTTCCTCCTCGGACACCTCCGCGGGTTCCGGCTCTCGCTCGGACGCGGCGTGCCGGGGGTGAGGGAGGCGGTGCGCAACTTCGGCCCGGTGGTGGCCGCCCGGGGCGTGGTCAACCTCAGCGGATGGGTGGACCTCATCCTCGCCGCCCAACTGGCCGACGGCGCCGTGGCGCTCCTCGGGTACGCCCAGACCTTCTACATCCTCCCCATCTCCCTCTTCGGGATGTCCGTTGCCGCCTCCGAGCTCCCGGAGCTTTCCAGGATGCGGGGGGAGGCGGAGCAGGTCGTCGCCGACAGGGTATCCACGGCGCTCCGGCGGGTCTCCTGGTTCCTCATCCCGTCGGCGGTGGGGTACTTGGCCCTGGGCGACGTCATCGTGGCCGCGCTCTACGAGACCGGCTCCTTCGGAGGGGCCCAGAGCCTGGCCACCTGGGCCGTGCTGGCGGCGTACACGCTGGGGCTCACGGCCTCCGCCAGCTCCCGGGTCCTGTCGTCGGCGTTCTACGCGCTGCGCGACACTCGGACGCCGGCGCGCATCGCCTACGCCCGGGTCGCCGTCTCGGCGGGCGCTGGTTTTGCCCTCATGTTCCCGCTGGACGCCCTGGGGGTCGGAGGGGTGCGCCTGGGAGCGGCTGGGCTCGGGTTGGGCGCGTCGGTGGGGGCCTGGATGGAGTTCTCGCTCCTCCGCAGGGCGCTGAGCGGCCGCGTGGGCCCCTGTGGCCCGGGAGCATCGCGCCTCGTCCGCCTCGTCCTCGCCGCCGCCCTCGCCGCCGGCGCCGGAGTGGGGCTCCAACTCGTCCTACCGCCCGCCCACCCGTTCGTGATCGCCCTGGAAACGCTCGCGGCCTACGGTGTAGTCTACGTTGCGGCCTCATCCCTCCTGGGGCTGGGCATCCCCCTCCGCCGGAGCGCCGCCTGAGGCATTCCACGGACCACCCGCTGCTCCCACCGTGCCGGTAGACCCTTCCGTTCTGGCCAGCCTCTCCACCAAGCCGGGCGTGTACCTGTTCCGGGACGCCCGGGGGACGGTGCTGTACGTGGGGAAGGCCAAGTCCCTGAGGCCGAGGGTGCGCAGCTACTTCCGCGCCGAGGCGGACCACACCGCCAAGACCCGGGAGCTCATGCGCCACGTGGACGGGCTCGAGACGCTGGTGGTGGGGAGCGAGGCCGAGGCGCTCATCCTCGAGGCCAACCTCATCAAGGAGCACCGGCCCCGCTTCAACATCCTGTTGAGGGACGACAAGCGGTACCCGTACATCAAGGTCACCGTGCAGGAGCCCTTCCCCCGGGTGTACGTGACGCGGCGCGTGGTGAACGACGGGGCTCGCTACTTCGGCCCGTACACGTCGGTGGGCCCCATGAGGCAGGCCCTCGAGGTGGTGAAGCGCCTGCACACGGTGCGCTCGTGCCGCTACGACCTCCCCAGGGAGGCACCGGACCGCCCGTGCCTCGACCACCACATCGGAAGGTGCCTGGCCCCGTGCGTGGGGCTGCAGACGGAGGAGCAGTACCGGGCCATGGTGGCGGAGATCCTGCGCATCCTCGAGGGGGACACGGAAGACATGCGCCGCGCGGTGGAGGCGCGCATGCGGAGCGCGTCGGCCGCCCTCGACTTCGAGACCGCCGCCCGCCTCCGCGACGTGGTGCAGGGGCTCGACGCGCTGGCCAGGGAGCAGAGGGTCCACCGGGCCCAGGGAGGAAACCTGGACGTGGTGGGGCTGGCCCGCGACGGAGACCTGGCCGTGGGGGTCGTGCTCCGCATCCGCGCCGGCCTCCTTCTGGGGCGGGACACGCTGCGCTTCGTGGAGCCCCGGGCCGCACCGGACGCGGAGCTCGTCGGCTCCCTTCTCTCGCGCCACTACCTGGGTGGGGGGGAGGCCGGTACGTCGGATCTCCCGCGGGAGGTGCTCCTCCCCCTGGCCGTCCCGGACCAGGCGCTCTTGGAGGAGGTCCTCTCCCGGGCCGCAGGGAGGCGGGTGGCGCTGCGCGTGCCCAGGAAGGGCGAGAAGCTGGGCGTCGTGGAGTTGGCGGCCGACAACGCCCGCCACGTCCTGGAGGACCGGGTGGCCGCGCTGGCCTTCGCGGCGGACCGGGCGGAGGATGCCCTCTACAGCCTCCAGGAGGAGCTGGACCTGAAGGTGGTCCCCCGGCTCATGGTCTGCTTCGACATCTCCCACACGCAGGGAAGCGAAACGGTGGCGAGCGCCGTGGTCTTCGAGAACGGCGAGCCGCGGAAGGCCGCCTACCGCCACATGCGGATCAAGGGGGACTGGGGCAACGACGACTTCCGCTCCATGGCCGAGGTCGTCACCCGATACTTCAGGCGCCGCATGGAGGAGGGCGCCCCGCTCCCCGATCTGGCCGTCATCGACGGGGGGAAGGGACAGTTGTCGGCCGCCGCCGAGGCGCTCCGGCTCGTCGGGCTCCCCCACGTGCAGGTCGCGGCCCTGGCCAAGAAGGAAGAAGAGGTGTTCCTTCCGGGGCGGAAGGAGGGCATCCGCCTGGACCGGCGAGACCGGGCGCTGCACCTCCTCCAGAGGATCCGGGACGAGGCACACCGGTTCGCCGTGACGTATAACAGGAAGCTCCGGAGCAAGCGCACGCTCCGCAGCGACCTGTCGGAGATCCCGGGGATCGGGCCCGCGAGACAGCGTGAGCTCCTGCGGCGCTTCGGGTCCGTGAAGGGAGTGAAGGAGTCCACCCGCGAGGAGATCGCCCGTGTGCCCGGGTTCTCCGAGACTCTGGCCACGCGTGTGCTCACGTACCTGGGGAGGTAAGATGACCGTCCGTACCCGCTTCGCCCCCAGCCCGACAGGGCGCCTGCACCTGGGAAACGTCCGGGCGGCGGCGTTCAACTGGCTGTTCGCGCGTCGCCACGGCGGGGCCTTCGTCCTCCGTATCGAGGACACCGACGTGGAGCGTAACGTGGAGGGGGGAGAGGAGGGGATCCTCGAGGACCTGCGGTGGCTCGGCCTGGACTGGGACGAGGGACCCGGCGTGGGCGGCCCCCACGCCCCCTACCGCCAGAGCCAGCGGGGAGCCGTCTACGTCGCCGCGGTGGACGCCCTGGTCGCCGCCGGACGGGCGTACCCGTGCTTCTGCGGCGAGGGGGACCTGGAGAGCGAGATCGGCAAGGAGGGCAGGGAGGTCCGCCACTACCTGGGCCGCTGTCGGGACCTGGATCCCGAGGAGCGCTCCCGGCACCTGGCGGAAGGCCCGCCACCAGTGATCCGGTTCGCCGTGCCCCACGGACTCGACAGCGTGAATGTGAATGATGAGGTATTCGGATCTATCTCCTTTCCTGCCAGCGATATAGACGATTTCGTCATCTGCCGTTCCGACGGCCGCGTGACATACAACTTCGCGGTGGTGGTGGACGACGTGGCCATGGAGATCACCCATGTGATCCGGGGGGTTGGCCATCTCTCCAACACGCCGAAGCAGGCCCTCCTCTTCGACGCCCTGGGGCGCTCGCGCCCGGTCTTCGCCCATCTCCCCACCGTGCTGGGCGCCGACGGCCGCAAGCTGTCCAAGCGGGACGGCGCCGCCGCCGTGGCCGAGCTCCGGAGCAGGGGCTACCCCGCCGACTCGGTGCTCAACTACCTGTCGCTCCTGGGGTGGTCACACCCGGAGGGCAAGGAGGTCCTGTCCCGGCAGGAGCTCGTGGACGCGGTGGCGTTGGAGAGGGTGGGCCGCTCCGACACCCAGATGGACCCGGAGAAGCTCCTCTGGATCTCGTCCCAGCATCTCTCCAGGGAGGACCCGGAGGCTCTGGCGGAGCACGCGGCTCCCTTCCTGGACGGGGCGAGATTCGGCCCAGCGCGGGCGCATTGGACGCAGGTCTTGGAGGCACTCCGTACCCGACTGTCCACCTACGGAGACATCAACGAGCACCTCCCCATCCTCTTCGGGGGCGCCGAGCGGGGGGAGGAGGCCGCCGCCGCGCTGGGCGCCTACCCGAGAGCTTCCGAGCTCCTGGAGGCGGTGGCCCGGGCCCTCGAGGGAGTCGAACCGTGGGAAGAGGGCGCCCTGGGCGCCGCGGTGCGCGCCGCCGGCCGGGAGGCGGGGTCGAAGGGCGCCGCCCTGTTCCACCCGGTGCGCCTCGCCCTTGTCGGCTCGGAGACCGGTCCCGACCTTGGGAAGCTCCTGGCGGCCCTTGGCCGGCGGGAAGCGGTGGGCCGGTTGCGCTCAGGAAGCGCCCGGGCCCGAGGCACCTCTGTTTGACGCGGTTTTGTCCCTTTTCTATTTTATTCGGTCTACCGTTCTCGACCTTCAGGGAGGATCACCGGATGAAGATCCGCTATGGACTCGTCCTTACACTGGCGGCGGCCATGGGCTTTACCGCCTGCGCTGCTGGCACGTCTTCGGGCGGATCGTCGCCCGCTGGCGGCAGTGGCTTACGCGGCCAGCCACTCGCACAAGGGCAGCGTCCCCGTCAGACCGACGACACGAAGGCCGCACAGAAGGCGCTGGATCAGGCTATGCAGACCGAGGGCGAGGCCGAAGCCCGCGCCCTGTACGAGGAGGCTCTGACCTCCGCCAAAGCCGGCATCGCGGCCGATTCCGTCAACCCGCTCCCCTACCTGCAGGCGGGCACCGCATCCATCGGCCTCGAGCAGTACGAGCAGGCCGACGCCTACCTGGACAAGGCCGAGGCGCTCCGTCCCATCTATACTCTCGAGACCGAGGGGATGCGCGAGCTGACCTGGATCAACCTGTATCAGGAAGCCGTGCCGCTGGTGAACGCGGGTGAGTACGAGGCGTCGACCGTGGTCTTCGAGAAGGCCAACCTCATGTACGACAAGCGCCCTGAGGTCATGGTGACGCTGGGCCAGATCTACGGCCAGCTCCGCCGCCATGACGAGGCGCTGAAGAACCTCGACGGCGCCATGGCCATCATCTCCGACTCCGTGCGTCTTTCAGAGATGGACTCGGTCACCGTGGCCAGCTGGCTGGAGATGGGTAAGGAGATCCCGTTCAATCGGGCGACGGTCCTCGCCGACGCAGGGCGCTTCGAGGAAGCCGTGGCCAGCTTCCAGACGCTGGTGGATGAGAACCCCAACGACCTGCAGGTCCGGCGCAACCTGGCGGCCATCCTGCTCCAGACCGGGGACACCACGCGTGCGTTCCAGGTCTACGAGGACCTCATGGCCCAGCCGGGCCTGACCAACATCGACTTCTACGCCATCGGCGTCGGCTTCTACACGGGCAGTGACTACGGCCGTGCCGCCCAGGCCTTCAAGGGCGCGGCGGACCGTGCGAAGAAGGACCGTGACGCCATCGAGATGTGGACCCGGTCCCTCCAGATCGACTCGGCGTACGCGCAGGTGCCTGAGGCGGCGGCCCAGTGGCTGGCCCTGGACCCCCACAACCAGAACGCCATGCTCATCCTCGCCCAGGCCGTGAACTATCAGGGTGACGAAGCCCAGGCCACCGAACTGGTGCGCCAGATCGAGGCGCTTCCGTTCGTCGTGAACGACCTGCAGCTCATGCGCAGCGAGGACGGTGCCCGCGTCACCGGCTCCGTGATGAACAAGACACTGGCCGCGGGAAGCACGGTCACCCTGGGCTTCACGTTCTACGACGCAGCAGGGAACACGCTGGGCACCCAGGCCGTGACGGTCACCGTGGGCCAGGCGGACAGCTCCCAGACCTTCGATCTGAACTACACCGGCACCGGCAAGGTGGACGGGTACGGGTACACGGTCGTGAGCTGACGCCCGACCGATCCCGGTGATCCGCTGCGGGCGGTCCGGCACCAGCCGGGCCGCCCGTTTTGTCACAGGTCAGAAGAGGGAAGGGATATCACCGCCCCGACGACCGGTGGGTTGCGGGAGCGCGGGGGTGACCCGATCCCCAGCAGTGAGGAGCGGACGCAAAGCGTCCGCAGTGAGCGAAGCGAGCGCCCGAGTCGCGAGGGACGGGCCGCCCCCGGGCGTACGCTTGACCGCCAGGTGCGCAAGGCTAGATTTTCCGTTCACGCGGGCGTAGCTCAGTTGGTAGAGCATCAGCTTCCCAAGCTGAGGGTCGCCAGTTCGAACCTGGTCGCCCGCTCTGGATAAGACGAAGCGCCGCAGGGACTTACGGTTCCTGCGGCGCTTTCGCTTTCAGGCCTCCGGGCCCAACTGTGCCAGAAACTGTGCCAAGCCGGGGGAAAAAGAGAGAAGGCCTACTTCGCGGCAGACTCCTTCTCGCACAGCTCTTTCAGCGCCTTGAGGCGGTCTCCGAGGGCTTTCCGGTGGGATTCGACCCGGAACTCGACCACCTCGGCCCCGCCGGCCTCCGCCCGGTCGTGCAGGTGCCCGTAGCGGTCCTCGATCATGCCGGTGGAGTTGTGGCCGAGCTCCCGGGCCACGGTGTAGAGGCTCACGGGGCGCCCGCGGTCGCACGTCTGGATCCTGGCCGCCGTGTAGGTGTGCCGGAGCATGTGGAGCCGGATGTGGCCTGCGGGAAAGCCGGCCCGCCTCGCCACCTGGTTCAACGCCTTCCGCAGCTCCGAGAGCATCTGCTCTTCCTCCACGCGATCGGACGGGAACAGCAGCGAGCCCAGCCTGTCCGTCTGCTCCCGCAGCACCAGGTACGCCCGGAGAATCTCCTCAAGCTGCGGCCAGAGCGGCACCGTCCGCTTCGAGCCCTTTGTCTTGAGCCGCCGCCAGTCGTTCGGCCGGAAGTAGATCTTCCCGTGGCGGAAACTCAAATCGTCCAGCTCCAGGCCTAGGACCTCGGACTTCCGCCCGCCGGTCAGCAGGAACGTAGCCAGCAGCGGGTAGATGTACGGGTACGCGCCCCCGTCCACGTTCGGCTGGAGCGTGCGTGCGCTCTCCAGAAGGAGCGCGGCCTCAGCGCCGTCCAGGAACGCCGCCTCCCGGGTTTCCTCGGTAGGCTTCGAGTACATGTCGGCGACGGGGTTCCGGTCCACGTACCGCTCGCTCACTGCCCGGGAGTACAGGTTGCTCAGGCTATTGAGGTACTTCCGCACCGTGGAGTCCGAGACCTGTTCATCGCGGCGTCCCTTCATTCGGCGGAGGTGATTCACCCACGTGGTGCAGTCGTCTGGCGTGAGGGCTCGGAGATCAGCCTCGGCGCCGAAGAACTCCACCGCGGCATTGAGGTGTCGCTCCGCCTCGACGAGCCACCGCTGCGTTCCCTCGCGGTCCCGGGCCTTCTGGATGAGGTGATAGGCGGCGTAGCGCTTCAAGGACTCTTCCTTCTCAATCCCGTGGAGGTGCTTGAGCTGCCGCTTACGGTCCAGCGCGGCCAGGCGATCCGCGTACAGCTTCGACGCGACGGCAGGATCCGTTGTGGCCCGCTTCCCCTGGGCTGGGGTGAGCGCTTCCCGCCCACCCCCCTCAGCGGCGTATTCCCGGAAGTCGCCGTAGAAGCGAGGGCCGCGCTGGTAGATCTTCGCTGCACTTCGTGACTTGGCCATCAGGCCGCCTCCCGAGGATCCCCGTGCAGGCAGGCAGCAGGTTCCGGGCCTGGTCGAGCGGGACGAGCGCCTCGTCGCGGCGTCGCGCTGGTCACCATCCGCTTCTCGAGTGGAGCGTTCGGGTCCAGGAACTTCATGGCATGCCTCCTCGCTTCTTGGGTGGGCTCTTCGTGCTCTTCTTCCGGGTGGGGCTTTTCGGCTTGGAGGGGCCGGGTGCGGCCCGTGGAACGTCCCCATCCGATGGCACGGACGAGGTGCGCTCCGTTGCAGGCCTGGTGCCCACGCGCGATCGCTTGAACGCCAGGTCCCCCTCTCTGAATGGCCGAAAGAGCAGGTACACCAGCCCGCGAGCATGCACGAGGACGTGCTCGCGCTCCCGCGGCGCGAGCTCGTCGATTGGCACGAAGTACGGGTGGTCCGAGGGCACCACAGCGCTCAGGTACTTCACGACGCTCTGCTGAGCACTCTCGACGTTGAGCCCTTCCGCCACCTCGGTCTCAAGGAAGGAACGCTCAACCTCACGCAGGAGACTAAAGACCGTCGAGCGAAGTTCGAGCAACGACGCCCATCGAACCTCCGGGAGGTAGGACAGGAGCTCCCCGTAGACGTGGAGCTCAAAGAGTCGGTTCTCAGCTTCTCCCACCTCACCAGCGTCAGATTCGCCGATGTGCTTCGAGTCTCCGACGCCGAACACGAGCCAGTTCAGGTTGTAGCCGAACACTTCGGCTACCGCAGCAAGGTATGCGATGGGGGGAAAGAGAATGGTTGTTGGCCTGGACACGCCCGGCTTCTGGCGTGTCGGCCGCTTCGTGGTTTCTATCCGCCGCTCCCACTCTGAGACGGACCCCTTGGCGAACTTGTAGCCCGCCTCCTTGAGCCGATTGCGCCACCGCTCCTGATCCAAGCCCTCGGCCTCCCGTGCTGCATACAGGCGCCTGTTGATATCCCCAGGGCCGGGGAAGCTTCTCGGGTTCGAAATTTCGGGGGGGGATTCCATGTGATCACTCTCTCGGGCGTGTGTATTCCGCGTCCCGTGGGCCTTCCGCACCGCACTCCTGAGTGCGAGTATACAACCGTCGGTTCGCATCAGCGAATGCTAGTTTCACATTTATGCTCTGTATACAGAGTAGCTCCCCGGAGCACCCCTTGGCAACAGGTTCCTCGCGCACGGCGGTGATCAGCTTCCGCACGACGCCCAGATTCCAGCACCTGCTGCGCGCCGCAGCCGCCGAGCAGGGCGTGCCGGTGGCACACCTGGTAGAGCGCCTGGTGCGGGAGGAGATCAGTCAACTAGCCCTCAAATAAGCGAGTGTGCAGGGGCAGGGGCGGGCGCGACTGTTTTGCG
>CAZJFX010000086.1:0-15294 GCA_964545395.1 uncultured Gemmatimonadaceae bacterium | reverse complement strand
TCCCCGTAACTCATTGATCTACAAGTACTTCACTTTTCCAACTGTTCAAGATGAGTCAGAACTGACCTGCTCCTCCAGCGAGGCTGCGAACCGGGCCAGGATTTCCCCGCGGTTCTCGTGGCAGAGCTGGCCCGCGCCGGGGCTCGGGGCCATGAACAGGGCGAGCAGAGCCCAGACGGCTGCGGGGGAACTCGTTCGGCAGCGCACGATGGACCTCTGTGGAGTCTGGTGGTCGTCGTCGGGAGACGCCGCGTTCAGCCGCGGAGCACGTCCTCGTAGGCAGAGAGCGACGCCGCGCCCCCGGTGTGCAGGAAGAGGACTTTCTCGCCTCTCTTGAAGCGCCCCTTGCGGACCTGGTCCACGAGCCCCGCCATGGCCTTGCCCGTATAGACCGGATCGAGGAGGACGCCGTCGAGCCGGGCCACCATGCGCACGGCCTCGACCATGCCGTCGGTGGGAAGGGAATAGCCGGCCCCGACGTAGTCGTCCAGGATCCGCAGGTCCTCCGCCGCGATGTCCTTCGGGAACCCGAGGAAGGCCTGGGTGGCCTCGGCCAGCGAGCGGACGATCACTTCCTGCTCCGCCACCTTCCTGCGGATGCTGATGCCCGTGACGGGGATCTTGCTTCCGCCCGCCCGCATGCCCACGAGGGTCCCGGCGTGCGTGCCCGCGCTTCCGCTGGTGAGGACCAGGTGGTCGAAGTGGAGGCCCAGGTCGAACACCTGCATGAGGATCTCCTGCGCGCAGGCGACGTAGCCCAGGGCGCCGAGGGGGTTCGACCCCCCGCCGGGGATCACGTATCCCTTGCGCCCGAGACGCTCCAGCTCCGCGGCCTCACGGGCCATCGTGCCGGCCAGGTCCGCGCCCGCGTCCACGACCACGATCTTCTCGACGCCCAGGAGCCCGAACAAAAAGTTGTTCCCGCTCGCCCCCGGGTCGTAGCTGTTCGGCACCCTCTGCTCGATGACGAGGCGGCACTTCAGCCCCTCCTTGGCCGCGGCGGCGAGGGTCAGGCGGCAGTGGTTGGACTGGACCGCGCCCACGGTGATCAGCGTGTCGGCCCCCTGCGCCAGGGCGTCCGCCACGAGAAACTCGAGCTTCCGGGTCTTGTTGCCCCCCCCGGCCAGGCCGAGGAGATCGTCGCGCTTGATGAAGATCTCGGGGCCGCCGAGCTCGCGGGTGAGGTTCGGGAGATATTCGATCGGGGTCCAGCCCGGCGTGTAGCGTCGGCGCGGAAATCGGGTCAGGTCCATCGGCGATGGGTCTCCAGATGCACATGGGTGCCGCGTACGCGGAGGCGGAAGAACCAAATGAGAGGAGCCCGCGGACCCTGTCAACGCCGCTCCGAGAGCCGGCCCTCCGCGCCCGCGTCTTTCACGTACCGGTCGAACCACTCGATGAAGCGCGTCCACATGTCCAGCTTGTTCTCGATGGCCCGGGGCGTGTGGGACTCGTACGGGTACTCGAAGAGGACCGCGTTCTTCCCGTGGATGGTGAGGGCCGAGATCATCCGCTCCGACTGGATGGGGAAGGTGCCCGTGTTGTTGTCGTCGCCCCCGTGGTACATGAGGAGCGGCGTGTTGATCTGGTCCGCGCTGAAGAAGGGCGACATCTCGATGTACGTCTGGGGTGCCTCCCATATGCTCCGCCGCTCGGCCTGGAAGCCGTCGGGGGTGAGCGACCGGTTGTAGGCACCGTCCCCGGCGATCCCGGCCTTGAAGAAGGGGGAGTTGGCCAGGATGTTGGCGGTGGCGAAGGCGCCGTAGCTGTGCCCCCCATGGCCGATGCGGTCGATGTCCACCATGCCGAGCTCGTCCACCGCCCGGATGGCGCCGTACATGGCGTCCACCAACGACGAGATGTAGGTGTCGTTGTAGTTCTCCCCGATGATGGGGATGTCCGGGTACACCAGGGCATACCCCTGGGTGAGCCAGATGTCGGACCAGCGCAGCCAGGACAGGTGGGTGAAGGCGTTCACGTTCCGGGCCCGGATGGCGCTCCGCTCGTATTCCTGGTTGGTGTCGAACTCCCGCGGGTAGGTCCAGAAGATGGCGGCCACGGGCCCATCTCCGTCCTTCCACCCCACGGGCATGGAGACCCGGCCCTGGACCTTCAGGCCGTCGCGGCGTGCGAACTCGAAGTCCCGGCGCACCACTGCGGTGATCTCGGGGAAGGGATCCACGTTGTTCGTGAGGTTCACGCCCCACCCGCCGTCCCGGGTCCACACGTACGAATCGGGGAAGTCGGTCTTGGACTCGCGGCTGGCGATCATGCGCGAGAGGTCGTCGTCCAGGGGGACGAGGGGGCGATCGAAGGAGTCCCTGGACCCTTCGAAGAGGCGGGTGCTCGCGCCGTCGGCCAGAGCCACCCGGTCCACGAAGGGCTGGGGCCGGAAGTCGGCCTTGTATCCGTCACCCCGCAGGTAGGCGGCGCTCGCGTCGCCGGAGACCACGGCGTACATGACTCCGTTCCCTGTCCGGGCCGTGAGGAGCTCCCCCGGCTGGCTCAGGGGATCGTCCGTGTCGTGGAAGGGCACCAGCATGCGGCGCGCCGGCGCGGCGCCGTCCACGCGCCAATAGGCCAACCCCGCGTCCTGTCCCTTGGAGACCTCGGCGAAGAGGTGGGCGCCATCCCGGGACCACGCGGCCGAACGGATGGGGTCGTCGCTGGATGCCACCACCGTGGCCTGGTCCAGGTCGAAGGGCGCCGCGACCAGCAGCACGCGGTCGGGCCGCGGTGCGTCGGCAGCGGCGCTCGTGTCCCGGGGCACACGCTGCAGGAAGGTGAGTCCGGCGCCGTCGGGGCGCCACGCGAAGGCCCGGGGGCGGTCGCCGTTACCGTTGCCGCCACCGCCGGAGGCGCCGGGGGTGCGCCCCTCCCGCAGGGGCGTCTCCTCCAGGGCACCCACCATGTTCCCCTGGCGATCCAGGACGGCGGTGGTGCGGGGGAAGCCCCGGTAGCTGGTGATGTAGGAGAAGGGGCGCTCCCACCAGGTAGCCATGACATGGGCGCCGTCGGGGCTCACCGAGACGGACTCGTACATCCGGGGCGGGCCCAGGGGGACGGCGCGCCGGCCGGCAGACAGCTCAGCCAACTGGCTCTTCGTGTAGAACTCGAAGAGCGCCTCGTCGTGCTCATCCTGGAGAAGGTTCGGATAGGTGGGGTTCCGCACGGGCTCGGGACGCGTGCGCCGGACCTTGGGCCCCGTGGGAATGCGGCTCCGGGGCGGCTCGGGGCCCCGATCCGCGGGAACCAGGAGCGTGAGGATCGTGCCCTGAGGCGTCCATTGCAGCATCGAGGACGGCCGGGTCCCCTGGCCGTTGGCGCTGGTCCCCGCGGTGGCCAGGACCCGGGCGTCGCTCCACCGGCGGGTCCGGCCGTTGGACGGGTCGGCGGTCCACACCTCCGAATGGGTGGGCAGGTGGGCCAGGAACGCCAGTTGCTTCCCGTCCGGGGACCAGGTGAAGTCACTGGCGAAGGAGCCCTCCGGGAGGTCCACGTCCACCCAGCGGCGGCCACTCAGGGAGTAGAGGCGGAATCCGTAGATCCCGTAGGTGTCCAGGTGCCAGAGCCGGTCGGTGCGGGGCCGGATCTCCAACTCCGCCAGCCGGTATGTCTCCCTGGACATGAGGGCCAGCGTGGAGAGCTCGTTGATCTTCACCACGAGGAAGTGGTCTCCGTCGGGAGACATGTAGTTCAGCGTGGCGAAATTCTTGTCCGTGGCGAAAAGCCGCTGGACGCCCTCCGGGGGAAGGACATACCCGTCGTGATCGGGGTTCTCGGTGACGGTCGCCTGAGCCGCGAGGGGTGCGGCGGCCGAAGGAAGGACGGCACTGATCAGGATGGCGACCGCCAGGGTCCGCCAACGCGAAGGAACGAGAGAGAGCACAACGCCTCCAACGGCTGTCCGAGTAAGGTGACGGACAAAGCTGGGGCAGAGTCGACACCTGGCGCCAGTAGGGTTCGGGATGGAAGAGGCGGATCCCACACCCTTGTGCGACAACGGGATCAGACGTTCGTGGCGGGACCGCCCCCTACGGCCGCACCTGCGCCCGGCGCCGGAGCATGTCGGGAGCCAACTCCTCCATGAGCAGGGCGCGCGCCGCGTCCGGGCCCGAGTCCACCCGCTCCTCCACATCCAGGAGGAGCTCGGCGTCCTCGTCGTCGGCTCGGATGCGGGCCCGCTCCAACATGCCCCAGGCCAGGTCCTCGGCGCCGGCGGCGGCGGCGGCGAGCGAGGCGGCGAGTTGCGCCTCCACGTCCTCCGGGTGGAGCTGAGCTCCCTCGGTGAGCTCGCCCACCGCCTCGTCGAAGCGGTCCGCCTCCAGGAGGACGAGCCCCGATACCACCCTGGCCCACCCGTCGTTGGGCTCCAGGCTGGTGGCCTCCCCCATGGCGTCGGCGGCGCCCTCCAGGTCGCCCGACAGATAGCGCGCCACCCCCAGCTCGTACACGATCTGCGCGTCGTCGGGAGCCAGGGCACGCGCCGCCTCCAGCTCCCGCACCCCGTCGGCCGTGAACCCCTCCCGCGCCAGCCACGCCCCGTACATGAGGCGGGCCAGGGCGATGTCGGGAGCCATGACCGCAGCCGTCCTGAGGGCCACCTCGGCGTCGGGGTCGTCGAAGGCCGCCACGCCGTTTCCCGCCGTGGCCAGGACGTAGGGGTCCTCGGGATTCAGGGACAGGGCACGCCGGAAGCGCTCGTAGGCCACGCCCTCCATCCCCAGCTCCCGCTCCGCCACACCCAGCCAGCAGTGCGCCGCGGCCTCCGCTCCGTGCTCGGTGAGGTGCTCCCGCAGGAGCCCGGCCATCTGCTCCCAGTCCCCCTCGTCGGCCAGCGCCAGGGCCCGATCCAGAAGCTCCTGGAGCTCCATCAGCCCACCACCACCAGCGAGCGCCCCGTCATCTCCTCAGGCTGGGCGATCCCCATGCACGCCAGCACCGTAGGCGCCACATCGGCGAGCCGGCCCTCCGCTGCCACCAGCTTCGCCCGCCCCGAGGGATCGAACACGAAGAAGTCCACGGGCTCGGTGGTGTGGGCGGTGTGGGCGGTGTGGGGACTCCCGTCGGGCTGGAGCATCTTCTCGCAGTTGCCGTGATCCGCGGTGATCAGCGCCACCCAATCTCCGGGGCGCTCGGCCACCCGGTCCAGGAGCCGGCCGAGGCACCCGTCCACCTTCTCCACCGCCCTGATGGCGGCCGGAATGACTCCGGTGTGCCCCACCATGTCGGGGTTGGCGAAGTTCACGAGGATGAACCTGTGACGCCCCTCCACGATCCCCTCTTCCACGGCGTCGCACACTCCCTCGGCGCTCATCTCCGGCTGAAGGTCGTAGGTGGCCACCTTCGGGGACGGGACGAGGGACCGGTCCTCCCCCGGGTTCGGCGTCTCGTTCCCGCCATTGAAGAAGTACGTCACGTGGGCGTATTTCTCCGTCTCCGCCACCCGGAGCTGGGGGATCCCCAGCTTGCCCAGGAGCTCGCCCAGGCCGTTGTCGATGTCCCGGGGCGGAAACGCCACGCGCACAGGATACGACGGCTCGTACCGCGTCATCGTGGTGACGTCCTGGAGCGGCGGCCTGGCGCCCGGAATGGCATCGAAGCCGGACACGGTCATGGCCGTGCACAGCTGGCGCATCCGGTCGGAGCGGAAGTTGAAGAGGAGGACGGCGTCGCCGTCTCTGATCCCCCGCTCCCCGGCCCCTCGGATGACCGCCGGCGGCACGAACTCGTCGGTGACGCCCTCGGCGTAGCGCCGCTCCAGGAAGAGGGGTGTGTCCTCCACGACCTCGCTCTTCCCCATGACGATGGCGTTGTACCCTTTCGCAGTACGCTCCCAGCGCTTGTCCCGGTCCATGGTGAAGTAGCGCCCGCCCACGGTGGCGATCTGCCACCCCGGAGATGCGGCGCAACGGGCCGCGATGCGCGCCACGCACTCCGCTCCGCTGGTAGGCGAAGTGTCACGCCCGTCGGTGATGCAGTGGATGCGCACGTCCAGGAAGGGGGGAAGGAGGTCGAGGATGGCCTCCAGGTGGCGCATATGGCTGTGCACGCCCCCCTCGGACACCAGGCCCACCAGATGGAGGGCCCGGTCCTCAAGCTGCAGCCGGGCTACGGTCTTGGCCAGCCCCAGCGCCCCGGCCAACTCCCCGTCGGCGATGGCCTTGTCCACCCGGGCGATGTCCTGATACACGATGCGCCCGGCGCCCAGGTTCATGTGCCCCACCTCCGAGTTCCCCATCTGCCCCTCGGGGAGTCCCACGTCGAGGCCCGAGCAGGCCAGGCGGAGCTTCGGGGCGTGCTCGTACAGGTCGCGGAAGCGCGGCACCCGGGCCTGCTCCGGGGCGTTGCCTTCCCACGGCGGGTCGTTGAAGTCGGAGTGGCCCCAGCCGTCGAGGATGACGAGGAGGACGTTGCTCATGGGCATGCACCGCGTTGGGGGTCCGGGCCGCGGGAGCGAGCAGATCGCTCCGACGCTGCAATCTATCAGACTACCGATCCGCTGGCCTGCCCGCAGCCGCCCGGGCCCGGCGTGGCCCCGGGGCCGCCCTCAGTCCCGGTCCGCGGGGAGCGCCAGGCGCACCAGGAGGCCCCCAGCCTCGGGACGCTCCATCTCCAGCCGGGCCTCCGGCCCGTAATGAGCCTCGAGCTGGGCCCGGACGCCCCGGATCCCGACGCCGGGAGCGTCGAGCAGGGTATCCGGCTCAGCGCCAGGTCCCCAGTCCTGGATCTCGACGACGAGCCTCCCGTCGCGGACCGCCGCCCGGATCGCGATCCGGCCACCCTCCGGGAACGGGTTCACCGCATATCGGACCGCGTTCTCCACGAGGGGCTGGACCACGAACGGAGGCACGAGAACGTCGAGGGTGTCCGGGGCCAGGTCGGTGGTCACCACGAGCCTCGGCCCGAGCCGTAGCGCCTCCAGCTCGAGGAAGTCTCTGGCGAAAGCCCACTCCTCCTCGAGGCAGACCAACTCGTCCTCCGAGTCCAACCCATAACGCAGCAGCCCCCCGAGCCGCTCCAGGGCCCGCTCCGCCGAGGCCGCGTCACGCCGGACCAGCGCGGACAGCGAATGCAGCGCGTTGAACAGGAAGTGCGGGTTCATCTGCGCCGTGACCGCGCGCAGACGCGCCCGTGACGCCCGATGCTCGGCCCGCCTCCGCTCCACCGACTCCTGCTCCACGGCGTACAGCGCCGTCCCTATGCGCGCCGCGAGGGTGACCCCGATGAGCGCCACGACCACCTGCGACGGCGTGGTGACCGACCCCCGGCGCGCCGCGTCCACCGACCAGATGGCAAGGAAGAGCGCCGCGCCCGGTATGATGAGCTGCCGGAACCTCCTGGCCGCCACCTCCCGCCGGGTGGCATGCGAGGTCGCCGCCGGGCGGACGGTGGCCAGGCCCGCGGTGAGGAAGAGCGAGAGCCACCCCATCAACCGCACCAGGTCGAAGCTGAGCGTGCTCCCGGCACCCCCTTCCTCCACTCCCAGGGTGACGGCGAGGTCGCCGAAGGCGAAGAAGACGGCGGTGAGCAGGAGCCCGTCCACCACCGGCCCCGCGAGCGGGGTGTCGCGCCAGAAGACGAGGAGCGCGACGAACAGGAGGGAGGCCGCCACCGCCATCTGGCCAATGAGCACGGCCACCACCTGGGGCAGATCCAGGAGGCCGCGGCTGAGGGGCTCGTCCAGGGCCACGCGGAGCACGACCGCCGAGGCACCCAACAACACCAGGATCCCGTCCAGGGCGATCTCGGCCGCCAGCCGGCCTTCATGGGCGGGTCGCAGCGCCAGGATCGCGCCTTCCGCGAAGGCGAGGTGGAAGGCGACGACCAGGTGGAAGCCCATGGACGGGAACGCGACGTACCGCTCCAGGAGCTCGGCACGGGCGAAGAGCGCCTGCCCCGTGGCCGCCAGGACGGACCCGAGGGCGAGGAGGAGCCAGGTCGCGCGCCCCTCCGGGGCCGACGCCTCACGGGCTCCGAAGCTCGCCGCCGCGGCGGCGAGGGGGGCCAGCACCATGACCAGGTGCCCGGCGAAGGGCCGCATGTGGAGGGGCAGGCCGGACAAGCTCACCGCTGCCACGCCTGCGCCTGCCGCGAGCCCGAGGGCGAGGAGCGAGAAGCGTCCCCCGGGCGAGCCTGGGCGGAACGCCCGGAGCATCTCCCCGACGTCAGCGGGCGAGGCGCCTGAGCTCACGGGAGCGGGTGCGGCTGGCAAGGATCCTGGTTCCGTCGTGCATCACGACGACAAGCCGGGTGTCCTCCTGCTGCTCGAACAGCTTCACATGGTCCAGGTTGACCAGGTGTGACCGGTGCACGCGCAGAAAGCGTTCGCCGAGGCGGCTCTCCAGGTCATGGAGGCGGAGACGCACCAGGTGTGCTCGCTCGCGGGTATGCACCATCACGTAGTCGCCCTCCGCCTCGATGCGGAGGATGCGCTCGACGGGAACCGGAAGGATGGAGTCCCGCTCGCGGAGGAAGAGCCGGGTGAGGCGGGGACCCGGCTCCAGCGCATCCCGCATCCTCTCCGCCCTCGACTCGGGCCCCTCCCTGGCCAGGGACGTGATCGCCCGCTCCACAGCTTCACGGAAGCGCTCGGCTCCGAACGGTTTGAGCAGGTAGTCCACCGCCGAGAGCTCGAACGCCGCGACCGCGTACTCGTGGTACGCGGTCGTGAAGATGACCGCCGCGGGGTGGTGGATCCGGCGGGCGACGTCCAGCCCCGATCCGGCCGGCATCTCGATGTCCAGAAACACGACGTCCGGCTTGAGCTCGTCCACGACGCGCACGGCGGTGTCGGCGTCCGCGGCCTCCCCGACCATCTCGAGGAGGGGCACCTCGACCGCCAGATCCCGCAGGCGCTCCCTGGCGAGCGGATCGTCGTCCACCACCACCGCCGTCGGCCTCACTCTGGTCCCCTCCTGGGCACGATGTATCGAACCTAATTGCGCGTCTTCCCTCCGCAGCCGCAACCCGCGCCGGAGCCCCGGCCGCTCACCGCACGGACGAACCGCTCGCCGCCCCGATCGCCCGCTTACCGACTTCGGATTGAGGCGGTGGCGTGGGGGCCCGTCTTTTGATGGTAGGGGACTCCATCCGGTCCCCATGCCATGCCTCCCCATTGGTACGCCATGACCACCCGTTGCCCGCCCCGCTCCGGCTTCACGCTCGTCGAGGTGCTGTTCGTCATGGTGATCGTGGGGATCCTCGCGTCCCTGATGGCTCCCCTGTTCTCCCCGGGACGCTGGCGCGCCGACAGCGCTCTCCAGGAGCTCGCCGCGAGCTTGAACGCGGCCCAGCGCCTGGCGGTCCTTCGACAGCACGACGTCATCGTCCGCTTCCGGCTCTCCGAGCGCTCGGTTCTCATCCTGCAGGACGTCAACAACAGCGGCGCCCAGGACGACGGTGAGGACAGTCGCACGTTGGACCTCCCGGAGACGGTGGGCTTCGGGTCCGGGACGGTGCCGAACCTCCCGGAAGGCGCAGCACCCGTGAGCTTCCCCATCCGCGGAGGCGACCCCACCCTGATCTTCCACCGCAACGGCTCGGCCAACGCGACCGGGGCCGTGTACCTCCGTCCCCTGGAGGGCGAGATGTCCGGCGCCTCCCAGGGCGTGCGGGCACTCACCGTGGAGCGAGCCACCGGAGAGGTGCGCTGCTTCTCGTACCGGACCGGGTCCTGGGAGGACGCGTGCTGATCCGCGACGCCCGCGGCGGCTTCACCCTGGTGGAGGTGATCGTCGCGATGACGATTCTCTCCGTCGCGGTGCTGGGGCTCGCCTCCTCGACCGCCCGCCTGACCACGACCTCCGCCTCCGCGGAGCTCCGCGCCCTCGCGTTGGAGGCGGCGGAGGACCGGCTCGGCCGCGTCCGCCTGGATCCGAGATACGGGGGTCTCGACACGCTCTACTCCGGGGTCGATACGGACCTGTTCGGCATCGCCGGGATGACGCGCACGACGTCCGTGGACCACGTGCAGCAGAGCAGCCCGCACCCCCTGGACTACAAGCGCGTCACGGTGACGATCACGGGCCCCAGGCTCGACCCTCCCATCTCGCGGCGCCTCGTGATCGCCGCGCCCTGACGCCATGGCCACCAACCGAACCGCCCGCACCGGCATGACACTCATCGAGCTGATCGTGGCCCTCACCATCTTCGGCGTGGTCATCTCGACCTCCGTCGCCTTCATGGCGCGCCAGAACGCGGCGTTCCAGGACTCCATCAAGCGTTTGGTCGCGCTCCGCAATCTCCGGTATGCGGTGACCACGCTCAGCCAGGATCTGGAGACCCTCGGCACGAACGTGCCCGACGCCCAGCCCGCCCTCTACTATGCCGACGAGGACGTCATCGTGTTCGCGGCGGACTACGCCACGAACGTGCCGGACGACCCGTTCGCCGTGTTCCACGACCCGGACGCACCGGCGGGACAGGTACGTGCGCCTTCCGGCGGGTTCTCGATTCCGAACTCGGCGGTGTCGTTCCCCGACACCGTCTACGAATCGGCGCCGGGCGTCGCCAGCCCTGCCGAGGTGATCCTCTTCTACCTGGCGCCCGACACGGGCACGACGCGCGCCGACGACTTCATCCTGTACCGGCGGGTGAACGCCGCCCCCGCCGAGGCGGTGGCGCGCAACCTCGTCCGGAACGGGTCGGCACCCTTCTTCGCCTACGAGCGCCTCGCCGACGACGGCACCGGGTCCATGGCGCTGCAGCCGCTCCCCGACAGCCTCGTCCCCATCCACCACACCGCCATCGTCCACGGCTCACCCGCGGACACCGGGCGCTCCGCCCTGGCCGACAGCGTCCGGGCGGTGCGCGTGCGGCTGCGCGCGACCAACGGCCTCACCGGCGACGAGGAGGTCCTCGTCTCGGTGGACCGGCTCATCCCGCTCCCCAACGCCGGGTTCGGGATGCTCACCACCTGCGGCTCCGCGCCCCTCCTGGGCGTGGGGTTGTCCGCGGCAGCGGTCACCCTCGACACAGGGGAACCCGCCGTGAACCTGTCCTGGAACCCGGCCGTGGACGAGGCCGGAGGTGAGGCGGACGTGGTGCGCTACGTCATCTGGCGGCGGGAGAGTGGAGCGGCCACCTGGGGCGATCCGTTCCGTGCCATCCCAGCAGGCGCTGCCGCCTATACCTACCAGGACGCGGCGGTGACCCCGGGGACGGCGTACGAGTACGCCCTCGCCGCGCAGGACTGCACCCCCACGCTCTCCGGCCTGGCATCCTCGCCGGTCGTGATCGTCCCCTGACCTCGAGCCAACAGGAGCCAATCATGTCTTCACGGGCGACGGACCGCCGCGGCTTCGCGCTGATCACGGTGATGCTGGTGGTGGTGATCGTGGCGGTCATGGCGACGAGCGCGGCGGTCATCGCCTCCGCGCACACCCTGGGGAACCGCTACTACGATCGCCAGAGCCTCCTCGACGCCGTCGCTCTGGAGGGCCTGGAGCTGGCCCGTGCTGTGGCCAACGGCGACAAGAGCGTCTATCCGGCCGAGGGATTCACGACGCTGGAGGACGGGGTGGCGGTGCACGATGGGGACGGCAACCCCATCCCCGGCGTGCAGCGCTGGACCTACCTCGGCCCGACGGGCTCCACGTCAGGCCAGTACGGGGTATTCGGGAGCATCGTGTCGGTAGCCCGGGATGCGGGCGGCGGGGCGGTGGTGCGCAGGGCGCAAGTCTTCCAGGAGAGCTTCGCCAAGTTCGCCTACTTCACCGACGTCGAACCGTCGAGCATCTCCTTCGGCGGCGGGGATCAGATCTTCGGCCCCGTGCACACCAACGACTACCTGAAGATCTACTCGTCGGGCGCGACCTTCCACGACGACACGAAGACGGCCAAAACCGTGCAGGGCGCCACGTACGGCACGTTCAAGAAGGGATACATGGAGAACGTGGGGCGTATCGAGATGCCGGTCACCGCCGAGCTGACCAAGCTCGAGTCCCAGGCCGCGGCGGGAAGCACCTCGTTCTCGGGAGGCTCACCCTCCGGGTCCGGGGAGGCCTACCTGCGCATCGAGTTCATGGCCCTGGACCTGGACGGCGACGGGAGCGTCACCGGAGAGAACGAGGGGTTCTTCCGGGTCTACCGCTCCACGGACGCGCGCTGGGTCTCGGGGGACCCGCCCTCCACCGGGATCCGGTACTCCGAGAGCTGCGGGCACTACCACGGCGCCACCTTCGTCTCGGCCAAGGACCACCCCACGTCGGGCCCTGATTCCTACGTGGCCGCGCTGAGCAGCTCCACAAAGCGCTGCTACCTGGGAGGCTCCGACTCCATCTTCGGCGCGTTCACCCCCACCGACGCCAAGGGCGCGTGGATCGCCTGGCCGGGCGCGGTCCATCCCTCGGTGGCCGGCCGCCCCGACGCCGGCTACCTCTTCCCCCTCTCCCGCGCGCTCAACCCGTCGTTCAAGGGCGTCATCTACGTGAGCGGGAAGGTCCTGCTGAGCGGCGTGCTGCGGGGGCGGGTCACCGTCGCGGCCACGGACGAGATCATCATCGGGGACGACCTCACGTACGCCAGCGACCCCGGCCTGGGGACGTGCGCCGACCTTCTCGGGCTCTTCAGCGGAGGCGACGTCGTGGTCGCCAACAACACGCTCACCGCCCCCCAGCGGCCGGCCACGGGGTCCAACTACTTCACCTACGACGACACCAAGGACGAGTTCATCCACGCCATCGTCCTCGCCCTGGACGTCTTCACCGTCGAGGACTACGCCTCGGGCGACACCAAGGCCGAGAAGTGCGAGACGGCCCTGTGGGGCCGCGGCTGCCTCTACCTCACCGGGGGCATCATCCAGAACACCCGTGGGGCGGTGGGCACTATCGGGAGCCCCGGGGGGACGGGGTACGTGAAGCGCTACAGCTACGACCGCTGCGGCGCCACGGCTCCCCCTCCCTACTTCCCCACCACCGGGCACTTCGCCAAGGGCCAGATCTTCTGGGTGGATCCGGCGGGCTTCTCCGTATCGGGCTATTTCGACCTGCTCACGTCGTCCTGAGGGGGCGCGGCGCCCGCTCGGCGCCGGAGGAGGAACCAACCACGGCTCCGGGCGGCCAGGAAGAGCAACAGCGTGGGCGTGGTCCAGATCAGGTCCGTCGGCGCCCCGGAGTCCATGTACGGGATCGCCTCCATGTACATGAGCCCCTCCGCCACGTCGCCGATCAGCCAGAGCGCCAGGGCACCGGCGAGAAAGCGCATCGGGACCACCCACTCCGGCACCAGGTCGGTGCGCAGGAGCCTCAGGGTGCGCAGGAGGAGCCAGGCGTCCAGGACCGCGTAGAGCAGCAGGGACGTGACCCATGACGCATAGGCTTCCGGATTGAAGACGCTGGGCGCGAGGGTGAAATAGGAGAGCATGAGGAACGCGAAGGCCAGCGTGCCCAGGGACTCGACCCTGCGCACGCGGGTGAGCCCCGGAGGGTCGCGGTCGGGGCGGAGCTCGAGCGCCACGACCAGGCAGAGATAGCCGAAGAGATAGGAGAGGTCGGAGAAGAGGTCCGACTTCACTCCCCGGTCGGAGTAGGGCACCAGCACGTAGAGAGCGCGCACCGCCATCCACCCCATCACACACCCGATGAACAGGCGCCAGAACGTCCGCTCCTTCCGCTCCCGGGCGACCCGCACGCGCAAGGCGGCGGCGGCGATCACGAACCCCAGGGTGGGCACGTCGTTGTACTGGTCGGCCCAGTAGAACGTCGGATCGGGGGGAAGGACGCTGACCAGCGACGGGAGCATGGATACGAACCAGACCGTCACTCCCGCCCACAGGAAGGGGTCCCTGGGCAGCCCGGCGGTGCGGCGCGGTGGGTCGTGGGTGGCGATATCGGGCTCCAGGGTTGGCTCCGGTGGAAGGCGCCGGCTTCGGCCGACCGTACCGATCAGGGCCCGCGCCTCGAGCGTCCCGGCGCTATGTTATCTCTGGTCTGGCCCGGCCCGCCATGGCCCGGCCGCCGCCGACATCCCACTCCAGGAGCACCCCGTGCGTTACGCCCCCTTCCGCATGGAGCGGTACCAGTCCACCTACGAGCACCGGGTGGAGATCAACGTCACCGAATCCGGCGTCCATCCCATGACCGTCCGCGAGCTCCTCGACCTGGCCGGCATCGAGGATGGAGTGGACCACATCCGCCTGGGGTACGGCCAGTCCAACGGGTCGGACGAGCTCAGGGCGAGCATCGCTGCCCTCTACCCCGGCGCCACCGACGCCAATGTGCTCGTCACGGTGGGGGGCGCCGAGGCCAACTTCGCGTCCTTCTGGCACCTCCTGGAGACGGCGGGGAAGGCCGCGGTGATCCTCCCCAACTACATGCAGGTCCCCGGGCTCCTGGAGTCCTTCGGCGAGCAGGCGTTCCCGGTGAACCTCATCGAGTCCGAAGGATGGCAGCCGGACCTGGGCGCCCTGGAGCGGGCGCTGAAGGTCGGAGCCCGCTTCGTGCTCGTGACGAACCCCAACAACCCCACCGGCGTCACCCTCACCAAGGCCTCCCGGGACGCCATCGCCGAGCTCACGCGGAAGCACGAGGCTTGGATCCTGGCCGACGAGGTGTACACGGGCGCCGAGGTGGCCGGGGGCGAGCCCACCCCCTCGTTCTGGGGGTGTCACGAGCGCGTGCTGGCCACCAACTCCCTGTCCAAGGCGTACGGACTCCCGGGGCTCAGGCTGGGTTGGATCTGCGGACCCGTGGACATGATGGAAGAGTTGTGGGGGCGCACCGACTACACCACCATCAGCCCCGCGTCCCTCTCCGACCACCTGGCCCGCATCGCCCTGGAGCCGGGCACCCGTGCGAAGATCCTCCAGCGCACCCGCGAGATCATCCGGAAGAACTTCGGGCTCGTGAAGGACTGGCTGGAGGCCCAGGGCGGCCGCTTCCGGTACCAGCCGCCCGACGCCGGCGCCATCTGCTACGTCCGCTACGACGCTCCCATCAACTCCACCGCCTTCGCCGAGAAGATGCGCAAGGAGAAGAACGTCCTCATCGTCCCCGGGGACCACTTCGGCATGGACTCGTACCTGCGCCTGGGCACCGGGAACCCGCAGGAGGAGCTCCTCGAGGCCCTGCGCCGGATCCGGGAGGCGTTCGACGAGGTGGTGACGTAGGGCTGGTCACGCCGCCTCCTCGCCGGGTTCGGCGGCGGGGTCCACGGCCTGCAGCGCGCGGATCAGCACAGCCATGGGGATGTCGTCGTCGTGGCGCCAGCGCGGCCGGGTGGTGCGCCAGTCGGGATGGACGCCGCGGAGGCGATGGTCGCGGAGGAGTGCGGCGACGGGGTCGGGCGACATCT
>CAZJFX010000085.1:0-15437 GCA_964545395.1 uncultured Gemmatimonadaceae bacterium | reverse complement strand
AACCCACCTCCGCAGCCGCCTGAACGGGGGGAGGTTGACACAGGGTGTCTCATGCGTTCTCCGTTCGACGGGAAGTCCGGGTCACCCCGGAAGAACCCACGACAAAGAAGCGGAGCAAGAGCTCCGCCGCCACCCTGACACCCACGCGGCCCGTTGCGCTGACCTGTGCGGGGGGAACGGCCCACCCGGGCTCCAGGCGCAGGGGCGGCGTAGTTAGGTCGTGCCCATCCAGCGAACCGTCGATGCCCAGTGCCTCGCAGAGGCGACCCGGACCGGCGGCGAGGGGGCGACGACGGCCGCGCCGCCGACTCATGGCCTCCTCTCCTTCCAGGGGCTCGAGACCCCGGAGGAGCACCGCCTGGGGATCCCCCTCCACGCCCGTGACCACGTTGACGCACCAGTGCATGCCGTAGCTGCGGTACACGTACGCACGACACGGGGGGCCGAACATGATGCCGTTGCGCCGTGTGCGCCCCGCGCGCGCCGCGGCGTGGGACGCAGGGTCGTCGGCACCGCCGTACGCCTCCGTCTCGACGATGATGCCCGCGGTGCGCACCCCTGCCACCGTGGAGATGAGGCGCGCGCCGAGGAGCGCTCGCGCCACCTCGTCCACAGGCCGGGTGAAGAGCCCCGGATCGAAGCTCGTTCGAGCGGGCTCACCGGAGAGCCAGGGAGGCCGATGCGCCCCCCCGTCCGCCTTCTCCCCCAAGGTCAGGACGTGCCTCGTCCCCTGGGTCCGCGGCGCCGTCCGCCACGCCGGCTCCGGTCCGCGGGGGCGGAACGACCCTCCGGGGCCTCACCGGCCCCTCCGGTCCGTCGCCCCGAGCGCCGGTCGAAGTCGACCTTCCAGGCCTCGAGAACCTGCTCGGCGCGCTTCGGGGTGACAGCCGCTGCGATGGCCTCCGGGTCGTCCTGCAACACCCCGAAGAGATCGGCACCGAAACGCTCCACCAGCGCCTCGGCGGTCTTCTCGCCCACCCCACGGTAACGGTGGGTGAGATAGCGTACGATGGCCGCCGGCTCGGTGGGAAGGCCCAGGGCCTCACCGTCGAAGGAGCCGCCCCCGGCCGGAGCGGCGAGAGTCACCTGCGTCGCCTCTGCCGCCTGCCGGGACTCCTCGGCGCGAACCGACATCGACGACGGAGCGACGGCCTGGCCCGGGAGGAGGATCAGGGCTTCATCGTCCCCTCTGCGCCGGGTGGACCCGCGGCGCGGCCCCAGGCGGAGCCCGGTGTCGCCGAGGTCCGAGGGACGGATCTCCAGCACCGTGGGCTCGGCCTTGGGCTTCGGCTCGGCCCTGGGCTTGGGCTTGGGCTCGGCCTTGGGCTTCGGCGCCGCAGACGCCTCCTCCTGCACGGCGGCCTCCCCTGAGGCCGCATCCGACTCGAGCGCGCCGAACAGGCTCGGCACATCCTCGGGCCCGGTGCGCTTCTGTACGCCGCGCCGGCGTCCTGCCCCCTTCGACCTGGGCTGCTCGCCTGCACCATCCAGAGTCACCTCGAAGTTGCCCGCCTCGTTGCGCCTGAGGCGGACCACGCCGTGCTCCTCGGCTTGGGCCAGGAACTTGCTGAACTTGGGGAAGCCGAGCTCGGTCTCGTCGAAGCGGGCGTCCATCTCCAGCATCTTGCGCTTCACGTCCGAGTCCCGCACCGCGTCCTTCCCGGTTTCGCGGAGCTCGCCGAGAGCCCGAACCATCAGGGCATACCCTGCCTTGAGGGGGTCGTCCGACAGCGCCCCCTCCGGAGCCTCCGGAGCCGCGGCCTCGGCGACGTCTTCCCGATGCCCGTGCTCGCGGGCCTCCCGGTCGCGGCCCTCGCCGCGGCTGCGCCCGCGCTCGCGCTTCGGCTCCCGCTCCTCGCTCTCCTCCTTTCGCCCACGCGCGCTCCGAGGAGGCCCGACCTCGTATTGGCCGTTGTCCAGCTTGTGGAGCTTGATCAGCCCTTTCGAGGAAGCCTCCGCGAGGAACTTGGAGAACTTCGAATAGCCGTGTCCCGACTCGTCGAAGGTGGGGTCGAGCTCCTGCATGACCTGCTTGAGGCGGTCGGAGCGCATGACGTCGTCCCGCTCCACCATGCGCTTGAGCGCTTCCTTGACCAACACGAACGGATCCTGGGAGCGCCCGGCGGCTTCCGTGGTCTTCCGCAGTCCGGTGAGGCCGGTGTACGAGTAATACTCGTCGCAATTCTGCACGAGGATGTCGGAGGTGGACTCCTGGATCCCCACGCCGATCACATACTTGCCGTACTCCTTCAGCTTGAGCACCAGGCTCGAGAAGTCGGAGTCACCGGTAAGCAGGATGAACGTGCCGATCTCGGGCCGTATGAACACCAGCTCCAAGGCGTCGATGGCCATGCGGATGTCCGTGGCGTTCTTCTTGTTGCTCCCGTAGGCCGGAGCGAAGATCAGGTCCACCGACGCCTCGGACAGAGGCACGATGTACTGGGGGTACCGACGCCAGTCGGCATACGCCCGCTGGACGCTGACCTTACCCTTGATGACGTCGGAGGCGAGGAGCGTCTTCAGCTCCTTCGAGAGATCGCTGCGCATTCCCATCGTGACATTGTCGAAGTCGATGAGAAGCGCGGCGTGGTTGGATTCGTATACCGCGAATCCGGCACCCCCCTGATGAGGGGCGCGATGATGCGGGTTCAACATTGGGTTGTATCTCGCTGACCAAATTGTCTAGGCCGCGAGACCTCCCCACCGGGGCCACGTCCGAAGATCGCGGCCGGGTCGGGGAAGCCTTTGGAACGTCCCCTCTGGACGTTGCGGCTGGCCGAAGCCCTACGCCGGCGGGCTCGTGGGCTCGCACATCTTCGCGAGCTCCATCCGCCGGACCTTCCCTGTCCCGGTCCTCGGGAAGGAATCGAAGAAGCGAACCTGATCCGGGACCTTCGGCGCCGCGAGCTTCTCCCGGCACCAGTCCACGATCTCCTGGCTCGTCACGATCGCCCCTTCCACCGGGACGATACAGGCGCAGCTGGCTTCACCGAGAAGCGGATCAGCGAGTCCCACCACCGCCGCCTCGCGAACCGCCGGGTGCGCCTCAAGTCGAGACTCGACTTCCCGGGGGTACACGTTGAAACCAGCCCGAATGATAACCTCCTTGCGCCTTCCCACCAAATGGACGAGTCCGGCCTCGTCCACCCATCCCAGGTCCCCGGTGAGGAAGAAACCCTCCGGATCGAACGCCGCAGCGGTCTCCCTGGGCTGGCGGTGATACCCCAGCATCACCCCCGGGCCCTTCAGCGCGATCTCGCCCACGCTCCGCGGGGGAAGGGCCTCCCCGTCGCGCTCCAGGATCCTCACCTCGGTTCTCGGCAGCGGATGCCCCACCGTGTGCTCCCGCTGCTCCGGCGTGTCCCCCGACCGGGTGACGCATACCGTGGACGACGTCTCGGTGAGGGAGTAGCCCACGAGCACGGTGGGGCACAGCTTCTCACGGATGTGCCGGACCAGCTCGGGGCTCACCGGCGCTCCCGCAGGCATGGCCATACGCAGGCTGGACACGTCCCTGGGCGCCAGCTCCTGCTCCCGGAGCTCGGCCACGAACATGGTGGGGACCCCGTAGTGCACCGTGGCCCGGTGGCGCACGACCAGGTCCAGAGTCGCCCCCGCGTCAGGCTCGTCCTCCACGATCAGGGCGGCGCCGGCAAGCGCCGTGGACAAAACCCCCGGCGCCAGACCGAAGACGTGGTAGAGCGCGCTCACGCCCACCACCCGGTCGTCGGGATGAAGGCCCAGCGCGTCCGCGGTGCCCGCCGCCACCGAGATCAGATTCCGATGGCTCAGCTCCACACCCTTGGGCTTCCCGGTGGTCCCCGACGTGTACACGATGGCGAAGCAATCCGAGGTGGGGTTGACCTCCACCTCCGGGTAATCTCTCCCTGCCCCCGCGGACAGCAGGTCTCCGTATTGGAAGATCCTGTCGTCGTACCAGAGGTCCTCGTCGCCGACGGTGACGAGGTACTGCAGTTCCGGGAGCCGGAGATGCAACTCCTCGAAGAGCTGGAGGAAGTCGACGCCGTACGCGCGCTCCACCGTGATGGTGCAGACCGCTTCTGAGTGGCGGAGCACGTACTGGATCTCCGAGGCCGTCTCCCGAGGGTTCACCGGCACCACGATCCCGCCGAGTTTCGCCACCGCGAACAGCGCCACCACGAACTCGGGGCACGCGGGCAGGATAAGCGCCACCCGGTCGCCGCGCTCTACGCCCAGGTTCGCCAGGGATGCGGCGAGCGCGTCGGATCGGCTGTCCACCTCGGCGTACGTCAGCGTGCGGTCCTTGGTGACGAGGAAGATCCGTCCGGGATCGGTGGTAGCGCACAGCGCCAGAGCCGATGCCACGTGAAAACCGGAGAAGCGCTCGGTAAGCGCCATGCCACCTCCCTCAGGGGGCCGGGGCGAATCTGTAAGTATAGGGAGGCTCCCTTGCCCCGTCACGCTTCGCTCGGGACCTCGGAGAGGACCCTCCCCACGAGGTCCGCTGGCACCGCGTGGCTCCACCCTTCCCCTGGTGCCACGGCACCCACGCGGGCGAGGAAGACGAAGCGCACCTCACCGCGCCTGGCCTTCTTGTCCCCGGCCAGGAGCGCCGTCACCTGGGCCACGCCGCCCGCCGGCATGGGCACGCGTCCCAGGCCGAACCGGCCCACCGCTTCCTGGATCCGCTGGGCCGTGCCCGCCTCGGTGACGCCCAACCACTCCCCCAGCCTGGCTTCCAGGATCATGCCGGCGGCCACCGCGGTGCCATGCCCCACCTGGTACGAGGACGCAGCCTCCAGCGCATGGCCCAGGGTGTGGCCGAAGTTGAGCACCTGGCGGAGGCCGGCCTCCCGCTCGTCCGCGGATACGATGCCAGCCTTGATCTCCACGGAGCGGAGCACGGCCGAGCGGGTCGCCGCTGGATCCGCGGACAGGAGCGCATCCGCCTCCGCCTCCAGCTCCGAGAAGTACGCCGCGTCGGCGATGGCCCCGTGCTTGACGGCCTCGGCCAGCCCCTCCGCCCGTTCCCGGACCGGGAGCGTGGCCACGGTCTCCGGATCGGCCACCACCAGCCGGGGGGGGTGGAACGCGCCCACCAGGTTCTTCCCCGCAGGCAGGTCCACACCCGTCTTCCCGCCCACCGAGGCATCCACCATGGCCACCAGGCTGGTGGGCACCTGGACGAGGGGAACGCCCCGGAGGTAGGTGGCAGCCACGAAGCCGGCGAGATCCCCGGTCACGCCGCCTCCGACGGCGACCACGGTACTGTCGCGACCCAGGCCGGCGTTCATCAGGCGGTCCGTGAGCGTCGCCCACCATTCCCGTGTCTTATGCTTCTCTCCGGCGGGAAACACGAAGAGGTCGGCCCGGGCGCCGGCCGCGCGACAGGCGACCGCAGCTTCCTCGCCATACAACGGGGCCACGTTGCTGTCGGCCACCAGAGCATAACGGTGCGCGGGAGCCCGGTCGGCCAGGATCTCGGGGAGCCGCCGGCGCGCGCCGGGCTCGATGAGCACCGGGTAGTCGCCGCCGGAGGACCGGACCCAGACCTCGGTGCCGCGGCTATCCTCGCGCCCCGGCTCGCTCACGGCCGCAGCTCCGGGCGCACCCGGACGCTGGAGGGGAGGCCGACGCGGAGCAGCGAGGTGGGGCGCCCACCGACCTCCAGGGCCTCCACCGTCGCCGGCGGGGAGAGCCGTCCCAGGCGCCCCGCCATCGCCGCCACCCATGCGTCTCTGGCTGCGACCCGGTCCCAGACCACGACCCAGGCCAGCCCCTGCCCGCCCCCGGGGAGGTCCAGCAGCGCATAGCGGTCGCCACCCCAGCCATCCGCCAGGCGCCCCTGCCCCGCTTCCAGGTGGGTTTCCAGGAAGATGCCTCCCTCCAGCCGGCCGAGGTCGTCCTCATGGACGCTGCGGGCTCCCTCCACGGTCAGGGAGAGGGCAACGGGCACGTCTGTGCGGTCGCCGGTCAGGATCTGCTCGGTGGAGAGGGGTAGGTTCTCGCCGAAGGGTGCGGGGCGCTCGCCCCGGCTCCACAGATCCTGGACGAAGCCAGTCCCCTCCACGTAGGGGAAGAGGAGGGTCTGTCGTACGACCGGGGGTGCGCCGGCGAGAGCCGGGAACTGCCCCTGCATGCCTTCCAGGGCCGGACCCAGACTTCCCGCGAAGTCGCGCACCTTGCCGAGATCCACCGGGGTGCCGCGCATCTGCTCGGTCAAGTACTCCAGCATGACCAGGGTGGCATGCCCCTCGATGGCGGCCTGGGCCGCCGTAACGCGATCATTGCCCAGCTCCGGGTCGGTGAGGGCCTCAAGATCCACCGTCTGGTCCTGGACGGCATGCACGAGCTCGTGCACGAGCAGGGGCTGGAGCACCGCTGCGGGCTGATCGTCGAGGACAAACAGCGCCGTGGAGTCCGGCTCGTAGAATCCCGCCACTTGCTCCGTGTAGAGATCCAGCATGAGGGCCCGCAGATCGAGGGTGTCCGGGACCATTCCGAGGAGTGCGTACGCCGCCACGGTCCTCCTGGCCTCGCTCTCCGGGAGCTGCTCGTCGAGCTTGTGGCGCAGGTACCGCACCAACTCCGGGCGCGTGCGTTTCTCCAGGCGGACCGGGCCCTTCAGCTGGAGCCCGGAGCGCCTGGCCAGGTCGGGGAGGAGCGCGGTAGCCATCTCCCGGAGCTCCGGGTCCGACGACGTCACCAGCGAATGCGTCTGCTGCGCGTCGCCAGCGCAGGCCGGGAGGGTCCACAGGGCGAGGGTGAGAGCGGAACGCCAAACGAGCTTCATGCACCTTCCTCGGGGGACAACAGGCCACCGCGCTCCACCACCCGCAGGAACCGCTCCGGGCCCCAACCGGCTGCGCGCGCCACGTCCCGGACGCGGTCGCCAGTCTCAGGATCCCTCAGATCGGGGGCGATGTCCAGGAGGGGTACCACCACGAAGTCCCGGCTGCGCCAGCGCGGGTGCGGGATGCGGAGGGAGGGCATGTCCACCACGGCGTCGCCCACGAACAGCACGTCCACGTCCAGGGTGCGCGGAGCCCCTGGGTAGGGGCGCTCGCGCCCTGCGTCCCGCTCCGCCTCCCGCGCGAGCTCCAGCGCCCCGGCGGGATCCAAGATCCCATAGCCCATGAGGACCGCATTCAGGTAGGGGGACTGGGGAGCGTCCCCTTCGGGCGGCGTCCGGTAGACCGCCGACACCTCCGGGCGTTCCAGGCTGGAGGCCAAGCGGGCCGAGGCAGAGCGCAGCGCGCCGAGCGCATCCCCCAGGTTGGCGCCCAGGGCGAAGACCAACCTCCGCTTCGGTCCCGTGGGACTCACGACCCAGCCGGGGCCCGCCCGTAGCGGTCCTGGAAGCGCACCACGTCCTGGAGATGGGGGGTGGACGCCTCCAGCACGTCGGCGTCGCTCACCGCCACGATCATGTGCACCGTGCGTGGGTGGATCCGGAAGGACTCCCCCTGGGCGAGGCCGACCTTCGCCATCGCGTCCGGTGAGGGACCGGCCCAGAGCTCGATCTCTCCGCGGAGGAGGTGCAGGGTCTCGTCCTTGATCTCGTGCATCTGCACCGAGAGCGCCTCACCGGCCTTCACGTGCAGGATCTTTCCGACATAGAGATCCGTTTCGGCCCAGATGAGTTCGTGCCCCCAGGGCTTCTCCACTCGGCGAGGGTTCGTGATCAACGGGGGTGCTCCGATATGGGGAATTGTCATCCATGCCCGCGGCATCGGAGAGTGGCGGACCCCGGGGAGCGGGTCAAGGTGCCACCGCCGGCTTGAGGCTCCCACCGCAGCGTCGCTAGCTTGGCGATCCGACGGCGGACACGGGCCCGACCTGGCACCGTGCTTGCAGTCGAGGGTACCAGTGTCTGTCTCCGGATGCCGTGACCACGCGAGGGAAGACGACCCTGAAGACCAAGAAGCTCCTCTCCAGGCTCTGGCACCCCTGGTGGTTCGTCCTGGGGGCTGCGTTCGTCGGCGCCGTGGGCGCCGGGGTGGCCTGGGGCATCTGGAAGAATCTCTGCGCCGGCGACGCCTGCCCCTCCATCGCGCAGATCAAGACCTACGAGCCCCAGCAGACTTCCAAGCTTCTCAGCTGGGACGGCCGGCTCATCGCCGAGATCGGCTTCGAGCGCCGCACGCCCATCTCCATCCACGCCCTCCCGCCCTACGTGCCGCAGGCGGTGGTGGCCATCGAGGATCACCGCTTCTTCGACCATCGCGGATTCGATCCCAGGGGGATCGCCAGGGCGGCTTTCGGAAAGCTCACCGGCCGAAGCCTGGGTGGAGGGAGCACCATAACCCAGCAGTTGGCGCGGAACGTGTTCGAGGACGAGATCGGCTTCGAGCGACGCGGGTTCCGCGCCTACATGCGCAAGCTGAAGGAGGTCCAGGTCGCCAGGGACCTGGAGCAATCGTACACCAAGGAGCAGATCCTCGAGGCCTATCTCAACGAGATCTACATGGGCCGGGGATACGGCTTCCAGAACGCCGCGCGCAACTACTTCGGTAAGAGCGTCACCGACATCGACGTGGCCGAGGCGGCTCTCCTCGCCGCCATCCTGAACATGCCCGGCCTGTACGACCCGTTCCGGAGCCCGGAGCGCGCGAAGCGGCGCCGGGACCTGGTCCTCTCCCGCATGGCCGACGAGAAATACCTCACAGACGAAGAGGCGGAGCGTTGGAAGGCGGCTCCCCTCCCGCAGCGGGAACCGGACGGGACGGTGGTCTCCCAGGCGCCGTACTTCACCGAGTGGGTGCGCCAGATCCTGGACTCCCGCTTCGGCGACGAGATCTACCGCAACGGGCTCCGGGTCTACACCACGCTGGACGTGGACATCCAGAAGGCCGCCGAGGTGGCCATGGACTCGGGATTCGCGGCCATCGAGGCCGACCCCATCTTCGCGCACCGCAAGTACGAGGAGTTCGACACCGTCCAGGCCTTCCCCAGGGAGACCCCCTATCTCCAGGGTGCCCTGGTGGCCCTGGACCCGTCCACCGGGGACGTCCGCGCCATGGTGGGGGGGCGGGATTTCGGCCACTCCAAGTTCGACCGGGCCAGGCTGGCCCACCGCCAGGCGGGATCCTCCTTCAAACCCTTCGTGTACACGGCGGCCATCGCCGCCGGAATCCCCGCCTCGCACATCGTCGAGGACTCCCCCATCGCCTACCCCCAGGTGGACAGCACGGTGTGGGAGCCGAGCAACTTCGACCCCGAGTTCAAGGGCCTCATCACGCTGCGGGAGGGCCTGTACACCTCCACGAACATGATCGCCATCAAGCTGGGCTGGGAGGAGGTGGGGATCGAGTCCGTGGCCCAGACCGCCCGCAGGATGGGGATCCAGACCGAGATCGAGCGGTACCCCTCCACCACCATCGGCGCCGCGGAGGTCATCCCCATTCAGATGGCCGAAGCCTATTCCGCCTTCCCCGCCATGGGCACCAAGGTCCGTCCCTTCCCCATCGTCCGCGTGGAGGACGCCACCGGGAAGGTGCTCTGGGAGCCCCAGCCGGAGCGATCGCAGGTGCTCGACTCCCTGGTCGCGGCGGTCATGGTCACCATGCTCGAGGACGTGGTCACGAGGGGCACCGGGTACAACGCGATCCGGCTGGTCGCCGGCCTCCCCCGGGAGGTACCGGCGGGCGGGAAGACGGGGACCACCAACGACGGCACCGATGTCTGGTTCGTAGGGTTCACGCCCGACCTCCTGGCGGCGGTGTGGTTCGGCATGGATCGTCCGCAGCCGATCTTCAAGCTCGGCCGGGGGCGTCAGGCCACCGGGGGCGGGCTCGCCGGCCCTGTGTGGGGCCGCTTCATGAAGCAGGTGTACTACGGCTCGGAGCCCGTGGAGGGCGGACCCCCGGCTGCGGAGCCGGCACTCCCGCTGCCCACGGGTTGGCGCATGCCCGAGGGTCTGAATACGGCGCTGGTGGACAGGAGGACGGGGAAGCTCGCATCCCGCTGGTGTCCGGTGGAGGACCAGTACCTGGAGTACTTCGTGCCTGGCTCGGAGCCCACCGAGTACTGTGGAATTTCAGGGCTGCGCCGCCTGATCCCCCGGCGGAGCCCGTGATGGAGCCGCTCCACCGTACCTTCGTTTTCGACACCACCAACGCCGCTCTCTGGGCCGAGGAGGTGGCGCGCGAGGCTCTCGTTCCGGTGGAGGTGGTCCCGGCGCCGGCCGAGTCCCGAGCCGGGTGCGACCTGGCGCTCATCACGCCCCCGGAGCGTGCCGCCATGCTGGCGGAGGTGCTGGAGGCCGCCGGAGTGCCCTTCCGTCCCTGGCCGGCGGACACTCCCGCGGAGCCTCAGTAGCGCCCCACCCCGGCGGCGCTCACCCGGTGGGAGACGAGGGGGCGCAGCTCGGTGACGCCCTCTCCGATGCGGACCGCGGAGCGCAGCGCGGACTCTCCCGCAGCCACGCCGGCGGCGTCCAGCGCGTGCACGGTCCCCAGGGGATCGCCTTTCTCCAACCTGTCGCCGGGAGCCAAGGCCAGCTCGAAGCCGACGCCCAGGTGGATGGACTCGCCCAGGCGCCGGCGCCCGCCCCCCAGCGTGACCACGGCCTGTCCCAGGGGGAGCGGGTCCACAGCCAGGACCGTTCCCGCCTCCCGAGCCTCCACCACCGAGCGTTCAGGAGCCGTGGCGAAGCGGCGCGGGTCCCCGATGATGCTGGGGTCCCCTCCCTGGGCCTCCACGAGCCTCACCAGCCGCTCGAGCGCCCGACCGCTGGCCAGGGCAGCCTCCGCCCTGGCGCGGGCCTCGGCTTCTCCGAACTCGGGAAAGCCCGCCCGGAGCATCTCCGAGGCTTCCACGAGGACCAGATCTCTCAGGTCCGGCGGGCCTTCAGACCTGAGGCACGCGACTGCCTCGGCCGTCTCCAGCGCGTTGCCCACCGCCCGCCCCAGCGGGCGGTCCATGGCGGTGAGCAGAGCGACGGTGGGAAGCCCCCGTGCCTCTCCGATGCCGACCATGGCCGAGGCCAGCGAGAGGGCCCTCTCCTCCTCGGGGATGAACGCGGCCGACCCCACCTTCACGTCCAGGACGAGCCCCGTCAGGTTCTCGGCCAGCTTCTTGCTCATGATGCTGGCAGCGATGAGCGGGAGAACCGGCACGGTGGCGGTCACGTCCCGAAGGGCGTACAGGTGCCGGTCCAGGGGTGCGATCTCCGAGCTCTGGCCCATCATGGCGCACCCTACACGGCCGAGGATGTCCTGGAACTCGTTCAGCGTCAACTCGGTGCGGAAGCCGGGGAACGCTTCCAGCTTGTCCAGGGTGCCCGTGGTGTGGGCGAGCCCCCGTCCCGACATCATGGGGACGTAGAGCCCGAGCTCCGCGGCCAAGGGCGCCAGCGCCAGGGAGACCTTGTCGCCCACGCCTCCGGTGGAGTGCTTGTCCACCCGGGGGCCACCCAGCCAGGAGAGATCCAGGACCGATCCGGAGCCCAGCATGGCGCGCACCAGCACATCGGTCTCGCTGGTGTCCAGGCCGCGGAAGTAGGTCGCCATGAGGAAGGCGGCCATCTGGTAGTCGGGAATCGCCCCCTGGAGAAACCCGTCCAGGAAGGACTCGAGATCGGCCTGCGCCAGGACGCCTCCATCCCGCTTCGTCTCGATGATCCGGGACGGGATCATGGAACTCCGCCCGGGGCGCGACTCACCGGGTGAGACGCTTGCGGGCTCCCTTGAGGGCGACGTCCACCCTCTCCTTCACGTCTTCGGCGAGCTCGTCCCACCTGTCTCCCGCATCATCCTTCAGGCCTGTCGCCGTCTTCTTCAAGCGCCTCCGGGTGCTCCGACCCGTGTCGGGAGCCGCGAGAAGCGCCACTCCGGCACCGATGATAGCGCCCAGGAGGAGCCCGGACACGAACCCCACGACCTGCCCTCTGCGATCCAATTCCATGATCCCTCTCTTGCTCACGACCGATGTCCGCCCGTTCGGAGGGCCGCCCCTTGTTCTATATTAGCGAACCTGAATCTGCCCGACGAGCCTGGAGGAACCATGGACGCCGCTTCCCAGCCCCTCTCCGAGATCGTGGTCCCCGCCACCCTCTTCGGGGACCTGCGCGCCGCCCTGGACAAGGAAGCCGGCCCCCTCGTGGCTGTCCATATCCTTCACGCCGCAGGGTACGCGTCCGGCGTTGCCGCCGCGCCTGCGCTGCGGACATCGCCGGACGAGGACCTCCTGGCTCTCCCCCAGGACATGTTCTGGACGAGGCTAGCGACCTTCTTCGCGCGTCGCGGGTGGGGGTCCCTGACCCACGAGCCTGCCCACCAGGCCGTCGGTTTCCTGACCAGCCCGGATTGGGCCGAAGGCGCCGTGCCCAGAGGAGACGATGCCTCCTGCTCCTTCACCGCGGGCTTCCTTTCCGGGATGCTCAGCACGTTGGCCGGCGGCCCGGTGGCAGTCCTCGAGATCTCGTGCCGAGCGCGAGGGGACGAGCGATGCTCCTTCGCATTCGGCAATGCCCTGGTCATCCACGACCTGTACGGGAAGCTCCTCCAGGGCTCGGATGTCCCCAGCGCCCTGGCTTCCCTCTAGGACGGGCCCCGGTGAGGGTGCTGGGCCTGGACCTGGGGGTACGCCGGATCGGGGTGGCCCTGAGCGACCCTACCGGGACGATCGCCTCCCCTCTCGAGACGCTCCAGCGGCGCGCGGGCAAGCGCCCGCCTCTGGCTCGCCTGGAGAATCTGGCCCGGGCCCACGCGGCGGAACGGATCGTGGTGGGCCTCCCCCTCGACCTCCGGGGGAGCGAAACGCCCTGGTGCCGGGAGGTCCGCACCGTGGGTGACGCGCTCGCCCAGCGTCTGGGGCTTCCCGTCTCGTACGTGGACGAGCGTTTCACATCCGTGCGCGCGGAGAAGGCCGTCCGGGGAATGGGGCTCCGCAAGTCCCAACGCGAGGAGAAGGGACGGGTGGATGCCGCCGCGGCCGCCCTCATCCTCCAGGCGTGGTTGGACGGCCCCAGGGCATGAGGAAGGCCCACGCCCTGGCCCTGGGGTGCCTCGTCGCCCTGGGGTGCTCCGGCCCCCGAGGCACGCCCCTCCAGCTCACCGTGCCATCCGGGTCCTCCTTCTCGACCGTCGTGGACTCGCTCCAGGCACGGGGCGTCGTGCGTCACGCCACGGCCTTCCGCATCTATGCCCGCCTTCGGGGCGACGAGCGTCACATCCAGGCCGGCCGGTACGAGCTCACGCCCGGAGCCGGCTGGAACGAGATCCTGGGAGCCCTCACCGAGGGGCGGGTGATGACCGTGCCCATGACCGTACCCGAAGGATTCCGCCTCGCTCAGATGGCGCCGCGCATCGCGCGCGTCACCGAGACCTCGGAGGAGGCCGTCCTGGAGGCGCTGGGAGACGCGGGCGCCGCGGAGAGGTACGATGTGCCGGGACCCGGCCTGGAGGGGTACCTTTTCCCCGATACGTACCGGTTCGCAGCCGGCGTGCCCGTGGCGGCGGTCCTCCGGGCCATGACCCGCCGCTACAGAGCGGTGTGGACCCCGGAGCGGCGCGCCCGCTTGGACTCCCTGGGGATGACGGAACGAGAGGTGATGACTCTGGCCTCCATCGTAGAGGCCGAGGCACGCCGCCCCGAGGAGATGCCCCGCATCGCAAGCGTTTATCACAACCGGCTCCAGCGCGGGTGGCTCCTCCAGGCAGATCCCACGGTGCTCTACGCCTTGGGCGGCTACCGGGAACGGCTCCTCTTCGCCGCCATCGACTCGGTGGCCGACAGTCCGTACAACACGTACCGGAAGCCCGGGATCCCCCCCGGTCCCATCGGCGCGCCGGGCGAGAAAGCGATCCACGCCACCCTCTACCCCGCGTCCGAGCCGTACCTGTACTTCGTGGCGCGCTCCGACGGGTCCCACACGTTCAGCAGGACGCTGGCCGAACACAACCGTGCCGTCGCCTGCGCGCGCAGGGAGCGCAGCGGAGCCGTGCGCGACGCCCGGAAAAGTGGAGCGGGCCCATGACCTCCATCCCGCTCCGGGAGGCACTCCGGGTCCTCGTCATCACGGATGCCCGGCTCGCAGCTCCCCGCCGGGTGGCGGAGGCCGTGAGCGCGGCGCTGGAGGCCGGTGCCCGGAGCGTGCAGCTGCGGAACAAGGGAGACCCGACCCGGGCGCTCCTCGAGGTGGGCCGGGAGCTCCGGGCCCTCACCCGCGCCCATGGCGCCCTCCTCTTCGTCAACGACCGCGTGGACCTGGCGCTGGCGGTGGAGGCCGACGGCGTGCACGTGGGCCCGCACGACCTCCCTGTGGCCGCCGTACGCTCCATCACGCCCAGCGGGTTCCTCGTGGGGCGCTCTGCGGACGACCCTGAGGTGGCCCGGATCGCCGTCGCGGAGGGTGCCGACTACATCGGGTGCGGAACCGTGTACGCGACCACGACCAAGGCCGACGCCGGAGACGTGATCGGGCTGGAGGGGCTCAGGGCGGTGGTCCGTGCCGTCCCTGTCCCAGTGGTGGCCATCGGAGGCATCACCGTGGAGCGCGCGGGGGAGATCGCGCCCACAGGCGCTGCGGGCGTGGCCGTGGTGGGCGCGGTCATGTCGGCCACGGACCCGGGGGAGGCCGTCCGGCAGCTGCTTCGGCATCTTAACGATACCGGTTCGCCTGCAGTCTAGGATGCAAGGATGGCCCCCGGGGGCCCTGTCCTCCCGACCTGATCAGGTGGGGAATCCTCGACCGAAATCCACGCAGGCCACACCATGCAACCCACACCTCCTCCTCTCACGGCGCGTCACCTTCAGGCGTCACGAGCCGGGTCCTTCGCCGCTCTACTCGCTCTCGGGGCGTGTGGCTCATCCGATCTCCTGGCCCCTGGGGACCCCCCGGCCACGCATTCCGAGACGGTTTCCGCGAGCGCTTCCACCGCAGTCGTTTCCGATGCCGAGCTCCTGGAGATCTTCCACGTCACCCTGGACGACGAGTACCGCGCGGAGGCCATCTACCTGGGGGTGATGAAGGACTTCGGGTCGGTGCTTCCCTTCCGCAACATCGCGAAGGCGGAGCGGCAGCACGCGAAGAACGTCCTGGCTCTCTACGCGGCCAGGGGACTCACCGCCCCGGCCAACCCCTGGACCACGGCGAACGTTCCCCGCTACGCCACCCTCAAGGCAGCGTGCCAAGCAGGGGTGACGGCGGAGCTGGAGAACATCGCGCTCTATGACCGATACCTGACGCTGACGCTCCCCGCCGACGTGGTCAACGTGCTCATCCGGAACCGCCGGGCGTCGCTCAAGGCTCACCTGCCCGCGTTCAGAAGGTGCTCGTAGCGGGCGCTCCGCTCGTATATTCCCGCGTATGCCGGAGATGGTCGCGGTCACCACGGGGCAGATGTGGACGGCGACGCTGGTCGCCGGGGCTCTCGTGCTCGTCCTGGGATCCCTCGCCTCACATTCCGCACTTTGCGGGGGCCATTTTCGGGTAATTGTCGGGGGCGGCT
>CAZJFX010000084.1:0-15925 GCA_964545395.1 uncultured Gemmatimonadaceae bacterium | reverse complement strand
GGTGGTTCTGGCTCGGCGGACGACTCCCCCTCCGCGAGTTAAGCGACTCGCCTGGAAACGTGGTGAGCCGGGATGCATGGCTGGCTCGTCGATACTCGCTGCGGGGAAGCCGCCCGCCGGCCGGTCGACCACGCCGGTCGCGCGAGCCGACACCGCCACCCCCCCCGTCCGCCAAAGACGGGGGTGGCCAGGCCGAAGGCCGTCGCCACCCCACCCCCGCGCCCTCGAAGACCCCCCCGCCCGGCGGGATGCCCGCAGTGGTCGTGGCCGGGCCGGGGGGTGCGCCCCGGCGAAAATGTCTGCGCCGGGGTATGGACGACCCGGCGCAGGTCAAGCGAGCCCTTCAAAGCGGCCTCGGACCTCGGTGCCCCCGGGCGAGCGGTTTTCGAAGGGGCGCGCCCCCCGGCCCGGCCCACGCACCCATGCAAAGAGCCCCCCGCCGCGACGACGGGAGGCTCTCGAAGACCCGCGAGCGGTGGGGCCGGCCGCCTAGGAGGTCACCCCCGTCGCCGGCGCTTTTTTCACCTTCCCCGCCGCCAAACACGACGTGCACACGCGCACCCGGCGACGCGTTCCGTCCTCGTCCTGGATCTTCACGGTCTGGAGGTTGGGGAGCCAGCGGCGCTTGTTCTTGTTGTGGGCGTGGCTCACCGAGTTCCCGCTTCCGGGACCCTTGCCGCACACCGAGCACACTCGAGCCATCGTAGGATTCCTGCGTTTGTATCGCCTCGGGGGAGGCGGGATTGTTATTTCACCAACTCGATGAGCGACATGTCCGCCGCGTCGCCCTTCCGGTTCCCCACCTTGAGGATCCGGGTGTAGCCGCCGGGGCGCTCGGCGAACCGGGGCCCGATGTCGTCGAACAGCGAGCCCAGCACCGCGCGGTCCTGGATCTTCGTGCGGGCCAGGCGGCGGGCATGCAGATCGCCACGCTTGGCCAGCGTGATGAGCCGCTCGGCGTACGGCCGGAGCTCTTTCGCCTTGGCCGTCGTCGTCTCGATGCGGCCGTGGCGGAAGAGATTCGCGGCCAGATTGCGCATCGTGGCTTTCTTATGGCTCGACGTGCGGGAGAGCTTCCTCCCCTTCTTGCGATGCCGCATGGTTACTCCTCACCACTCCCAGCCGTCTCCGGCTCTTCCTCGACGAAGAAGAGGCGACCGTCGTCGCCCGCCTCGAGCATCATTCCGAACCGCAAGCCGTGCTCTTCCAGGAAGTCCGAGATCTCCTTGAGAGACTTCTTGCCGAAGTTCTCGATCTGGAGCATGTCCTCCTCGGACCGCTGCACGAGGTCGCCCAGCGTGCGGATGTTCTCCTTCTGAAGCGAGTTGCGCGAGCGCACGGACAGTTCCGCCAGGTCCTCGATGGGACGGGCGAACAGATCCTGCAGCCGCTCGGGCACCGCCACGGCCCCGGGAGGGGCCACCTCGGGCATGCCGCCCTGCCCGAAGTACAGCATATACTCCAGGTGCTTTCGCACCAGCTCGGCGGCGTAGGCCACCGCGCCTTCGGGATCCAGCGAGCCGTCCGTCTCCACCGTCAGGGTGAGCCGGTCGAAGTCGGTACGCTGCCCGACCCGGGTCTCCTCCACGGTGAAGTTGGCCCGGCGCACCGGGTTGTAGATGGCGTCGATGCGGACCAGATCCACCGGCGCACCGCGAGGGAGGGCGTGCTGGTCGGCCAGCACGAAGCCCCGGCCCTTGTTCACGTGCAGTTCCACGTTCACGTCCCGCTTCTCCTGGAGCGTGAACAGGTGGTGAGTCGGGTCCAGGATGCGAACGCCGCTCTGCGGGTGGATGTCGGCGGCGGTCACGGCGCCGGCCCTGTTCACGTGCAGCGTGAGCATGGCGTCGTCCACCGCCGGGTCCATCGACACCACCAGCGCCTTCAGGTTCTGGATGACCTGATGGACGTCCTCCACGACCCCGACGATGGTCTGGTGCTCATGCACCACCCCGTCGATGCGGAAGGCCCAGACCGCGGACCCACGCAGGGAGGAGAGCAGCACCCGCCGGACGGAGTTGCCGAGCGTATGACCGAAGCCCCGCTCCAGGGGCTCGACGACGAAGCGTACCGAGCGGCCGTCGGCGGACTTTTCGGCGGCCTCGACGCGCTCGGGCAGCACCAACCCAGTCAGATCGATCTCCACAATCTCCTCCTGGCTTACTTCGAGTAGAGCTCGACGATGAGCTGTTCCTGCGCCGCAAGCGGGATGTCCTGCCGCGTGGGGCGCCGGACCATCCGTCCGACCTTGGCCTTCTCGTCCAGGGCCAGCCACTCGAGCAGGCTGGGCCGGGTGCGGGCTTCCAGGCTCTCCTGGACGGGGAAGAGCTCCTTGGACCGCGGCTTCACGGCGATCTCGTCCCCGGACGAGACCTGGAAGCTGGGCACGTCCACGATGCGCCCGTTCACCTCCACGTGGCGGTGCCGGACGAGTTGCCGGGCCGCGTTCCGGCTCATGGCGAAGCCCAGGCGGAAGATCACGTTGTCCAGCCGGGACTCGAGGCCGATGATCAGGTTGTCGCCGGTGACGCCGGGAAGGTGGGACGCAGCCTCGAAGAGGTTGTGGAACTGCTTCTCGTGCAGGCCGTAGATGCGCTTCACCTTCTGCTTCTCGCGAAGCTGGGTGGCATAATCGGACTGCTTACGGCGGCGGGCCTGGGCGGGGCCGTGCTGGCCCGGCGGGTAGGCGCGGCGCTCGACGGGGCACTTCTCGGTGTAGCACTTCTGCCCCTTCAAGAAGAGCTTCTGGCCTTCTCGGCGGCAGAGCTTGCAGGCGGGTCCGGTATAGCGAGCCATTTCCTATTCGTTCCTCAGACGCGGCGCTTCTTCGGCGGGCGGCACCCGTTGTGCGGCAGCGGGGTGACGTCCTGGATGGACTTGATGAAGAGGCCTGCGGCAGCCAGGGCCTGGATGGCGGACTCCCGGCCCGAGCCCGGGCCCTGCACCAGGACGTCCACTCGGCGGACGCCCAGGCCGACGGCTTCCTTCCCCGCCACCTCGGCGGCCATGGTGGCGGCGAAGGGCGTGGACTTCTTCGAGCCCTTGAAGCCGGCCTTGCCGGCGCTGGACCAGACGACAGTGTTGCCGGCGCGGTCCGTGATGGTGATGATCGTGTTGTTGAAGGTCGCCGCGATGTGCGCGACGCCCTCGGCCTCCACGACTCGCTTGGTGCGCTTGGTACGGGGTTTCGGATTCGCCACGGTATCCTTGCCTGGTGCTTGTCTCTACAACGAAGACGCGGCGGGCCGGAGCCTGAGGCGTCCGGGCTACGCCGTGTCACCGGTGCCGGGGGACCGATCCCCCGGGCACCCTGTTACTTCTTCGGAGCCCTCTTCTTGCCCGCGATGGCCCGCCGGGGGCCCTTCTTGGTGCGGGCGTTGGTGTGCGTCCGCTGGCCGCGCACGGGGAGCCCGCGGCGGTGCCGCAGTCCCCGGTAGCAGCCGATGTCCATGAGACGCTTGATGTTCATGGACGTCTCGGTGCGCAGGGCGCCCTCCACCTTGAAGCTGTTCTCGATGGCCTTCCGGAGACGGTTCACGTCGTCGTCCGACAGATCCTGGGTCCGGCGGCTGGGATCCACCCCGCAAGCCTGCAGGATCTCGGACGCGCGAGCGCGACCGATGCCGTAGATGTACGTAAGGGCGATCTCGATGCGCTTCCCGCGCGGGAGATCTACGCCGGCTATACGAGCCATGGGTTATCCTTGCCGCTGCTTGTGCTTGGGGTTGCGGGTGCAGATGATGCGCACCACCCCACGGCGGCGGACCACCTTGCAGTGCTCGCAGATCGGCTTGACGCTGCTTCGGACCTTCACGGTTCCATCTCCACAATGAGTTTGTGGTAGAGCTTTATAGTATAACCAGGGGTCAGGACCCCTTCAAGAACCCTCACCGCCGCTCCCCGCCACGTCCCCATCCCCGGTGAGGATCCTCGGGCCCTCCGTCGTGATGACCACCGTGTGCTCGAAGTGGGCCGACAGGCTCCCGTCGGCGGTGACCACCGTCCAACCGTCGTCCAACGTCCTGATGCCGGCCGAGCCCGCGGAGATCATGGGCTCGATGGCCAGGACCATCCCCTCCCGCAGCATGGGCCCGTGCTTGGGACGCCCCACGTTCGGAACCTGCGGCTCCTCGTGGAGCTCCCGCCCGATGCCGTGACCCACCAGATCGCGGATGATGCCGTAGGGGCCCCCGTCCAGGGAATCCACGACGGCCGCCCCGATATCTCCCACATGGTTTCCCCGCACCGCCGCCGACACAGCGGCGTCCAACGCCCTGCGGGTCACGTCCAGGAGGGCCTGCGCTTCCCGGCTCACCTCCCCCACCGGGAAGGTGCGGGCCGAGTCGGTGTACCATCCCGCCATCCTCACCCCGAGGTCCACCGAGACGATGTCCCCGTCCTTCAGGATCCGGCGGGAGCTGGGGATCCCGTGCACGACCTCCTCGTTGATGGAGACGCACGCGCTCCCCGGAAACCCGTACAATCCCTTGAAGGCCGGAACGGCGCCCTCGTGGGACACGATGTACTCCTCACAGAACCGGTCCAGCTTCAGCGTGCTGACTCCCGGCACCACCTCTTCCCGCACGGCTTCGAAGAGACCACCGACGATGGCGCCGGCATGGGCGATGGCCTCGATCTCCTCGGCACTGCGCAGGTTGATCACAGCGCCGTCCTAGTGCCCCACGGCCTTGCGGAACTCGCGCTGCACGTCGTCCACCGGCGCCTCGGCGCTCACCGCCACCACGGCGGCCTCGGACCGGCCGTACCACTCGATGAGGGGCTCCGTCTGCGCCGCGTACACCTTCAACCGGTTCTCGACCGTCTCCGCCTTGTCGTCGGCGCGGTGCACCAGCGCGGCTCCGCACCGGTCGCAGATGCCCTCCTGCTTGGGCGGCGTGAAGTGCACGTTGAACACGGCGCCGCACTCGGGGCAGCTCCGGCGCCCGGAAAGACGACGGATCAACTCCTCGTCGGGCGCCTCGAACACCACCACCTGGTCGACGCGCCGGCCCACCGCCTCCAGCACGCCATCCAGGCCCTCGGCCTGGGCGGTGGTGCGGGGAAATCCGTCCAGGAGGATGCCCGCCTCGGGAGGGATGCCCTTCAGGTGGTCCCGGACCAGGTCCAGGATCAGGGAGTCGGGGACGAGCTCCCCGGCGTCCATGAAGGCCTGCGCTTTGCGACCCAGCTCCGTTCCGGCCCTGCGCGCGGCACGGAGGAGGTCACCCGTAGAGACGTGCTCCCACCCGACGCTGTCCGCCAGGCGGACGGCCTGGGTGCCCTTACCGACCCCCGGGGGGCCCAAAAGAATGACGACCATATCTCTCCAGGCGCAGCGCTACATGTAGCGCGTGCGCCCCCTCATTTTGACCCGTCCCTTTTTCATGAACCCGTCGTAGTGGCGGAGCAGCAGGAGCTGCTGGGCCTGTTGGACGGTGTCGAGACCCACGCCCACCACGATGAGAAGGCTGGTGCCGCCGAAGAAGAAGGTCTGGATGTTGAAGATGTCGAAGATCCAGAACGGCAGCATCGCGATGATCGCCAGATAGATCGAGCCCGGGAGCGTGATGCGCGTGAGCACGCGATCGATGTACTCGGCGGTGCGGGCGCCGGGCTTCACGCCGGGAATGAACGCGCCCTGCTTCTTCAGGTTCTCGGCCAGGTCGATGGGGTTGAAGATGATGGCCGTGTAGAAGTAGGTGAAGAACAGGATGAGCAGCCCGTACGTGATGTAGTACGTCGCGGTCTGGGGCTGGAAGATCTCGGACAGCGTCTGGAGCGGCCCGAACTGAACGAAGGCCGCCGCGGTGCCGGGCACCACGATGAACGACTGGGCGAAGATGATGGGCATCACGCCCGCGGAGTTGATGCGGAGCGGGATGAAGCTCTTCTGGCCTTCCTGAATGCGGCCCCGGCCCACGACTTTGCGCGGGATCTGCACCGGGATCTTCCTGGAGGCCATGGTCATGGCCACCACGCCTCCGCTCACGCCGACGACCACGGCCAGGAGCGCGACCAGCGAGAAAGCGCCGATCTCGTCCAGCACGAACGACTCCCAGGTGCGGGCCACCGCAGCCGGGAAGGATTCGATGATGCTGAAGAAGATCAGGAGGCTCATGCCGTTCCCGATGCCGCGCTCGGTGATCTGCTCGCCCAGCCACATGACGAAGACCGCGCCCACGGTGAGGGCGAGCACGGTGCTGAACACGAACAGCGGGCCGGGGGTGCGAACCGCTCCCGGGATCGCCTGCAGGAACGCGGCGTACCCGTAAGCCTGCACGGCGGCGAGGGCGACGGTGGTGTAGCGCGTCCACTGGGTGAGCTTCTTGCGCCCCTCCTCCCCCTCCTTCTGCATCTTCTCCACGGTGGGGAAGACCGCCGCCAGCAGCTGGTACATGATGCTGGCGGAGATGTAGGGCATGATGCCCAGCGCGAGAATGGTGGCCCGGGACAGGCCACCGCCCACGAACATGTCGTAGATCCCGAACAGGGAGTTCTGCAGCGCGCCGAACTGCTCACGCAGCACCCCCACGTCGAGCCCGGGCACGGTGATGTGCGCACCGATCCGGTAGACGAGGAGGATGAACAAGGTGAAGAGGATCTTCTCCTTGAGCTCCGGGACCCGGAACAGGTTCGCTAAGGGATTGCTGGCCATGGTCAGCCTTCGTCACTCGAACCGAGGACGGATGCCGAGCCGCCCGCCGCCTCGATCTTCTCCCTGGCACTCTTGCTGAAAGCGTGGGCTTCGACCTCGAGAGCCTTGGTCACCTCGCCCTGTCCCAGCACCTTGACCGGCTTGCGCAGGTTGCCGATGAGGCCCGCTCTCTTGAGCGTCTCCGGCGTGATCTGCCCCTCCAGCGAGTCCAGGTCGCGCACGTTCACGACCTGGTACTCGACCCGGTTCATGTTGTTGAAGCCGCGCTTCGGGATGCGCCGATGCAGGGGCATCTGGCCACCCTCGAAGTGGATGTTCACCGCGCCGCCGGTGCGGGACTTCTGCCCCTTCTGTCCGCGGCCGGCGGTCTTGCCCAGCCCGGACCCGGAGCCGCGGCCGACGCGCTTGCGGTTGCGGTGGGATCCGCTCGACGGGCTCAGATCGTGAAGCTCTGCCATGGGATTACTCGCTGATCTCCCGCACCTTGAGCATGTGCGGGATCTTGTTGATCATGCCACGAATGGCCGGCGTGTCGTTGTGCACGACGCTGGTCTGATTCTTGGTGAGCCCCAGCGCGCGCACCGTGCGGCGCTGTGTCTCGGGACGCCCGCTCAGGCTCCGGATCTGGGTGATCTCCAGCTTCTTAGCCACGGCGCACCCCCAGGGATTCCACGCTCACTCCGCGCTCCGCCGCTACCTGCTCGCGGGTGACCAAACGTGTGAGGCCATTCATGGTGGCCCTCGCGACGTTGATGGGATTGTTGGTGCCCAGGCTCTTGGTGAGAACGTCGCGGACACCCGCGGCATCGAGGACGGCGCGGACGGCGCCGCCGGCGATGACGCCGGTCCCAGGGGCCGCCGGCCGCAGGAGCACCTGTCCCGCACCCCACTCCCCGAGGATCTCGTGGGGAAGCGTACCGTTCTCCACGGGCACCTTCTTCATGTCGCGCTTGGCCCGCTCGAAAGCCTTGCGGATGGCCTCGGAGACCTCGTTGGCCTTGGCGATGGCGATGCCCACATTCCCCTTCTGGTCACCCACGGACACCAGGGCGGAGAAGGAGAAGCGCCGGCCGCCCTTCACCACCTTGGCGACGCGGTTGATGTGGATGACGTTCTCGACGAGATCGCTGGGCTCCCGCTCACGGCGGGGTCGATCCTCCCGCTTCTTCCGATCCTTGATTTCCATCAGAACTCCAGACCTCCCTTACGGGCGCCGTCGGCGAATGCCTTGACCCGGCCATGATACCTGTACCCGCCCCGGTCGAAGACCACGGCGGTGATGCCCTGCGCCTTGGCTCTCTCCCCCAGGAGCTTGCCGGCGGCGAAGGCCTCCGCGACCCGGGGATTCTTCCCCTCGGCCTTGAAGTCCTTCATGTCCGCGGACAGGGTGGAGAAGCCCAGGATGGTGCGGCCCGAGCCGTCGTCCACGAGCTGGCCTTCGATGTTCTTCAGGGACCGGAACACCACCAGCCGGGGCCGCTGGGCCGAGCCCTCGACCTTGCTCCGGACGCGATGGTGCCGGCGCTTGCGCTGCAGCCCCCGGTTCTTCCTCAGCTTGCTCTGCTTGATGATCATCGTCAGGCTCCAGCCGTCTTGCCGGCCTTCCGCCGGATCTGCTCGCCCTGGTACCGGATCCCCTTGCCCTTGTAGGGCTCCGGGGGCCGGAAATTGCGGATCACCGCCGCCGTGTGACCCACGGCCTGCTTGTCCGGCCCCGAGATCACGATGGTGGTGGCGTTCGGGCACGTGAGGGTCACGCCGGGCACCGGAGTGAAGTCGATGAGGTGGGAGTAGCCCACCGTGACGGTGATGCCCTTCCCCTTCTGCTCGGCCTTGTAGCCCACGCCCTGGATCTCGAGGGTCTTGGTGTAGCCCTTGGCCACCCCCTCGAGCAGGTTGTGCACCAGCGTGCGGGTCAGGCCGTGCAGGGCGCGGTGCTTCTGCCCGTCGGAGGGTCGCTCGACGCGCACCTCGGCGCCGTCCATGGTCACCTTCATGTCGGGATGCACGTTCAGGGTGAGCTCGCCCTGGGGGCCTTTCGCCCTGAGCGTCTGCCCCTCCAGCTTGATCTCGACCCCGGCCGGCACGGCCACCGGGAGCTTTCCGATTCTCGACATCGTTCGAACCCTTACCAGACCAGGGCCATGAGCTCGCCGCCGACGCCGCGCTCACGCGCGCCGCGATCGGAGAGCACACCGGCCGAGGTGGAGAGGATGGCCATCCCCAGTCCGTTGCGGACGCGGGGGATCTCGGTCGCGCCCACGTAGTGCCGGCGCCCGGGGCGGGACACCCGCTCCATGTGCCGGATGACGGGCAGGCCGTCGTGGTACTTGAGGTAGACACGCAGGACGCCGTGCTTGCCGTCGTCCAGCACCTTGTGGGCGTAGACGTAGCTGCTCTCGGCGAGGATCCTGGCGATCTCGATCTTCTGCTTCGACACAGGCAGATCCACCCACTTGTGGCCCGCCATGCCGGCGTTCCTGATGCGGGTGAGCATGTCTGCGATGGGATCGGTCATCATTTCCGTTGCGGCCCCCTACCAGCTCGACTTGCGGATGCCGGGGATCTCGCCCCGGAGCGACATCTCGCGGAAGCAGATTCGGCACAGGCCGAACTTCCTGAGGAACCCGCGCGGGCGCCCACACCTCTGGCACCGGTTCCGCATGCGCACCGCGAACTTCGGCGTGCGCTTGGATTTCTCGATGAGTGCCTTCTTGGCCATTCTCTCTTCTCTCCTGATGCCTTAAGCGGCGCCGACCTGAACCGGCACCTGACCACGGAAGGGGAAGCCCATCTCGCGGAGCAGCGCGAAAGCTTCGTCATCCTTGTCGGTGGATGTCACGATGGTGATGTCCATCCCGTGGATCTTGTGAACCCGGTCGTAGTTGATCTCCGGGAAGATGATCTGCTCCTTCACCCCCATGGTGAAGTTCCCACGGCCGTCGAAGGACCGCGTGGAAAGACCACGGAAGTCGCGGATGCGGGGGATCGCCGTTGCGATGAGGCGATCCAGGAAGTACCACATCTTGTCCTGCCGCAGCGTGACCGAGACGCCCACGGGCATCCCCTCGCGCAGCGAGAAGTTGGAGATGGACTTCCTGGCCCGGTTCACCATGGGCTTCTGCCCCGTGATGACGCCGAGCTCCTCCACGATGCTCTGCAGGAGCTTCTGGTCCTTGGCCGCCTCGCCCACCCCTACGTTGAGGACGACCTTCTCGATGCGCGGAATCCGATGCGGGTTGATGAAGCCGAACTCCTCCTGGAGCTTGGCCTTCACATGGGTCGCGTAATGCTTCTTCAGCCTGGGTTCCATTGCCCTACCTGATCGGTCTGCGATCACTGGGATACTCTGTCACTGAGGCCTGGGAATCGGATTCCCGGACTTCACCGAGATCCGCTCCTTGGTGCCGTCTTCCTCGATCCGCATGCGCACCCGGCTGGGCTCACCCGTGGCCGGATCGATGAGCATGACGTTCGAGACGTCGATGGGGGCCTCGAAGGTGATGATGCCGCCCTCGGGGTTCGCCTGGCTCGGGCGCGAGTGCCTCTTGCGCATGTTCACGCCCTCGACCCGGACCCTCCCGGAGTCCACGAGCACCTCCAGGACCGCACCCTCCATGTCCCGGAAGTTGCCCCGGATCACCCGCACCCGGTCCCCTTTCATGATCTTGATCTTCTGCGCACCCATCAGAGCACCTCGGGCGCAAGTGAGACGATCTTCATGTACTTCTTCTCGCGCAGCTCCCGGCCCACCGGGCCGAAGATGCGGGTTCCGCGGGGCTCGCCCTGCTGGTTGAGGATCACCGCCGCGTTGTCGTCGAAGCGGATGTAGGTGCCATCCTTGCGGCGGGTCTCCTTGGCGGTGCGGACGATCACCGCTTTGACCACATCGCCTTTCTTGACCCCCGCATTCGGGATGGCGTCCTTCACCGTGGCGACGATCACGTCGCCCACGCCGGCGTACCGGCGGCGCGAGCCACCCAGGACGCGAATGCACAGCGCCGTCTTGGCTCCGGTGTTGTCCGCGATCCGGAGGATCGACTCCTGCTGGATCATCTCAGTGTCTCTCTATCTCGACAGTTCTATCGGCGGTACGGTCAGACCTGGCGCTCGACGAGCTCGATGACCCGCCACCGCTTGGTCTTGGACAGGGGACGGGTCTCCATGATGAGGACCACGTCGCCGGCCTTGTACTCGTTCTTCTCGTCGTGGGCGTGGTACTTCTTGCTCCGCCCCACGCCCTTCCCGTACAGGGGATGGGAGAAGCGGCGCTCCACCGCCACGGTCACGGTCTTGTCGGACGTGTGGCTCACGACCACGCCGATCCGCGTCTTGCGGCGCTTCCGGCTCTCGGCCTCGGGGGCCTCGGGGGCCTCGGGGGCCTCGAGGGCCTCGAGGGCCTCGGGGGCCTCGAGGGCCTCGAGGGCCTCGCTCTGCTGGACCTGGTTCTCGCTCATGGTCTTCCTGGTCACCCGTTCTTGGCGAGCTCACGCTCGCGGAGAACTGTCTTGATGCGCGCGATGTCGCGCCGGATCTTCTTCACGAGGCTCGGATTCTCGATCTGCATCATGGACGCCTGGAAGCGCAGCTTGAACTGCTCCTCCTTCAGCTCCTGAAGCCGGATCTCGAGCTCCGGCGCTCCCATCTCGCGGATATCTTCCACCTTCATCGGACTCTCCTACAGCTGCTCGTCGCGAGCGACGAACCGGGTCTTCACGGGGAGCTTGGCGGAGGCGAGCTCCATGGCGCGCTGCGCCGTCTTCAGATCCACGCCCTCCAGCTCGAACAGGACCCTCCCGGGCTTCACCACCGCCACCCAGCCCTCCGGGTTGCCCTTTCCCTTGCCCATCCGGGTCTCGGCGGGCTTGGAGGTGATGGGTTTATCCGGGAAGATGCGGATCCAGACCTTCCCGCCGCGCTTGATGTGGCGCGTGAGCGCGACACGCGCGGCCTCGATCTGGCGGTTGCTGATCCAGCCCGGCTCGATGGTCTGCAGGCCGTATTCGCCGAAGGAGATCTTCGCTCCCCGGGTGGCCTTGCCGTTCATCCGGCCCTTGAACTGCTTGCGGTACTTGACTCGCTTCGGCGCTAGCATCGTTCTTCCTCGTCAGCGGGTCAGGCGCCCGTGGAGTACGTGCGGCCCCGCCGCTCTTCGATGACCTCACCCTTGAACACCCAGCACTTCACCCCGATGGCACCGTAGGTGGTGAAGGCGTGCAGCTGGGCGTAGTCGATGTCCGCACGGAGCGTGTGCAGGGGCACACGGCCCTCGTTGTACTTCTCCGTGCGCGCGATCTCGGCGCCCCCCAGGCGGCCGGAGCACTGGATCTTGATCCCCTCGGCGCCGGCCCGGATGGCCGACTGCACCGCCCGCTTCATGGCGCGGCGGAAGGAGATGCGCTGGCGCAGTTGGTGGGCGACGTTCTCGGCGACCAGGTAGGCCTCCACCTCGGGCCGCTTGATCTCCTCGACATTCACGGAGATCTCGGCTTGGGTGAGGACCGCCAGCTCGTCGCGGAGCTTGTCCACCTCGGCGCCGCGCTTCCCGATGACCACGCCGGGGCGGGCGGTGTGGAGCGTCACCACGATCTTGCTCGGCTTGCGCTCGATGCCGATCTCGGAGAGCGCGGCATGGCTGAGCCGGCGGCGGAGGTACTTGCGGATCGTCTCGTCCTCCTTGAGGAGGCGCGGGAAGTCACGCCCGGCGTACCAGTTGGACCTCCAGTCCTTCACGATCCCGAGGCGGAAGCCATACGGATGTACTTTCTGTCCCATGTACCTATGCGTCCTTGCTGTCCACGATCACGGTGATGTGGCTCGTACGATGACGGCGCGGAGCGGCGCGGCCCTGGGCCGCTGCCTTCCACCGCCGTAGGGTCGGTCCCTCGCCCACGAACACCTCGCTCACCCTGAGGTCGTCCACGTCGAGTACGTCGCCGCCGCCCTGTGCCCTGACCTGCGCGTTCGCCACCGCGGAGCGGAGCGTCTTGCCCACAGGCCCGGCGGCGCTCTTCTTGGAGAACTGCAGGATGGCGTAGGCCTCATTCACGGACTTGCCGCGGATCTGGTCCACCACGAGGCGCACCTTGCGGGCGCTCATGCGGACATGCCGGGCGATGGCTCTGGCTTCCATGGCTTACCTCGTCCTCACGCCGTGGCCGGCGCGGCCTTGGCCTTCTTGTCGGAGAGCTTCCCGCTGTGCCCCCGGAACAGCCGGGTGGGAGCGAACTCGCCGAGCTTGTGGCCGACCATGTTCTCCGTGATGTACACGGGGATGAACTTGTTGCCGTTGTGCACGGCCACGGTGTGGCCCACGAACTCGGGGGAGATCGTCGAGGCACGGGCCCACGTCTTGACGACCTTCTTCTCACCGCGGGAGTTCATGGCCTCCACACGCTGTAGAAGCCTCTCGTGGATGTAGGGCCCCTTCTTTACGCTCCGTGGCATCTTCTCAAAACCTCGATTGGGCTATCCGTTCGAAGGCTAGGTCGTAGCCTTGCCGCGCTTCCGGCCGCGGACGATGAGCTTCTGGCTTTCCTGCTTCTTGTTCCGGGTCTTCTTGCCCTCAGACTTGCCCCACGGGGACACCGGGGGACGGCCGCCGGAGGTCCGGCCCTCTCCCCCGCCCAGCGGGTGGTCCACCGGGTTCATGGCCACGCCGCGGACCTTCGGGCGCTTGCCACGCCAGCGGCTGGCGCCGGCCTTGCCCAGGCTGGTGAGCTCGTGGTCGGCGTTGCCCACCTCACCGATGGTGGCCAGGCACTCCTTGCGGACCCGGCGCATCTCGGTGGAGGGGAGGCGCAGCGTCACGAATTCGCCTTCCTTGGCCATGACCTGGACGCTCGAACCGGCGGAGCGGGCCATCTGTCCACCCTTCCCCGGCTTGAACTCCACGTTGTGGACGGACGTGCCCAGCGGCACCAACTCGAGGGGGATCGCGCATCCGATGCGCACGTCCGCCTGCGGGCCGGACATGATCTGGTCACCCACGACCAGGTCCTTGGCGTGGAGGATATAGCGCTTCTCACCGTCGGCGTAGGTGACGAGCGCGATGTTCGCGGACCGGTTCGGATCGTACTCGATCTCGGACACGACGCCGGGGATCCCGTGCTTGTCGCGCTTGAAGTCGATGATCCGGTACTTCCGCTTGTGGCCACCGCCCCGGCGCCGCGAGGTGATGTGGCCGTGGTGGTTCCGCCCGCCCGAGGCGGACTTGGACTCGGTGAGAGACTTCTCGGGCACGGTCCGCGTCAGCGCCTCGTTGTCGAGGGTCGTGCGGAAGCGCGTGCCCTTCGTCATCGGCCTGAACTTCTTGATGCTCATGGTCAACCGACCTCGTAGAGCTCGATGTGCTCACCCGCTGCGAGCTGCACAACCGCCTTCTTGTAGGACGGGCGACGGCCCGCGCCTCCGCTCTTCGCCATACGGCCGAGGAAGGAGCGACGGGTCTTGCCGGGGTAACACATGGTGCGGACGTCCACCACCTTGACGTCCCACAGCTTCTCCACGGCTTGCCCGATCTCGATCTTGTTGGCGTCCTGCGACACGATGAACGTGTACAGGCTCTTCTGATCCATCTGCTCGGCGGTCTTCTCGGTCACCACCGGCGAGATGATGACGTCGTGGGGCTCACGCATCGGCGCCCTCCTCGCTCTCGGCGGCCGCCGCGCCCAGCTTGTCCAGCGCGCTGCGCTCGATGACCACGGTGTGGGCCCAGAGCACGTCGTAGACGGACTCATCGCCGAACGGCAGGACCGACACGTCCTGGAGGTTCCGGGCCGACAGGTAGACGTTCTCGTTCTTCCCGTCCGTGAGCAGGAGCACCTTCCCCGGGATCTCCATGGGCCCGAACAGGCCGCGGAGGTCCTTGGTCTTGGGCCCCTTCAGGGCGGGGACGTCCAGCAGGACCACGCGGTCGTTCTCGGCGCGGTCGTTCAGAGCCGAGCGCCGGGCCAGAGCCCGCACCTTGCGGGGGAGCTGCTTGCGCCAAGAGTGGGGTTGGGGTGGATGGGCAATGCCCCCGCCCTCCCACTGCGCCGCCCGGATCGTGCCCTGCCGGGCACGACCGGTACCCTTCTGGCGCCAGGGCTTGTTGTTGCCGCCGGCGACCTCGGAACGGGTCTTGGCCGCAGCCGTGCCCTGCCGCTGGTTGGCGAGATACACCGTGACCGCCTGGTGCATCACGCTCTCGTTGACCACGCCGTCGAAGAGGATGTCGGGCAGGGCCCGCGCCTTCCCCTTCTTGCCGTCGGCCTTGTAGTAGCGCGCCTTATACATGGCTCACTTCGAGATCAGAACGTAGCCGTCGCGGGAGCCGGGAACGCCGCCCTTGACGAACAGGAGGTTGCGCTCGCCGTCCACCCGGACCACCTGGATGTTGCGAACGCTGGTGCGGGTCCCGCCCATCTGACCGGGGAGCTTCTTCCCCTTGATGACGCGGGAGGGATTGGTGCCCGGCCCGATGGAACCTGGGGTCCTGGACAGGGGGTGGCCGTGGCCGCCGGGACGACCGGTGAAGCCGTGTCGCTTCACGACGCCCTGGAAGCCGCGCCCCTTGGAATTGCCGGTGACCTTGACCCGGTCACCTGCCTCGAACTGCAGGACGGTGAGCTGCTGGCCCACCTCCACGCTCTCGTTGGCGTCCACGCGGAAGTCACGCAAGATGCTGGGAGCGGCCTGGAGGCCCGCCTTCGCGGCGTGCCCCACCTCGGCCTTCGGGGCGCGACTGGCCTTCCGGGCACCGAAGCCCAGCTGCACCGCACGCTCCCCGTTCCCGCCCAGGGACTTCACCTGAACGACCGGGCACGGACCGGCCTCGATGACGGTCACGGGGACCTGCGTCCCCTCCTCATCGAAGATCCGCGTCATGCCGATCTTCCTACCGATCAATCCGGGCATCTCCGGAGTTCCTCCGTCAGTCGACCTTGATCTCGACGTCGACACCGGCCGGGAGATCCAGCTTGGTCAACGCGTCGATCGTCTGCGGGCGGCTATCCACGATGTCGATCAGCCGCTTGTGCGTCCGAAGCTCGAACTGCTCCCGACTCTTCTTGTCCACATGGGGAGAGCGGAGCACGGTCCAGCGCTGACGGCGCGTCGGAAGCGGGATGGGCCCGCGCACCGTCGCCCCGGTCTTCTGCGCCGTCCGCACGATGTCGGCGGCGGTCTGATCGACCACCCAGTGGTCGAACGCCTTCAGTCGGATTCGGATTCTGTCTGCCATCTCTGGTCCCAGTGAGCGGCGGGGAGCCTCCGATCTGGAGGCTCCCC
>CAZJFX010000083.1:0-16857 GCA_964545395.1 uncultured Gemmatimonadaceae bacterium | reverse complement strand
TGGGCTTTTTATGCCCTGACTATGCCCCGTCTAGCTTCGTGGTGAATACGGCGGGGGTAGAACTGGATCATGGGTGTGTACCAGCCCATGGCGATCAACCAGTGGAATCGGGTGGGCAGGCTCATCCCGCGGTATTCGGCATACGCCGCCGCCTCGTACCAGCTCACTCCCGATACCGGGTAATCCTCCTGTCCTCTTGGGTAATCCCCCCCCATCCAGGTGGAGGGGCCGGGGAGTCCCGTCTGGTCCACGAACGCCTTGTACTCCCGGTTCGTCACCTCGTAGCGGCCGACGAGGAAGTCGCCCAGCGTCCCGATCTCGGTCTCCGTGGCCGGCACTTTCACCATCCTGGGCGGTAGGCTTCCCACCGGGTCCAGGGTCCGCACGAGATCGTTGCCGACCACGGTCACCGTGATGGCTGTCGTCGTTATCTTCCATGTGGTCCCCGCCGCCAGGACCGTCTCGTACCCCTCCTTCTCCAGCTTCCACCGGAAGAACCCCACGGGCATCCGGACCTGCTCCAGGGGCGTCACCCTCAGGTACTCCCACTCCGCCGCCGGCGTGGCGTACTCCTTCACGAACACGCTGGCCCCAGGCGGCTCCGTCAGGATGTTGACGTTCAGCGAGACCTGCGCGAACAGTTCCGCCAGCTTCGGATCCCTGGGGATGTACCTCTCCGCCTGCTCCGCCAACCGGTAAGCCGGCACCAGGTTTCGCCAGACATCGTTGTCGGCGACGATCTGCTCGATCTCCGGAAGCGCCACCTCCCGCGCCCACCGGATGTCCGCACGACGCTGGGCGTACCAGGCGGAGAGGACCGCCACCACCACCAACCCCGCCGCCGCGGCCATCGCCACCCGCGGCTGTCGAAGGCGCCGGAGAAGCGAGCGGATGTTGAGCACCCCCGCCGCCTCCGCCGCCTGCGCCTCCTGCACCCTGCGCAGGTCCGCCAGCATCTCCTCCGCCGTCCCGTAGCGCGCCTCCGGCTTCTTCTTCAGCGCCCGCCCCACCACCTGCCGGAGCTCCAGGGGCACCGCCGAGTCGATGGGCTTCGGCTCCTCCTGGAGGATCGCCCGGATGATCGCCACGTCGTGGTGGCCCCGGAACGGAAGCTCCCCGCTTACCCTCGCCCTTCCCCTCACCACTCCTCCACGGCGTGCACCACCTTGCTCCCCCCCGCACCGCTCCCTATCGTGCCTCCCGGCCCCTCCATGCGGTTATGCCTATCCGTCTGGGAGCGGAGATGATTCGCCCACCCCCACAGAAACCCCTCATGAGCTTCCTTTCTCGTCGCCGTCAAGCGCTCCCCGTCCTCCTTCCTCTCCTAGCCCTCGCCTGCGGAGAGGGAGAGGCTCCCCGGCAGGAGATGCCCGTGGCCGAGGCCGGCCTCGCCGGAACCCTGGTCATCGTGGGAGGAGCCCTGGCCGGTGACAACGCCGCCGTCTACCGGACGATCCTCGAGGCCCGGGACGGGGAGGGGCCCTTCTGCGTCTTCCCCACGGCGTCGGCGGAGCCCCGAGGCTCCATGGAGAGCGCCATGGCCCGCTTCGACGAATACGGGGGAGAGGCTACGGCCAAGGGGATCTTCCTGACGGTGGACAACCCCGAGGAGGCCTCCAACCCGGCCATCGTGGAGGAGATCCGGGGGTGCTCCGGCTTCTTCTATGTCGGAGGGAGCCAGGGTCGAATCGTGGAGGTTTTCCGGCCGGGAGGCGTGGCCTCTCCGGCCCTGGAGGCGGTGATGGAGCGCTACGGTGAAGGGGCCGTGGTGTCGGGGAGCTCCGCCGGGGCCGCCATGATGACGGACCCCATGATCGGGGGCGGAAGCAGCCTGGAGGCCCTCCTGGCGGGAATCCGGAGCGGGGAGGACGGCGAGGGGGTGATCCTGGAGCCGGGGCTGGGCTTCCTGGACGGAGTCCAGGTGGACCAGCACTTCCTGGCCCGGGGTCGTTGGGCCCGGCTGGTAGTGGCGGCCCTGAAGACCCCGGACGATCATCTGGGCTTCGGGATCGACGAGAACACCTCCCTGGTGGTGAAGGGGGACACGGCCCGGGTGGTGGGGGAATCCGGAGTCGTGTACTTCGATGCCCGTGAGGCCACCCTGGAGGAGGGAGGCCACGGAGGGTACGGCATCCGCACGTACCTCCTGGGCGCCGGAGACTGGGTGTCCCTATCCACCGGAGTGGTGGTCGTCCACGAGGCCAAGGAGACCCTCCCGGGCGCCGGGGAGCCCTTCCAGGGGGAGGCCGACCTCGATCTCTTCGGACGTAGGGTCCTTCAGCGGGTTCTGACCGAGGCCTCCACCGCCTCCGACGAACGCATGACCTTCGCCCAGGACGGGCTCATGGTGGAACTCCGGAAGGGGCAGGGCTTCCAGGCCAGGAGCTTCCCTCCCGGAGCCGAGGCCTACGGCACCTCCGACGGGTTCTTCGCCGGGCCCTGGATCCTGAGCGTGGCCCGGGAGGGAGCCGGGGACTAGACTTGGCCGGGCTTCTCGCTGGTGATGTGACAGACGCGGGTACCTGGACCGAAATGATCGCCTGGCAGCGTGAAAACCCTCGCCCTTTGGAGGTCCACTAGTGGACCTTTACGTCAATGATAGCGCATCGGTCACAATGCGAAGCGGTTTGCCTGACAAGGCGCTGCAGCGGACGGCTAACCGCCGCTGAGCTTTGGCGTCATGCGAAACAGACCGGATCATGATCAGGAATATCTCAGGCAAAGGACAGCACTATTGAGAGGGGCGGTCGAACGGATCTTCGCCGAGCCCGCCCGTGCCACCCACCGTTCCTCGGCGCCCTGAGGGACGGCGCTCGGCACCGGAGCACCATGCCCAAGGCCTAGCCACTTCCTACCGCGCCTCTCAGCCCCTCGGGGCGGTTCACTACGGCAAGGCGCGAGCTTCCGGAGAGGATAGACGGAAGACACGGTCGAGGTGTTGCGCCGACGCCGCAACGATGCCTGACGGCGCCACGTCGAGGCCCGATGCGGATTCCCGAAGCACCACGTCGATCCCGGAGCGCCGCCGCCTCATGTCGACGACGTCCGACCACGGAATCAAGTGTCCCCTATCTCCCGCCACGCCCGTCAGGATGCCCTCTGAAGATATCTCAAGGCGCGGACGTTTCAGCACGAGACCCACGTAGGCTCGCCACGCGGTGGCAGAGCAGAACACCACACCAAGGGTGCCGGCCAATGAGCGTGGCAGAAGATCGAAAGGAAAACCGTACGACCGAAGTGGATGCTCCCCAGCGCCGGGGGCAAACCACACGTAGGCCGTGGCGATGAGCAGGAGAACAGCGACCAGCAACAGGTTTAGACTTGATCGAGGCGAGTCCCCGGCAACGATGTGCGGCAGAGGTTGTGACATGATCTCGCACCGTGGAGTGCCTGTAAGGGGCGACGGGCAGCGGTTCTAGCCCCTCTCGACGGTATTGGCGTTGAATCGCCCGAGCACGCGCCTGCTCCGTGATTGCGCCGGCCCTCCGTTCGCTCTCGAACGCCGCCACGCCGTGAGGGGCACACCTTCACTCGCCAGGTCCACTGCCGAGCCGTCCCGCCTCACCGATTCCGAGCCTGCCCCTCTCGCCTCCAGCTCCCAGGATAACCATCCACGGCCCCTCGGTGCGGTTGAACCTACTATCCGTTATCCGTGGTCGCGTAGCTCGAGGGAGCGTCTCGTCGTGGTTCGACTCGGCGGTGACCGGGTCCAGCGACAGGTTGAGCTGGTCGGGAGCGTCGGACGTGATGCCCTTGCCGGGGGCACCCCCGCGAAAGCGCGGGCGTCCCGCCACACCATGGACCGGCCCCGACGACACCGCCATCCTCCCCGGGAACGCCACCCCACCGGGGTCCCAATCTCTCCGGATCTTGCTGTGATGTAACGATGTGATTACACTTCGATCCATGATCCGCACCCAGATCCAGCTTTCGGACGAGCAGGCCCGGCGGGCGAAGGCGATGGCGCGCCGGGAGGGCGTCTCCATGGCCGAGATCGTCCGACGGGGGCTCGATCGCCTGATCGCCGAGGAGGAGCCGTCCCGCGCCGATCGCTGGGCGGAGGCCGAGGCTCTGGTCGGCGCCTTTCTCGATGCGGCCGGCGCGCGCGACGTGGCGACCCGCCACGACGCGTATCTGGACGAGGCATACCGTTGAGCCCCGTCTTCGTGGACACGTCCGGGCTCTACGCCCTGATGGTCGCGTCCGACGCCTTCCATGAGCGGGCGCGCGCGGCATTCGGCGTCCTGCGGCGCGAAGAAGCGCGGATGGTGACGACGTCGTACGTGCTCGTCGAGACGTACGCCCTGCTCCAGCGCCGGGTGGGCTGGGAGGCGGTCGACGCGCTCCGCCGCCGTTTCGCGCCTCTTCTCGACGTGGTGTGGATCGATGAGCCCATCCACGAGCGGGCCCTCGACCACCTGCAGGAACGCGCGGCGAACTCCGTGAGCCTCGTCGATGCGACGTCATTCGTCGTGATGCGGGCTCGTTCGATCGGGCGCGCGTTCGCCTTCGATGCCCACTTCACGGACGAAGGTTTCGCCCTCGTCGCGTAGCCTGGAGCTTCCGACGCACCCTGAACGGGACGCTCGCCGCGTCCTTTAGTCCCCCGCCTCCACGTACAGCTCTCCACCCTTCTGCCGGAATTCCTCCGACTTCTCCCGCATCCCCACCTCGAGGGCCTCCACCGTGTCCATCCCGTGGGCGGCAGCGTACTGGCGGATGTCCTCGGTGATGCGCATGGCGCAGAACTTGGGCCCGCACATGGAGCAGAAGTGGGCCAGCTTGGCCCCCTCGGCGGGGAGCGTCTCGTCGTGGTACGACTCGGCGGTGGCCGGATCCAGGGACAGGTTGAACTGGTCCTGCCACCGGAACTCGAAGCGGGCCTTGGACATGGCGTCGTCCCACTCCTGGGCCCGGGGGTGCCCCTTGGCCAGATCGGCGGCGTGGGCGGCGATCTTATAGGTGATGACTCCCTGCTTCACGTCGTCCCGGTCCGGGAGCCCCAGGTGCTCCTTGGGCGTGACGTAGCAGAGCATGGCGGTGCCGTACCACCCGATCTGCGCCGCGCCGATGGCGCTGGTGATGTGGTCGTAGGCCGGCGCGATGTCGGTGGTGAGCGGCCCCAGCGTGTAGAACGGGGCTTCGTCGCACCACTCGAGCTGCTTCCTCATGTTCTCTTCGACGAGGTGCATGGGCACGTGCCCGGGCCCCTCGTTCATCACCTGCACCCCGCGCGCCCAGGCGATGCGCGTCAACTCGCCCTGCGTCTTCAGCTCGGCGAACTGGGCCTCGTCGTTGGCGTCGCGGATGGAGCCGGGGCGGAGGCCGTCGCCCAGGGAGAAGGACACATCGTACGCGCGCATGATCTCGCAGATCTCGGGGAAGCGCGTGTACAGGAACGACTCCTTGTGGTGGGCCAGGCACCACTTGGCGATGATGGAGCCGCCCCGGGACACGATCCCGGTGAGCCGGTTGGCGGTGAGAGGGATGTAGCGCAGGAGCACCCCGGCGTGGACGGTGAAGTAGTCCACCCCCTGCTCGCACTGCTCGATGAGGGTGTCGCGATAGATCTCCCAGGTGAGCTCCTCGGGAACGCCGTCCACCTTCTCCAGCGCCTGGTACATGGGCACGGTGCCGATGGCCACGGGGGAGTTCCTCAGGATCCACTCCCGCGTCTCGTGGATGTGGGGGCCCGTGGAGAGGTCCATGGCCGTGTCCGCACCCCACAGGATGGCCCAGCGGAGCTTCTCCACCTCCTCCTCGATGGACGACGACACCGCCGAGTTCCCGATGTTGGCGTTGATCTTGACCTTGAAGGCCCGGCCGATGATCACCGGCTCCAACTCGGGGTGGTTGATGTTGGCCGGAATGATGGCGCGACCCCGCGCCACCTCGGAGCGCACCAGCTCGGGATCCATCCCCTCGCGGATGGCCACGAACTCCATCTCCGGGGTGATCTCGCCCTTCCGGGCCCACTCCATCTGGGTGATGGGGCCGGCCCCCCCCTTCAGCGTCGGCCGCCGGAGCCCCTCGGGCATCTCCACCGCGTCGGCGGGGGTTCGGATCCGGGGTGTCTCGACCACATCGCGTTCGCGGATCCAAGCGGCACGGATGGACGGCACGCCCGCGCGCACGTCCACGTCCCGGGGTCCACTGGTGTCGTAGACCCGGAGCGGCGGCTCCCCGCCCGAGAGCTGGATCTCGCGGAAGGGAACCCTGATCCCCCGCGTCCCCTCCACGTACACCTTCCTCGAGTTGGGGAAGGCGCCGGGGTAGTCGGTGCCGCCGTCGCCGCCGCTGGAGGCGATGCTGGAGTCGGCGGGGGAGGCGCTCGCGGTGCGTTCGGGCTGCTTGCTCATGGTGCTCCACCTCTGCAGGTCGGGGAGGGGAGCGGGGCCGCCGGCCGCCGTAGGGGAGGGTCGGGGGCCCTCCGTCGCCGCGCTCCCTCCGCCGGTCTCAACCGGATCAGGTTCCGAGGGTCGTTCTCAATCCCGGGTTTCGTCGGCGTTGTCTCCGATCGCCGATCTGCCCCGGGATGCCCCTGGCGGCTGGATGTAACCTACCCGTCCCGGGGTGGAAGGGGGAGCCCTTGTCTGGAGGGCGGGTTAAATCATACCTTAGTGTCCTATTTAATCAAGGGCCACGACCGGGCCAGCCCATCCCCATCCGGGAGACCTTCATGATCCACCATGCCCTTCGGGGCAGCCCCGGCCTCCAGTCCACGCTCCTCGCCGGAGCGCTCATCGTCGCGCTCCTCGCCCCCGCCGGCGGAACCTTCACCCTGGCGGTCCCGGCAGGTGGGAACCATGTGAGCGTCGAGCGGATGGGGTACGCATCCTCCCGCGTGCCTCTCTCGGGCTGGCCCGGCGTGATCCCTCTGGAGCCGTCGCCGTACCTCCTGGAGCGCATCGCCGTGGAGGTGAGGCGGGGCGGGCACCTCCGGAGCCACCCTCCGCACGGGCGGCGAGTGGTTCGGGCTGAGCGCCTCCTGGACAAGGAGATCGCGGGGGAGCGGGCCGCGGCGCCGGTGCGCCCCCTTGCCAGACATATTCTCATGTATATATTTAGATCTTGCGATCCACGACCCCCGGCAGGGTCCCTTCACGAGGCAACAAGGAACATGGCCGTTTTCGAGGTAACCGACGCGACGTTCGACGAGCACGTGGCCAAGAGCGAGGGCGTCACCGTGGTGGACTTCTGGGCCCCCTGGTGCGGGCCCTGTCGCATGGTGGGGCCGGTCATGGAGGAGCTGGCCGAGGAGTACGACGGGAAGGTCCGCTTCGCCAAGGTGAACGTGGACGACAGCCCCGAGACGGCAGGCGCTTTCGGTATCCGCTCCATCCCCACTATCGGATTCTTCCGGAACGGAGAGCCGGTGGGTGGCGTGGTGGGCGCCTACCCCAAGGATGCGCTCCAGCAGGTCATCGAGGACATCCTGGCCAAACAGGAAGACGCGGCCTGAGACGCGCGGAGGGCGGTACGCCTCGCGGGGCGCCGCCCTCCGGCTTCCTCCCCTTGGCCCCGTCCGACTTCAGCTGTTCGCCTCCTCCTGCTCCTTCTTCCGCTCGGCAGCGATTTTCTGCGCCAGGTGGTCCGGGACCGGCTCATAGCTGGCCACGCGCCGCGAGTGGATGGCGCGACCCTGGGTCATGGAGCGCAGGAACGACGCGTATTTGTAGAGCTCGGCCTCGGGGACGAGGGCCTTGATCACAGTGCGCCCGGCGTCCGGCTCCATCCCCAGCACCTTTCCGCGGCGTGAGGTCAGGTCGCCCATGATGTCGCCCACGTACTCGTCGGGCGTGGCGACCAGCACTTCCAGCACCGGCTCCAGCAGGATGGGGCGGCACTTCTCGGCCACGTTCTTGAACGCCAGCGCCCCCGCCAGCTTGAAGGCGATGTCGGAGGAGTCCACGGCGTGGTAGGAGCCGAAGTAGCACTCGGCTGAGAAGTCCACCATGGGGTAGCCAGCCACCACGCCCCTGGCCGCGGCCTCCTGGACACCCTTGTCCACCGAGGGGAGGTACTTCCCGGGGATGACGCCGCCCTTGATGGCGTCGATGAACTCGTATCCGCCGCCGCGCTCCTTGGGAACCAGACGCACCCAGCAGTCGCCGAACTGGCCCCGGCCGCCGGTCTGCTTCTTGTGGCGCCCCTGTCCCTCCGCCTTCCACGTGATGGTCTCGCGGTAGGCGATCCTGGGCTGTTCGGTCTCGATCGTCACGCCGTACTTGCGTGCCATGCGCTCGAACTGGATGTCCAGGTGCAGCTCGCCCATCCCGCGGGCGATGGTCTGCTTCAGCTCGCCGTCGAAGGCCGCGGAGAAGGTGGGATCCTCCTCGTGCAGCTTCGGCAGGACCTCTCCGAGCTTGTCCTCGTCGTTGCGGGTGGCGCCCTTGATGGCGATGGCGATGTCGGCCTTGGGGAAGGCGATCCTGGCCAGCGCCACCGGCCGATCCTTCTGGCAGAGCGTGTCGTTGGTGTGGGTGTGCTTCAGCTTGGCCACCACGCCGATGTCCCCGGCGTGGAGCACGGGCACCTCGATGCGCTCCTTCCCCAGGGGGATGCTCAGGTGGTTGAGCTTCTCCACGGAGCCGTCCGACGCGTTCACCACCTCCATGCCGTTGGCGATCTTGCCGGAGTACACGCGGAAGTAGGAGAGCTCGCCCACGTGGGGCTCGGTGGCGGTCTTGAAGACCAGCGCCGCCAGCGTGTCGTCGTCGGTGGCGTGGACCTCGATCTCCTGGTCCAGCCCCGGGCGGCTCGCCTTCTCGGGCCTCACCTGGGCAGGCGACGGGCACAGCTCGACGATCTTCCGGAGCAGGGCACGCATCCCGTAGGTGAGGGTGGAGGAGCCACAGAACAACGGGAACACCTCGCACTTCGCCATCCCCCAGGCCATGGCCTGGATGGCCTCCTCACGGGAGATCTTCCCTCCTTCGAGATACTGCTCGAGAAGCTTCTCGTCGGTGGTGGCCAGCGTCTCCTGCAACTCCCTCTCCCACCGCGCCTCCGTGTCCTTCAGCTCGGGCGGGATGTCTTTCTCGTCGTACTCGCCGGTGGCCGTGCCCTCTCTGTACAGGTGGGTCTTCTCGGAGAACAGGTTGATGATGCCGTGGAAATCCACGCCCTCGCCCACCGGGATCTCCACCGGGAGCGCCTTCTCGGTCAGGCGCTCCTTGATCTGCTGATAGACGCCCTCGAAGCTGGCGTGCTCCTTGTCCATCCCCGAGACAAAAAAGATCCGGGGTATCCCCCGGTCTTCGCAGTACTGCCAGACCCGCTCCGTGCCCACTTCCACGCCGGAAGTGGCGCCGACGACAATGATGGCGGCATCCGCCACCCGGACCGCCGACAGGGCCTCCCCCGTGAAGTCCAGGTATCCCGGGGTGTCCAACAGGTTGATCTTGGTGTCCAGGTGCTCGGCAAAGGCCGGCGTGAGCTGGATGCTGATCTGGTGGGCCTGCTCCTCGGGGGTGTGCATCGTGAGGGCCGTCCCGTCGCCCACATGGCCGTGGCGCTTGGAGGTGCCCGACACGAAGCACAGGGCGTCAATGAGGCTGGTCTTCCCCGATCCACCGTGACCCAGGACCGCGATGTTGCGGATCTGGTCCGTGGTGTACTCTTTGGCCGATGCCATCCCGTTCTCCTCCGATGCATCGGGGCCCTCCGGCGCCGGCTTCCGGTGCGACGCCGTGGGCCCCGCTTTGGACCCGCTGGACCACGGGATCGTAGACAGGCCCCGGGGGGGACGCAAGCGGGAAATCCCCTACACCCCCGGGGCGCTCCGGTGACATCCGCCCTTCCGATCCCGGGCTTCGGCGGCCATCATGCTGAAGCCGATGGGCGTCGTCGAAGTCCGCCTGTCAGCGGCATGGCTCCTTCCTCGGACGGCGGGATGACGCGCACAGTCGGAACGATGGCAGGAGGTAGCCGGTGAACTTCCGCGACACAGTCGGGAGATTCCAGCTCACTGATACGTTGGCGGGACGCCTCCGGGAGATCCCGACGGTGATCCCGGGGCTGTCCGCGGAGTTCCAGGCGAAGGTCCTCGCCTCCATCCTGGTGGTGTTGGGCTTGGTGCTCGTGCGGCGGGGGATCCTGCGGTGGGTGGACCGGAAGATCGACGAGCACTCGGTGCGCTACCGATGGGCGAAGACGTCGTCCTACGTGACCTCCCTGCTTGGGCTTCTCGTCGTCGCCCAGATCTGGTTCACCGCCATCCGCTCGGTGGGGACGTTCCTTGGGCTCCTCTCCGCCGGTGTGGCCATCGCCCTCAAGGATCTCATCGCCGATCTGGCCGGATGGGTCTTCATCCTCTGGCGGCGCCCCTTCGATCTGGGGGACCGGGTCCAGATCGGGGAGCACGCCGGCGACGTGGTGGACATCCGGATCTTCGCCTTCACGGTCATGGAGATCGGGAACTGGGTGGCCGCAGACCAGAGCACGGGCCGCATGATCCACGTGCCCAACGCCCTGGTCTTCACGCAGGTCCTGGCCAACTACACGGCCGGCTTCCCCTTCCTGTGGAACGAGATCCCGGTGCTGGTCACCTTCGAGAGCGACTGGCGCAAGGCCAAGCGGCTGCTCCAGGCCGTCACCGACGAGGTGGGGCTGGAGGTGAGCCGGGAAGCGGAGCGCACCCTGAAGGAGACCACCAAGCGTTTCCTCATCCACTATCGGAAGCTCTCTCCGGCGGTCTACACGTCGGTGGAGGACTCGGGCATCCTGCTCACGGTCCGCTACATCACCCGACCCCGGGAGCGGCGCTCGACCACGGAAGTCCTGTGGGAGCGAATCCTGGAGGCCTTCGCCGCGGAGCCGGACGTGGACTTCGCCTACCCCACCCAGCGGATGTACATCAACCCGGTGGAGGGAAAGGCGGGAGCACGGGCCGAACTCCCCCACCCCTTCCAGACGCCAGACCCAGGGTAGCCGGCGGCGCCGTGGCCCGGGCCGCAGCGTCCATCACACCCGCTCCGGCTCTTTCCCCCCCTGGTTCCAGCTCACGACGTACAAGTCCCGGCGGCGGTCGGTCCACGGCTGCACGGTGCCCGAGTACCGATGGCGCCGCAGCGACTCGAGGTCCACATCGGCCATGACCAGGGTCTCGATGTTGGGCGTGCACTCGGCTGCGATCCCGTCCCGGGCGAAGGAGAAATCCACGGGGGTGTAGATCCCGGACTGGGCGTAATGGACGTCGGCATTGGCCACGAATGGCAGGTTCCCCGTGCACCCGGACAGCACCACGAACACGTCGTTCTCCACGGCCCGGGCCTGGGCGCAATAGCGGGTCCGGAGATAGCTGGCGCGGTCCTCCGCGTTGAACGGCACAAACAGGATCTGCGCTCCCCGCGCCGCGGCGATGCGCGCCAGCTCCGGGAAGTGCACGTCGTAGGACGGCAGGATGGCGACCCGGGCACGGTCGCAGTCGAAGACATCGAGGGTGTCGCCGGGCTCCAGCCCCCACCACCGTCGCTCGTCGGCGGTCACATGCAGCTTGGGCTGCTCCTCGATGGTTCCGTCCCGCCGGAACAGGTACGCCACGTTGCGCAGGCGGTCCCCGTCCAGGGCGAACTGCGAGCCGCCAATGACGTTCACGTTGTACTTCACGGCCGAGCGCGTGAAGAACTCCAGGTAGTCCGCGGTGCGCCCCGCGAGGCTGCGCACCGCGTCCGCGGCGCGGCGCTCCTCCTGGATGCCCAGCAGCTGGGTCGTGAGGAGCTCGGGGAAGAGGACGAAGTCGGCCTTGTTGTCGGCGGCCGCATCCATGAAGTAGGCGCACTGCGTACAGAACTCCTCCCACGACGCGATGGGGCGCATCTGGTACTGGACGGCGCACAGGCGCACTACCGAGACCCGGTGCCACCGGCGCTTCGGGTTCCGCACGGAGTCGAGGTTGGTCCACTCCAGGTGGGTGGCGTAGCCCCGGGACGCGGCGTCGGAGGGGAGATAGTCGGGGATCAACTCCTTCAGGACGAAGCCGTTGGCCACCTGGGTGGTGAGGACGGGATCGTAGAGGCCCCGGGCGATGACCTTCTCGACATACTCCCGGGCGGGCATGGTCTCCGGCTGGGCGCCGAAGCCGGGGATCCGGCCGCCGATGACGATGCGCGCCAGGTTCAGCTCGCGGCACAGATCCTTGCGGGCGTTGTACAGGCGCCGCGCCAGGTGCATGCCCCGGTACCGGGGATCCACCATGATCTCGATGCCGTAGAGCGTGTCCCCCTCGTACGTGTGGTTGCGGATGAATCCCGCGTCGGCCACCCTCTTCCAGTCGTGCCACTCCTCGTACCGGTCGTAGTCCACGATCAGAGAGCTGGACGAGGCGACCACGCGACCCCTGTACTCGATGCAGAGCTGGCCTTCCGGGAAGATGGAGAACTGGCTCTCGATCTGGTCACGGCTCCAGGGGACCATCCCGGGGAAGCAGCGCTTCTGCATCTTCACCAGATCGTCGTAATCCTCCAGGGTCAGACGCCGGAGCTTGATCTTCTTCTCGAAGTCCTTGAGGCGTAGCTTCGCTGGAGCGCTCCCGTCCGGTCTCTCGTTCGTCATGGCTCAGACTCGCGTCCGGAGGTTCATCGCGTCATGCTCATCGACTGCCATGTGCACCTGAACAACTACTACACCACGAACGGCGGCAATCGCCGCCCCACCAAAGAGAACGTGACGCGCCTGTGGGACGCCATGGCGGAGAGCGGCGTGGACCACGCCGTGGTCCTGACATCCTACAAGGTGGACGTGAACCGGCCATCGGTGGAGGGCGTGCTGGAGACCCTGGCCGAGGACCCCCGCACCACCGTGGTCGAGGGGCTCCGCTGGCGCGGCGACGAGCGCACCGACCTGTTCCACATGGAGGAACGGATCCGCGACGGCGTCGTGAAGGGCATCAAGCTCTACCCCGGCTACGACCGTTACGCGATCAACGATGCGTCCCTCGAGTCGGTGTTCCGCATCGCCGCCAAGTACGACGTGCCCGTCATGATCCACTGCGGCGACACCTACGAGAAGGGTGCCAAGGTCCGCCAGGCCCATCCCCTCCTGGTGGATGACATCGCCGTGGACTATCCCGACGTCCGCTTCGTCATCTGTCACCTGGGGAACCCCTGGTTCCAGGACACCGCCGAGGTGCTGTACAAGAACGACAACGTGTACGCCGACATCTCGGGCCTGACCCTGGGGGACTTCGACTACGAGTTCGAGCGCTACCTGGTCACGCGCGTGAAGGATCTCATCGCGTACATGGGCGATCCCGGGCGCCAGCTCATGTACGGCTCGGACTGGCCGCTGGTGGAGATGGGCCCCTACGTGAAGTTCCTCCACGGGCTCGAGTTCCCCGAAGCGGCGCGCGAGAACATCGCCTGGAAGACGGCGGCGAAGCTATTCAAGATCGACGTGTCGCAGCTCGGAGCAGGAGGGTAGGACGCCGCCCGGCGCGGCGCCGAACCTCTGCGCTCAGCGGCGCCGGTCCGCCTCCGCCTCCGTGGCCACCAGCCCTCCTGTGCGCAACTCCAGGACGAGCCGGTCCATGTCGTACACGTGGTCCAGCGCCGCCAGGATGGCCCGGATGTCCACCGTCACCGAGCGGTTCAGCTCGGGCAGGTAGATGTAGTCGCCGGGGAGGCTCTCGATGTTGCCGTCGAAGACCACCCCCACCACCTCCAGATCCTTGTCCAGGACCGGGGAACCCGAGTTCCCGCCGATGATGTCGGCAGTGGACACGAAGTTGAGCGGCGTGGCCAGGTCGAGCCCTGCCGGGGGCTTGGCCCAACGCTGGGGAACCACCCACTCCTCACGGCCGGGGAAGGAAAAGTGCCGGTCGTAGAAGCCGTAGAAGGTGGTGAACGCCGGGGCGAGGGTGCCGTTGTATGGGTACCCGCCCACGGCACCGTCGGCGATGCGCAGCGAGAAGGTGGCGTCGGGGGGCACGTCGGTGCCGTACACCTCGAAGCGGGCGCGCCCCAGCTCGGCGGAGATCTCCGCCTCTTCGGGGAACACCTGCCCCACCGTCTGCTGGAAGCGCATGAACGCGGGCAAGTAGCCCTGGACCACCTTCAGCGCCGGGTCGTCCATGGTCAGGGTGCCGCCCTCCACGGCGGCCACTGCCCCGGCCGAGTCGGCCAGCGCGCTCTGCAGCACGATGGCCGCGGCCGCGGCCTCCGGCGTGCGCCCGGCCAGGATGCCCTTCACCCAGTCGGCGTCGGAGCCGAAGCGGTTCACGAAGTCCTGGAAGCGGGCCGCCATGAGCCCCCGGTTGAGCTCCGGGTGCTGCTGCGGGACGCCTCTGAGCCCGTCCACCAGCTCCGCGACCTGCTCAGGCGGGGCCCCGCCCTGGCGGGCGCTCAGGATCTGGAAGGCGACGAGCGCGCGGTAGAGCGTGGCCGACTCCAGCTCCTCGCTGGTCATGGCCAGGAAGGCCCCGAAGCCCGCGGCCTGGGTGCGCTTGGTCTCCTGCAGCTCGGCGAGGCGGCCGATTAGCGCCCCATAGCGCTCCTTCAGCTCCGGCTTGGCGTCGATGGCCGCCTGGAAGCGCTTCTCCGTGTCCTTCCGGCGCGCGATGACGATGGGGTCCTCGAGCCCCTTCACCTGCCCGCCGTACGCCTTTTCCGAGTTGCTGAGCCCGAAGTAGGAGTTGCGCAGGTCCCGCGCCTCGGCCTCCTCCGGGTGGCTGCGGATGAACGCGTCCAGCACCTTCATGCGGGACCGGAGCAGATCCACCACGTACCGGTCGCTCACGTCGCGGCGGAACTCCAGCTCCGCCACCGTCTGGAGCCGGCTGGTGGACCCGGGGTTGCCGATGATGAAGATGGCGTCTCCCTCCTTCAGCCCATCGCCGTCCACGGGGAAGTAGACGTCGCTCTTGAGCGGGTTGCCCGCCTCGTCGTAGATGCGGAAGAGGGAGAAGTCCAGGTTGTAGCGCGGGTAGGTGAAGTTGTCCGGATCGCCGCCGTAGAAGCCGATCTGGAGCTCGGGGGCTGTGACCAGCTTGGCGTGGGTGTAGCGGCGGAACACGTAGGCGGAGGTGCGACCCCCGTTGTACAGCGACACCATCTGCACGACGAATCCTGCGTCCTCCCCACCCCGCTCCTCCGTGAGCCGCGCCTCGATCTCCTCCAGGATCCCCTCGCGGGCGTCGCCCCGCTCCTCCAGTGGCACCGAGTCGACCGCGGCGTTCACCTCGGCGGTGACGTCCACGATCTCGATGAGTTGGTCGGCGGTGAAATCCTCCAGGTCCCGCTCGTCGGCCAGGTTCTTCGCGTAGAACCCGTCGTCCAGGAGGCTCTCACCCTCCTTCTCCACCTGCGTCACGAACTCGCGGGCGCAGTGGTGGTTGGTGAGCACCAGGCCGTTGGGCGAGACGAAGGACGCCGAGCAGTTGGAGAGGCGGAGCGCCCCCAGGCTCGCCTTCTCGAACCAGGCCGCGTCGGGCCGGAAGCCGTAGGTCTCGGCGATGTAGTCCGTGGGCGGGAACTCGAAGGTCCACATCTTCCCCTGGTCGAATCGCCCGGCCTTCACCGTATCGAGGTCCACACCATAGACCAGGGGCTGGACCACCTGCCCCGGCGCTTCGTCGGTGCGGGGGAGCGGGAGCCCGGCGACCGGCATCTCCCGGGCACCCTCGGCGGCCGGGGCCGGCGCAGGCGCCGGGGCGGCAGCCGGCGCCGCGCCTCCGCAGGCAGCCAGGAGGGTCGTGAGGCCGAAGAGGATCAGGGCCCCGGGAAACGGAACGTGACCTTCGCTCACCCAACGCATGGCATCGCTCGCTTTTCGACGGACCGGTTGCGGCTATGGTCTAACTTTGAAAGGTGGCCTGCTACGGCCGGAACGGGAAGAACGAGGGGATGACGAACGTCCCCGCCAGGACCATGAGGAGGGTCAGGGGCCCTCCCACCCGGAGGAAGTCGCTGAACCGGTACCCGCCGGGACCCAGGATGAACGTGTTCGTCTGGTACCCGATGGGGGTCATGAAGCTGTTGGACGCGGCGATCATGACGGCGACCACGTACGGCATGGGCGAAGCGCCCAGATCCTGGGCGGTGGCGATGACCACGGGAACCAGGACCACGGCGGCTGCGTTGTTGCTGATGACCGAGGTGAGGAGGGTGGTGAGGAGGAGGACGGCGGCCAACGTGCCGTGCAGCCCCAAGGGCTGGGTCACCGACACCATCGAGTGGGCCACGAGGGAGGCGGCGCCCGTCTCCTGCATGGCCAGGCCCAGGGGGATCAGGGACCCCAGCACCACCAGGACCATCCAGTCCACTTCCTCGTACGCCTCCTCCGGGGTGACGCATCCGGTGAGGAACATGGCGACGACCCCCAGCATGGCCGACAGCAGGATGGGCATCAGGTTCAGCGCCGCCAGGAGGACGACGCCGGCAACGACGCCCACGGCCACCCCGAGCTTCGCCGAGCGCCGCGCCGGGAGGTCCACGGTGCCCAGGAGGGTCAGATCAGGCCCTTCGTGGATGCGGCGCAGGACCCTGGGGGTGCCTCGGACCAGGAGGAGGTCGCCTCCATCCAGAGGAACGTCGTGCAGCTGCTGCCGCAGGGAGGTGCCGTGCCTCTGGATCCCGAGGACGGGAAGGCCGAACCTCTGGCGGAAGTCGAGCTGGCGCAGGGAGCGCAGGGAGTGGATGGTGCAAACGGGCAGGTCGCCCGGGCGCCGTTCCGGCGCCGAGCCCAGAAAGGCCTCTACGGCGCCGTCGCCCAGCGCCAGGCGATGGGCGAGGGCAAGGTCGGCGACCGGTGCCAGTGCCAGCACGCCGAGCAAACGCGGCAGGGCGAGCGTGGCGGCGGCCCACAGGGCCAGATGGCCGCCCGCCGCGACGTCCTGCACCGTCGAGCCGTTCACGACGG
>CAZJFX010000082.1:0-17096 GCA_964545395.1 uncultured Gemmatimonadaceae bacterium | reverse complement strand
TGCGCCTGCCCGCGCCCCGCTCCCACTCCGCCAGCCTCCCGTTCCGAAATCGCTGACCGCTCGCCCAGGAACTTGAACGCCTGCCGGAGGATCCCTCCCGCGGTGAGGGGAAGGTAGTCGGGAGCCACGTCCGCGGTAAGCGGCAGAAGGGCGGGGGCCAGCTGCAGGCGACCGTCCTCCATCCGCACCGGCAGCTCGACCACGTGCCCCGTGTAGGGATGCTGCCCGTTCACAAGCGAATCCGCCGGCCAGCCGGCCAGGAGCGGCACGCGCACGCCCATGTCCAGCTGGAGCCCGGAGACCTGGGGCCGCTCAGGCGTGAAGACCGTCCGCACCTTCGCGCCGGTCACGACCAGGTAGGGCGTCTTCCGCGCGTAGCCCAGGACCGCCTCCCGCGATCCCTCGGCGACCCGGGACTTCTCGATCCACGCGGCGTAGTGCCGGCTTACGACGAACCACCACGCTGCGTCCTTGCTCTCGTGCACGATCACCGCCGGCGTCCCAGGGAAGAGGGCCGACTCCTGCCAGCGGTCGATGTCCGTGTTGTCGAGGTTGGAGAACACGCGCAGGCGCGTGGGGAAGGTGCGCAGGTCGGCGCGCCGGGTGACGAGGGCGAAGCGGAGGGACTGCTCCGGAGGGATGGCGTCGAGTTGCACCGCCTCGACGAGATCTGCGATGGCGGCGGCGGTGACCGGGTCCCCCCGCTCGTCGAAGAGCTGCCGTGTGGGCGCCTGGGAGCGGCGCTCCACCCACTCCCTCACCTGCGCCCGCGTCAGCGCCGAGGGGAGCCCTTCCAGGTCGTAGAGGGAGGGGTCCTCCGCCAGCATCCGCCGGTTCTGCTCGGCGATCTCGGCGGGGGTGAGGATCATCCGGTCGGGGGCTTGCTGCCGCTTCACCCAGAAGTCGGGCCGGAGCTGCTCGGAGCCCACGCCGGTCACCCCGTGATGGGGGATGGCGACCTGGGCCGAGGCAGGAGATGCAGCCGCGAATGGCGCGACGAAGGCGAGAACGGACAGGACGGCACGCGTGCGCATGAGTTCCTCTCCCTTCACCACCCGATGACGTAGTCGTCCTTGGCCGGCGCCACACCTCCGAGCATGATCCCCCGGGCGCGGTCCAGGAGGATCATCTTCACCGCGCCGGCTCCGGAGGCGGCCTGCTCGTAAGGTGCCTGCAGTTCGGTGACCTGGAGCCGGTGTCCCCGGACCTCCAGCGCCGGCCCGACCTGGTCTGCCAGCACCCGCGGGATGGTCAGGCGCCCCGGCGAGCGCTGCGGGTAGTTCGACTGGCGGAACGCGCTGCTGGTGAGGGTGGGGGCCTCCACCGCCTGCTGCGGGTTCATCCCGAATTCCACCACGTTGAGGAACGTCTGGAGCATGGCCTGGGGCTGGTTGTCCCCGCCCGGGGTGTTCCAGGCCAGGAACGGCTTGCCGTCCTTGAGCGCCATGGCCGGGTTGATGGTCTGCCGCGGCCGCTTCCCCGGCATGAGGAGGTTCACGTCCCCGTCCTCGAGGCTGTAATAGGTCATCCGGTTGTTCAGGACGAACCCCAGTCCCTCCACGATCATCCCGCTCCCGAAGGTCTGGTTCACGCTGTGCGTGACCGAGACCACGTTGCCGAAGCGGTCGGCGATGGAGAACGATGACGTCTCCCCGTCGCGCTCGGCGGCCCCGGCGTCCGCCGCGGATGCCGCGCCGGCCGAGCCGCTCGTGTAGCGCGCCTCGTGCCCAGCCAGGACCGCCTTGCCTCCCCGGGGGTCCCCGGGAGGCGCCACGCTGTCCAGCGCCGCGTCCATGCGGATGAGCCCGCGGCGGAGCGCTGCGTACTCCGGAGACAGGAGTTCCTTCACCGGGATGTCCTTCACGAACGCCGGGTCGGCGACGTACTGGTTCCGGTCGGCGAAGGCGAGCTTGAGGGCCTCGGTGACCACGTGGATGTAGTCGAGGGAGTGGAGCCCCATGGCCTTCAGGTCGAACCCTTCCAGGATCTCCAGGGCGATCAGCATGGCGATCCCCTGGGAGTTGGGCGCGCTCTGCACCACTTCGTAGCCCCGGTAGTCGGTCCGTACCGGCTCGTGGAACTCGGCGCGGATGCCCGCCAGGTCGTCCGTGCCCATGAGCCCACCCTGCTCGGCGTAGAAGTCGGCGATGCGCCGGGCGATGTCGCCCCGGTAGAACACGTCGGCCCCTCCCTGGGCAATGGCGCGGAGCGACCTGCCCAGGTCCGCCTGCACGAACACGTCCCCGGCCCCGATGGGCTTCCCTCCGGGGAGGAGGACCCGCGCCGACGAGGGGTATTTGGACACCTTCCGCACGCTCCCTTCGTGGTTGCTCGCCCCCCACACGCTCACCGGGTGGCCCCGCTCCGCCGTCTCGATGGCGGGCGCCAGGAGCTCGGCGTAACTCTTCGTCCCGTACGTCTTCAGGGCCAGGTCGAAGCCCGCCACGGCCCCGGGCACCGAGCTGGAGAAGGGCCCGTCCGAGGGGATCCCCCCCATCTCCCGGTACTTTGCCGCCGTCGCCAGGCGGGGGGCCACGCCGGTGCCATTGATGAAGACGACCCGGTCCTCGGCGGCGATGTACGCCAGGATGAAGGCATCACCCCCGATCCCAGCCTGGTGGTGCTCCACCACCGTGGTCATGTAGAACGCCGCCACGGCGGCGTCGACAGCGTTACCCCCGGCCTCCAGCGCCTTCTGGGCGGCCATGGCTTCCAGCGGGTGCTCGGCGGCGATCATGGCCTGCGTGCCCATGATCACGGGGCGCCACACCGGGCGGGCCGACGGCTCCTGCGCGAAGCCGGTGGACGGAGAGAGGAGGGTGAGGAGCGCTGCGGAGAGGAGGACGCGTCGGTTCATCGGGCGTTCCGGACGGGAAAGGGGACGGAATCCCCGATGTTGCGGAAACGGGCCACGGCGCGCCAGGGCGGGGGGAGGGCACCAGGACCCGGCGGGTCGCCGCCCCCTACTCCCCCCGCTCGGCCAGCCAGCAAATGGCAGCCGCTTCCTCGTTCCCCTCCGAGGCCAGCGTCTTCATGCAGCGCCGGATTTTGTTCTTCGCACCAGGGTCGGCGTCCTCCCGGCGCCAGGTGTTGCCCAGGGCCGTCACCACCTCCCGGTTCCAGGCCGCGCCGCCGTCGAGGAGGTACGCGATGATCGCGTCCAGGTCACCGGCATCCCCGGACTTCACCAGATGCCTCGCCGCCAGATGCGCCAGCTCCGCGTCCCCCAGGTACCTCCGGCACAGCTCGCCACGATCCACGGCGACGTCCTCCGCCTCCAGAAGGCCGAGGAACACGTAGCGGCGGAGCTCCCCGTCGATCTCCTCCGACAGCAGGGCCACCACTCGGCCGGTATGCGCGGCGTCGCCGAACTGGAGCAGCCCGTCGATGGCCTCCTTCCGGCGCGCCCGGTCAGCGTTCATGGCCAGCTCCAGGCACGCCTCGAACGCCGGCTCGCCCAGCGCGCGGAGTCGATTCCAGTCCTTGTCCACGAGATGCGTCCGGACCGCTTCCTCCGTGTTGGACGGAGTCCATCCCCGCAGGGCGAGCCCCCTGGTCAGCGCCTCGCGGAGGTCGGCGTCCCCACGCGCGAGCGCCACGACCAGGGGCGTAGGGTCGGCCGTGGGGACGACGGCCAGCACGTTCGCGGCCCGCACCCGCCTCCTCCAATCCTGATGCCCAAGGTCCTTCTCGGCCCCGGCGGCAACCTCCCGGGCGCCGGCGGACGTGGCCCAGGCGGGGTCGCTCCGAGTCAGCACCTCCAGGGCCGCTCCCCGCACCGCCCGATCCACGTCCCCCGCCGCGGCCACCAGCGGCGCCATGATTTCGGTGCCACCCACCGTGCCCAAGGCCCGGACGGCGGCGAGCCGGACCTCCTGGGTCTCGTCCGTCAGACCAGACACGAGGGACCCGATCGCAGCGGCGCCCGACAGCTCGGCCAGGCATGTCAGCGCTGCGGCCCGCACCTCGGCATCCCCGTCGCGGAGGGCGGGAGCCAGGAGCGGGACGGCTTCGGGGCCGGCGAGCTTCGCGAGAGCCCAGGGCACGAGCCTCCGGACCAGCGCCGACTCGTCGGACAGCCGCCGGGCCACGGCCTCCGCGGCGCCCCGGTGCCCTCCGCCGGCGAGCCCTGAGACCGCCGCGACCCGGACCTCCCAATCGGCGCTCTCGAGCGCCTCCAGGACCGCCTTCCGTGCCTTGGCACCGCCCAGCGCACCGAGCGCCAGGGTGGCCTCGCCGCGGACCCAGACATGCCCGTCGTGTCGGGCCGCACGCGCGAGGAAATGCGCGGCGAGCGCGCTCCTCGACTCCGCCAGCGCCTTGCACGCGGCAAGCCGGGCGTCGCGATCTCCCAACTGCAGCCGCAACAGGTCTCGAAGCACCACGCCTCCCTACCTCTCCTCCAGCGATCTCAATTCCATGTTGGCGATGCGCAGCCGCTGGGAGATCTCCCGGGCGATCCTCTCAAAGAGGTGCGCCGAGAGAGCCGCGTCGGTCTTCTCCAGCGCGTCCAGGCGAGTCCTGGACACGACGAAGAGATCGGTGCGCGCCACCGCCACCGCGTCCGCCGAGCGCTTGTCCCGGTCCAGGAAGGAGAGCTCCCCGAACATCTCCCCGGGGCCCACCGTGGCCAGGTGATGGTGCTTCCCCCCGGCCAGGGGAAGGCGGATGCTCACGCGTCCCTTGCGCACCATGTACATCTCGTCACCGGCGTCGCCCCGGGCGAAGAGGCTCTGCCCGGCTTCCAGAGTGCGCTCCTCGGTGATGGCCCGGATCTCGGACAGGGACGCCTCGTCCAGCCCCCGGAAGAAATCGATGTGGTCCAGCTCCAGGGGCGGATCGTCGTCCCGGCCGCGCCACCCCGCGCCTTCCAGGACCCGGTCTTCCATCCACTGGAGCGCGCTGTCCCGGGTCTGGAAGACGCGCACGCCGCCCTCGCCCAGGACGCCGAGCTGGGCCAGGTAGCGCTCGATGTCCTGCCGCTGGGGTCCGCTGGAGGGCATCCCACAGAAGAGGAGCGCCCCGTCCCGCTCCGCGAGGCGGTAGCGCATCTGCTCGAAGAGGTGGGCCGCCGTGTAATCCATCGACTGAACGCGGCGGATGTCCAGGAGGATGAAGCGCCTCGTCCCCAGGTCCTGGTCCAGGTCGGAGAGGAGCTGGTCGGTGGTGCCGAAGAAGAGGTCGTCCTTGAGCTGGATGAGGAGCGCGGCTGCGCCGTGGGCCGCCAGGAGCGCGTCCTCTTGGTCGGTGCGCCGCCGCCGGGAGCGGACCTCGGTGAGGTCCCGCTTGCTCACGATGATGGACCCGCGCACCTGGTCCCGGATGAACAGGATGATGGCCAGGCACACACCGACCAGGGAGGCCTGGATGAGCCCCACCGTCTCCGCGACGACGATCACCGAAATGATCACGAAGAAGTCGAGGCGTGTGTCCTTGTGCCGCGCCAGGCGGAACATGTCGAAGTCGAACATCCGCCAGGACACCACGAGGAGGATCCCGGCCAGGGCTCCGATGGGCACCCACGCGATGAGCTTGCCGAAGAGGAGCACCGCCGCCAGCGCGAGGATCCCCTCCACCAGGCTGCTCAGCACGGAGCGGCTTCCGGCGGTCACGTTCACCAGCGATGCGCCCATGGTCCCGGCGCCGGGCATCCCGCCCACGCCGAAGGACGCCATGTTGGCGATCCCCTGAGCCATGAGCTCCCAGTTGGAGTTGTGGCGCCGGCGCGTGAGGGCGTCGAGGACCACGCCGGTCTTCAGGGTGTCGATGGAGAGGAGAAGCGAGAGGGTGATGGCGGGCGCCAGCACCAGCGCCAGGTCGCTCCCGGTGAGGCTTCCCAGCATGGCGAAGCGCTGCCCCATGGCGCTCAGCACCGAGCCGGAGGCCTGGATGGGGCCGATGACGAGGCTGTTCCCCTCCAACCGGAGGAGGCCGGGCCGGGTGGCGCCGAGCATGAAGTACGCCGCGATCCCCGTGGCCAGGCCGATGATCACCGCCGGGACCTTCTTCGTGACCCGGGGCGCCAGCACCGCGGCAGCGATCGTCACCAGCCCCACCATGATCCCCTCCCAGCACCACTCGCCGGGGGAGGACACAGCCTCGAAGAAGTGCGTCCGGGAGGAGACGCCCAGGAGCTTGGGCATCTGGCCCATGAAGATGATCAACGCCACTCCGGACAGGTACCCGGTGACCACCTGGTAGGGGATGTACTTCATGACCTTTCCGGCGCCCAGCATCCCGTAGACGATCTGGAGCGCCGCGGAGATGGCTGCGGTCACGGCCAAGAGCCCCAGGATGCGCTCGGCGGGGACATCGCCCGAGGAGGCCAGCTGTGCCGCCAGCCCGGCCAGCACCGCCGCCGCCGGCGCGCACGGGGCGCTGATGAAGCCGGCGTTGCGCCCCACCAGAGGCGCGACGATCCCCATGGCCACGGCGCCGAGGATCCCGGTGAGGGCGCCCGCTCCCGCCAGGCCGGGGCCGGCTGCGGTGAAGGCCGCGACGCCGAAGGCGATGGCCGAAGGCAACGCCACCAGCATCGCCGCCAGCCCGGCCCACAGGTCGGCCACCACCGTGTTGCCCTTCCCACCCGCAGGAGCCGTCGACGACATAGGTCCTCCGCTGGAGGTCGACGCGCTCCCTCTATGGTAATGGCCGGGTCGCGGACGCGCGAACACCGGGATCATAGCTTCCCGGTGCCCTCCCGTCATATGTTTACAGATCGGAAAGGCCTTCCGTGCTGAGGGTCTGTCGTCGTCGTCCGGATCCGTACGCCCTGGGGGAAGGAACATGGATCGAAATCGCCTCCGCCTCTGGCTCCCGGCCTGCGTGGCCGGGATCGCCGCCCTGGCCGCCTGCACCGACGAGCCGGTGCTTCAGACGCTTCCCCTGGACCCCGCCTCCTCGGTCACCGGCCTCCGGATCACCCCCCACTCGGCGCTCCTCCCGTGGCTGGGCGCCACCGCCCAACTCGAGGCCGAGCTGACGAACGCCAAGGGGGACGTGGTGGTCCCGCCGAGGATCTACTGGAGCTCCTCCGACCCTGAGGTGGCCGCGGTGGACTCCACGGGCACCGTGGTGGGCGTGGGGCTCGGCACCGCGCAGGTGCTGGCCGGCTTCCTCGAGCTCGCCGACACGATCACGGTGCGCGTGGCGCGGATCCCGGTGAGCCTGACCCTCGCCCCGGACACCGTCCTCCTCACCGGCCTCGGACACACCGTGGACTTCACCGCCACGGTGCTGGACGGCGCGTCGCACCCCATCCCCGACCCCCAGATCACGTGGAGCTCCTCGAGCTACGGCGTGGCCCTGGTGGGGGATGGAGGCCGCGTGGTGGCCATGGGAGACGGCCTGGCGACCATCACGGCCAGGGTGGACACGCTCATGCGCTCCGCCCAGGTCCGCGTCGCCACCCGGGCCACCAACATGACCGTGACCCCGGCACAGATCGCCCTGGACGGCGTGAGCGACACCACGCGGGTCGTGGCCGTGGTCAGGAACGCGGCGGGCGTCCCCATGCATCCGCCCCAGCCCGTGTTCACGTCCTCGGACACCACGGTGGCCACGGTGGACTTCATCGGCTTCGTCATCGCTCGCAAAGCCGGGAGCGCCACCATCACCGTGGTCGCCGACACGCTGAGCGCCACGGTCCCGGTGACCGTGACGCAGACCGTCGCCGAGGTGCGCATCGTCCCGGACACCGCCACCGTATCCGTGGGAGGCACCAAGGCCTACGCCGCCGTGGTGCGCGACCGCTTCGGCATCAACGTGCCTGGCGCTACGGTGGCGTGGTCCTCGTCGGACCCCGCCGTCGCCACGGTGAGCACCGCCGGGACCGTGACCGGCGTGGCGCAGGGGACGGCCACGCTCACGGCCACCTCGAGTGGCCGCTCGGACACGGCGCTGGTGACCGTGCGATAGCGCGGATCAGGCCTCGAAGGTCCGGCGCCGGTCGGGGACGGTCCTCCGATCTCTGAACCGGCGCTCCGCCGGGCGGCGCCGGTCAAGGCCCGTCCTGCGGTCCGGACCACGTCGGTCGGCCACCCTGCGCTCGATGACCACCCCGAGCCACAGGGTGCGGCGGCGCACGGTTCGGCGCTCGGAGGCCCTGCGGTCGCCGTCCCGCCTTTCGGGGGTGCGGCGCCGGTCGTCGCCGGTGCGGCGTGAATCCTCGCGTTCCAGATGCATACCAGAAGGGTGCTGGGGGGAACGGCGCGCCTTCCAAGAGTTGAAGTTGGGCATCCCGTATTCGAGTGTCAAAGGGCCTGTCGCTCCTGTTCCGCCCTCCGGCGCTCATCCGCGCGGACCAGCGCCTCACGCATGGCCGGGCAGGCCTCCAGAACCGCCTCCAGGTCCTCCCTGCGGAGCTCGTAGAGGGCGCACGGAGTGACCGCCCTGCAGGTGGCCGTGCGGGCTCCCCCGTGCAGGAGCGCCATCTCGCCGAAGAAGTCTCCAGCCATGAGGGTGGCAAGGTCCCGGGTCCCCTCCTCGTCGCGCCGGGTCACCCGAACGACCCCTCTGGCCACGAGGAAGAGGGAAGCTCCCCCTTCGCCCTGCTCGACGATGGCGTCGCCGGCAGGCGCCGTCCGCCTCCGGAGCCTCTCCACCACCGTGGCCTGCTCCCGGGCGGGCACCCCCTGGAAGAAGGGGACCTTCGCCAGGAGCTCGCTGGGGTCCACGGCCAGCTTTCCCGCCTGGCTGGCCCGGAGGGCGCGCAGCTCCTGGGCGAACTCAGCGAGCATCACTTCCGCGACGCCGTGGGGGATGATCCCGGCGTGTGCTTTCTCCTCGATGGCGTCCTTCTGCGCGTGGATGGCGAGACGGTCGGCGAGGCGCTCCTGCGCGGCCCCCACGAATTCCGGGAAAAGCTCAGCGGTCTGATCCAGCCGGCTCCGGGCGCTCTCGTGCCAGTACTGGTAGAGGGCCCGGACCTCCTCCACGATCTGGCTCCGGACCGCATCGGTCTTGCCCAGCGGCTCCAGGTCGTCCAAGACGCGCAGGCTCCCGCGGAAGCGCGCCCACGCGACCTCGTAGTCCCTGGCGGTGCGGCTCGAACGGATCCCCTCCACCCGCGGGCCGAGTCCGGGGATGCGCTCCACGGTCCGCAGCAGCGCGCTCTGCACGCGCTCGCCGGACGGCGGATGCAGGGTGAACGCGGGGAGGCGCCCCTCGTGGCGGATCGCCTCCGTCTGCATCTCGACGGAGTGGGTCAGGTTGCGGTAGGTCCGCTCGCCCAGATGGCCGTTGGAGAACATCACGTAGTAGAGGGTGTTCTCCTCGGCGAAGCAGCGCAGGTAGAGGAGGCGGCGTTCCTCGCTCACGTCCATCTCCCGAGCCCGCAGCTCGTCCAGCTTCCCCCGGTACTCGTCCAGCGCGCTCCCGCACCGGGCCGTCATCTCTTCGGCGATGCGCGGCGAGAAGAGCCCTCCGGCGCGGAGCTGGGGAATCTCCTCCAGCGTGCGCCGCTTCGCCGCGATGAGTCCCTCGATACGGGCCATCCGGTCCGAGAGGGGAGGCACGTCGAGCCGGAAGTGCTTCACCACCGCTTCGATGGTCAGCCCCTGCGCCAGGAGCGTGAAGAGCACCGCGCCCACGGCGAGGGTGATGAAGAGTTCCCTGCTCCCCACTGCGGCAGGAAGGGAGAGGGCGATGGCCAGCGCGATCCCACCGCGCAGCCCGCCCCAGAACATCACGGTCTGGTAGCTGAAGTCGATGGGGTCCGACCCGGGGAGCCTGCCCAGCAGCGGCACGAACGTGTATACCACCACCGCCCTCGAGACCAGCATGGCCAGCACCACCCAGAGGAGCACAGGTAGCGCGGACATGAGCGAGCCCAGGTCCACCGTGAGCCCCACCATGAGGAAGATGAGCGCGTTGGCCACGCCGGCCATGTAGTTCCAGAAGTGCTCCAGGTAGCCCACCATGGAAGGCGTGATCTTGGCCTTCCCCCACCCGCCCATGACCACCCCTGCGGCCACGGCGGCCATGACGCCGCTGACGTGCAGCCAATGCTCGGCCACGTAGAACGAGAGGTAGGCGAGAATGGTGGTGAGAGTGATCTCGAGGAACTCGTCTCCCCCCAGCTCGCCCATCGCCCACCCCGCAGCCAGAGCGAGGGCCCATCCCACGACAAGTCCCCCGAAGAACACCACGAGGAACTGGAGGGCGCCGACGGCCAGGGCCCCCGAGGTGAGCGTGCCGGCAGCCATCACCGCGATGATGATCCGGGACAGCACGATGGCGGTCGCGTCGTTGAAGAGGCTCTCCCCCTCCACCAGCACGGTGAGCCGCTTGGGGGCCCCGAGCTGCCCGAAGAGAGCGATGACCGCCACCGGGTCCGTCGCCGAAAGGATGGATCCGAGCAGGAGGGCCTCCGCCCAGTCCAGGTGCACGCCCACCCAGGGGGCGGCCGTGCGCATGATTCCGCCGATCACCGCGGTGGACAGGAGAAGCCCGGGAACCGCCAGGGTGAGGGTGGGCGCCAAGTTCTCCCGCAGCGCCCTCGCGTCCAGGTGGAACGCCGATTGGAAGATCAGCGTGGGGAGGAAGACGAAGAGGACCACGTCCGGGTTCACTTCCACGGCCGCGAGGGGTTGCAGGAAGTCGATCCGACCGGCCAGGAGGCCGATGAGGGCCCCCACCAACACCAAGCCAACGCTGAAGGGTACCTTGAACCTCTTGGAGGCGGCCTGCACCCCCGCGGCCACGACGAGTAATCCGACGAAGGCGCCCACCATGGAGATCACCGGGCTCTGGTGCGCCACGGCGTCACCGTGCGACGCCGCCTCAGCCGCACCCTGAACCATCCTCAGCAGCAGCATGACGACCTCCTCACGTCATCGGGGCGCGCTCACTCCCTCGGCATGGAGATCATCTCGCCTCCCAGGTGCTCGCACAGCGCCCGGGCGTCGGAGGGCGAGCCGAGGAAGATGAGGACCATTCCGGCCCTCACCTTCTCGTTCCGGGGCGGGTTGTAGTGCCAGGAGCCGTCCGCCTCCCGCTCGGCCAGGAGGAGAGCGCCGGGGATGCGGTCCAGTCCCAATGCGTTCAGGGGCACACCGATGGAAGCCGACCCCTCGGGGATGCGGATCTCGTCGATGCGCAGGTTCCGCTCCCGGTCCCGGAGCATGGTGTCCAGGAAGGTCACCACGGTGGGCCGGATGAGCTCTGAAGCCATGCGCAGTCCACCGATGAAGTTGGGGGACACCACCGCGTCCGCCCCCACCTTCCGGAGCTTCGGCTCCCCCTCCACCTCGATGACCCGGGTGACGATGCGGATGGCGGGGTTGAGCTGACGCGCCGTGAGCGTCACCACCAGATTCTTCTCGTCCGAGTCGGTGCACGCCACCAGCCCTGCGGCGCGCTCCGCGCCGGCCGTGAGAAGCACGTCGTCCTTGGCCGGGTCTCCCACCACCACGGGAACGCTGGGCAGCTCGCTCCGGGCCCGGCTCGCCTCCTCGGGGCGGTCCGCCACCATGACCACGGGCCGGTGCACCGACACCAGCTCCTTGGCGGCGTAGAGTGCCGTCTGCCCCGAGCCGCAGACGATGAGGTGCCCGCTCAAGCGGGAGAGCTCCTTTTCCATGCGACGCTTCCGGAAGACGTGGCCGAGCTGCCCTTCGAGAATGAACGCCGTCGCCGTGGTGACGAAGTAGGCGACGCCTCCCATCCCCAGAAGGATGAGGAACGCGGTGAAGATGAACGCCCCGTTGGAGGCCAGCTCGACCTCGTGGCCGAACCCCACCGTGGTGAGGGTGATGGCGGTCATGAAGAACGCCCGCACCCATCCGGCCTCGGGGTCGATTACGTGGAACCCGACCGTGCCCAGGACCGTGACCCCGGTGATGAACGCGAGACCGCCCAGGAGGCGGACCCGCAACTCCTTCATGTCCCGCTCTACATCCTGCGGGGTGGGGCTGAAGACGTCCAAGGCGGGAAGACTGGGATGGCGGGGGCCGATCGTGTGGCTCGCTCGCAATGTGGGCACCGCGCTCCGGCGCGCGCAAGCAGCGGCCTCCTCCTCCGGGTCAGCCCGCGGCTTGCCCGGCGGGGCGGGTTCCGGTCATGTTCGGAATGACCAGGGGACGCCTCCCGCCGGGTCCGGTTCCCCCTCTCCTCGTCCCCCCACCCCGACCATGAGCCCAAGCCTCCTCCTCGACGGCCGGAGCCTCTCCCTCGAAGACGTGGAGGCCGTGGCCCGGGGAGGCACCGTGAGCGTGGCGCTGACGCCCGGGGCCCGCGCGGCCGTGGCGGCCAGCCGCGCGTTCATCGAGGCCAAGGTGGCCCGGGGGGAGCGGGTGTACGGCGTGACCACCGGGTTCGGGCGCCTGGCCGAGGTGGTCATCGCCCCGGAGGAGCGCACTCAGCTCCAGCACAACCTGGTGCGGAGCCATGCGTCCGGAATGGGAGAGCCCCTGGACCGGGAGGCGGTGCGGTCCATCATGCTCCTGCGGGCCAACGCCTTGGCCCGAGGGCACTCGGGGTGCCGCGTGGTGGTGGTGGAGCGCCTCCTGGAACTGCTCAACCACGGGATCCACCCGCGCGTGCCCCGGTACGGCTCGGTGGGCGCCAGCGGCGACCTGGCCCCCCTGGCCCACGTGGCGCTGGCCCTCCTGGGCGAGGGGAAGGCCGAGCGGGACGGGAGGGAGGCGCCCACGGCCGAGCTCATGGCCGAAGAGGGGCTCGAGCCCTTCCACCTGGAGGCCAAGGAGGGGCTCTCCCTCATCAATGGCACCCAGGCCACCACGGGGCTGGGAATCCTGGCCCTCCTCGCCGCGGAGCGGGCCCTGGAGACGCTGGAGGTGACCGGTGCCATGTCGCTGGACGCGCTCCTGGGGACGCCGGAGGCGTTCCGCCAGGAGATCCAGGACGCCCGGCCCCACCACGGACAGGCGCTGAGCGCCCAGCGCCTCCGCACCCTCCTGGAGGAATCGGAGATCCGGGAGTCCCACCGGAGTGGGGATCCCCGGGTCCAGGACGCGTACGCGCTGCGCTGCATGCCCCAGGTCCACGGAGCTTCCCGGGAAGTGCTGGGATACGTGCGCCGCATCCTGGAGGTGGAGGCGAACAGCGCCACGGACAACCCGCTGGTCTTCCCGGAGGCGGACGCCGTCGTGAGCGGAGGGAACTTCCACGCCCAGGTGGTCGCCCAGGCGCTGGATTTCCTGGCCATCGCGGTAGCAGACCTGGCCGCCGTCTCCGAGCGGCGCATCGAGCGCCTCCTCAACCCCGACCTCTCCATGGGGCTTCCCGCCTTCCTCACCGAGCGCCCGGGCTTGAGGAGCGGCCTCATGATCGCCCAGGTGGCCGCCGTGGACTCCCTGTCGGAGATGAGGGTGCTGGCCCACCCGGCCAGCGTGGACTCGGTCACCACGAGCGCGAACCAGGAGGACCACGTGTCCATGGGGTTCGCCGCCGCCCGCAAGGCGCGTCAGGCCGTGGCGTGCCTGGAGCAGGTGGTGGCCACGGAGCTTCTGTGCGCGGCGCAGGGGCTCGAGTACCGGCGCCCCATGAGGAGCAGCCCGGGCGTGGAGCGGGCCCACGCGCTGGTGCGGGAGCGGGTCGCCGCGCTCCACGAGGACCGGGAGCTGGCCCCCGACCTCGCCGCCCTCATGGAGCTGGTGCGGAGCGGGGCTCTGGAGCGGATCGCCACTGGCAAGGAGGAAGCATGAGCGCGAAGGCGCACGTCGTGCGCGCCCCCAGGGGCACGGAGCGGAGCTGCAAGGGATGGACCCAGGAGGCCGCGCTCCGGATGCTGATGAACAACCTGGACACGGACGTGGCCGAAGACCCGGACCGGCTCATCGTCTACGGCGGCACGGGGAAGGCAGCACGGAGCTGGGAAGCCTTCGAGGCCATCGTCGACACGCTCCGCCAGTTGGAGAACGACGAGACCCTGCTGGTCCAGTCAGGGAAGCCCGTGGGCGTCTTCCGCACCCACCCCCACGCCCCCCGGGTCCTCATCGCCAACGCCAACCTGGTGGGGAAGTGGGCCACCTGGGAGCATTTCAACGAGCTGGAGCGGCGGGGGCTGATGATGTACGGCCAGATGACCGCCGGCTCCTGGATCTACATCGGGACGCAGGGGATCCTCCAGGGCACCTACGAGACCTTCGGCGCCATGGCGCGCCGCCACTTCGGGGGCACGCTGAAGGGGCGTTGGATCCTCACCGGCGGGATGGGGGGGATGGGGGGCGCCCAGCCGCTGGCCGCCACCATGAACGAGGGCGTGATGCTGTGCGTCGAGGTGGACCCCCAGCGTATCCAGCGCCGCCTGGACACCCGCTACTGCGACCGCATGACCGCGGATCTGGATGAAGCGCTGGCGTGGGTACACGAGGCCACCGGGGCCGGTCGGGCCCTGTCCATCGGCCTCGTGGGGAACTGCGCCGACGTTCTCCCCGAGCTTGTGCGCCGGGGGGTGACGCCGGACATCGTCACCGACCAGACCTCGGCCCACGACCCCCTGAACGGATACGTACCCGCCGGGTTCTCCCTGGCGGAGGCGGACAAGCTGCGGAATTCCGACGCCGTCGAGTACACCCGCCTCTCCATGGGCTCCATCCGCACCCACTGTGAGGCCATCGTGGCCCTTCAGCGCGCCGGGGCGGTGGCCGTGGACTACGGGAACAACCTCCGTGGATATGCCCGGGACGCGGGGTTCGCCGACGCGTTCGCGTACCCGGGGTTCGTCCCCGCCTACATCCGCGACCTCTTCTGCGAAGGGAAAGGGCCGTTCCGGTGGGCCGCCCTCTCCGGCGACCCGAAGGACATCCACCGCACCGACGAGCTCGTGCTGGACATGTTCCCCGAGGACGAGCACCTGTGCCGGTGGATCCGCATGGCCCACGACAAGGTGGCCTTCCAGGGGCTCCCCTCGCGCATCTGTTGGCTGGGGCAGGGCGCCCGCGCGCGCTTCGGCACGGCCATCAACGACCTGGTGGCCAAGGGCGAGATCAGCGCCCCCGTCGTCATCGGCCGCGACCACCTGGACGCGGGCTCGGTGGCGTCGCCCTTCCGCGAGACCGAGGCCATGAAGGACGGCACCGACGCCGTGGCCGACTGGCCCATCCTGAACGCGCTTCTGAACACCGCTTCCGGAGCGAGCTGGGTGTCGTTCCACCATGGCGGCGGCGTGGGGATCGGCAACTCCCTCCACGCCGGACAGGTCCTGGTGGCCGACGGCACGCCGGAGATGCGGGAGCGCATCCAGCGGGTGCTCACCAACGACCCGGGCCTGGGTGTGGCCCGCCACGCCGACGCCGGCTACGAGCTTGCGTGGGACACGGCCCGCCGCCACGGGATCCGCATCCCCATGGCAAAGATGTGAGGCGCGCGCCGTGAGCTCTGCGTCCGCCGTGGCGGCCCGGTTCCTCCTCCGCGGCGTCCACGTTGCCACCTTGCGGCCCGGTGGGGCCGCCTACGGCGCACTCCGTGATGCCGCCATCCTCGTGGAGGGCGGACGTGTGGCGTGGGTCGGCGCTGAGGCGGATCTCCCGCGGGTGCTGGGCCCGGTGAACGATCTCGACGGGGAGGGGCGGTGGGTGACCCCCGGGCTCGTGGACTGCCATACCCACCTGGTGTTCGGCGCGAACCGCTCCCTCGAGTTCGAGGAGCGCCTGGGTGGGGCCACGTACGAGGACCTCGCCCGCCGCGGGGGAGGGATCCTCTCCACGGTGCGCGCCACCCGCGCCGCCGGCGAGGCCGGCCTTGTCGCGGCTTCCGCCCCCAGGCTGCGGCTCCTGGCACGGCGCGGCGTCACCGCCCTCGAGATCAAGTCCGGGTACGGGCTCGACGTGGACACGGAGCTCCGCATGCTCCGCGTGGCCCGCTCCCTGGGCATGGCCGAGGGGATCCCGGTGAGAGCGACCCTTCTGGGCGCCCACACCCTCCCCCCGGAGTATGCCTCGCGCCGCGACGAGTATGTGGACCTGGTGTGCCGGGAGATGATCCCCCGCGCCGCAGCCGAAGGGCTCGCCGACGCGGTGGACGCCTTCTGCGAGGGGATCGCGTTCACCCCGGCGGAGTGCGCCCGGGTGCTGGAGGCCGGGGCGCGCACTGGGCTGGCGAGAAGGCTCCACGCGGACCAGCTCACGGACCTGGGGGGGGCCGCGCTGGCGGCACACCACGGGGCAGCGAGCGCCGACCACCTGGAGCACGCCTCCGAGGAGGGTGCCCGCGCCATGGCTGACGCAGGGACCGTAGCGGTCCTCCTCCCCGGAGCGGCGTATTTCCTGCGGGAATCCGTGGCGCCCCCGGTGGAGGCGTTCCGCAGGCTCGGCGTCCCCATGGCCGTGGCCACCGATCTCAACCCCGGGACCTCACCTCTCCTCGACCCGCTCCTCGCCCTCAACCTGGCGTGCGTCGTCTTCCGCCTCACCCCCGAGGAGGCGCTGGCGGGGATGACCCGGGTAGGCGCCCGCGTCCTGGGGTGGGGTGACGCCATGGGAACCGTGGAGGTAGGCAAGCGCGCCGACCTGGCCGTGTGGTCGGTGGACCACCCCGGGGAACTGGCCTACTGGATCGGCGCCTCCCCGTGCTGGCGCGTGATGCGGGGAGGCGCGCTCACCGAGGGGGCCGGCGCCTGACGACCGGGGAAGTCTAGCGCTCCCCACCCCCCGGGCGCCGGGGGGCGGGCGCCGAGCGGCTGCTCCCCCCCGAGGACGACGGCGCCCGCGACGCGCTGGGCGGAGAGGACGAGCGCGGCCGGCTGGGGGCGGGCGCCGCCCGTGGAGCCGACGGCGCCGAGCGCTGCACCTGGGGCCGCGACGCCGACGGCGCGGAGCGCTGCACCTGGGGCCGCGACGCCGACGGCGCGGAGCGCTGCACCTGGGGCCGCGACGCCGACGGCGCCGAGCGCTGCACCTGGGGCCGCGACGTGGAGGACGCGGCTCGTGAGGGTTGGGCCCTGGACCTGGAAGGCGACGAGGGCGCGACCCTCGACGACGGCGTGGTGCTCCGGGGCGACGTCACCGCCGACGGCGAGCGCGGGGCGGACGATCCCCCGGAGCTCCCCCCCATCGCCGGTGCGCTGGGGCGGGCCGGGATGCTCCCGCCGCGCATCGCCGGCGCGCTGGGGCGAGCCGGGGAGCTCCCGCCCC
>CAZJFX010000081.1:0-17780 GCA_964545395.1 uncultured Gemmatimonadaceae bacterium | reverse complement strand
GAACACCGCGATCTTCTCGTCCTTCTTCTTGTCGAGGCCGTAGGCCAGCGAGGCGGCCGTCGGCTCGTTGATGATGCGGAGCACCTCGAGGCCGGCGATCCGGCCGGCGTCCTTCGTGGCCTGCCGCTGCGCGTCGTTGAAGTAGGCGGGAACCGTGATCACCGCCTTGGTGACCTTCTGGCCCAGGTAGTCCTCGGCCGTCTGGCGCATCTTCTGCAGGATGATCGCGGAGATCTCCGGCGGGTTGAACGTCTTCTGCTCGGCGTTGGGGATGTGCACCTGCACACGTCCGGAAGCGTCGTGCCCCACCTTGTAGGGGACGATCTTCTCTTCCGACTGCACCTCCTCGTGCTTGCGGCCCATGAACCGCTTGATCGAGAAGACCGTGTTCGTCGGGTTGGTGATCGCCTGGCGGCGCGCCACCTGGCCCACCAGGCGCTCGCCGTCCTTGGTGAACGCGACGACCGACGGGGTGGTCCGGCCGCCCTCGGAATTGGGGATGACGACGGGCTCACCGCCCTCCATGACGGCCACCACCGAGTTGGTGGTGCCCAGATCGATGCCGATGACTTTGCTCATGTCCGCTCCTCGAGCGCGGGGAGATACAAGGGTCGCGACGGGCGACCGCTACGGCATGGACCGTGCAATCCGCATGCCGGGGACAGGGGTGGAAAGTGCGCCAATACGGCGGGAAATGGCGCCGGTCTGCCATTATGGCACGTGATGGGCTAGCTTGGCGGCGAGGATCTGCCATCCAGTCCCGAGGATGCCGTGTTTCCCCTCCACGACGACAATCCCACCGAGCTCTCCCCCGAGATCCTGGAGGCGCTCATCACCTCCATGTTCCTCCACGGGAGCTGGCTCCACCTCACCGGGAACCTCTGGTTCCTGTGGATCTTCGGGAACAACGTGGAAGACTCCATGGGGCATCTCCGTTTCCTGGTGTTCTACGTCCTCACCGGCGTGGCGGCGGCGCTGGCCCACGTCGTCCTCGACCCGTCCTCCACCCTTCCCATGGTCGGGGCGTCGGGCGCCATCAGCGCGGTGATGGGCGCCTAATCCAGCTGGCGTCCACGGGTGCGAACGGCGGGGGTGGTGGGGTGGCGTATGCCGCCCACGTGGGTGGGTTCGTGGCCGGCGTGCTCCTCATCAAGCTCTTCCAGAACCCGAGGCTCGTGGCCGCCAAGCGCCGAGGGGAGGTCCTTTCTCGCCAGGATATGAGCCGGGGCGGCTGGTGGTGAGGAGCCGGGCTCTCGATATTGCTCCGTTCCCCCGCGTTCCGGCGCGGGCGCCCCACGACCCTCGAGGACTCCCGGCATGACGCGCCCCCGGCCCGTTGTCGCTGCGCTCTGGACTCTGTGCGGCGTTCTCCTCGTGGTGGGGGTGTGGACGGCGACGAGAGCCCAGGCGGCGGGGGCGGCCGAACCCGTCGCGGCGGTCTCTTCCGTCACCCAGGGGCAGGGTATGCTCGTGTCCCGCGGTTCCCTGGGCACGCCCCTCCTCCCGCGGCTGCGCTCCCTGCTCGGCCTGGTGGCCCTCACCGGGTTGGCCTGGGTCCTCTCCCTGAACCGGTCGAAAGTCGCCTGGCGGTTGGTCCTCTGGGGCATCGGACTCCAGCTCGTCTTCGCCCTCTTCATCCTGAAAACCGCGGTGGGGGCTCAGATCTTCGACACGATGAACACCCTCGTGGTCGCCCTTCTCGGCTTCACCGTGGACGGCGCCGGCTTCGTGTTCGGGAACCTGGTGCACAACAACGTCCCGGTGGGCGCGGGAGACCCGGGGAACGGTGGCTTCGCCGCGGCCCCGGGGCAGGTGGCGAACACGGGGGCCTACTTCGCCTTCACGGTGCTGCCCACCATCATCTTCTTCTCCTCGCTCATGACGCTGCTCTACCACCTGGGCGTCATGCAGAAGGTGGTGAAGGGAATGGCCTGGGTGATGCAGCGGACCATGAAGACCTCCGGCGCCGAAACCCTCTCCGCCGCCGGGAACATCTTCGTGGGCCAGACGGAGGCTCCCCTTCTCATCAAGCCCTTCGTCGAGCGCATGACGAACTCGGAGCTCATGGCGGTGATGACCGCCGGCTTCGCCACGGTGGCGGGGGGTGTGATGGCGGCCTACGTGGGGATGCTCGTCACCCACTTTCCGGACATCGCCGGCCACCTCATGGCGGCGTCGGTCATGTCCGCGCCGGCGGCGCTGGTGTGTGCCAAGCTGATGGTGCCGGAGACGGACCGTCCCGAGACCGCCGACACCCTCGAGATCAGGGTGGAGCGTCCGGACGTGAACGTGATCGACGCCGCGGCACGGGGTGCCTCGGAAGGGCTCTTCCTGGCGCTCAACGTGGGCGCCATGCTCCTGGCCTTCGTGGCGATCATCTCCCTCCTGAACGGGTTCCTGGGGTGGGCAGGGATGCTGGCCGGCTTCGACGGGCTGAGCCTGGAGTGGCTCATGGGGTGGATCCTCGCCCCTCTGGCCTGGCTCATGGGCGTGAGTTGGGCCGACGCGCCCGTGGTGGGATCGCTCCTGGGCGTGAAGACGGTTCTCAACGAGTTCGTCGCGTACCTCCAGCTCGCTGGTATGATGCAGGCCGAGGGCGGCATCACGCTCCAGCCGCGCTCGGTGGTCATCGTGACGTACGCGCTCTGCGGCTTCGCCAACTTCTCGTCCATCGCCATTCAGCTCGGCGGCATCGGAGGGATGGCACCGTCCCGCCGCCACGACCTCTCCCAGCTCGGGCTGCGGGCCATGATCGGCGGTACCATCGCCGCGTTCATGACCGCCACCATCGCCGGGGCGATCCTGTGAGCGCATCCGATTCCGTGTCCACCCTCCCCGACATCGCCAGGGCCGCTAGGCTCCTGGGAGAGCGCATGGTCGACGTCCCCGCCGCCACGCTGGTCCTGGGATCGGGGCTGGGGCACGTGGTGGACGTGCTCCAGCACCCGGTGTCCGTCCCCTTCGAGGAACTCCCCGGATTTCCCGCCGCGGGGGTGGCGGGCCACGCAGGGAGCTTCGTGGCCGGACGTCTGGGAGGCCGGTACGTCCTGGTCCAGGCCGGTCGCTACCACGTCTACGAGGGGCACCCCGGGGAAGTGGTGGCGGCTCCGGTGAGGCTTTCCGCCGCGCTGGGCGTGGACACCCTCCTGCTCACCAACGCCGCAGGGGGCGTGGACCCGGCGCTGGAGCCCGGAGACCTGGTGCTCCTGGAGGACCATCTGAACCTCATGTTCCGCTCCCCCCTGGTCGGGCCGGTGGCCGACGGCGAGGTGCGATTCCCCGACATGACGTGCCCCTACGACCCCGATCTCGCCCAGGTGGCGCTGTCGGCCGCAACGGATCTGGGGATCCCGCTCCGCCTGGGCGTCTACGCTGCGCTCGTGGGCCCGACGTACGAGACCGCTGCGGAGATCCACATGCTCCGCGCCCTGGGGGCCGACGTGGTGGGGATGTCCACCGTTCCCGAGGTGCTCGTGGCCCGGGCCCGGGGCATGCGCTGCATGGCTGTTTCCATGGTGACGAACAAGGGCACCGGGCTGTCCGCAGAGCCCCTCACCCACGCCGACGTGGTGGTGGTGGGGCGGGACGCGGGCCCGAAGCTGGGCGCGCTCCTCGAAGAAGTGGTTCGCCGGCTTCCGCCGCCGGATCACTCCACGGGGAAGAAATGATTCACGGGCCCGTGGCCCGCGCCCAGTCCCGGGGCCGTCTCGATGGCCTTGGCCACCCAGCGGACCGCCCGGCCCGTGGCCTCGGCAAGGGGAAGGCCCCTGGCCAGTCCGGCCGTCATTGCGGCGGACAGGGTGCACCCGGTCCCGTGGGTGTGGCGCGTCGCGAGGCGCGGCTTGCGCCAGATGTGCTCCTCCGTGCCGTCCCAGAGCAGGTCCACCGCATCCCCGTCCAGGTGGCCGCCCTTGAGCAGCGCGGCTCCCGCGCCCAGGCCCACCAGGGCCCGCGCCGCGTCACGCATGTCCCCGAGGGTCGCCACCTCCCTCCCGGTCAGGATGCGGGCCTCGTGGAGGTTGGGGGTGACCAACGCCGCCAGCGGGAGGAGCTCCCGGGCCAGCGTGGCCTCCGCGTCGGCGTCGAGGAGGCGGTGACCGCTGGTGGACACCATGACCGGATCGAGCACGTAGAGCTTCAGACCGTGGCCCCGAATGGCCGCCGCCACCGCGGCGACCAGTTCGGCGGTGGCCAGCATCCCGGTCTTGAGGGCCGCCGGCGGCAGGTCGGTGACCACCGCGTCGATCTGGGCCCGGACCACGTCCAGAGGGATGGCGTGGACCGCGGTGACGCCGAGGGTGTTCTGGGCGGTCACCGCGGTCAGGGCGCTGGTGCCGAAGACTCCGAAGGCCTGGAAGGTCTTCAGGTCCGCCTGGATCCCGGCGCCTCCTCCGCTGTCGCTGCCCGCGATGGTGAGCGCGATGGGGCGTGGCTCTTCCATGTCGTGTCGGGGTGGGGTGGGGGTGGTACGATCCTGGAAAGGTGGGGAAAGCGATGAGCGTCAGCCAGCGGCGCACCCATCTCATCGGCCGCCTCCGGCACCGGAAGACCCGGGAGCGGGAGGGGTTGGTCCTCGCCGAGGGGATCCGCGCCGTGGGGGAGGCCCTGAAGGCCGGAGCGGAGCCCGAGTTCGCGGTGGTCTCGCCTCGCCTGGAGACGCTGGCGTGGGGCACCGACTTGTTGGCGACGCTGCGCGAGCGCGTCGGCGACATCGAGAGGGTGGGCGACGCGGAGCTGGACGCGCTCGCCGACACCGAGCGCCCGCAGGGCGTTCTCGTCGTGTTCCGCCAGCCGTCCCGGAGTGACGCCTCCGTGGTGACCGGGGGGCGCTGCCTCGTTCTCGACGCGGTCCAGGACCCGGGAAACGTGGGCACGCTGGTTCGCGCGGCCACCGCCTTCCGGGTGGACGGTGTGGTGGCGCTGGACGGCACCGCGGACCCCTGGGGACCCAAGGCCGTGCGGGCTTCGGCGGGGATGGTGTTCAGGACTCCCGTGCTCCAGGCCGGCGCTGAAGCGGCGCTGGAGCTCCTGGCTCTGGCCGGAATCCCCGTCCTCGTGGCGGAGGCGTCCGGGACCGACGTGGCGGCCCTCCCGTTCCAGGCCAGCTGGGCGCTGGCCGTGGGGAACGAGGGTGCCGGCGTCCGGGAAGCGTTCCGCTCGGTGGCGCGCCGCTCGGTGCGCATCCCCATGCCCGGGCCCGCCGAGTCGCTGAACGCCGGCGTGGCGGGAGCGATCCTGCTCTACGCCCTCACCCGGGAGGTGCGCGGTGAGCGTTGAGCCCGGCCTGACCGCGCTGATCGCGGGGCTCTTCGGGCTCCTCATCGGCTCGTTCCTCAATGTCTGCTCCCTGCGCTGGCCCCAGGACGAGTCGGTGGTGTCGCCACCGTCCCACTGTCCCCGGTGCGGAGAGGCCGTGCGCTGGTACGACAACGTGCCCGTGGTGAGCTGGCTCGTGCTGCGGGGCCGCTGCCGGTGGTGCCGGGGCCCCATCTCCATCCAGTACCCTCTGGTGGAGCTGGCCACCGGGCTGATGTGGGCCGGCGTGTTCGCGGCCCACGGCGCCTCCTGGGAGGCGCTGCGGGGCTCTGTCTTCCTGACCATCCTCTTCGGGATCTCCCTCAGCGACGCTCGATTCTACATCATCCCCGACGAGTTCTCTCTGGGTGGCACCGCCCTCGGGCTGGCCCTCTCGCTCCTCCCCGGGGGCGTAGGCCCCTTGCAGTCGGCGCTGGGAGCCGCGGCGGGGTATGGCGCCCTCTGGCTGGCGGCCGTCGGAGGCACCTGGCTGATCCGGCGCTTCTTCCCGGGACGCTTGGAGGACGCCGGTGTGGATCAGGCCATGGGTGGTGGGGACGTGAAGATGATGGCTATGGTGGGAGCCTTCGTGGGCACCTGGGGAGTGGTGGAGACCATCTTCATCGGTTCGGTCCTGGCCCTCCTGGTCTACGGCCCCGTGGCGTCGCTCTCCAAGCGGCTCATTCCCCTGGGGGTGTTCCTGGCTGCCGCCGGCGCCATCACCTGGGCTTGGGGAGAGGCCCTGCTGCGCTGGTACCTGACCCAGGTGGTGGGCCTCCCCCTGTAGCGCCCGGCGCGCCCGGGCTCCTCAGGGGTCCGAGCAGTCCCGCTGGTAGCCGCAGCGCACGCACACGAGCTTGCAGTGGCGCTCCAGCATCTCGCCGCCACACCGCTCGCATCGTTGGCCTGCGGTTTCCCCGCCTTCCAGGCCGGCAGCCAGGTATGCCCTGGACAGGCCCACGTAGTGCCGGCTTCCCCGGGCGATCCACTCGGCCGCGGAACCTTCCAGCGCTTTCTTCACCTTCCCGGGGACTCCCGCCACCACCGAGCGGGGCGGGATCCTCGCGCCCTCCAGGACCACCGTGTTCGCGGCCAGGACGCACTCCTCGCCCACGACCGCGTTCTGCAGGATGACGGCGTTCATGCCCACCACGGTCCTGTCCCCGATGGTGCAACTCTCGAACTTGGCGCCGTGCCCCACGGTCACGTCCTCGCCCACGAGGGTCTGCCCCCACGCTCCCACATGGACCACGCAGTTGTCCTGGATGCTGGTGCGCGCCCCCACCACGATCCCGTGCTCGGGGTGGTCGCCCCGGAGCACCGCGCCGAACCACACGCTCGCTTCGGGTCCCACGGTCACGTCCCCGACGAGGACTGCCGTAGGGGCGAGAAAGGCCGTGGAGTGCACCCGGGGCGCCTTGCCGTCGAACGCGACCAGAAGCGCCATCACTCGCAGCCCAGGGCGGTCGATCCGGGTCCGGTGTGCAGGCGCGTCAGCTTGGCCCGCACCACCTGGGTCTCCGTGGCCTCGACGATCTCGATGCGAACGCCGCAGCGCTCCAGCGCATCCCCGACGCCGGGCACGCGCCCCAGCTCTTCCAGGATGAAGCCGTTGAGGGACCTGTGTTCCAGGGTGGGGAGGGAGAGGTTGAACGCGTAGTTGATCTCCCGCAGGTCCACGCCTGCGTCGGCCACGGCCTCGACCCGGGAGAGGCGCACCAGGTCCGCTCGGTCCACGTCCTTCTCGTCCATAATGTCGCCCACGAGTTCCTCCAGCACGTCCTCCATGGTCACGAGGCCTTCGATCCCGCCGAACTCGTCCGCCACGAATCCCATGTGGATGCGCCGCGTCTGGAAGTCCTTGAGGAGCCGGGACAGGGAGAGGGACCCGGGCACGAAGAACGGCTCCCGGGCCAGGCTGGCCAGGGTCAGCGTCCTCTTGCCTTCCACCAGGGCCTGGTAGGCCTCGCGCACGTAAAGCACTCCGGAGATGTCGTCGACGGAGTCCCCGTACACCGGCACCCGGCTGTACGGGACCGAGGAGAGCTGGCCGGCGATGGTGTCCAGGGTCAGGCTCTCCTTCCAGGCGAACACATCCACCCGGGGCGTCATCACGTCCCAGGCGGTGAGCTCGTCCAGGCGGAGTGCCCGCTCCACCAGCAGGCTCTCGTGCTCCTCCAGGACGCCCTCCTCGGCCCCCAGCTCCTGGATCTCCCGGAACTCACGGACGCCCGCCTTCTCCTCGCCCCGCCCCCCCGGGAAGAGCGCACGCTCCAGCCTCGCCAGGGGACGCATGACCAAGCTCATCCCTCCCCGCAGCACCAGGAGGGGCGGGGAAGCCAGGAGGGCCAGCCGGACCGGGTGACGTGCGGCCACGAAGCGCGGGAGCACGTCGGTGATGAGGAGGACGACGACGATGCCCCCCACCAGCATCCCCAGCGCCGGGAGCGGCCCCCAGCTCCGCGAACTCACGATGGTGGCAATGCCCACCGCCGCCAGGTTCAGCGCCCGGGTGAGGAGGCGGATGAGCATGCGCGTACGCCCCTCGTCGCTGCGTAGCTCCGCCAAGGCCGCCGCACCCGTGAAGCCCTCGTCCTGGAGCGCTCGGAGCCTCGAGGCCCCCACCTGGAGGACAGCGGCTCCGACGGCCGTGAGGAGGGCGGACAGGACCAAGAGGACCGCCACCGTGCCCAGGGTCACCCCGGTCACGGCCTCGGTACTCCCCGGCGGCGCCAGGCCGCCGGCCTGCGAGGGCCTACATCCACCCGCTGGACTCCTTGAGGAGCTCTTGGATCACATCCCTTGTGCGCCGCCCGTCGGCCTCGGCCTCGAAGTTCAGCACGAGGCGGTGGGCGAGGACGGCGGGAGCCACCGCGCGGACGTCGTCCAGGGACGGCATCGGCGACCCCCGGGCTGCAGCCCGGGCTTTGGCGCCCAGCACCAGATACTGGGACGCCCGGGGACCCGCTCCCCAGGCAACATAACGCTGCGCCACGGCCGCTGCCTCTTCCCCCGGCCGGGTGGCCCGGGCGAGACGGACCGCGAAGGACACCAGGGAGGGTGCCACCGGGACGCGGCGGACGAGGTGCTGCAGCTCGATGAGCTCCGGTGCCGAGACCACGCCCCGGATGGGCTCCTCCGCGCCCCCGGTGGTCCTCATGGCGATCTCCTCCTCTTCGAGGCGGGAGGGGTAACCGATGGGGAGCTCCATCATGAAGCGGTCCAGCTGGGCCTCGGGCAGGGGGTAGGTCCCTTCCTGCTCGATGGGGTTCTGGGTCGCCAGGACGAAGAAGGGCGGGGCCAGGGCGTACGTCTCGCCGGCGGCGGTCACTGCCCGCTCCTGCATGGCCTGGAGGAGCGCCGCCTGGGTCTTGGGCGGGGTGCGGTTGATCTCGTCGGCCAGGACGATGTTGGCGAAGATGGGCCCCTTCACGAAGCGGAACACCCTCCGCCCGGTGGTCCGGTCCTCCTCGATGACCTCGGTGCCGGTGATGTCCGTGGGCATGAGGTCAGGGGTGAACTGGATGCGGCTGAACGCCAGGTCCAACGCCTCCGCCAGCGACTGGATGAGGAGGGTCTTGGCCAGCCCTGGCACACCCACCAGAAGGGCATGCCCGTTGGCGAGCAGGGCCGTGAGGAGCCCCTCTACCACCTCGTGCTGCCCGACGATCCTCTTCTCCACCTCGGTGCGGAGCGCCGAGGCCACCCCGGCGGCGCGCTCGAGGAGCCGGAGGTCCCGGTGCGGGGAGTCTCCCTTGGTGGTCATGGAGTCCTGCTCGGGTCCGGCGCGTGGCCGGGACGGCATGGGTGCGGAGCGGGGGAAGCGGGCGACGCTCCGGAGGGCCGCGAAAGTAGGGCCCGCGGAATCGGGACGTCAAGGAATCCCGGGCTTCCCGGGGCGCCTCGAGGTTCGCTTGCGTGGTTTTTCACAATGGACTATTCTTTCCAGGCTCAAGCCCAAAGGGGGCCGTCACGATGGCATCCAGGAGCCGGTGAAGGAGCATCCGCCGCAGGACCAGAAGCGCGTTCCCGCGGAAGCTATCGGTCTGGGCCTCAACGTCGTCGTCGCCGCCTTCCTGTTCGGGTTCCTGGGCCAGTGGGTCGGGAAACGAGTGGGGGCGGAGGAGGCTTTGACGCTGATCGGCGGCCTCATCGGCGCCGGTGCGGGGTTCTACAGCCTCTACCTGCATGTGGCGGGGCGCCCCCGGAAAGATCGAGACAAGAGAGCGGAATGAAGGCCTTGGGCGGATATGCGGTCGCCACAACGCTGGTCGTGACCCTCGCCGTGGGAGGGATGTGGGCGTTCCTCGACGCCGAGGGGCGCTCGAGCCTCCTCCTGGCCTCGGGGGTCGCGCTTCCCGTGCAGTGGGTGCTCTTCCTGCTGGTGGTGAGGGCGCGGGGCGACGCCACCCAGTTCCTCCTCCGGTGGGGGATCGGAGTCTTCGCCCGCATGGCCTTGGTGGCTGCGGTGGGGCTCCTCCTCCCGCGCCTCAGGGGCCTCGACGGGAGCGTGCTCATCCTGTCCCTGTGCGGTCTCTTCTTCGTGCTGCTCCTGCTCGAGCCCCTGTTCTTCCGCAACCAGGCACCGGCACGGTTCGCGCAATGACCTTCTTCCGGATGATGCAGGAGCACGGCGCCGAGGCGGCCGGCGCCCACGGCGAGGCCGCCTCCCACGGGATCGCCTCCATCGCCGATATCCCCACGTTCATCTCGCACCACCTGCAGGACGCCCGGGAATTCGAGTTCGCCGGGATGCACTTCGACCTGCGCCCCCTGGCCTTCGAGCCCCTGCACATCGGCGGGGTCACCCTGGACCTGTCTCCCACCCGCCAACTCTTCTTCATCTTCCTGGCGGCTCTGCTGTGCATCGCCGTTTTCGTCCCGGTGGCCCGTGCCCTGGTCCACAAGGACACGACGAGGGCACCCGGCGGGTTCTCCAACGCCATGGAGGCCCTGGTCCTCTACTTCCGGGACAACGTGGTGCGCTCGAACATCGGCCACGGAGCCGACGGCTACACGCCGCTCATCCTGACCATCTTCTTCTTCATCCTGTTCATGAACCTCCTGGGGCTCACGCCCCTGGGGGTCACCCCCACCGGGAACCTCTCCGTGACCGCCGGCATGGCGCTCATCGCGTTCGTGGTGGTGGAAGTGAGCGGCATGATCTCCCTGGGGCCCAAGGGCTACGCCCAGACCATCTTCTTCATGCCCCACGGGCTCCCCACGGTGATGAAGCCGGTCATTCTCATCATCATGGCACCGGTGGAGTTTCTGAGTAAGCTCACCAAGCCCTTCGCCCTGGCTGTCCGTCTCTTCGCCAACATGATGGCCGGCCACATCCTCATTCTGGCCCTGGTGGGGCTGATTCTGGTCAGCCAGAGCTTCCTGGTGGGCGTGGGCTCGGTGATCATCATGAGCGTGCTCATGATCCTCGAGCTCTTCGTCGCCTTCCTCCAGGCCTACATCTTCTCGATGCTGACCTCGGTCTTCATCGGGCTTATCCGTCACGCGCACTGATTCCAACACCGTCCGCCGGGCGGACACCAATCCCTCAACCTTCGAGGATCCTCAACATGTTTGCTCTTCTCCAAGCTGCTCAGGAAGGTACTGCGCAGAGCGGCCTCGGTCTCGTGGGCACCGGTCTCGGCATCGGCCTCGTGGTGATCGGCGCCGGCATCGGCATCGGCCAGATCGGTGCCCAGATGGCCGCAGCCATGGCTCGGCAGCCTGAGGCCGCCGGGAACATACAGACCGCCGCGATCATCCTGGCGGCCCTCATCGAGGGAGCGGCGCTCTTCGGCCTGGGCCTCGCGTTCCTGAAGTTCTGACCGCCTTCCGGAGCGCTCTTTGCAGGCTGCTCCGGATCGAACTCGGAATCGCACTGGAGAATGGTATGAGGACCACCCGCGCCCTCGTCGCGCTGGCCTTGCTCACGGCCGTCGGTCCCGTCCCGCTGTTCGCGGCGGAGGGGGATGGCACGACGCCGCTCTTCACCGTCAACCTCGGGACCACGGTCTGGACCACCCTGGTCTTCTTCGGGCTGCTTGGCATTCTCTGGAAGTTCGCCTGGGGCCCCATCCTGGCGGCGGTGGATGCCCGGGAGAAGGCAATCCAGGGTGCCCTCGACGAAGCGGCCCGGCAGAATCAGGACGCGGCACGCCTCCTCGAGGAGCATCGCAGACAGCTGGCCGACGCCCGGCGTCAGGCCAGCGATCTGCTGGCCGAGGGGAAGCTCGCGGGGGAGAAGGTCCGCAAGGACATCGAGGAGAAGGCACGCGCCGAGGGCCAGTCCATGGTGGAGCGAGCCAAACACGAGATCGAGCGGGAGCGCGACGCGGCCCTCGATGCCCTTCGCAGGGAGTCCGTGGACCTGGCGCTGGCGGCGGCGTCCCGGCTCATGCTCGAGAGGATGGACCAGGCCAAGGATCGGCAGCATGTCGAGCAGTTCCTCGATGAGATTTCGAAGGACCGGGGGGCTTTGGCGTGAGGGACGACACCGTCGCCCGGGAATACGCCGAGACGCTCTTCGCGCTCGCCGGGCGGCATGAAGGTCTCGACGCCTACGGGCGCGGAGTCGGCCTGGTCACCGCGCTGTTGGACCAGAACCCGGATCTCGAGCTCTTCCTGGAGACGCCCCGCATCGACGCCGAGGCGAAGAAGACGCTCGTGCGGAAGGTCCTCGAAGGCGAGTTGCCCACCCATCTCATGAACTTCCTCCTCCTCACCATCGACAAGCGGCGGCAGCGGCTGCTGCGGCAGATCGCCCAGCATTTCCGGGCCCTGGTGGACGAGAAGGAGGGCCGCGCCCACGTGGAGATCACGCTGGCCCGGCCCATCGACGACGCGACTCTGGAGCTCCTCACCCGGAGGCTTTCCGAGCTGCTGGGCGTCACCGCCGTGCCCCACCTCAGGGTACGGCCGGAGATCCTCGGCGGCGTCGTCGTCCGTACCGGTGACACGATCTACGACGGTTCGGTTCGGAGGCAGCTGGACGGAATGCGCCGTCAGCTGCTCAAGGCCAAGCTTCCCACGGGAAGCAAGGGCTGACCGACCCATTTCACTCTGGACCTGACAGGAAACGATGGCCAACGAGTCGCAGCTTCGCGCCAGCGAGATCAAGGGCGTCCTGCTCTCCGAGATCGAGCGCTACGAAGAAGACCTCCACGCCGAGGAAATCGGCGAGTTGCTCGAAGTCAAGGACGGCATCGCGCGCATCTATGGTCTCACCAAGGCCATGGCCGCCGAGATGCTCGAGATCATCTCCTCCGACACCGGAGAGTCCATCACCGCGCTGGCGCTGAACCTCGAGGAGGACAACATCGGCGCCGTGATCATGGGGGACTGGACCCAGCTCCACGCCGGGGACCAGGTCCGCGGGACCGGTCGGGTGCTGGACGTCGCCGTCGGCTCCGGCTACCTGGGCCGTGTGGTGAACCCTCTCGGCGAGCCCCAGGACGGGAAGGGCCCCATCGAGGGGATCGAAGGCACCCGCCAGATCGACATCGTCGCCCCCGGGATCGTGCTCCGGCAGCCCGTGAAGGAGCCTCTCCAGACCGGGATCAAGGCCATCGACTCCATGATCCCCATCGGCCGTGGCCAGCGCGAGCTGATCATCGGCGACCGCGGCACGGGGAAGACGGCCATCGCCGTCGACACGATCATCAACCAGAAGGGCAAGGACTGCATCTGCATTTACTGCTCCATCGGCCAGCGCGCCGGCAAGGTCCGCAACGTGGTGGAGACGCTGACCGAGCACGGGGCGATGGACTACACGATCATCGTGGCGGCCAACGCCTCCGACCCGGCGCCCCTGCAGTACATCGCGCCCTACGCCGCGTGCGCCATGGCCGAGCACTTCATGTGGCAGGGCAAGCACACGCTGGTGGTGTACGACGACCTCTCCAAGCAGGCCCAGGCCTACCGCCAGCTGTCGCTGGTGCTCCGCCGGCCCCCGGGACGCGAGGCGTACCCGGGCGACGTGTTCTACCTGCACTCCCGACTCCTGGAGCGCGCCGCAAAGCTCTCCGACGAGCTCGGCGGCGGCTCCCTGACCGCGCTGCCGGTCATCGAGACCCAGGCCGGTGACGTCTCCGCGTACATCCCCACCAACGTCATCTCCATCACCGACGGCCAGATCTTCCTGGAGCCCGACCTGTTCTTCTCCGGCGTGCGCCCCGCCGTCAATGTGGGCATCTCGGTGTCCCGCGTGGGTGGCAAGGCGCAGGTCAAGGCCATGCGCAAGGTGGCTGGGCGGCTCCGCCTCGACCTGGCCCAGTACCGGGAGATGGAGGCCTTCGCTCAGTTCGGCTCCGACCTGGACGCCGCAACCCAGCGGCAGCTGGCGCGAGGCGCCCGCACCGTGGAGTTGCTCAAGCAGCCCCAGTACCAGCCCATGCCGGTCCAGAACCAGGTGTGCGCCATCTACGCGGTGACCAACGGCTATCTCGACGGCATTGACGTGTCCCAGGTGCGCGAGTGGGAGCGGGGCTTCCACGAGCACATGGCCTTACGCAGCCCCGACGTGCTGAACGGCATCCGGGATACGAAGGAGTTGAGCAAAGATATCGAGGCGAAGCTCGTGGAGGCCATCAAGGCGTACAACGAGATTTTCTCCTCGAAGTTCGCCGCCGGGGTGGCCTCGGCCTGACCGCCCACCTCACGACGACCCTCACGGAGGACGAGAAGACGTGGCTGGCGCGCGCGAGGTGAAGCGGCGGATCAAGTCGGTGGAGAACACCCGGCAGATCACGCGTACCATGGAGCTCGTGGCCACGTCCAAGTTCAAGCGGGCCACGGATCGCGTGCATGCTGCGCGCCCCTACGCCTCGGCGTTGAGCGCCATCGTACGCAGCCTGTATACGCCGGACGCGGCGGAGAAGTACCCGGTGCTCCGGCGCGCGGCCGAGGTGAAGAGGGCGGCGGTGCTTCTGCTCACCGCCAACCGGGGGCTGGCCGGCGGCTTCAACGCCAACCTCATCCGTGAGGCTCGCCACCTGCTGGAGGACCTGCGCGGCAAGGGCATCGAGACCGAGCTCCACGTGGTCGGGAAGAAGGGGATCGCGTTCTTCCGGTTCCGGGGTGAGCGCATGGAGACGGCGCGCACGGACGTTGGGGACGATCCCAAGGTGTCGGACGCGGAATCCCTGGTCGCCCCCCTGCGCGCGCGCTTCGAGGCGGGGCAGGTGGATGTCGTCTACCTGGTCAGCTCCGAGTTCCGCTCGGCCATGTCCACGCCGCCGAGGGTCAAGGAGCTGTTCCCCATCCGGCCCGACGCGGCTTCCGTGTCGGCGGACCTCTTCATCCAGTCCCCTCCGGGAGACCTCATCCTGGAGCGGATGCTGCCGACCTATCTACGCAGCACGCTGTACACGGCCCTCGTGGAGAACGCCGCCGCGGAGCAAGGCGCCCGGCGCAGCGCCATGAAGAGCGCCACGGACAACGCCGGGGAGATGCTCGAGCACCTCACCCGGACGTACAACCGGGCCCGTCAGGCCCAGATCACGCAGGAAATCGCCGAGATCGTCGGCGGCTCCGCGGCCCTCGAGTGAGGCCGCGAGCCCGACGCGGTACAAGAACAGGGAATCATGGCTGACAAGAACATCGGTAGGGTCGTCCAGGTCATCGGTCCGGTGCTCGACGTGGAGTTCACGGAGCACCTCCCGGAGATCTACAACGCGCTCCGTCTGACGGCGACCACGGAATCCGGCTACAAGATCGACCTGGTGGCTGAAGTGCAGCAGCACATCGGCCGAGGTCAGGTCCGCGCCGTGTGCATGTCCTCGTCCGACGGGGTGACCCGGGGGATGGACATCCTCGACACCGGCAGCGCCATCTCGGTGCCGGTGGGCGAGGCTGCACTGGGCCGGATCCTGAACGTGCTCGGGGAGCCTGTGGACCAGCTCGGACCGGTGGGCGGGGAGAATGCGGACAAGGTGGAGCGTTGGCCCATCCACCGGGAGCCGCCCAGGTTCGACCAGCTCGAGCCCAAGACCGAGATCTTCGAGACCGGGATCAAGGTGGTGGACCTGCTGGCTCCCTATGTGAAGGGTGGCAAGACCGGCCTGTTCGGCGGCGCCGGCGTGGGCAAGACGGTCATCATCATGGAGCTCATCCAGAACATCGCCATGGAGCACGGCGGCCGCTCCGTGTTCTGCGGTGTGGGTGAACGCACGCGCGAGGGGAACGACCTCTGGCTCGAGATGAAGGAGTCGGGCGTCATCGCCTCCACGGCGTTGGTCTATGGCCAGATGAACGAGCCCCCGGGAGCCCGCATGCGCGTGGGCCTCTCCGGCCTGACCATCGCCGAGTACTTCCGCGACGTCGAGGGGCAGGACGTGCTCCTCTTCATCGACAACATCTTCCGCTTCACCCAGGCGGGCTCCGAGGTGTCGGCGCTCCTCGGCCGCATGCCTTCGGCCGTGGGGTACCAGCCCACGCTGGGCACCGAGATGGGTGACCTACAGGAGCGCATCACCTCCACGCGCCAGGGCTCCATCACCTCGGTGCAGGCCATCTACGTGCCCGCCGACGACCTCACCGATCCGGCGCCCGCCGCGGCCTTCACCCACCTGGACGCCACCACGGTGCTGTCCCGGGCCATCTCCGAGCTGGGCATCTACCCCGCGGTGGACCCCCTCGACTCCACGTCGCGGATCATGGACCCCCAGTTCATCGGGGAGCGTCACTACAAGGTGGCCACGAAAGTCCAGGAGATCCTGCAGCGCTACAAGGACCTCCAGGACATCATCGCCATCCTGGGCATGGACGAGCTCACGGAGGAGGACAAGATCATCGTGGCCCGCGCCCGGCGCATCCAGCGCTTCCTGTCGCAGCCCTTCCATGTGGCCGAGACGTTCACCGGCATCCCGGGCAGGTACGTGAAGCTCGACGATACCATCGAGTCCTTCGAGCGCGTGGCCAACGGCGAGTTCGATCACCTCCCTGAGCAGGCCTTCTACATGAAGGGCGGTATCGAGGACGTGGTGGCCGCCGGCGAGCAGCTCGCCAAGGAGTCGTGACGTGGCCGGAAGCTTCCACGTCCGGGTTGTCTCGCCCGAGAAGGTAGTCTATGAGGGCGCCGCCGCCGCCATGGTGGCGCCGGCGTGGGATGGCCAGGTGGGCATCCTTCCCGGCCATGCCCCCCTCCTGGCGCTGTTGGGGGCGGGCGAACTCTCCGTGAGGGTCCCCGGGGGTGACACGAACCGATATTACGTGGCGGGCGGGATCCTGAAAGTGGAGGGTGGAACCGCCACCGTGCTCACGGAGTACGCCGGAACACAGCCTCCAGAGACCATGCCGCCCGGTTCCGTCGTCCAGCCCGAAGACGTAGCCGAGGCCGCTTCCCGGGAACACCCCTGAGACTCGACCTCCACATCCACACCACGGCCTCCGATGGGGCCTGGTCCCCCGAAAAGGTGGTGGCGGGGGCCGCCGCAGGCGGTCTCGACGTCATCGCCATCGCGGACCACGACACCACGGCGGCGGTGGCCTCGGCCCAGGCGGCAGCCTCGGGCCGGAGCCTCCAGGTCATCCCCGCCCTCGAGGTGAGCTCGACCTGGCAGAGGAGGGAGATCCACGTTCTCGGGTACTTCGTGGACCCGGGTGCCCCGGCGCTGGTGGCCCACGGGCAGCGGGCACTCACCGTTCGCCAGGAGCGGATGAGGGAGATGGTGGCACGGCTTTCGGACGCCGGAATCCATGTGGCCTACGAGGACGTGGAAGCCGCGGCGGGGCCGGACAGGGTCAACCTGGGGCGTCCCCATCTGGCCAAGGTCCTCGTCGCCGCCGGCCACGTCTCCTCCATCCCGGAGGCGTTCAGCCGGTACATCGGTGACCAGCACCCGGCCTTCGTTCCCACGCGGCTCCTCGATCCCTTCGAGGCCGTGAGCCTGATCCTGGAGGGAGGCGGCCTTCCGGTCTGGGCCCACCCTCCGGGGGATCTGGTGGATGCGCTTCTCCCGGGCCTCGTGCGCGCCGGACTGCGGGGCCTCGAAGTGTACCGCCCCTCCCACAGCCGCACCGACGTGGTCCGGCTCGAGGGGATCTGCAGGAGCACGGGGCTGGTCATGAGCGGAGGGTCGGACTGGCACACCCCGGACGCCGGGGTTCCACTGGGCTCCTTCCACGTCACCGGGGACGAGGTGGAGAAACTCCTGGCCGCGGGGGGGATGTAGCTCCTCCGTCGGCTTGACCTGCTTCCGGCGCGCCTCCCGCGCGGGTGCGTTGACCCCTCCTAATCCTTTCTCTATCTTTACCTGCTCCACCGGAAGGCCTTTGTGGCCTCCCATCCCGGTTCGACCCGGGAGCCACGCAGACGGACCTCCGGCGGGGTTCTAGACGAGCTTTTTGACAACAGAGGTGGAGTAGGGAAGTGAGAGCCTTAGGTGAGGCTTTCGTCCTCAAATGCGCGAGAGAGAGTCTGCGCTGTCCAGGGGATGGGAGCCGAAGCCACAGAAGGGAAGTTGTGACGGCTTTCAGGTGTGACG
>CAZJFX010000080.1:0-17780 GCA_964545395.1 uncultured Gemmatimonadaceae bacterium | reverse complement strand
ACCTTCCAGGTCCCCAGACTGCGCCCCACATCCCCTACCTTCCGAAATTCCTGGGCGGTGGGTTGGGGCGTGTTCCTCCGGGCCCCAGGGCGCCTTATGTTTGGCCGCCTTTCCACATTCCTGCCTGCTGTGACTTTGAACCCCGGAAGCGTCGCGATGATCCCTCCGCTCCCCTCTCCTGCCGGTCGAGCACGGCACCGGCGGGGTTGTGCGCGGAGGGTGCGGGCGTGGGTCCTGGGCGCGGCCGTGGTGGGGGCGGCGCTCCTGCCGGGCACGCTGGCGGCCCAGACCATGTCGGATCCGCTGGTGCCCAGGGGGAGGGTGCGACTGGACTTCGCGCCTTCCGTCTCCTTCTGGGACACACGGTACGGGATCGGCCCGGACGGGCAGAACGTGGAAGAGGCTCTGGGGATGGATCTCACCGACGAGCGGGGGGTGGGGCTCTTCCCGGGGATCACGACGCTGGAGGAGACACTCCGGTCACTCTCGGGGGATGAAGGGTTCGAGGGACGGGTGGGCTCGACGGTGGGAAGGCTGAACAGGGAGGTCACGCGGCTGGACTTCGGGCTGCGCCTCGGGGTCTTCGAATGGCTCACGGTGGGGGCGAGCGTCCCCTACGTGCGGGGGCGGAGCACGCTGGATTTCGCGTTCCGCGCCGACTCGACGGCCAACCTGGGCCTGAACCCGGCGTCCGCGGGGGGCCAGGGGGTGTCCGACCTCCTCTCGGCGCTGGGGGAGGCGGCGGTGGCGGCTGACTCGCGCGCGGCGAGCCTGTGTGCTGCGGGCAGCTCGGCGGAGTGCTCCGACGCCACGGCGCTGGCCCAGCGGGCCACCGGGTTCTGGGAAGGATTGTTCGGGGCGTACTTCGCCACGCCCTTCTTTCCCCTGGCCGGCGCGCCCGTGGCGGCTAGGCTCGAGGAGGTGTTCGCCGCCCTGAACGCCGACCTGGCGGCGGCGGGGGTTCCTCAGGTGGGGTTGCCCCTTGCGTTCGCGTCGAATGCATTGGACGAGGCGGCATATCGTGCCCTGTCGACCTCCTCGGGGGTGGGGATGACCCCCCTGGCGAGCTACCCGGGGATCTGGCAACTGGGGGACGTGGAGGTGAACGCGACGGTGCGCCTCCTGGAGGGGGAGGCGCAGGACTCGGGTGCCGTCTCCCCGCGCTTCGCCTGGGCCCTCTACGGGGGCTTCCTGGTGCGCCTCCCCACGGGCGTCCTCGACGACCCGAACGTGCTCCTCGACTTCGCCAGCGGCGACGGTCAGCAGGACCTGGAGGGGCGTGTGGACGTGGGGCTCCGCGTGGGCTCGCGCCTCGGCTTCCGGGGGAGCTTCCGCCGGGGCACCCAGGGGGCGGTGGACATCCTGCGCCGGGTCGCGCCCCACGAGGTGCTCCTTCCCCAGGCCTCCTCGCTGCGGGCGGTGCGCTGGACGCCGGGTTCCTACACGCATTTGGAGTTCTCGCCGCGCATCCACCTGGGTGAGGCGCTGGCGCTGGCCGGTGACTACCGACGCTTCCACAAGGCGGCGGACGCGTACGAGCTCCTCGGCGAGGAGACGGCGGGCTCCCCTGCCGCCGACGTCACGCTCCTGGTTCGTGAGACGGAGATGACGGTGGAGGAGGTGGCGGTGGGGCTCCGCTACTCCTCCCTGGGCCTCTTCCGCCGCGGGCTGGTGGGGACACCGGTGGAGGTGGGCGTGCGCTGGGTCTTCCCCCTCTCCGGGAGCGGAGGCCAGACGCCCAAGGCGACCCGGGCCGAGTTCAGCCTCTCCCTCTTCCGGCGGATCTGGGGCTGACGGGCGCCCGGGCCCTGCGGCGGGTCAGCTGCGGGCACCCGGGTCGTGCGGCGGGTCAGCCGCGGGCGTCCAGGAGCTCCCGGGCGTGCCTGCGCGACGTCGCCGACTCGGGGTCGCCGCCCAGGAGGCGCGCCACTTCCTCCACCCGCGCGTCGCCCTCCAGCGCACGCACCCGCGCCACCGTGGCGTCCTCGGCCTGCTCCTTCTCCACGAGGAGGTGGGCGTCGGCCCTGGACGCGAGCTGGGGGAGATGGGTGACCACGAAGACCTGATGGCGCGTGGCCACCTCGGCCAGCTTCCTCGCCACAGACGCGGCCACCACGCCGCCGATGCCGGCGTCGATCTCGTCGAAGACCAGGACCGGGATCCGGTCCACCTCGGCGAGGATGGACTTGAGCGCCAGCATCACCCGGGAGAGCTCGCCTCCGCTGGCGATCCGCGCCAGCGGCATGGCCTCGAACCCCTTGTTGGGCGCCACGAGGAACTCCACCGCCTCCCCACCGTGGGGCCCTACCTCGTCCAGGGCGCGCACGCGTACCTCGAAGGCGGCCCCGGCCAACCCCAGGTCCGGGAGCACGGCCTCCACCGCTTCGGCGAGGCGCTGGGCGGCGGTCCGGCGGAGGGCGCCCAGCGCCGAGGCGGCGGCCTCCAGCTCCCCCCGGGCGCCGCCGAGGGCGCGGCGCAGCTCTCCCAGGTCGTGGTCCGCCTCGTCCAGGGCGCGGAGCTCGTCGCTCACCCGCCGTCCCGTAGCGAGGACGTCGTCCAGCCCGGGGCCGTACTTGCGCTTCAGGCGGAAGATGCGGTCCAGCCTCGATCGCACCTCCTCCAGGCGCCGGGGGTCGTGCTCCACCCCCGAGGCGTAATCGCCCATGCGCCGCCCTGCCTCGCTCACCGCGTGGTAGGCGTCGTCCAGGAAACGGGCGGTCTCCTCCAGCGATGCGTCGAAGCGGGCCAGCCGCTGGACCTGGGCACGAGCCTCGCTCAGGCGGTCGGCCACGGCGTCCTCTCCGGCGTAGAGGGCCTCATGTACTCCCGAAGCTCCCTGCACCAGCTCTTCGGCGTGCTCGTGGCGGCGCGCCTCCGCCTCCAGTTCGTCGTCCTCGCCGGGGGAGAGGCGGGCCTCCTCGATCTCGCCGAGCTGGAAGCGCAAGAAGTCGGACCGGCTCTCCACCTCGCGCACCCGCCGCTCCCGCTCCGCCAGCTCTGCGGCGAGGGCGCGGACGCGGCCGTGGATCTCCAGCACCGAGGCGGCAGCTTCCTGGGCGCCGGCGAAGGCGTCGAGGATGGCGCGCTGCTCCGCAGGCCGGAGCAGCGTCTGGTGCTCGTGCTGGCCGTGGAGGTCCACCAGCGTGCTCCCCAGCTCCCCCACGGCGCCCGCGGTGGCCGGCGAGCCGTTCACCCAGGCCCGGTTCCTCCCTTCGGAGGCGACTTCGCGGCGCAGGATGAGGTGCCCGTCTTCGGGCCGGAACCCCATCTCCTCCAGGCGCGCCTCCACTTCGGGGAGGCCGCGCACGTCGAAGACGGCCTCCACCGTGGCCCGCTCGGCGCCGGCGCGCACCACCGAGGCCGAGGCGCGCTCGCCCAGGAGGAGGGAGAGGGCACCCACGATGATGGACTTCCCCGCCCCGGTCTCGCCGGTGAGGGCGTTGAGGCCGGGCTCGAGGGAGAGGGAGAGATCCTCCACCACCGCGTAGTCGCGGATGCGCAGTTCGACGAGCATGACGGACGGGAAGGTAGGGGCGGAGGGGCGCCTCCCTCAATGGCCGGATGCGCCGCCCTCGGGGCCGGCAGCGCGTCGGGGCCAGGCGCGCGTCGAGGCACCGGCCCCCCCCGGCGCGCCTACGCCCGCTCCGGGGGGCGGAGCGCCCAGTTGAGCTTGCGGCGCACGGTGCCGAAGAACGTCTGTCCGGGAAGCCGCACCAGGGCCACGTCGTGCTCCCCCCGGCTCACCACCACCTCGTCCCGGGGATCGAGGGTGCGCACCACCTGGCCGTCCACCGTGAGTTGGAGCTCGTGGGAGGGGTCCAGGGGGCGAACGTTGAGGGTATCGCGGGCGGGGACCACGAGGGGGCGCACGGACAGAGAGTGGGGGCAGATGGCGATGACGACGATGCACTCTACCTCGGGCACAACGATGGGCCCCCCCGCCGCCAGCGAGTACGCCGTGGAGCCGGTGGGGGTGGCGAGGATGACGCCGTCGGCGGAGAACGACCCGATCTCGTCGATGACGTCCCCGTAGCGCACCGCCAGGTGCACCGGCGTCACCCGGGACGCGGTGGGCCGGTGGATGACCACGTCGTTGAGGGCGTGGTACGCCTCCCCCTTGGCGCGCCCCGCGGCCACAACCTGCGCGGTGAGCGTGAAGCGCCGGTCCAGCAAGCCTTCGCCGGCGAGCACCCGGGCGAGCCCTTCCTCCAGCTCGGCCTCGGCGGTGTTCGTGAGGAAGCCGAGCTGGCCCAGGTTCACCCCGAAGATCGGGATCCCCCGCTCCGCCACGAGCCTCGCGGCGCGGAGCAGCGTGCCGTCGCCCCCCAGCGCCACGACGAGGTCCACGTTCTCGTGCAGGAGCACCGCGCGCGTGCCCTCGGGGGTGTCCTCGGTCAGGTCGCGCTCGACGAAGACCACCTCCACCCCGTGGAGCGCACAGATGTCGCCCAGGCGCGCGACGGCGCCGGGGAGGTCGGCGCTCCTCCGCCGCAACACCACTCCCACGCGGCGGATGGGGCCGGTGGGCTGCTCCCGCCCTGACCCGGGGCTCATGGGACCGGCGAGCTCTCTCCCACGGCGGACAGCTCCCGCACCCGGGCCGCGATCCCGACGGCGTCGAGGCCGATGGCGGCCAGGAGAGCCTTGCGCGATCCGTGCTCGACGAACGCGTCGGGGATCCCCAGCGCCGACATGCGGGGCCGGTGGGCGAGGCCCAGGCCGTCCAGCTCCCGGGCCATGAACGCTCCGAACCCATTGCTCACCTGCCCCTCCTCCACCGTGAGGACGAGGGGGTGGCTGCGGGCCACTTCCTCGAAGAGATCCGTGTCGTACGGCTTCAGGAATCGGCAGTTGACGACCGTGCAGCGGATCCCGGCCGTAGCCAACTGCTCGGCGGCGGCCAGCGCGGGGATCACCATGCTCCCCACCGCCAGGATGGCGGCGTCGGCGCCGCTCCGGAGGATCTCCCACGTGTGGGGCTCCAGCGGCGGGATCTTGGAGAGGGGCGGAACCTCGGCAGGGACCGCATCCCGGGGCCAGCGCACGCTCCAGGGCCCGTCCAGGCGCTGCGTGGCCAGACGCAGCAGCGCCAGCATCTCGGCGCCGTCCTTGGGCGCGGTCACCGTCATCCCGGGGACGCTGAGCATGTAGGCGATGTCCAGCGTACCGTGGTGCGTGGGTCCGTCCTCGCCGACGAGCCCGGCCCGGTCCATCCCGAACACCACGGGCAGGTTCTGCAGCGCCACGTCGTGGACGATGTGGTCGTACGCCCGCTGCAGGAACGTGGAGTAGATCGCCACCACCGGCTTCATGCCCTGGGTGGCCAGGCCGGCGGCGAAGGTGACGCCGTGCCCCTCGGCGATCCCCACGTCGAAGTGCCGGTCGGGGTGCACCTTCTGGAACATGTCGGTGCTGGTGCCGTCGGGCATGGCGGCGGTGATGGCCACCACCCGGGAGTCTGCATCGGCCAGCTCGATGAGTCCCTTCCCGAAGACGTTCTGGTAGCGGGGGAGCCCACCGCCCTTGGACTGCCCCTTCCCCGTGACCTTGTCGAAGGGCCCGGCGGCGTGCCAGGTCCACGGGTCGGCCTCGGCGGGCACGTACCCCTTCCCCTTCTGGGTGAGGACGTGGACGAGGATGGTGCCCTTCATGGCGCGGACGCGCTTGAGGGTGTCCACGAGCGCGTCGATGTCGTGGCCGTCCACCGGGCCCACGTAGCGGAACCCCAACTCCTCGAAGATGAGCCCGGGGGTGAGGAGGTGCTTGACGCTCTCCTCCATGCGCCCGGCCATCTCCTCCATGGCGCCACCTACCGAGGGAGGCGCCAAGTGCAGGACCTCCTTCACCAGGTCCCGGAGCTTGTTGTACGCCGGGTTGGTGATCATCCCCGTGAGGTACCTGTTCATGGCACCCACGGCGGGCGCGATGGACATGTCGTTCTCGTTGAGGATGACGACGAAGTCCCGCCCGGTGCCGCCGGCGTTGTTCAGCGCCTCGTAGGCGAGGCCGCACGTCATGGCGCCGTCGCCGATGATGGCCACCACGTCGAAGTCCTGCCCGGTGAGGTCTCGTGCCACCGCCATCCCCCACGCCGCCGAGATGGACGTGGCTGCGTGCCCGGCGCCGAAGGCGTCGTACTCCGACTCGTCACGCCGGCAGAAGGGCGCCAGTCCCCCCTGGTGCCGGATGGTGGGGAGGCGCTCGTTGCGCCCGGTGAGGATCTTGTGGATGTACGCTTGATGCCCCGTGTCCCACACAAGCTGGTCCCGGGGGGTGTCGTACACGTAGTGGAGTGCCACGGTGAGCTCGGCCACGCCCAACGTCGCGCCGAAGTGTCCCCCCTTCTGGGAGACCACGTCGATGTGCCGCGAGCGGAGCTCCTCGACGAGCTTGGCCAGCTCCGTGCGGGGAAGCGCCCGGAGGTCCCGGGGATAATGGACTCGATCCAGCAGGGCCACCGGATCACTCCTTGCTGCGATGAGGGTCAACCCATAAACATATCAGCGCTCCCGCTCCACCACGAACAAGGCCAGCGCCTCCAGCACCGGAGCCCGCACCCCGGAGCCCACCAACGCCGCCAGCGCCTCGTCCACCTGGGAGCGCGCCCGGCGCGCCGCTTCCTCGAGGCCGTACAGGGCCACGTAGGTGGACTTCTCCAGCGCCGCATCGGAGGGGTTCTTCCCCAGCACCTCCGCGCTCCGGGTGGCATCGAGGATGTCATCGGCGATCTGGAACGCGAGCCCGATGGCGCGGCCGTAGCGCTCCAGGGCCTCCAGGGTGGGGCCCTGCGCCCCGGCGGCGGTGGCTCCCACTAGGAGCGACGCGGCCAGGAGGGCACCCGTCTTCCGCCGGTGGAGCCCGTCCAGCGCTTCCGCCCCCAGCGCCCGGCCCTCTCCCTCCAGGTCCACCCACTGTCCGCCCACCATGCCCCCGCCTCCCGACGCCTCCATGAGGCGGGCCACCACGGCACGCACCGTCGACCGGGGACACCCCAGCCCCTCGGCGGCTCTCCACGCCTGGAGCGCGGCGGCCGGGATGAGGGCGGCCCCGGCACGGAGGGTCACGTCCTCGCCGTGCGCCTTGTGGGTGGTGGGGCGGCCGCGGCGGAGGTCGGCATCGTCCATGCACGGTAGGTCGTCGTGCATGAGGGAGTAAGCGTGGATCAGCTCCAAGGAGGCAGCCAGGTCGTAGGCCGCGTCCCCGTCTCCACCACCACAGGCCCGGAACGCCGCGACGCACAGCACCGGGCGGAGCCGCTTCCCCTCGGAGAGCACGCCGTGGCGCACCGCCGCGGCCACGTCCGGGGTCACCCGCTCCCCGATCCAGGTGGTGGCGCGCTCCAGGGCGGCGTGGACCCGGGGGGCCTCCCCGGCGAGATACGCATCCAGGTCGAAGGCGCCGCTCAAGCGCCTTCCTCCTCCAGGGGAGCCGTGCCCCCCCTGGCCAGGAGCTCCTCCACCCGGAGCTCGGTTTCGGAGAGCACCTTCTCGGCGTCGCGGACCAGCGCCACCCCCTCCTCGAAGAGGACGAGGGCGCGTTCCAGCTCCACCTCGTCGGCCTCGAGCTGGGCGAGGATCTCCTCCAGGCGCTTCAGGCGCCCCTCCAGCGTGGGGGCCTCGTCCCGGGCGGCCTGGGCCTTCTTCTTGGGCTGGGTCACGTTCCCTCCCCTTCCAGGGGGCTCAGGGGCCCGGCGGACTCGCACGCCACCGTCCCGTTGATCACGCGTAGCAGGAATGTACGCCCTGCGGGAAGCTCCTCCACCCTCCGGAGGAGCTTTCCCTCCCGGGTGCGGGCCATCGAGTAGCCTCGCTCCAGCACCGCCAGGGGCGACAGGGCGTGAAGGCGCCCTGCGGCGCCGGAGAGCTGGGAGCGTCGCCGCTCCACGAGGCGCAGGAGCCCCCGCTCCAGCCTTCCGGCGGCCAGGTCCGCCTCCTGCCGGGGCACCACGAGGCGCCGCTCGATGGCTCTGGCCACCCGGGAGAGGGAGCGGTCCAGCCGGAGGCGGCGGCGCTCCAGCGTACCCCTCAGGCCCCGGGCCAGGCGCTCCGGTACGCCCTCGAGCTGTTCCAGAACGGAGGCCCGATCCGGGGTCACCGCCTCTGCCGCAGCGGATGGTGTCGGAGCACGTAAGTCCGCTACCAAATCTGAGATAGTAACGTCTACCTCATGTCCTACAGCAGATACCACTGGAGTGGCGCAGGCGGCGATGGCGCGGGCCAGGGGCTCCTCGTTGAAGGCCCACAGGTCCTCCACCGAGCCGCCGCCCCGCCCCACGATGATGACGTCGGCGAGGCCGCTTGAGTCCAGCGCGGCCAGGGCGGCGGCGATATCCTCCGACGCTCCTTCCCCCTGCACCCGGGTGGGACGCACCAGCACGCGCACCCAGGGAGCTCGACGCTGGAGCACGGTGAGGATGTCGTGGAGGGCGGCCCCGGTGGGTGAGGTCACCACGCCCACCGTTTCCGGAAACCGGGGGAGGCGCCGCTTTCCGGCCGGGTCCAGGAGCCCCTCGGCCTCCAGCCGGGCCCGGAGCTTCTCGAAGGCCAGGCGCCAGAGTCCCTCGCCCCCCTCCGCCTCCACCCGCCGAGCCACGAGCTGGTAGTCGCCCCTGGGCTCGTAGAGGGTGAGGGACCCGAAGACCCGGAGTTGCATCCCCTCCTGGGGGTCGGTGGGGAGGCGGAGCGCGTCTCGGGCGAAGAGGACGCAGCGGAGCTGGGCCCGGTCGTCCTTGAGGGTGAAGTAGCAGTGCCCCTGTCGGGAGCGGGTCCAGTTGGCCACCTCCCCCGACACCCAGAGGGCGTCCACCGCCGACTCCAGGAGGGAGCGGACGGCTCGGTTGACCTGGGAGACCGTCCAGACCCGGGGTTCGGACTGCTGTCCTCGGGGAGGAGCGAGGGGTGGGTCGAACGTCAGACGTCCTCCGCGGCGCGCTCCGCCGACTCCACGGTGTTGGCCAGGAGCATGGTGATGGTCATGGGGCCCACGCCGCCCGGGGACGGGGAGATGGCGGAGGCGACCTCCCGGACCTCTCGGAAGAGGACGTCCCCGCACACCCGGTAGCCCTTCTCCGAAGCGGGGTCGGGAACGCGGTGGGTCCCCACGTCGATGACCACGGCGCCCGGGCTCACCATGTCCCCGGTGATCATCTCCGGACGCCCGATGGCCACGACCAGGATCTCCGCAGTACGCGTCACCGTGGCGAGGTCGCGGGTGCGCGAATGGCACACCGTCACCGTGGCGTCGCCGCCCCTTCCCTTCCGGAGGAGGAGGTTGGCCAGGGGGTGGCCCACCAGGTTCGACCGGCCCAGGACCACCACCCGCTTCCCGTTGGGATCGTGGCCGGAGCGGAGAAGCATGTCCACCACGCCCAGCGGGGTACAGGGAGCGAAGAAGGGTCCGGAGCCGGTCATGAGCCTCCCGGCGTTCACCGGGTGCAGGCCGTCCACGTCCTTGGAGGGGTGGATGGCCTCGATGACGCGGGTCTTACGCAGGTGCCCGGGGAGGGGGAGTTGAACCAGGATCCCGTGGATGGCGGGGTCGGAGTTCAGGCCGGCCACCAGGCCGAGGAGTTCCTCCTGGGAGGTCTCCTCGGGAAGGGTGAGCTGCCGGGAGTGGAGCCCCAGCTCGGAGGCGGCCCGGTTCTTCATCCCCACGTACATCTGGGACGCGGGACTGGTCCCCACGAGCACGGTGGCGAGGCCGGGCTGGACGCCGTGACGCGCCGCCAGGGCGAAGACACGCTGGCGGAGCTCGCCGCGGATGGCCGCGGAGATGTCCTTTCCGGAGATGATCTGCGCAGGCATGGGGATTAGGATCGCCGTCCTATCGAGCGAAGTCCACCGCCCGGGTCTCGCGCACGACGACCACCTTGATCTGTCCCGGATACTGGAGCTCGCTCTCGATCTCGCGAGCTACCGCCTCGGAGATCTGGGCCATCTCTCCGTCGCTCACCTTCTCCGGCTCCACCATGACCCTGAGCTCGCGCCCCGCCTGGATGGCGAAGACCCGCTCCACGCCGGGGTGGGCCATGGCCAGCTCCTCCAGCTTCTCCAGGCGCTTCACGTACCCCTCGAACATCTCCCGGCGCGCGCCTGGGCGGGACCCGCTGATGGCGTCCGCCGCGCTCACCAGGAAGGCCTCGGCGAAGAAGTGGGGCTCCTCGTCGTGGTGCGCGCGGATGGCGTTGAGCACCACCTCCGATTCGTTGTGCTTCTTGCACAGGCGGTACCCCAACTCCACGTGCGTCCCCTCGTGCTCGTGGGTCATCCCCTTTCCCACGTCGTGCAGGATGCCGGCGCGCTTGGCCGCCTGGACGTCGAGGCCCATTTCCGCCGCCATGTTGCCGGCGAGCAGGGCCACCTCCCGGGAATGCTGGAGCTGGTTCTGCCCGTACGACGTGCGGAACTTCAGCCTCCCCAGCGTCTTCACGATCTCCGGGTGGACGTTGTGGATCCCCAGCTCGTAGAGAACCTCCTCCGCCGCCTGCGCCATCCCTTCCTCCACTTCCACCGCGGCCTTGGCCACCACCTCCTCGATGCGCCCGGGATGGATGCGGCCGTCCTCGATGAGCCGCGCCAGGGCCAGGCGGGCCACCTCGCGCCTCACCGGGTCGAAGCCGGAAAGGACCACCGCCTCGGGGGTGTCGTCGATGATGACGTCCACGCCCGTGGCCTGCTCGAAGGAGCGGATGTTGCGCCCCTCCCGCCCGATGATGCGTCCCTTCATCTCGTCGGAGGGAAGCTGGACCACGGACACGGTGCTCTCCGCGGTCTGCTCGGCCGCCATGCGCTGGATGGCCAGCGCCACGATCTTCTTCGCCTCCCGCTCCCCCTCCCTCTGCGCCCGCTCCTTGATCTCCCGGAGCGTGTTGGCGGCCTGGGCGCGAGCCTCGTCCTGGAGGTCCTCCATGAGCTTCTTGCGAGCCTCCAGCGCCGACATCCCGGCCAGCTCCTCGAGGCGGCGCGCCGCCTCCTGTGTCGCCCGGGCCACCTGGGCCGCCTCCTGGCCCAGTGCGCTCTCCCGCTCCCCCAATTCCGCGGTGCGGGCCTCCAGTTCCGTCTGGCGGGCGTTCAGGCGCTCGAGGTGCCGGTCCAGGGTCTCGGAGCGCTCCACGAGCCGGTACTCGATGCGCTCGAGCTCTTCCCGGCGGTGGGTCTCCTCTTTCTCCCACGCTTCCCGGAGACGGAAGCCCTCCTCGCGCCCCGCGAGCTCGCCGGCCTTCCTGAGGTTCTCCGCCTCCGCGCCGGCCCTGCTCAGGATGCGGGAAGCCTCGTCGGTGGCCTGGGCCTTCTCCCTCTCCCGGCGCACCCGCTCCCGGCGGGCCTCCACCAGGATGCCGCCAAGGGTGCCCAAGACCAGTCCTACTGCGACCGCCAGCGCCGCCACGAGCGGGCTGCTCATGTATTGACTCCAGAAGCGGCCACCGCCTGGCCGCCTGATGGACAGAAGATACCCAACGCCTCGTTAGAGAGGAGAGCGTGGGAACCTAGATCCCTGCCAGAATAGGATTTCCCGCAACCGGAGCGCAAGCGACCCTGCTGGGGCGGGGCGTAAACCTGACCGCGGTCAAGATTGACCGGCGTCCCCTCCCCCCGTCAGCTCCGCGTCCAGGCGCCGGGTCAGAGCGTGGGAGCGCGCCACCACGTCCTTCCGGGAGCGCGCCAGTTCGTCCAGGGCCTGGAAGTACTCGTCGGCGATGGAGAGAGCCGCAAGGATCGCCGCCTTGTGTCCCTCGATGAGCCCCGACTTGGCTCGGATCTCCTGGATGCGCTCGTCCACCAGGCGGGCGCACTTGCGCGTGTACGCGGGCTCCGCGTTGGCCCGGATGGTGTGCTCCTCTCCGGCGATGCGGACGGTGACGGAAGCGCGCTCCTCGCTCATCGTTGCTCCTCCAGGAAGCGCAGCCGCGCCAGGATCCGCTCCACCCCTTCCCGCCCCCGGTCCAGCCGCTGGCGCAGGTCGGCGTTCTCCGCCTGCAGCGCCCTCATCCGGCCGAGGAGACGGCCCGCCTCCTCCGGGTCCCCGGTGAAGCGCCGGAGGAGCTCCTGGAGGTCCCGCTCTCTCGCCTCGGCCTCCTCGGCGCGGGCGCGCAGGGAGCGCAAGCGCTCCAGCGCCCCGGCCACCGCACGCTCCAGCTCGCGCAGCGCGGCCTTCTCCGTCTTGCCGCCGCTATCTTCGAGGTTCGACACCCAGCTCCTCCTTGAGGCGTCCCACGATCCCCTGCACCGCCCGGTCCACCTCCTTGTCCTTCAGGGTCCGGTCGGCGGCCCTGAAGCGCAAGCGGAACGCCACGGAGCGCTTCCCCGGAGGGACGCCCTCTCCCCGGTAGTGGTCGAAGAGCGTCACCTGCTCCAGGAGCTCGCCGCTGCGCTCGCGCATGAGCGCCGTCACCGCCGCCGCCGTCACCGCGTCCCCAACGAGAAGCGCCAGGTCGCGCTCCACCGCCGGGTAGAGCGGGAGGGGGTGATGGACCGGCGTGGCCGCCGCCATCACGGGATCCGGGAGGGTGAGCTCCAGGGCCCACACCGGATCGGCCCACACCGGCGCGTCCACCTTCCCGTCGGCGACGCGCCCGGCGCCTCCCACCACGCGCCCCTGGCCGTCCACCACGGAGAAGCACGTGCCGGGAGCGAACAAGGGGGATGCCTCGACGGAGGGCGCCGCGGAAGCGGAGCCGCGCCACGCCAGGGCGACCACTTCCTCGACGAGCCCCTTCAGATCCCAGACGGTGAACGGCGCGTCGGGAACGGACCAGTGGGGAGGCTCCCGCCGCCCGGTGAACGCCACCACCAGATGGGTCTCCTCCAGCGGCTGGCCTCCTTCCGGCGCCACACGGAACGACGTGCCGAGCTCGAAGAGACGCACGTCGCGCGCACCCCGGGTGAAGTTGTGCACCACCCGGCGCAGGAGCGACGGGAGAAGCGTGCGGCGCATGAAGGGCTCCCGGGTGTTGAGGGGGTTGGCCACGCGCACGTTCCCTTCAGCCTCGGGGACGAAGGCCGGCGTCTGCGCCTCGAAGAACCCCCGGGCCACGAGGGCGGAACGGAGCTCGTCCTCGAGGCGGAAGAGGGGGTGGTCGGGCACCGTCCCGGGGCGGTATCCGCCCAGGTCGGCGGGAAAGACGTCGTAGCCGTGGGCGCGTGCCACCTCCTCGATGAGGTCCACTTCCCGGGTCACGTCGTAGCTCCGGTAGCCCGGGACGCGCACGCGCAGGACACCCGGCGCCTCGCTCTCCACCTGGAGCCCCAGGGGCTCCAGGTATCCGCGCACGGCGGCAGCGTCCAGCTCGACGCCCAGCAGGTGGCGGGCGCGTGCGAGGCGGAGTTCCACCACCCGGGACGTGAACGGCCGCGGGCACACATCGAGGACGGGCCCGTCCACGCGGCCTCCGGCGGTGGCGAGGATGACCGCCACCGCGCGCTCGAGGGCGGTGCGCATCCCCTCCGGGTCCACGCCGCGCTCGAAGCGGTACGAGGCGTCGGTGGAGAGGTTCAGCCCCTTGCGGGTGGAGCGGATGGACTTGGCCTCGAAGAGCGCGCATTCCAGGAGCACGTCGGTGGTCGCGTCGTCCACCTCCGAGTCCTTTCCGCCCATGACGCCCGCCACGGCCACCGGCCGCTCGGCGTCGCAGATCATGAGCATGTCGGGGTCCAGGGCACGTTCCTCGCCGTCCAGCGTCGTGAACGTCTTCTCCCCGGTACCGGCACGCCTCACCACCACCGCAGAGCCGCCCAGCTTGGAGAGGTCGAAGGCGTGCAGAGGCTGACCCATCTCCAGCATGACGTAGTTGGTGGCGTCCACCACGTTGTTGATGGGGCGCGAGCCCGCGCCCCGCAGGCGCTCCTCCATCCACGCCGGGGACGGGCCGATCTTCACCCCCCGGATCACCGCGCCCAGGTAGCGCGCACACAGCTCGGGGTCCTGGATGCGGATGCGGACGCCGCCCACGGCGACCTCGTCGGGGGCCTCGGCGAAGCCCAGATCGAGGGTGGGCGCGCCGGGGATCTCCGGCAGGCGCGCCGCACCCGAGCCCTCGGCGGCCAACTCCCGGGCCATCCCCAGGTGGCTGAGGAGGTCCCCCCGGTTCGACGTGGTCTCCACGTCCAAGGTGACATCGTCCAGCCCCATGGCCTCCACGAACGGCTCGCCGGGGGTGAAGTCGCCGAAGATCTCGAGGATCCCGGCATGCTCGGTGCCGAGTCCCAGCTCGCGGGCCGAGCACAGCATCCCCTCGGAGACCTCGCCCCGGATCTTCGACTTCTTGATCAGGACGCCCCCGGGAAGCGTGCATCCTGCCGGGATGAAGGGATACCAGGAACCCGCCTTGACGTTGGGCGCCCCGCACACCACCGACACCACGCCCTTGCCCGCGTCCACGATGCACAGCGACAGGCGGTCGGCGTTGGGGTGGCGTCCTGCGGTGACGACCCGGCCCACCACCACCTCGCCGAGCTCGGCGCCGGGGGAGTGCATCCCCTCCACCGGGGCGCCCCGGAGCGTGAGATGGGCGGCGACCTCCTCCGGGCTCAGCTCGAGCCCCGGCACCATGTCCTTGAGCCAACGGTACGAGACGTTCATCGGGCGAACTGGGCGAGGAAGCGGATGTCGTTGTCGAAGAAGGTACGCAAGTCGTCCACGCCGTACTTGAGCATGGCGATGCGCCCCGGCCCCATGCCGAAGGCGAAGCCCGTGTAGCGCTCCGAGTCGTAGCCGGCGTTGTCCAACACGTTGGGATCCACCATGCCGGCTCCCATGACCTCGATCCAGTCGGTCTGGAACCGGGTGCCGTCGGTGCGCTGGATGATGCGCTTCACGTCCACCTCGGCGCTGGGCTCGGTGAACGGGAAGAACGAAGGCCGGAAGCGGACCTCCGTGCCCGGGCCCCAGAAACGGCGCTGGAACTCGGCCAGCGTGGCCTTGAAGTCCACGAACGTGACCCCCTCGTCCACCACCAGCCCCTCGATCTGCTGGAAGGCGGGGGTGTGGGTGGCGTCGTAGGTGTCGCGGCGGTACACCCACCCGGGCGCGATGATGCGGATGGGCGGAGCGTGCTTCTCCATGGTGCGCATCTGCACCGGGGAAGTGTGGCTGCGCAACAGCGCCCGCCCGCCGTCGAGGTACAGCGTGTCGTTCTCGTCGGCTGCGGGATGGTCCAGCGGCGTGTTCAGCGCCACGAAGTTGTACCACTCGGTGTCGGCTTCGGGGCCCCGGGCCCGGGTGAAGCCCAGGTCGCGGAAGATCCCCCAGATCTCGTCCACCACCCGGGTGACGGGGTGCAGCCCCCCCTTCCAGGGCCCGCGGCCGGGAAGGGTGAGGTCCTCTCCTCCCATGCCGGCGGGACCGGCCAGGTCTCGCTCCCGCGAGTCCAGCGCCTCGGTGACCCGCTCCTTCACCCGGTTGGCTTCCTGCCCCACGGCGGGACGCTCCTCGGGAGGGAGAGCACCCACGGAGCGCAGGATCACGGAGATGCGCCCGTCCTTGCGCCCCAGGTACGTGATGCGGGCCTCCTCCAGGGCGTGGAGATCCGCGGCGTGGGAGATGGCCTCCAGGGCTTCGCGCTCCAGGGAGCGCAGCGCTTCGGTGGGGTGGACTTCGCTCATGGTCTTCCGGCGGGGCGGGGTGTGCCTCGAAGGGCGTAAAGTAACGAGAAGGGGCCCCACGGCGCACGCCGTGGAGCCCCTTCCCCGTCTCGGTGACCCCGGCTCAGCCGGCCTCGACCGTCAGGCCCTTCTTGGCCTCCTCCACCAGGGCGGCGAACCCCTCGGGGCTCCGCACCGCCAGGTCGGCCATGGCCTTCCGGTCCATCTCCACGCCGGCGTGCTTGAGGCCGCAGATGAACCTGGAGTAGGTGATGTCGTGCTCGCGGACCGCCGCGTTGATGCGGGCGATCCAGAGGCTCCGGAAGTTCCGCTTCTTCTTCCGCCGGTCCTCGTAGGCGTGCTCCCAGCCCCGCGTGACCGCGTCCTTCGTGGTCCGGAGCAGGTTCTTTCGGCCGCCGAAGTACCCCTTGGCCGCCTTGAGCAGCTTCTTCTTCCGCTTGTGCCGCCGAGGGGCGGATGTGGCGCGAGGCATGGTTCTTCCTCCTTAAGCGCCGTAGGGAAGCAGCTTCTGGTACCGCTTCTCGTCGGCCTTGGACATCAGGGTCGCCTTGCGGAGCCCGCGCTTCCTCTTCGTCGTCTTCTTCGTCAGGATGTGACTCTTGTTCGCCTTGTTGCGCTTCAGCCGACCGGTGCCGGTGGCCTTCAGGCGCTTCGCCGCACCCCTGTGGGTCTTCATCTTGGGCATGTCTGCTTCCTCACTTGACCTTCAGGGGTGCCACCACCATGGACATGGTGCGCCCCTCGAAAACGGGTTGCTGCTCCACCTTCCCGACTTCCTGCAGGTCCTCCGTGACCCGGGAGAGGACCTCCAGGCCCAGCTCCGGGTGGGTCACCTGCCGGCCACGGAACATCATGGTCAGCTTGACCTTGTTGCCCTCTTCCAGGAACTGGCGGGCGTGGCGTGTCTTGAACTGGTAGTCGTGCTCTTCGATCCCGGGCCGGTACTTCACTTCCTTGACCTGGATCGTATGCTGTTTCTTGCGCGCCTCACGAGCCTGACGGGCCTCTTCGTACTTGTACTTCCCGTAGTCCATCATTTTGACCACGGGGGGACGCGCCTCGGGGGCCACCTCCACCAGGTCGAGACCCCTCTCCGCCGCGCGTTCCCGGGCTTCGTCGATGGAGACGATGCCGATCTGCTCGCCGTCGTCCGTGATGAGCCGCACCGGGCTGATGCGGATCTGCTCGTTGACGCGAACTCTCTTGTCGTTGATCTGAATTACCTCCGACTCGAGTCACCAGGAGGAGCCGTAGGGCTCCGGACCAACAGAAAAACCCGAGAAGATCTCGGGCCGCAACCGTGCCGCGACGGGGTGTGCCCCGACCGCGGCTCTTCGCGACCCTCACGTCGGCCCTCTCGGGGCCCTGAAGGTGGGGGCGCCGGTCCAGCGCCCCGCTTCTCGGCATTTCACCGTCCGTTTGGACAGCGCAGAAAGATGGATAAAGCGGGCTTGGAGGTCAACGGAGGCGCGCGGGCATCACGCGGCCCGGCTTGGTTCAGGAAGCGCTTCCCGGCGGTCCAGGAGGAAGCTGCTGCCGGACGTGACTCAGCGTGAGGATCTCGATCCGATCGTCGAGGACCTCGTAGATGACGCGGTAGGGCTCGTGAAAGATCTCTCGCACCGACGGTTCGTGCCACTCGGGCACTACCCGACCCTGCTCAGGAAAGTCAGGCAGCAATTCAATCCGGTGCACCAGCCTGTCCAGCCACTCGTACGCTGCCTGGGGCCGATCGAGGCGGATGTGGTCGACGGCGGCCTGGGCCCGCTTCCTCGCGGTTGGAGACCAGACGATCCTCACCGTTCCAGTCTCGCGCGGAGATCGCCGACCACGTCCTCGTGCGCGATGCCCTCACCCCGCGCCAGCTCCGACTTCGCCTGGCGGATGGCCCGGATGACCTCGAGCTCCTCCACAAGTGCTTCGTACTCGTCCACGTCCAGGACGACCGCGGCGCTCTTGCCGTGCTGCGTGATGACGAGAGGACGCTTCGTCGCTCTCACCTGGTCGAGGAAGCCCGCTGCGTTGGCCCGAAAGGCGGAGAGCGGCTGGACGTCTTGGCTGGGCTTGAGGATCGGCACGAGCACCACCTTTGGTACAATGTAATGTACTAATCATAGTACCGCTGTTCGGGCGCGCGGGCTAGTCTGAAGTTCCCACCGTATTTGGAGCCCTGATTCCAGT
>CAZJFX010000079.1:0-17819 GCA_964545395.1 uncultured Gemmatimonadaceae bacterium | reverse complement strand
CAACCCACCTCCGCAGCCGCCTGAACGGGGGGAGGTTGACACAGGGTGTCTCATGTGCGCTCGCTCAGGATGTCCGCCGCGAGCTTGGCCACGCGCGTGGAGGCACCCGGCGTGCCCAGGGCCGCGCGCACCCGGGCCAGCCCGTCCAGTTGGCGGGTCCTGGCCGGCGTGTCCCCGAGCAGGGGGACGAGGCGTTCCGCCAAGGCGGAGGGCGTGGCGGAACCCTGCAGAAGCTCGGGCACCACCTCTTCCCCGGCCACCAGGTTAGCCAGCGCGACGTGGGGGACGCGGACCAAGCGCCGCGCCAGGGCGAAGGTCACCGGGTGCGTTCGGTAGGCCACAGCGAAAGGGGTTCCCTCCAGAGCTGCCTCCAGCGTGGACGTCCCCGACTTCACAAGGGCGGCCCGGGCGTGGCGGAGGAGCGAGCGGGAGTCCCCGGTCACCGGGAGGCCTGCGCCCGAGAGCCACGTCTCCGGCACGGAGGTGGCTCGGCCCAGGACCGGCTGAACCTCCGGGCGCACGCTCCGGACCAGTTCGGCGGCGCGGGCGAAGGTGTCCAGGTGGCGGTGTACCTCCTGCCTCCGGGACCCGGGAAGGAGGGCCAGGATGGGGCGCCCCGGGTCCACGTCCAGCCGGCGGCAGAGCGTGTCCCTGTCTTCGACCTCGCCCGGCCGCTCCAGGAGCGGGTGACCCACGAAGGAGGCCGACGCTCCCGCCGCCCTCAGGATCTCCTCCTCGAAGGGGAGGATGACCGCCACGTGCCGCGACCACCGGGCCAGCTGGCGCGAGCGCCGGGGCTTCCAGGCCCACACCTGGGGCGCGATGTAGTAGAGGACGGGGACGTGGAGTCGGTGCGCCGCACGGGCGACGCGGAGGTTGAGGCCGGGGTAGTCCACGGGGATAACCAGGTCGATCTCCCCGGACGCGAGCCGGCGGGTCAGGGCGGCGAGAAGCGCGCGGAAGAACGGCAGGTGAGCCACCACTTCGGCGAACCCCATGATGGCCATTCGGTCCAGGCCGGCCATGAGCTCCACGCCCCCGTCGGCCATGCGCGGCCCGCCGGTTCCCACCAGGCGCGCTTCGGGCCAGCGGGCGCGGAGTGCGCGGGCCACTGCGGCGGCGTGCTCGTCCCCGGAGGCTTCTCCGGCGAGAAGGAGGATGGTGGGTCGGGGGGTCACGTCCGGCTCACCCCGGTCAGAAACGTCCGAGGTACCACATGAGCACGATGACCAGGGCCAGGAGGACGAGCAGCCGGACCGGCGGCATCCCGCTCCGGGCGCCGTGGCCGAGCCTTCTCCGCTCACGCCGGACGCGTATCAACGACATGGCTCGCGATCCGTTCCTGGATGGCCAGGGCCACGGCCAGCGCTGCCCTGCCATCGTCTCCCGTCACCGCCGGGGCGGCTTTGCCCTGGACCGCGTCGCGGAAATCCTCCAACTCCCGCCGGAGGGGCTCCACGCCGTCCCCCTGGAGCGCTACGCGCTCCACAACCTCCGAGAGGTCCACGGCGGCGGGCCCGGTGGTTGCCCGGGCCTGGAGCTCCGAGAGGTCTCGCCGAAGCCTGAGGAACTCGCCGGTCCCGTCGGCCAGGTTCAGGCTCACGTACCCCGACGGCTGGAAGATCCGTAGCTTGCGCGTCCGCTCCAGCGATACCCGGCTCGCCGTCAGGTTGGCCACCGCCCCGGTGGAGAAGGTGAGACGGGCGCTGGCGATGTCCACGCTGGAAGTGAGCACCGCGAGCCCGGTCGCGGCCAGCTCTACGAGGGGCGCACCCACCAGGCTCATCACCAGGTCCACGTCGTGGATCATGAGGTCGAGGATCACCGCCACGTCGGTGCTCCTCGGGGTGAAGGGGGCCATGCGGTGGGACTCGATGAAGAGCGGACGGTCCAGGAAGGGGAGGGCTGCCAGGACGGCGGGGTTGAAGCGCTCCACGTGGCCGGTCTGGACGAAGGCCCCCCCTTCCCCGGCGGTTGCCAGGATCCGGTCTGCGGCCGCCAGCGTGGGGGCAAGCGGCTTCTCCACGAGGACCGGTGTGCCTCTCCGCAGCGCAGCTGCCGCCACGTCCTCGTGGGCGTGGGTGGGGACCGCCACCACCAGCGCGTCGGAGGCGCACAGGAGGGCCTCCAGGGACCCCATGGCCGTCGTCCCCAGCTCCTGCGCCACCTCGTGGGCGCGCTCGGGGTGCATGTCGTGGATCCCCGATAGCGAGACGCCGTCCAGCCCGGCGAGGATGCGCGCATGGTGGTAGCCCAGGGCACCCACGCCCGCCACGCCGATCCGGGGATGTCGGGGAGGGATCATGGAGGGCTCAGATGACGATGCCGCGCTCGCTCGCCCGGATGAACGCGAGGAGATGGAGCACCTCGGGCAGCGCCGGCACCTCCTCCTCCACCCGGGCCATGGCCTGGGAGAGGTTGAGCCTGGACTGGAAGAGGAACCGGTAGGTCCGCTTCAGCGCCGAGCGCACCTCCGGCGAGAGCCCTCGCCGGTCCAGCCCCACCGAGTTGAGCCCGAGGAGGCTCGGCGGGTTCCCCACAGCGCGGCAGTAGGGGGGGACGTCCTGGGTGATGCGGGACGCTCCCCCGATGAATGCGTGTGCTCCGATGCGGACGAACTGGTGGATCCCGGTGAGGCCGCCGACGTTCACCCAGTCCTCCATGACCACGTGTCCCCCCATGGCCACCGAGTTGGCGAGGATCACGTGGTTGCCGAGGGTGCAATCGTGGGCCACGTGGCCGTAGGCCATGATGAGGCAGTCGGAGCCGACCACGGTACGGCCCGACGCGGCTGTACCTCGGTTGAGGGTGGCGAACTCGCGGATGACGGCCCGGGGCCCGACTTCGAGGAACGTCTCCTCACCCAGGTACTTGAGATCCTGGGCATCCGTGCCCAGGACGGCCCCGTTGGAGATCCGCGAGTCCTCGCCCACCGAGGTGTTCCGCTCGATGAGCACGCGGGGGCCGATCTCGGTGCCGTCGCCCACCCGCACGCCGGGCCCAACGATGGCCCATGGCCCCACGGTGACGCCCTGGCCCAACTCGGCCCGGGGATCCACCAGGGCGGTGGGATGGACGGCGGTCTCGCCCCGGGTGCCCGTGGCGGCATCCCTCATCTGTCCATGACCCGCGCCACCAGGTCGGCTTCGGTGGCTACCTGGCCGTTCACCAGGCCCACGCCGCGCATCTTGCAGATCCCACGGCGGAACTGGAGCATCTCCACCTCGAAGACCACCGTGTCTCCCGGGGTGACCGGGCGGCGCCACTTCACGTTGTCCAGGGACATGAAGTAGACCACCTTCCCCTCCGGGTCCTCCACGGCGTCCATGAGGAGGAGCCCGCCCACCTGCGCCATGGCCTCGATGAGGAGCACCCCCGGCATGATGGGATGCCCGGGGTAATGTCCCTGGAAGAACGGCTCGTTGATTGTGACGTTCTTGATCCCGACGATCCGCTTCCCCGAATCGAAGTCCACGATCCGGTCCACCAGCAGCATGGGGTAGCGGTGCGGCAGGTAGCGCATGATCTCGTTGATGTCCACGACGGGCGTGCGGCGGTTCCTGCGCACGTGCTCGGAAAGCGCGCGAGCGAGGCGGATGTTGCCGGCGTGGCTGGGGCGCTCCGCTACCACATGGGCCTCCAGGCGCGCGCCGAGGAGCGCCAGGTCCCCCGCCATGTCCCCCACTTTGTGGCGCAGGAACTCGTCGGGGAAGCGGAGCCCGTCGTTGAGGATGCCGTCCTCGCCCAGCGCCACGGTGTTCTCCAGGCTGGCGCCCAGGGCCAACCCACGGGCCCGGAGGTCGTCCCACTCCCGGGCGAACCCGAAGGTCCGGGCGGGAGCGATGTCGCGCTTGAAGCTCTCCCGGTCCAGGGAAAACGATCCGAACTGGCGCCCGATGGCGGGGTGGGCGAAGTCGATGGTGGCCGAGATCCTGAGCCCCCCGGCGGGCGCCGCCACGTAGGATTCTCCTCCCGGGCCCTCCACCGAAACCGCGGAAGGGAGGCGGAGCACCTTGGCGGGTGCGTCCAGCTCCACCAGGCCCGCTGCGTCCAAGACGTCCACATAGTCTCTGAACGAGCCGTCCCGGATAGGGATCTCCGGCCCGCTGACATCCACGAGGACGTTGTCCACCCCGCAGGCGCCCACCGCGGCGAGGAGGTGCTCCACGGTGAGGATCTTCGCCTCCCCGGCCGCCAGGGTGGTCCCCAGGTCGGTGGCGGAGACATGCTCCACGGTGGCCGGGATCTCCGGCGCTCCCGCGAGGTCGGTGCGGCGGAATCGGATCCCTGCGCCGGCGAGAGCGGGCCGAAAGGTGACGGTGGCGGGAGCGCCGGAGTGCACACCGGCACCGTCCACGGTGACGTCCTTGCCGATGGTCGTCTGGTTCGGAGAGTTCATTCGCCTCGGAGGTTGGGGATCGCCGGCCGCCGGTCCAAGTCGCTACAACCTAACCCGACCGGACCTTGTTGCCTAAGCCGGGAGAGCTTCCATCAGGTTCCCGGACGGGCCTTCCTCAGGGATTCCAGCTCCGCCTCCAGCGCCTCCACCCGCTCCATCAGACGGGGGAGCCGACCGAGGTGGGCCTGCCGGTGGAGTTCCTCGCGGTGGGGGCGGGCCGGGTGCCCGGACACCGTCTCTCCTGCGGGGACGTCACGGAGGACCTTGGCGGCCGCCGCGAGCCGGGCGCCGTCACCGATGTCCAGGTGGTTGATGACGCCCGCCTGGCCTCCCATCCATACGCCCTTCCCGATCCGGGTGGACCCCGCGATCCCGACCATCCCGGCCAGGAGGGACTCTTCTCCCACGTGCACGTTGTGGGCGATGTGGACCAGATTGTCCAGCTTCACACCGCTCCCCAGCACCGTGTCTCCGATGGACCCCCGGTCCACCGCCGAGTTCGCCCCGATCTCCACGTCGTCGCCGAGGACGACCCGTCCCACGTGGGGGATGCGCTGGTGGGCTCCATCGAACCATGCATAGCCGAATCCGTCGGCGCCCAGGACGGTTCCCGAGTGGACGATGACGCCCGCGCCCAGGACGGTCCGGGGGTAGAGCACCACCTGAGGATGCAGGGTGCAGCCCTGACCCAGGCGGCACGCTGATCCCACTACCACATGGGCACCGATGCGGGAGCCGTCGCCCACCTCCACGTCGTCGTCCAGGACGGCGTAAGGGCCCACGGCGACGCCCTCACCCAAGCGGACCCGCCGGCCCAGCACCGCCGTGGGGTGGACCGCGGCACTCGCGGGCTCCTCGGGGTGGAGGCGGCGGAGGAGCAGGACCAGCGCCCGGTGCGGGTCCTCCACCACGATGCGGGGGCGCGGGCAGACCCGAGCCTCCAGATCCCCGGAGACGAGGAACGCGCCTGCCCGCGAGAGTGGAACGTGCCTGACGTAGCGTTTTGCGGCGAGGAACGCCAGTTCCGTGTCTCCCGCCTCCTCCACCGGGGCCACGCCGGTGACGGTCAGTCCCGGGTCGCCTTCCAGGCGACCTCCGACCAGACGGGAGGCGTCGCCGAGGGTGAGAAGCGCGTGGGTGGATGAAGGGGGCATCATTCGGGTCCTCCGGTCCGGAACGGGAAGGGCCCACGGGCGCGCCTGCCGGCGCCCGCGGGCCCTGGATCCAACTTGGGTCAGGCGACGTGGCCTAGCGGGCGCCTCCGGGAGGGGCCGCCGGGGTCTCGAGCTGGCGCAGGACCTCGGCGGTGAGGTCGAGCCCCGGGTCGGCGGCGATGATGGAGCCGGCGGCCACGTCGAGGATGAGGGAGTAGCTTCCCTGCTCCCGCATCGTCTCGATGACCGCGGTGATCCGGTCCATGACCGGCTGCACCAACTCGGAGCGGCGTCGGGCGGCGATCTGGTCCATCTCGGCCATCCTCGTCTGGGCCGCCTGGGCCTTCTGCTGGATCTGCTCCTGCCGGTTCCGCTTCGCCTCGGGCGAGAGGGTCAACTCCTGCTGTGCGAGTTGCTGCTGCATGCGGGTGAGTTCGTCCTGGAGCTGCTGGGCCTCTGTGGTGAAGCCCTGCATGTCCTGTTCGAAGGCCTGCTGGGCTTCTCTGGCTCCAGGGGCCTTCTCGAGGATCTCCTGGGAGTTGATGTAGGCGATCTTCAGCGTTTGCGCCTCCGCTGTGCCGGCGGCAAGCGCGAAGACCAGCGCCAGGGCAGCGAACGGGGTGCGTCGCATGGGCGTGTGCTCCGTTGGGGTTGATTGGTACTCTGAGCGCTCCCGCGGTCGGCTGACTCCGCCACCGGTGCGTCGTGTCCCTCGCGTATCCTAGTCCCGGTGTTCCCGGGAGGTTCCCGGAGGGGCGTGATCGGACGCGGATAAAACCTAAGAATTTCTAGTATCCGACTCCCATTCGGAAGTGCAGCTTCCAGCCGGGGTTCGGCTTGTCGAAGCCGTAGGCGTAGTCCAGGCCGATGGGGCCGAAGGGGGTCACCAACTGGACTCCGAAGCCCGCGCCGCGGAAGAGCTTGGTGGGGTCGATGTCCCAGGGGTCGCGCCAGACGTTGCCGGCGTCGTAGAAGGTCTGGATGGAGATCTGATCGCTGAGGCGCAGGGCGTATTCAGCGGTCACGGAGAAGAACGCACTTCCCAGCCGGTCGATGTCGCTGATGCCGCCGGACCGGTCGGCATAGAAGCCCTGGGGCGTGATGGACGTTTCGTCGTAGCCCCGCAGGGGCTGCCCGAACTGGACTCCCCCCATCCAGAACCGGTCGAAGGGGAACGCGCTGGCGTCCCCGAAGACGGCGCCCGCCTTCATGCTCAACCCGAGAGCGAAGCGCAGGGGACGCCCCCCGGATGCCTGATCGCCGATCTGGCCCACGGGCACGTACCAGGTACCCTCCAGGAGAGTTCGGGTGAAGTTACCGTCACCGCCCAGGAGGCCGCCGTTGACCTGGATGTCGATGCTCTGTTTCGATCCCGACACGGGGAAGACGGGGTGGTCCAGGGTCTGGCGGGTTACGCCCACGGACAGCTGGCTCTGAATTCCCGGGGGCCGCCCGAAGAGCGACGTGTCGTCCGCGTCCTCGAACTGCTCGTAGAGCGTGCGGGAGATCCCGTATCCGGCGAAGATCCGGGTGATGCGGGACCCGGGCCAGGGGAAGCCGAAGCGCAGGTTGGTGCCCAAGCGCTTGCGACGTCCGGTGGAGAACTGGTAGAAGCGGTCCCGGGAGTTGAAGAGGGAGATGGCGCCCGAGATCTGGCTCTGGCGCAGCGCGGGATCCGAGTAGGTGAGCTCGAAGCTGTTCAGGTACCGGCCGAAATCCCAACGCAGCGCGCCCGACTTGGCCTGCCCGAACAGGTTGGGCTGTTCGTACCCGAGGAACCCGGAGAGGCCCACGCCCCCGCCCACGGAGGTGCCGAAGTTGACCGACCCGGTCTGCCTCTCCTTGACGTTGAACGTGATGTCCACGTCTCCGTTCTCGAGGGGCTGGATGTCCGGGGCCGGCATCGGGGATTCGAAGAAGCCCAAAGACGAGATGCTCTGGTAGCTGCGCAGCACCCGATCCTGGGAGTAGACGTCGCCGGGGAGGATGAAGATCCGATCCCGCACCACCCATTCGTAGGTGTAGTCGTTCCCCACCACCGAGACACGATTCACGATCGCCGGCACGCCCTCGCGGATCTCCCAGCTCACGTCCACCGTTGGATCTCCGCCAGGTTCGGTGGGATCGTTCCGGGACATCACGGGGCTGATCTGGACGTAGAGGTACCCCTCGTTGGCGTATCGCTCATGGGCGGAGGACATGGCTTCGTTGAACGCTTCCGCGTCGAAGACGTCACCCTCCCGCCCTTGCCCTTCGCTCCTACCGATCCCCAGGGAGCTGAGCAACCCACCTTCCCCGCTCCGGAAAAGGCGCTCCAGCTCCTCGTCGGAGAAGCGGTTGTTGCCCTCGACGCTGAAGGAAGCCAGTCGGTACTGGGGACCCTCGTCCACGGTGACCTCGACCCGCGCCTTCCCCGTATTGGGGTCCACGACGAGGGTGTCGGACACGACCTGGAAGTCGAGGAAGCCGCGCCGCCGGTAGGCTGCAGGGAGACTCTCCTCCAGGTCGGCCTGGAAGCGGTCGTCGTCGTACGTGCCCGGGCGGAACCACCAGAAACCCTCGGCCTTGGTGCCCATGGCATCACGGAGGGCGCCGTCCTCGATGCGCTCGTTCCCGATGAACGCGATCTCCGCCACGGTGACACGCTGTCCCTCTTCAACGTCGAGGAACAGGTCGATCTCGTTGGGCCGGTCGGGGATTTCCTCCACCCGCTCCTGGATCGTGGCGAAGGGGATGCCCTTTTCGGCCAACTCGGCGCGGATGAAGGCCTGAGCCTCCTTGACCCGCTGGGGGTTATAGGGGACCCCGGAGCGCAGGCCGGTGGTGTCACGCACTTGCCGTTCGGAAGCGTGCTCCAGCCCTGCGATGGTAACCCGCCGCACCAGGGGCTGCTCCTCCACGTTCACGGTTAGGATGACCCCGCCCGCAGCTCCGCCCCCCCGTGCCAGGATCGTCACGTCCTTGAACTGCCCGGAGGCCAGGAGGGCTTTGATCCCCGCCTGGATGTGCCGGTAGGATACGTCCGTCCCAGGATCGATGGCGAACATCATGCGCACCGAGCTCACCTCGACCCGGCTGTTCCCCGACACCTCGATGGAGTCTACGCGCTGGAGGGGGCTCCGCCCGCCGCCCGTCTGGGCGGTCAACCCGGCGGGGTGCAGAAAGACAACCCCTGCGAGAGCGGCCACCGCGAGAGCGGCGACCTTCCCCGCCTTGCGAACCCGGCACCCCATGCCCGTCCTCCTCACGTCGTCGTCGCCGATCCGGCCTGGAGGGTGAGTCCGTCTCCCTCGGGGGTGAGCCCCACCTCGATCTCGTCCCCGTGGGAGAATTCCTGGGTGAGGATCTTCTCCGACAGGGGGTCCTCCAGATAGCGTTGGATGGCCCTTTTCAGCGGGCGCGCGCCGAACTTCTCGTCGTATCCCTTGTCCACGAGGAAGCTGATGGCCTCGTCGGTGAGGTGGATGCTCAGCTCCTCCTGCTCCAGGCGCTTGCGCACATCGCCGAGGAGGATGTGCACGATGTCCCCGATCTCCTTCTTGGAGAGGGGATGGAAGACGATGACGTCGTCCACCCGGTTCAGGAACTCGGGGTTGAAGGCCCGCTCCACCTCCTGGCGGACCTTATCCCTCATGATCTCGTAGCTCGACTTGGGGTCCTGGGCCTGGAAGCCCAACCCTCCGCCCTTGGTGATGTCCCGAGCGCCGAGGTTGGACGTCATGATGAGCACGGTGTTCTTGAAGTCGATGACCCGCCCGTAGTTATCCGTCAGATGCCCCTCGTCCAGGACTTGGAGGAGGATGTTGAACACGTCGGGATGGGCCTTCTCGATCTCGTCGAGGAGGACCACAGAGTACGGACGGCGGCGCACAGCCTTGGTCAGCGCCCCCGAGTCCTCGTAGCCCACGTATCCGGGAGGCGCGCCGATGAGCCGGGACACGGAGAACTTCTCCATGTACTCGCTCATGTCCACGCGGATCAGGGCTTCCCTGTCCGCGAACATGAACTCGGCCAGGGCCCGGGCCAGCTCCGTCTTCCCCACCCCCGTCGGTCCGGAGAAGATGAAGGAGCCGATGGGGCGGTTCGGGTCCTTGAGTCCTGCCCTGCTCCTCCGGATGGCCCGGGAGATGGCCCCGATGGCGTCCTGTTGGCCCACGACCCGCCGGTGGATCTCGTTCTCCATGTGAACCAGGCGCTCGGACTCGGTCTGGCGGATGCGGGTGACCGGCACGCCGGTCCAGCGGCTCACGATGAACGCCACGTCCTCGGAGGAGATCTCGGGCCGGTGGCGCTTGCGCTCCTCCTCCCAGGCGTCCTGGCGCTCACGGATGCTGTGGGTCAGCTCGCGCTCGTGGTCCCTGAGCTCCGCCGCACGCTCGAAGTCCTGGCTGCCGATGGCCTCCTCCTTTCTGCGGGCGATGTCGGCGAGCTCGGCCTTGAGCTCCTCCACGTCTGCGGGGGGGACCTGGCTGGCGATCCTGGCGCGAGCACCCGCCTCGTCGATGACGTCGATGGCCTTGTCCGGGAGGAAGCGGTCCGTGATGTAGCGGTCCGAGAGCTTGGCCGCATGCTCCAGCGCGTCATCGGGGATGACGACGCGGTGGTGGTCCTCGTAGTGGCTGCGCAGACCCTTGAGGATTGCCACAGTCTCGTCCACGTCGGGTGGGTCCACGATGACCGGCTGGAAGCGGCGCTCGAGGGCGCCGTCCTTCTCGATGTATTTCCGGTACTCGTTCAGGGTGGAGGCGCCGATGCACTGGAGTTCGCCCCTGGCCAGGGCCGGCTTGAGCATGTTGGAGGCGTCGATGGCGCCCTCGGCTGCGCCCGCACCCACCAGCGTGTGCAGCTCGTCGATGAAGAGGATGACCGTGTTGGTCTGCTGGATCTCGCTCATCACCGCCTTGAGCCGTTCCTCGAACTGCCCCCGGTACTTCGTGCCGGCGATGACCGCGGCCATGTCCAGTGCCAGGACCCGATGGTCCCGGAGCGCCTCGGTCACGTCGTTCTTGGATATGAGCTGGGCCAGCCCTTCCACGATGGCTGTCTTGCCCACGCCCGGCTCTCCGATGAGCACCGGGTTGTTCTTCTTGCGGCGGCAGAGGATCTCGATGACGCGCTCGATCTCACTGGTGCGCCCGATGGTGGGGTCCAGCTTGCCCTGCCTCGCCAACTCGGTGAGGTCGCGGCAGAAGTGGTCCAGCGCCGGGGTCTTGGTCTTCTTGTCGCCGGGCTTCGCCATCGGAGCCCCCTGCGCGGCCGCTCCGACCAGGCCGCCAGGCTCCGGGGCCGTGACGTCCGAGCCCAGCACCTTCAGCGTCTCGGCGCGCGCCTCCTCCAGGGTGACGCCCAGGGAGTTCAGGACCTGCGCCGCGATCCCCTTCTCCTCCCGGAGGAGTCCGAGGAGCAGGTGCTCGGTCCCCACGTACGAGTGGTTGAAGTCCCTGGCCTCGGCCATGGCGAACTCGAGCACCTTCTTCGCCCGCGAGGTATAGGGGAGCTCCCCCAAGGCGATGGTGGCCTTACCCTTGCGCACCGACTCCTCCACCCGCTCGTGGATCTGGTCCAGGTCCACGTTCAGGTTGGTGAGCACGGCGGCGGCCACCCCCTCGCCCTCGCGGATGAGGCCGAGAAGGATGTGCTCCGTCCCCACGTAGTCGTGCTGGAGACGGATGGCCTCTTCCCGGGCCATGGCCAGGACCTTTCGGACCCGGTCGGTGAAGTTGTAGTTCATTTCCCCTCGTGGCGGTGCCGCCCCTCCTCAGCTCCTCGACCTGTCCCCGCCCTCGACGGCTGTGCCGGTGGACCCGTCCCCTTCGCGTGCCAGGACCCGACGCACGTACGCGGCGCGGTGGACGTCGCTTTCTGCTGGAGGGAGATCGCGACCGGCGGCCTGCTCCAGGTGCGCCGGCTGCGTAAAAATCATGATCTTATTCAGCGTGTATACCCGGAGTCCAGGGAGGAGTTTCAGACTGACGCCCAGCCGGACCCCGGACAGCAGGTTCATCAACTCCTCGAAGGAGAGAGCCCGGGCGTACCGCAGGAGGCCGTAGGCCCTCCAGATCTTGTCCTCGGTCACGGACCGTGCGTCGCGCAGGAGCACCAGCCGCGCCTGGTTTTCGTACTGGATGACCTGGCGGACCATCTTGTCCAGGTGGTCCACCAGGTCCTCCTCGGATTTCCCGAGCGTGGTCTGGTTCGAGATCTGGAAGAAGTTCCCTACCACCTCCGAGCCCTCACCGTAGAGCCCGCGGAAGGTCAGTCCCACCTGCCCCAGACCCTGGAGCACCCTGCCGATCTCCTTGGTCAGCACCAGCCCCGGCAGGTGCACCAGGACGGAGGCGCGGAGACCCGTGCCGACATTGGTGGGGCAGCTGGTCAGGTACCCGAACTCGTGGTGGTAGGCGTAGGGGAGCTCCTGCCCCAGCTCCTCGTCCATGCGGTCCACGTCGTTCCAGGCGTCCTGGAGGCGTAGCCCGGAGAGGAGTCCCTGGATGCGGAAGTGGTCCTCCTCGTTCACCATGATGGAGAGGGGGTCGTGGTCCGAAAGCAGCACCGCGCCGCCCTTGGCGGGGGTGCTCTCCGGGTCTCCCACCAGCTCCCGGGAGATGAGACGGCGCTCCAGGAGGATGCGGCGGGATCGGCTGCTGAGCTCCGACATGGGGAGGAGCGCGCCGCCGCACAGCGGGCGCGAGGTTCCCAGGCAATCCCGGAAGCGGGTCAGGACCGCTTCACTGTCGTCCACCCGGGCACGGGATCCGAAGGCGTGCCCCTGGAGATTCCGAGCCAGCCTCACGCGGGTGGACAGGACGATGTCGGCATGGTCCCCGCTTGCCTCCAGCCAGGAGAGGCCGTGATCTGGGACCGGCGAGAGCTCGTCCAGCGAGGTCATCGGACGGGCTCCATGGCGCGGATCTCGTCGCGCAGGCGGGCCGCGCGCTCGAAGGCCTCGGTTTCCACCGCCCGTTGCAGCTTGCGGCGCAGCGTCTCCAGGCGCTTCTGGACGTCGGTGGCGGACGGATCCGGGGGCAGGTACACCTTCCCCACGTGCTGCGTCCCTCCGTGGATGCGCCGGAGCAGGCTCCGCAGCTGTACCTCGAAGCCAGAGTAGCAGTGGGGGCATCCGAGGCGGCCCGTGTCACGGAAGTCCTGGAACGTGAGGCCGCAGAAGGAGCAGCGCAGGTCCTTGGCCGGCTCGGTCGAGGCGGCGTCCCCTTCGCCCGTCTGCGCCAGGAAATTCGAGAGGGGGAAGTTCACGGCCTCCGGGGCCGTGTCCAGCCCCTTCGCCGCAGCGCACTTCTCGCACAGGTGGAGCGTGGATATCTGGTTGTTCACGATCTGCGTGAGGTGTACGACGGCGTCGTCGGAGCCGCACTGGTCACAGGTCATGGGTCACCTCCTGCGTGCTGCCCATGGATGCCCTCTATCTACCCCTGAGGTTGCTCATGGAGCCGCCCGTCGGCCATGAGCAGGCGACGGTCCGCCCGCCGGGCCAGGTCCGGGTTGTGGGTCACGATCACCATGGACAGGGCGCGCTCCTCGCGCAGTCGGAAGAGGAGATCGTGGAGGCGCTCGCTGGTGGCTCCGTCCAAGTTCCCCGAGGGCTCGTCGGCCAGGAGCACGAGGGGCTCGTTGACCAGCGCCCGGGCCACGGCGACCCGCTGTTGCTCGCCCCCCGACAGCTGGCGGGGCTTGTGTTCTTCCCTCCCCTCCACTCCCACGGCGAGAAGGAGCTCATGTGCCCGCTTCCGGGCCTCGTCGAACTCTGTGCCCGCCAACAGGGCCGGCATCATCACATTCTCCAGCGCAGTGAACTCCCGGAGCAGATGGTGGAACTGGAACACGAACCCCACGTGGCGGTTCCGAACGGCCGCCACCGACTCGTCGTCCAGCCCGGCCACCGGCCGGCCTCCCAGGAAGACCTCTCCCGCGGAGGGGCGGTCGAGAGCGCCCAGGAGGTGGAGGAGCGTGGACTTCCCTGCCCCACTGGCTCCCACCACGGCCAGCGCGTCTCCCGACTCCAGGCGCAGGCTTACCCCCCGAAGGATGTGGAGTTCGCTCCCGTCGCCGCTGCGGAAGCGCTTCTCCAGGTTTCTCGCCTCCAGGGGCGGGGCCGGGACAGGTATGGCGGCGTCACTCATGGCGGATGGCGTCCACCGGCTCGAGACGCGATGCCTGCAGGGCCGGATAGAGGGTGGCGGCGAAGGCGACGAGCACGCTGACCACCACGATGGTCACCACGTCCATGGCCTGGAGGCTCACCGGGAGGTGGTCCACGAAGTAGACGTCCGGCGGGATCCTGATGATCTGGTACCGATCCAGGAGCCAGCACAAGGAGAGCCCAAGCCCGGTTCCCGCCACCGTGCCCGTCACCCCGATCCAGAAGCCCTGGAGCACGAAGACGCGCAGGATCCCCCGCCGGGTCATGCCCATGGCCTTGAGGATGCCGATCTCCCTCGTCCGGTCCGACACCACCATGACCAGCGTGCTCACGATGTTGAACGCTGCCACGAGAACGATGAGGAAGAGGATGAGCCCCATGGCCAGCTTCTCCAGCTTCAGGGCGCTGAAGAGGGCGCGGTTGGTGGTCTTCCAGCTCTCCACGTAGTAGGGGAAGCCCAGGCGGGCCTGGATCTCGTCCCCCACCCGGGTGGCGAGCTCGGGGTCGGTGGTGCGCACGCCCACACCCGAAACCAGGTCGTCGCCGGCGAGGCCCAGCAGGTCCTGGGCCGCAGCCAGCGTCGTGTAGACGTTCTGGGTGTCGTAGTCGTACATCCCTGTGGCGAACGTCCCCGTGACCTCGAAGTTGCGCATGGTCGGGGAGAGCCCCATGAGGCCCCTGCGCAGGTTCTCGAAGGAGATCACGACAAGCGTGTCACCGGGGAAGATCTGCATGCGATCCGCCAGCCCGATCCCCAGCAGGATGGGGTTGAGACCGGACGCCGGGGGCTCCAGGTCCAGGGCTCCCTGCAGGATGCTCCGCTCCATGTCCGTGGCCGTGGCGCCCGCGGTGTCCACGCTCACCCCGTAGAGGTTGGCGGTCTGGGTGTAGGCGGAGTTTCCTGCGCCCCTGGTCACCGCCACCGTGGTGAGGACGAAGGGTGCCGCTCCCACCACGCCGTCCACGGCCAGGGCCGTGTCCACGACTCCTCTCCAGTCACCCATGCGCAGGCTGGAGCCCTGCTCCAGGACGAGCACGTGGGGGGTGGACTCGAGGATCTTGTCCTGGAGGTCCTCTTGCATCCCTGTCATGACCGCGATGACCACGATGAGCGCGGTGACGCCCACGGTGACCCCGCCCAAGGCGATCCAGGTGATCAGGGACAGGAGCCCCCGATCCCTGCCTGCGCCCAGGTAGTGGCGCGCGATGAACCAGTAGAGGCTCTGCACCTCCGACGTCCTCAGGCGCGGCTCCGGAGCGTCATTCGTCGGTCCGGAGGATGGGGAACAGGATCACGTCGCGGATGGAGGCCTGGTCCGTGAGGAGCATGACGAACCGGTCCACACCCATGCCCACGCCGCCGGTGGGCGGCAGGCCGTACTCCAGCGCGCGCAGGTAGTCGTCGTCCACCTGCTGGGCCTCATCATCCCCGTCGGCCCGCAGGGCGGCCTGGGCCTCGAAGCGCTCCCGCTGGTCCAGGGGGTCGTTGAGCTCGGAGAAGGCGTTGAAGACCTCCATCCCGGCCATGTACAGCTCGAAGCGCTCGGTGAGGTGGGGCTCGCCCCGCTTGGGCTTGGCCAGCGGAGAGAGCTCCTTGGGGTGATCCAGCACGAAGGTAGGCTGGATCAGGGAGGGCTCCACCAGCTCGCCGAAGAGTTTGTCGATGAGCTTGCCCCGGCCTGCTCCGGCCAGCTCTGGGATCTCCAGCGTCTCGGCCTGCCGGCGCAGCTCCCCGTCGGGCATGTCGTGCACGTCCTCCTCGAGCGCCTCGGAGAGCGTGTCCACCAGGCGGATGCGCCGGAACGGCGGCTCCACGCTGATGCGGTGCTCGCCGTAGGTGAAGGCACGCGCTCCCAGCACCTTGTCCGCCACATGGACCACCAGGCGCTCCACCAGGTCCATCTGGACCTCGTAGTCCGCGAAGGCCTGATACCACTCCAGCATGGTGAACTCGGGGTTGTGGAAGCGGTCGATCCCCTCGTTGCGGAAGTCCTTGCTGATCTCGTAGACCCGGTCGAGGCCGCCTACGATGAGGCGCTTCAGGTAGAGCTCGTCGGCGATGCGCAGGTAGAGCGTGCGCTCCAGCGCGTTGTGCGTGGTGACGAAGGGCCGGGCCGAGGCGCCCCCGTAAAGGGGCTGGAGCGCGGGCGTCTCCACCTCCAGGAAGCCCTCGGCGTCCAGGAAGGAGCGCAGCTCGGTGATGATCCTGGCGCGCTTCCTGAACACCTCGCGGACCTCGGGGTGGACGGCCAGGTCCGCGTACCGCTGGCGGTAGCGCGCCTGGGTGTCGGCGAACCCCGAGTAGGTTCTCTTCTCGCCGGTCTGGGGATCCACGTCCACCTTGCCGAACGGCAGCGGGCGGAGCGACTTGGAGAGGAGCGTCCAGGCTGCAACGTGGACCGTGACCTCGCCGGTGCGGGTGCGAAAGAGGGGGCCCTCCACGCCCAGCCAGTCGCCCAGGTCGAGGAGGTCCAGGGCACCGAAGGCTCCCTCGCCGAGCAGGTCCTTCTTGAAGTAGAGCTGGATGCGCCCACTGGCGTCCTCCACGTGGGCGAAGGCGCTCCTGCCGTGGGACCGCCAGGCCACGAGGCGGCCCGCCACGCGCACCCGGGGGCCGTGCCCGGCCTCCGTGAGCGTCCCCGTCCCCTCGGCTTCGGCGAAGGCCGCCATCGCGCCGGTCGCGCGGTGGGAGAAGTCGAACCGGTAGGCGAAGGGCTCGAACCCCTTCTCCCGCAGGGCCGCCAACTTCTCGCGGCGGATCCTCAGCACCTGGTTGGGATCTTCCATGCAGCCGCCCTCACGACGCAGCCGAGGCGGCCCCGAACTGCTTCAGGTACGCTTCGATGAAGGGATCGAGGTCTCCGTCCATCACCCGGAACACGTCGCCGACCTTCAGCTCGGTGCGGTGGTCGTTGACCATGGTGTACGGCTGGAATACGTAGGAGCGGATCTGGTTGCCCCAGGCGATATCCGTCTTGGTGGCCTCCAGGACGGCCCGCTCCTTCTCCCGCAGCTCCAGCTCGTGCTTGTAGAGCGCGGCCCGGAGCATCTTCATGGCCGTGGCCTTGTTCTTGAACTGGGACCGCTCCTGCTGGCACGCCACCACGATTCCCGTGGGCATGTGGGTGATGCGCACCGCCGAATCGGTCTTGTTCACATGCTGCCCGCCCGCCCCGGAAGCCCGGTAGGTGTCCACCCGGAGGTCTCCCTCGTCGATGTCCACCTCGATGTCGTCCTCCACCTCCGGATACACAAAAACGCTGGCGAAGGACGTGTGCCGCCGCGCCTGCGCGTCGAAGGGAGAGATGCGGACGAGCCGGTGTACGCCCGCCTCGGCCTTGAGGTACCCGTAGGTGCTCTCGCCCTTGATCTCCAGGGTGGCGCTCTTGATGCCGGCCTCCTCCCCTTCCTGGAGGTCCATCACGTTCACCTCGAAGCCGTGCCGCTCGGCCCAGCGCGTGTACATCCGCATGAGCATCTCGGCCCAGTCCTGGGACTCGGTGCCGCCCGCTCCCGGATGGATGGTGACCAGGGCTTCGCGGTGGTCGTCCTCCCCCTGGAGCATGGTCTTCAGCTCCAGCGCCTCGACTCCCCCCTCCAGCGCCTCCAGCCCTTTCTCGAACTCGGCCAGGAGCTCGGGGTCCTCCTCCAGGTCGAGGAGCTCGCGCAGGGCGTGGAGGTCGCCGGCGCTCTTGTGGAGCCTGCTCCACGGGACCACCCAGCTCTTGAGGCGGTTGGCCTCGGCTATGGCCTCCTGGGCCTTCTCCGGCTTGTTCCAGAAGCCCGGCTCAGCCATGGCCTCGTCCAGGACGCGCAGCCGTTCCTGGCGCCGGTCCAGGTCAAAGATACCCCCTGAGCTCGCGGATCTTGTCCGTGAGCTCCTGGAGACGCTGCAGTTGCTCCTTGGTCATGGTCGTGCTGGGTGCCGGTGAAGGGGTCGGTGCGGCGGGTCAATGACGAAAGGGGCCGTCCGCCAGGACGGCCCCCTCCTCTGGCCCAACGGGCCTGAATATACCGGAGCGCCGGGGGGGCATCAACGCCGCCGGGCGGCGCCCAGCGATTTCGGAACGGGAGGCTGGCGGAGTGGGAGCGGGACGCGGGCAGGCGC
>CAZJFX010000078.1:0-18016 GCA_964545395.1 uncultured Gemmatimonadaceae bacterium | reverse complement strand
ACGCGATTCGGCCGCGCTCTCGTACGTGAATGTTATTTACTTCCACTGCCTAACCATTGTCGGCGGTATTTCGTCCATGACTGCAGGGCGCGCGGGGATCGCGTGACCGGGACGGAGGCCTGCGGAACCGGGGCGGAGGCGTCGGGGTCGGGGCCTACGTGCGTCGAGGGGGCAGGATGGGTGGATTGAGGATGGCGGTGCGGACGCTGATGAAGTCTCCGTTCCTCACGGCGGTGGCCGTGCTGTCGCTGGCGCTGGGGATCGGGGCCAACGCGGGGATCTTCTCCCTCTTCGACCAGATGCTGCTGCGGTCACTCCCGGTGCGGGAGCCGGAACGCCTGGTGAACCTGGCGGCGCCGGGGCCCAAGCCGGGGTCGCAGTCGAGCAACCAGGCCGGCGGCGTCGACGCGGTGTTCAGCTATGCCATGTACCGCGACCTGGCCCAGGCCGGTGGCCCCTTCAGCGGGATGGCGGCCCACAGGATCTTCGGCGCCAACCTGGCGTTCGAAGGGCAGACGCTGAGCTCTGCGGGGGTGCTCGTGTCGGGATCGTATTTCCCCCTCCTGGGGGTGCAGCCGGCGCTGGGGCGGGTCTTCGGCGAGTCCGACGACGTGAACCCAGGCGCTCACCCGGTCGTGGTGCTGTCCTACAGCTACTGGGAGAACCGGCTGGGCAGGGATCCGGCGGTCCTCGGGCAGACGCTCGTCGTGAATGGTCACCCCATGACCATCGTGGGCGTGGCCGCGCAGAGCTTCCAGGGGACCACGCTCGGATCCCACCTCGACATCTTCGTGCCCCTCACCATGCGTGGGGAGATGGAACGGGGCTGGAACAGGTGGGACAACCGGCGTGACTACTGGGCGTACGTCTTCGCGCGCCTGAAGCCGGGCGTCACTCTGGAGCAGGCGGACCGGGAGATCAACGCGACCTACTCCGGGATCGTCAACGAGGTGGAAGTGCCGCTCCAGGACGGGATGAGCGAGGCCACCCTGACGCGGTTCAGGGCCAAGCGGGTCCTCCTCGAACCAGGGTACCGCGGTCAGAGCAACGTACACCGGGAGGCCGAGACCCCGCTGAACATTCTCTTCGGTATCACGGGCCTCGTGCTCCTCATCGCCTGCGCGAACGTGGCCAACCTGCTGCTTGCACGCGGCGCGGGGCGGAGCCAGGAGATGGCGGTCCGCGGCTCCCTGGGCGCGAGCCGGGGAAGTCTCGTCCGACAGCTTCTCACCGAGTCGCTTCTCATGGCGCTCATGGCCGGGGTCGCGAGCCTGCTTGTGGCGCAGTGGACGTTGGCGTTCATCGGCTCTCTCATTCCTCCGCAGGCCCTCACGGACCTCAGGCTGGAGATCAGCCCGACCGTCATCGCGTTCGTGGGGCTGCTGGCATTGGGGACGGGCTTCCTCTTCGGGCTTTATCCTGCGCTGCACGCGTCCCGCGCCGACCTGGTGACGATGCTCAAGAGCAGCGCCGGCCAGCCTTCGGGTGCCCGGAGCGCCTCGCGCTTCCGCACGTCGCTGGTGACGGCGCAGATCGCCCTCTCCATGGCGCTCCTGGTGGCCTCGGGGCTCTTCATCAGGAGCGTGGTGAACGTGAGCCGCGTGGACCTCGGCATCAACCCGGAGAACGTGGTGACCTTCAGCGTCTCACCCGTCCTCAACGGCTACGAGCCGGAGCGGACCCGGGCGCTCTTCGAGCAGGTCGAGCAGGAGCTGGCCGCCATCCCCGGGGTGACGGGCGTCACCTCCGCGTTGGTGCCGCTACTCGGCGGCAGCAACTGGGGGACGGACGTAGCCGTGCAAGGCTTCCAGCGCGGGCCGGACATCGATTCCAACTCGCGCTACAACGAGGTGGGTCCCGCGTACTTCAGCACCATGGGGATCCCTCTGCTGGCTGGGCGCGAGTTCACCGTGTCCGACGCCCTGGGGGCGCCCAAGGTCGCCATCATCAACGAGGCCTTCGCGCGGAAGTTCAACCTCGACCCCCGGGAGGCCGTGGGGAAGTTCATATCGCCAAACCCGGGGCTGAGCGAGGACGAGCTGGACACGCAGATCGTCGGTCTGGTGAAGGACGCCAAGTACAGCGAGGTCAAGCAGGAGGTGCCGCCCCTCTTCTTCGCGCCATACCGGCAGGACGAACGCCTGGGGTGGAGCACGTTCTACGTGCGGACTTCACTCCCCCCGGAGCAACTTCTCAAGACGCTCCCCGAGGTGTTCAAGCGCCTGGACCCCAACCTCCCGCTGGAGCAGCTGAAGACCATGGACCAGCAGGTCCGGGAGAACGTCTTCGTGGACCGCATCATCAGCATGCTCGCCTCGGCGTTCGCGGCGCTGGCCACGCTCCTGGCCGCTGTCGGGCTGTACGGAGTGCTGGCGTTCACCGTGGCGCAGCGTACCCGCGAGTTCGGCCTCCGCATGGCGCTGGGGGCCACCTCCGGGAAGGTGCGGAGCATGGTCCTCATGCAGGTGACGCGGATGTTCGTGGTGGGCGGGGTCCTGGGCCTTCTCGCCGCCCTGGCGCTGGGGAGGGCCGCCCAATCGCTCCTGTTCGGGCTGGAGGGCAACGACCCGTGGGTGATGATCGGCGTGACGCTGCTTCTAGCCGCGGTGGCGCTGGGGGCTGGCTACGTGCCGGCGGTGCGGGCCTCGCGCACGGATCCGATGCACGCGCTCCGGTACGAGTAAGAACGCTCGGGTCGGGGCGGCCGGCGGGGGTGTCCTTCGGGGGACCGCTCGGCCTACGAGCTTCGCGCTATGCCGTCCTGACGGCCATGGGCCTCGCTTAGCGGGGTAACAACGCGAAGCGTTGTCGGGCCGACCACCTCCCGGCGCCGATGTCCCCCTGCGGACGACCCGCGCCGGACGCTTCCACCCACAGGGCTCCAACGCACCGCGCGCGTGCTCGGATGACGCGGGCCTCTTGCTACTCCTCCTCCTTGTCCGGCAGCACCGACCTGAGCAGCGCCTGCAGCTGGCGCTCCTCCAGCCCGCGGGCGTGGTGGACCGCCTCCTCGTAGCTCTGCTCGATGATGATCACCGTGGTCCGGTAGAAGCGGTCGGCTTCGGGAGAGGAGAAGCGTACCCGCGCCCGGTAATCCGTCAGCGCCGGGTCGTCGTCGAACTCGAGGTAGGCGTCCCAGATGCGTCCCTCGTGGGCCAGGGTGGCCAGGTGCACACCGCGGGTTGCTTCGCTCATGCGTCATCCTCCTTGAGGAGGCGCACCGGGAAGGGCTCCGATTCGCTCCCCGTGTAAATGGACACGTGGGGGAACGGGATCTCGACGCCCTCGGCGTCGAGCCTCCTCTTCACGTCCTCGGTGATTCCGTTCTTCACCGCCAGGAACGATTCGCGCCGCACCCACACGGCGAACTTGAAGTCGACGGACGAACCTCCGAATCCCTGGAAGATGACCATGGGCTCGGGCTCCATGAGCACGTTGGGGTTGCTCTTGGCCACGTCCAGCAAGATCTGCCGTACGCGCCCGATGTCCTCCTTGTATGCCACGCCCACCGGCACGTCCAGGCGGCGGATGGGGAAGTAGGTCACGTTGGTGAACTGGGACTTCACCAGCGTCTCGTTGGGGATGCGCACCATCCGGTTGTCGAACGTGCGCACCTTCACCGAGAGCATATCGATGGTGAGCACGACCCCTTTCAGGTCGCCCACCTGGATCACGTCCCCGACCTGAAAGGGCTCCTCCGCGAGGAGGAAGAAGCCGCTGATGACGTTGGAGACCGAGGTCTGGGAGGCGAACCCCAAGGCGATGCCCAAGATGCCGGCCGCACCCAGGAGAGGGGAGAGGCTGAACCCGAGCTCCCTCAGGACCGATACGGCGATGATGAGGGCGAGGGGCCAGAAGACCAGCTTGCCGGCCACCAGCCCCCTCTGGGGATTGTAGCGGGTCGAGATCTGACCGCGGATCCAGCGCGACAGGGCCCACATGGCGGGAATGCCCACGAAGACGAGGAGCGCAGCCCGGAAGAGGGGGCCGGGGTCCGAGAGCAGGTGGTTGAGATCGAAGCCGGAGCGGGCGGCCTCCTGCGCTTCCTGGAATGCCATGGCCATGGTGAGCATGCTCAGCCTCCCCACCCGGAGAGCGCGCGCAGGCGCGCGAACGTCCGGGCCTTGAACGAGTGGCCCTGCACCCGGGCCGGCGAGATCTCCCGCGCGCCGGCGGCCTCGGGCGGTGGGTTGTCGTCCATGTGGATTTCCGTGCCCTCGTCCTCGCCATGGTACTCCACCCGGACTTCTTCGGCCCAGAGCCAGCCGTCCTTCTCGTACACGCTGAGGTGGTCGACCCGCAGGGAGAGCTTTTCCACCCGAAGGTCGTCGTCGGAGAGGTTGTCGAGTTGAACGGCGCTGATGACCAGATGAGCGTTGAAGAGCTCCTCCGCGAGCTTCCGGCGCCCCTGGGTGGTCAGCCAGTAGGCCAGCTCCCCGTCGAGGACGTCACCCCACCATGTCTCGGAGAGGAGCACGGTGGGGATCTCGGTGAGGAGCACGCGGCGTCCTCCGGCCCGGTCCATGGCCTCCACCCGGACCCAGACCGGAACGCGCACGTAGACGCGCGCGCTGGCCCTCCGCATCAGCGTGAAGGCGTGCTCCGGCTTCACCACCAGGGGGCGGTCGGGGAACACGGGGGACAGGTGCAGGTGGCGGTGTCCCTCCGGGAGGGCCCACCGGCTCCACTGGGCGTCGTCGGGAAGCGAACGGTCCGGCTCCTCTCCTCTCGTCGCCCGGGAGTGGGCGATCCAGAGCTCGCCGTCCTCGGCACGCAGCCAGACCGTGAGGGGACCGATGTGGAAGCGCTGGCTCTCTCCCGGCGCAGGCACCGGGCGATCACCCCAGAGATCCTCGGGTCCCCTTCGTTCTCCGTTCATCCTGCGCTCCTCCTCACGCCTTCGCCCCCAGGCTCCGCCGAGCCTCCTTCAGGGCCCTGGCCATGGCGCGAAGCTCCGCCTCGTCCAGGCTTTGTCGTCCGTACCGTGCACGAAGATAAAGGTCTACGACCCGCGCCGCGGCGCCAGCGGCGCCGGAGCGGCGGAGGCGTACCCGCGACACCAGGGCAAGGGGTGTGAGCCCCGGGCTCACGCTCACGCCGCTGCGCTCGCACGCCTCGCGCAGCTGCAGGTAGATCCGGGTCTCCCGGGGAACGCGGCGCCCACCCCTCCTCGCCCACCAGAATCCGGCCAGAGCGAGCGCGGAGAGAAGGAGCGGTCCCCAGAGGGTGGGGGCTCCGGTGTCGGAAGCCTGTTCCAGCACGTCCTCGACGCGAGGACTCCCGAGGAGGCCGGACCATCGCAGGAAGAGTCCCCCTTGGGTCTCCACGTTGTAGTCCAGCACCCACTTGTTCCAGCGGTGCTGGAGGCCGTCGAAGAAGATCCGCCCGGGCCAGAACCATGCGTCCGCGCCCCCGCCGCCCCCCGCTCCTGCGGGCGTGGGATCGAACGCGACCCACCCGTACTCCGGGAACCAGGCTTCCACCCACGAGTGGGCCTGGTTCTGGGTCACGGCGAGGTAGCCCCCGAAGTCGTTCCACTCGCCTCCCAGGAACCCGTTCACGTTCCGGGCTTCGATGCCGGTGGCGCGCAACAGGACCACCATGGCGGTGGAGAAGTACGCGCAGTGGCCGGCGCGGCGCTGGAAGAGGAAGTGCTCCAGCGACGTCTCCCGGGCGGTGGTGGGGAGGTCTCTCGTGTACCCGAAGGAGCGGAGGTGCCTCTGGATGGCCATGACCCGGTCGTAGCGGGTGGCGAGCCCGGCGGTGAGGGAGTCGGCCAGCGCCGGGATCCGGGGGTCCAGTTCCGGGAGCTGAAGGAAGTAGCGACCCTGGGGAACGTATCCCCCCTCCGCCGAGCGCAGCTCCTCCGCCGTGGGGGCCGCGCCCGGGGACCAGGCGGTGTACGACGGGGCGACGGAGCCCCAGTAGAGGAAGTCGCCGGCGTTGTCGAAGAGGGGTTGGATCCCGTTCTGCGGATCCACTTCCAGCACCGGGTGGAGGGCGAAGAGGACGCGCACGTCCAGAGGCGCCCCGTAGATCCTCTGCTCCAGCCGGGGGGCCCGCCAGCGCTCCCGGTACCAGCGCGTGGGGCCGCCGGAAGGAGGGAGCCTCCGGGAACGGGTCCAACGGACCCCGTCGAAGCGGTCATAGGAGCGCCCCCGCCAATGGAGTCCGTGATAGTGCTGGGGGAGGCCGCCGGGGAACTCGACCCTGAGGACGATCTGCGGGTTCCCGAGGATCGTGGACCCGTGCTCGCCGAGGGAGACCTGGTCGCTGAACCCTGCAATGGAGGTGGTTACCGTCTCCTCCCGGCCGGCCCATCCGCGGGACACCCGGGGGAAGACGACGAAGACGGCGGCAGCGACCAGGAGGATCACCCCGGTCAGGCCCGTGGTGGTCCACACGAGCGGCCGGCCCAGGGGGATCTCCCGCACCCCGTGCCGCTCGGCGGCGCGGTGGAGGTGGCCGACCATGAGCCCCACCGTGGCGAGCCCCACGAACGCCACGAAGGCCACGAGGAACACGATGCCTGGGCGATAGGCGGTGGCAGCCAGGAGGAGGGCGAAGGAGAGGGCGTAGAGACGGAAGTCGTTGGGCGCGTCGAGGGTGCGCAGCGACTCGGCGGCCACGAGCAGGAGGAGCAGGTCCACCACCGGGACGACCACGTCGTCGCGGATGACGAAGATGTGCAGGAGCGCCCGGGCCACGAGGAGGGCGACCAGAGGGAGCCAGACTCGCTCCATCCGGGACGAGAGATCCCGGCGGGGCTGCCAGAAGAGCGCGAGCACGAGAGCCGCTGCGGCCAGGAGGGCGGAGACGGGCTCCACCCCGGCGCCGCCGGCGAAGCCGAGGAGCCCGGCCATGGCCATGAGGACGGCGAGGCGGCGGTGGAGGAGGCGGAGGTTCATGGCGCATCCCCGCCGGCGCCGGGGAGCGGGGGCTCCTGGAAGCGGGCGGATGTGCCCACGACCACCGAGTCCCCGAACCCGGGGGCTCCGTCCACCGACACCAGGATGCACGACTCCGGGTCCACCGGGGGGTGAGGGGCGGGGGCGCCGGGCCGGAAGGTCACCCGGGCGAGGACGTCCAGGACCCGCTCCAGCTGCCCCGCGCCCTCGCCCGGGTCCACCACGCTCGCTCCAGCCACCAGGGCGAAGCTGCGACCTTCGGCCATGGCCTGCGCCGCCAGGGACGCAGCGGCCTCCACGGCCACTTCCGCCGGATCCCCGGGGTCGGACGCCAGGTCCAGCCAGATCCAGCGGGTCTCCGCCCCGTCCCGCTCGTATTCGCGGAGGACCGGGTCCCGGAGCCGGGCCGAAGACCGCCAGTGGATGTCCCGGGGATCGTCACCGGGCCGGTAGGCTCTCAAGCTCCGGTACTCCCCCCGGTGGCCGTGGGCCCCTTTCGCGCCGGCACCGGAGCGGGGCACGCGTCCCCCGGCGGGGGAGGGGACGCTCACGGGTCGGTCGGTGCGGGGCCAGACCACGATCTGGCCGGGGACGTCCAGGTCGCGCTCCTTGCGGAACATTCCGAAGGGGAACGACGTGGACAGTGTCACGGTCCGGAGGGGGTGGACGCCCCTGCGCATCAGCGCATTCGAGGAGTGGGCCTGAGCCGTGTGACCGGCCGCCACGTGGGGAAAGAACGCCCGCCCGGGAAGCTCCCCGTCGAGGATCTCCACGGCCATGCTGGGGAGACGCTCCTTGTGGTTGGTCATCTCGTAGGAGATGCGGAGCTCCTGTCCGGCCGTGACCGCACGGGGGAGCCGGCGCTCGATGCGCACCGCACGGATGGCCTGCTCGGAGAGCCAGCCGCTCACGGCGATGAAGCCCAGCATGGCGCCGAGGAGCAGGTAGAGGAGGTTGTTGCCGGTGTTCATGGCGGCGAAGCCCACGGCGAAGGCTCCGGCGGTGAACAGGGCTCCACCCACGGTGAAGCTGAGGCGCCGCCACGCCCGGATCGCCCGCCGGATCTCGCGCACCCTGCACAGGATCCGGCTACCCAAGCCGAGCCCCCGAGCTGCGAGAGCCAGGACGTGCTTCAAACCGGCGCCTCGACCTCCTCGAGGATCGCCTCGAGGATCTGGGCGGCGTGCTCGTGGGCGTCCAGGGTGGCTCCGGAAGTCCCGGTGGGGAGGATGCGGTGCGCCAGGCAGGGGATCACCAGCTCCCGCACATCGTCGGGGATCAGATACGTGCGCCCCTGGACCAGCGCGAACGCCCGCGCCGCCCGGAAGAGCCCGACGGCGCCCCGGGGGGAGACGCCCATGCGCAGGCGGGGGGTGAGCCGGGTGCGCTCCACGATGGCCATGAGGTAGTCCAGGATGGTCCCGTCGGCTTCCACCTCTTCCACGCGCTCCTGGAGTAGGAGCACCTGGGTGGGCGTGAGGACGGCGCGCAAGCGGTCCATCACCGGCCCCGCGTCCGACGACTCCGTGAGGATGCGCCTCTCGGCCTCGGGCCCCGGGTAGCCGATGGTGATCCGCATGAGGAACCGGTCCAGTTGGCTCTCCGGGAGCGGGTACGTCCCGTGGTGCTCCAGTGGGTTCTGCGTCGCCATCACGAGGAACGGTCGGGGCAGGTCGTGGGTGGTGCTGTCGATGGTGACACGGCCCTCCTGCATGGCTTCGAGGAGGCCGCTCTGGGTCCGGGGGGGCGCCCGGTTGATCTCGTCGGCCAGGACCACGTTGGCGAAGATGGGGCCCGGCCGGGTCTCGAACTCCCCGGTCTGGGGGCGATAGACCGAGACGCCCAGAACATCGGAGGGGAGGAGGTCCGAGGTGAACTGGATCCGCCGGAACTCCCCGCCGAGGGCCCGCGCCAGGGCGTGGGCGAGGGTGGTCTTCCCCACCCCGGGAACGTCCTCGAAGAGGATATGGCCCCGGGCGAGGAGGGCGGCCAGCGCCAGACGTACCACTTCCCGCTTGCCGTGGAAGACGGTTTCCACCTCGCGGACCAGGCGGTCGAGGAACTCGAGCGAGGGACGGGCGTCTCCTGGCACGGCATCGGTCTCGGGCATGGGTGGGGTCGGTGAGGGATGGGGCCCGCAAGGCTCCCCAGGGCCGTCGGCCGGCAGGGCCTGGCCCGACGCGGTCTAGAACCCGCCCCAGCCCCCGCGGTTCCTTATGCCACAAGGATGATCGCCATGCCACAAGGACGATCGCCTTGACCCCACCATGGGTTGGCGGATACGTTCTTGCCCCATATTCCACGGCGATTCAACGGCCCATTCCGCGGTCTGTTCCGCGCCTCCTTCCACCGGGTCGGCAACGCATCCCCACAAGGCTGCCCGGGGCCCCGGGCGCGGCTCGCTCCAGGAGTCCAGAGTCGAATGAGAAAGCACTGGCTCATCGGAGGCGTGGCGGGCGCGATGGCGCTCGCCGGCCTCGCCTTCATCCGGGCTCAGGACGCCCAGCGGACGGCGGCCCCCGGGGGCGCGGTGGCCATGGTCGCCTCACAGCCCATCGCATTCCCCCACAACACGCACGCTGGGACGGAGCCGGGAGAGCTGGGCATGGACTGCCAGTACTGCCACTTCTCCGCGGAACGGTCGGTGGACGCGGGCCTTCCCTCCGTGGACCTGTGCGTGGGGTGCCACCAGGTCATCCCCGGGGCCAACAAGCCCGAGGAAGTGGCCAAGCTGATGAAGTACTGGACCGACAAGCAGCCCATCCCCTGGGTGAGGGTCTACAAGACCCCGGACCACGCCCACTATCCGCACATGATGCACATCGCCGCCGGGCTCGAGTGCCAGCAGTGCCACGGCGAGGTGCAGACCATGGACGTGATCACGGCGCCCGACCCCCTCTGGGGAGGCAAGGACATGGGCTGGTGCATCGACTGCCACCGCAAGGAAGGCGCGTCCGACGACTGCGCCGTCTGCCACTACTGAGAGGAGACGGCGCACCATGTCCGACGGCATCAAGCGGCGGGACTTCCTGAAGGTTCTGGGCGCCAGCGGCGCCGGAGCGGCGCTCACGGGTTGCTCCCCCCAGAAGGTCGAGCGCCTCATCCCCTACGTGGTGGCTCCCGAGGACATCACCCCGGGCGTCGCCACCTGGTACACCACGGTGTGCGACGGCTGTGCGGCCCAGTGCGGCATGTGGGTGCGCACCCGCGAGGGCCGGGCGGTGAAGGTGGAGGGGAACCCGAACCATCCGGTGTCCGGGGGCGCGCTCTGCGGCAAGGGCCACGCCACGCTCCAGCACCTCTATAACCCGGACCGGTACGCGGGCCCGACGATCCGGGAGAACGGGACGCTCCGCCCCACCACCTGGGAGGAGGCGGAGGCGCTCCTGGCCCAGCGCATCCAGGGTGCGGCGGGGAACGTCCTGTTCATCGCCGGGGCCATGGGCCCCAGCATGTCGGGGCTCGCCGACGCATTCCTCGGTGCCGTAGGCGGCAGGAGGGTGCAGTACGACGCGCTCTCCGATGCCCCTCTGCGCGAGGCGATGCTTCGTGCTTTCGGGACGGATGCGCTCCCGCGCTACGACCTGGCCGCCACCCGCTTCCTCGTCTCCTTCGGGGATGACTTCCTGGAGAGCGGGCCCTCGCCCGTGGAGTACCACCGGGGCTTCGCGCGCATGAGCGCGGTGGACGAGCACGGCACCAAGGGCCGCTTCGTCTACGCCGGGGCCCGGCTATCGCTCACCGGCCAGAACGCCGATGAGTGGATCCCCATCAGGCCCGGCTCCGAGGCGGCCCTGGCCCTGGGGATGGCGTCGGTGCTCGCCGCCGGAGGCAGGACGGCCGGGCCCTGGGCGTCCCTGCTGTCCACCCACGACGTGGCCGCCGCCGCGCAGGCGACGGGGATCGGGGAGGACGCCATCCGGGACCTGGCCGAGCGCTTCGTCTCGGAGGGTCCCAGCCTCGCCTTGGGCCCCGGTGTGGGCGTCCACCACCGGAGCGCCACGGCGGCGCACCTGGCCGTCCTGGTGCTGAACCACGTGGCCGGGAACGTGGGCCGCACCCTCCACCTGCAGGGTGGCCCGCTGGGCGCGACCGGCTCCTACGCCGACATGGAGGGGGCCATCGCCGCCATGTCCGGTGGGCAGGCGGGCGTGGTCCTGGTCCACGGTGCCAACCCGGCCTACTCCCTCCCTGCAGGCTCCCGCTTTGCGGAGGCCTTCGGCTCGGTGGGGTTCAAGGTCTCCTTCGCTTCGGCGCCCGACGAGACGTCGGCGCTGGCCGACCTGATCCTTCCGGACCGCCACTTCCTGGAGTCCTGGGGGGATTCGAGCCCGAAGCCCGGGGTCGTGGCGCTGCGCCAGCCGGTGATGCAGGCGGTCCCCCACTTCGACGCCAAGCAGACCGGCGACGTGCTGCTCTCCGTGGCGTCCCGCCTCGGGCACGCCCTGGGTGGTGCGACCTTCTACGAGTACCTGCGGGGCGCGCACCAAACCATGCACGGCACCGATGAGGCGGCCTTCGAGGCCGCTTGGCGGGAGGCGCTGAGAAAGGGCGTGTCCGAGCACCCGGTGGAGGCGTTCCCAGCAGCCCGGGACATCCTCCCTCCCGCTGCGGCGCCGGCCTTCGACGTCCCCGCGCTGGATGGCGACGGCGACTTCATCCTGATGGTGTACCCGTCGTCGCGCTTCGGCGCCGGGGAGTTCTCCAACTCGCCCTGGATGCTCGAGCTCCCGGACCCGGTGTCGAAGATCGCCTGGCACTCCTGGGTGGAGGTGAACCCTGCCGCTGCGGAAGCCCGCGGAATCCGGCAGGGCGACATCGTCACCGTGTCCTCGCCCCACGGCTCCGTCGAGGTGCCCGTGTGGCTGTACCCGGGAATCCGGGAGGACGTGGTGGCCGTGGCCATGGGCGGGGGGCACACCGACTTCGGCCGGTGGGGCACGGGGAAGGGCGCCAACGCCATGACGCTCCTCCCGGCTGTGGCGGAGGAGCCCTCCGGGGCCTTCGTCACGCTGGCCACCAGGGTCACGCTGGCGCCCACCGGGCGCCGGCAGCGCTTGGTGACCACCGAGGGCTCGGACAGCCAGCACGACCGCCCCATCGCCCCGGCGGTGGCCATCGCCGCGTTGGGACACGACAGCGGGGCGGGCCATGGGGAGGGCGCTCACGGCCCCCTCAAGGAGCTGCAAGGGGTGGGAGGCTTCGTCCCGGTGGACGCCGGTGGCGGCAAGCCCGAGGCCTTCCCCCTGGAGGGCTCACGCTACGGCCAGTACGCGAGGCATGAGGAGAAGGCCCGCTGGGCCATGGCCATCGACCTGGACAAGTGCACCGGGTGCAGCGCCTGCGTCACCGCGTGCCAGTCGGAGAACAACATCCCGTGGGTGGGGGAAGACCAGGTCCTCATGGGCCGCGAGCTCCACTGGATGCGCATCGAGCGCTACTACGAGCACGTGGACGCCACCCACGCGTCCCACGTGGACGTGCGCTTCCTTCCCATGATGTGCCAGCACTGCGGGAACGCGCCGTGCGAGCCGGTGTGCCCGGTGTACGCCACCTACCACACGCCGGAGGGCGTGAACGCCCAGATCTACAACCGGTGCGTGGGCACGCGGTACTGCGCGAACAACTGCCCCTACAAGGTGAGGGTATACAACTGGTACCGGTTCTCCGACATGAACGTGCCGGAGCCGATGAACTGGCAGTTCAACCCCGACGTCACGGTGCGCACCAACGGCATCATGGAGAAGTGCTCCATGTGCATGCAGCGCATCCGCGACGCCGAGAACAGGTCGGTGCTGGAGGGGCGGGGCAAGGTTCCCGGCGACGGTGACATCGTCACCGCGTGCCAGCAGAGCTGTCCCGCCGGGGCCATCGTGTTCGGCAACCTCCGCGATCCCGATTCGCATGTCTCCCACGTGGTCCGGAGCGAGCGCACCTACCGGGTCCTCGACGATCTCATCAACACCCAACCCGGCGTGAGCTACCTGAAGAAGGTCACGTTCCACGAGGTGGCTCCCGGAGGGCACGAGTGATGGCGACGGCCACCAAGGAGCGCGGCGCGCTCACGCATCCGGACGTCCATCACCTGACGGACGTCAATCGCGATATCCTGAAGATCCTGTCCCGCCCGGGGAAGGGCTGGTGGGCGCTCTTTCTTCTCGCGTGCGCCGGCGTCGGGCTCTTCTTCGGGATGTGGGGCTGGCAGATCTACAAGGGGATCGGCGTATCGGGGCTGAGCGCCCCGGTGGGGTGGGGGACGTACATCACCACCTTCGTGTTCTGGGTCGGCATCGCGCACTCGGGGACGCTGATCTCTGCCATCCTCTTCCTGTTCCGGGCGCCCTGGAGGCAGTCGGTCTACCGGCTGGCCGAGGCCATGACCGTGTTCGCCGTGATGACCGCGGGGCTCTTCCCCCTCATCCACGTAGGGCGGGTGTGGCATGCCTACTGGCTCATCCCCTACCCGAACGCGCGCTTCCTGTGGCCCAACTTCAAGTCGCCGCTGGTGTGGGACGTGTTCGCGGTGACCACGTACTTCACGGTGTCGGCCACCTTCTTCTTCCTGGGGTGCATCCCCGACATCGCGGCGGCCCGCGACCAGGCCACGGGGCTCCGCAAGAAGTTCTACTCGCTCATCGCGATGGGATGGCGGGGGAGCGACGCCCAGTGGCACCACTTCGGCAAGGCGTACATCTTCCTGGCCGCGCTGGCCACGCCCCTGGTGCTCTCGGTGCACTCGGTGGTGTCGTGGGACTTCGCCATGTCCATCGTGCCGGGGTGGCACGCCACCATCTTCGCACCCTACTTCGTGGCCGGCGCGATCTTCTCGGGCGTGGGCATGGTGATCACGCTGGCCGTGCCCATGCGGAAGATCTTCGGCCTCGAGGCGTACCTCACCATCAAGCACTTCGACGCGCTGGCCAAGCTCTGCCTGCTCACGTCGCTCATCGTGCTGTACGCGTACCTGTCCGAGTTCTTCATGGCGTGGTACAGCGGTGAGGAGATCGAGCGCACGGCGTTCTGGAACCGGCTCTTCGGAACCTACTGGTGGGCCACCTGGACCATGCTGGTGTGCAACGGCCTGGTGCCCATCCTGCTCTGGTTCAAGCGGGTGCGACATTCCATCGCGGCGCTCTTCGTCATCTCCATCTTCATCAACATCGGGATGTGGTTCGAGCGCTATGTCATCGTGGTGACGTCGCTCTCCCACGAGTACGAGCCCTGGGCCTGGGGGATCTACCGGCCCAGCTTCGTCGAGATGAGCATGGTGGCCGGCAGCTTCGGCTGGTTCGCGTTCTGGTTCCTGCTCTTCACGAGGCTGCTGCCGCCCGTGGCCATCGCGGAGCTGAAGGAAGTGCTCCCACCGCCGCTGCGCAGGCAGCGCAAGGAGGCCCACTGATGAGCGCGCCGGCGCACGCCCTGCTCGCGTCGTACGAGTATCTCGACAGCGCCGTGGACGCCATCGAGGGTCTGCGCAAGGCGGGGTTCAAGAGCCTCAAGGCTTACGCGCCCTACCCGGAGCACCACATCGAGGCGGCCCTGGGCTACGGGCAGAGCCCCGTGCGGGTGTTCACCCTCGTGGGTGGCCTCACCGGGGCCGCCACCGGCTTCGCCTTCACCATCTGGACCAGCATGGACTGGCCGCTGGTGGTGGGGGGCAAGCCCCACGTGTCCATCCCCGCCTTCATCCCCATCGCCTTCGAGATGACGGTGCTGTTCGGGGCCCTGTCCACCATCATCGGGCTCTTCATCCTGAGCCGCCTGCCGGCGCTGAAGCCGCCGGTGATCTACGATCCCGAGTTCACCAACGGGCGCTATGGCGTCCATGTGGATGCTCCCGCCGAGCGGGTCGAGGAGGCGCGGAAGATCCTGAGCGCACATGAGCCCGTCGATCTCCAGGAGAGCACGGAGGCCGCCCATGCGTAGCGCGAGAGCGTACCGGTTGGCCGCCGCCGCTCTGGCCCTGACCGCCGCGGCGGGGTGCAAGCCCCTGGACGACGCCATGGTGTCGGTGTTCGGGCGCAGCATGCGCGACTCGCGCTCGTTCGACCCGTACGAGAACGTGCGTCCCGCCCCCGTGGGCTCGGTGTCGTTTTCGTCCTCCAACTTCCCCGGAGGGCCCGGCATGGTGAACCTGGGCGAGCCCGACGGCGTGGACGTGGCGCCCTTCACGCAGATGGACATGGTACCCATCGGTACCGGCAACGCCGTGGTGCAGAGCCTGGTGAATCCCATCGCCATGGGCGACACGGCGGCAATGGCCCGCGGGGAGGTGCTCTATCTCCGGCACTGCGCGGTGTGCCACGGCGTGGACGGCGTGGGCGCCACGGCCGTCATCGCCGCGAAGCACCCCACGGTGGCGGCTTACAACCTCAACGGCCCCATCGTCGCCGGGTATACCGACCCGTACATCTACGCCATGATCCGGGTGGGGCGCGGCCTCATGCCCAGCTACGGCTTCCGCATCCCCCACTACGACCGCTGGAAGATCGTGAACTACGTGCGGAGCCTGCAGCTCACTGCCGGCAACGTCGCGCAGGCCGCGCCGCAGGGAGGAAACTGACATGGCACACGTCCACCTTCCCGGCGAGATTTCCGTCTGCTACGTCCCGCGCTCGTCTCGGGCGAACGGCATCTTCAGGGCGCTGTTCGCGGTGGGGCTGGTGGGCTTCGTCATCGGGCTCGCCGTGGACCCGAAGAGCGCCTGGATCTCCTACGTCAGCAACTGGCTCTTCTTCACCAGCATATCCGCCGGGGCGGTCCTGCTGGCGGTGGCCACCTGGATCACCAAGGCCAGGTGGAACTGGTCGGTGCGCCGGGTGAGCCAGGCCATGGTGGCGTTCCTCCCCGTGGCCTTCGTGCTCCTGCTGCCCATGCTCACGCTCCGGGAGGGGTACTTCCCCTGGATCGAGATGATGGCCGGCGATCCCGTGGTGCAGAAGAAGGTGGCGTACCTGAACGTCCCCTTCCTCATCGTGCGCAACCTGCTGGGCGTGGGGCTGCTCACCGGGATGGCGCTCTGGTTCGTCTACCTGGCGCTGCGCCCGGACATGGGCCTCGCCGACAAGCCGGAGGAGGACGACGCGGGGCGGAAGAGCTGGCGCGAGAAGCTCACGCAGGGCTGGCTGGGCCAGGAGCAGGAAGAGGTTCGGAGCTACAAGCGCATGACCACCATGGCTCCGGCCTTCGCCGCGGTCTACGCTTTGGCGCTGACCTTCGTCTCCTACGACTGGGCCATGAGCCTGGAGCCCCACTGGTTCAGCACCATGTTCGGCCCCTGGTTCTTCATGGGCGGGTTCTGGGGTGGAATCGCGGCCACGATCCTCTGGAGCCTGTACCTGCGGACGAAACACAAGGACGTGGAGCACTGCGTGGGGCTGCAGGTGCGCCACGACCTGGGCAAGCTGGCGTTCGCGTTCACGGTGTTCTGGACCTACCTGTTCTTCTCCCAGTACATCGTGATCTGGTACGGCAAGCTTCCCTGGGAGCAGGCGTGGATCATCCACCGCTCCGAGGGCGCGTGGGGCACGTACTCGGTGATCACCATCCTGCTGTGCTTCGTCATCCCCTTCGCCGGGCTCATCGGGCGGAAGGCGAAGATGAAGCCGGCCCTCCTGGCCGGCTTCGCCACCGTGATCCTCGTCGGGCTCTGGATGGAGCGGTACGCGCTCGTGGCGCCCTCCCTGTGGCACGAGGGTGACCCGGTCTTCACGCTCTGGCATCCCCTCGTCGGCCTCATGTTCCTGGGGCTCTGGCTGGGCTCGGTGCGCTGGTTCCTCTCCACCTTCCCGGCCGTCCAGATCTGGCAACCCATGTCGGACCCGGAGTCGCTGGAGGCGGAGCGGGCGGATTACGGCGCGGTCGCGGGAGACTGATCGCTTCCGGGCAGGGCCAAGGCACGCGGGAAGCCTGCTCCCGGGATGGCGCGGAGGCACGCAGCTTCCTCTTTCCGCGACTCCGCCTGATTCGCGCCACTCCCTGGGCGGCGCCTATTCTTTCTTCCCGGTTCGTCGCGTCCTAAGGCGCGCTTCCGCTCGACTTGGCAGGTGCGTCGCCTTGCTCGACTTCGCACTCATTCGTGGGCCTCGGCTGCGGACCCCGCGGGGGGCCCGCGCCTCCCTTCGGCTCGCCGTCACACCCCCGAGGAGTCCGTCGTCGGGAGTATTCGGTCGACGAGCCCACCGTCGACGCCCGGATAATGGCCGACGGATTGGTCTTTCTCTAGCCTCACGGCGCGTCCTCCCCGCCTGTCCCATCATCGTCGGCCTCCCGACCCCCTCAGAATCTACCGTGAGCAGGACCGCCGGTAGCTCCTCTCGCGTCACCCCTGGCGGAAGGCAGGGCCCCTCGCATTCGGCTTCTATTCGATGTTCTGTGTGCTAACGCGTCACCACGCAGAGATGATCTTGTAGCCGCAGAGATAACGCGGTACATTCCCAGTATCCCACCAATGGTTTCCGACGACCGGAGTTTCGCATATGAGTACCACAAACCAGGCCTACATCGGCGTCGGCCGTCTTGCGCGCATCGTGGAGAAGGTGGCTGGCATTGAGGACCGGGCCACAAGGCTTGAGGGGTTGGCGACATCCCTTCGCTCTGAGGCTGCGGCTATACGGGGCATCCTTGGGAAGATGGTCGGTGAACCCGATCTCACGATTGCGGTGTCCGAGCGAACATCCGGCCAACAGACCAGTCTACCGGTCCTGGATCGGCCTCCGGTGGAGGAAGGCAAGGCGAACCAGTATCTGATCCAGCGCGGTCACTTCAGCTACGCCGATGTTGTGTGGCAAGAAGTCCTGAAGTCCGAATTCGAATTGACTGAGGCATGGGAGACGATCAAGGACAAGATCGTCAACCAGTCTAGCCGGGGACGGGATTCCTGCCGTCATTCGCTGAAGAACGACTCGAGGTTCGAGTGGCTTCGGAACCGAAATGGGACGTGGTTCCGCCGCCGGTCGCCAGGAGAGATAAGACAAGAAACCCCCGCGCCGGAGAGTATCGGCGCGGGGGCCCACCCTAACGAAGGAAGGTGATACCGATACCCCCTCCATAACTAGGGCCTGTTCACACTATGGTGGTTGCGGTTATATTGCTGCATGGAGATTACC
>CAZJFX010000077.1:0-18214 GCA_964545395.1 uncultured Gemmatimonadaceae bacterium | reverse complement strand
GGCGTTCACGGCGCTGGGGGAGACGTCGACGTACACGGCGGTGGCGAAGGACGCGGGCGGGAACGTGATCCCGGGGACGAGCTTCACGTGGGCGGCGACGGGGTCGGTGGACGTGGGTGAAACAACGGGGGTGGTGACGGCCAACGCGGCGGGTCCGGGGACGGTGACGGCGACGTCGGGCGGGGTGCCGTCTTCGTCGGTGAGCGTGACGGTGACGCAGGCGGTGGCGAGCGTGGAGGTGACGGCACCGAAGACGGTGTTCACGGCGCTGGGGGAGACGTCGACGTACACGGCGGTGGCGAAGGACGCGGGCGGGAACGTGATCCCGGGGGCGGGCTTCACGTGGGCGTCGACGGGCTCGGTGGTCGTGGGTGAAGCAACGGGGGTGGTGACGGCCAACGCGACGGGCTCGGGGACGGTGACGGCGACGTCGGGCGGGGTGCCGTCTTCGTCGGTGAACGTGACGGTGACGCAGGTGGTGGCGTCCGTGGAGATCAGTCCTTCCTCCCCGGAGCCGCTCACCGCGCAGGGCGCCACGCTGCAGCTCACAGCCCAGGCCCGGGACGCCCTCGGCCAGCCGATGTCCGCCACCGTGACCTGGACCTCGCGCGCGGACACCGTCGCCAGGGTGAGCTCCGGCGGCCTGGTCACGGCGGCGTGGCCCGGGACCGCCTTCATCGTGGCCGGCGTCGGGGACAAGGCCGACTCGGTCTCCGTGACCGTCCAGCCGGCCGTGGCGAGCGTGGCCGTGACGCCGGCGTCGGTGGCCATGGAATCGACGGCTGCGGACCTCCAGCTCACGGCCACGGCGAAGGATGCCGGCGGAGCTACCGTGGACGGCGTGGCCTTCACGTGGGCCTCCAGCAACACCGGCGTGGTCATGGTCAGTGCGTCCGGCGTCCTCACCCCGGTTGCCGACGGCACCGCCAGCGTGACCGCCACGGCGGCCGGCGTCAGCGGGACCACGTCGGTGACCATCACGTCCGAAGTGCTGACCCGGACTTTCACCGGCGATTCCTCGGGCGATCTGCTGGACCCGGCCAATTGGGAACCCGCCGGCGTGCCCGGACCTGCCGACTCGCTCGTCATCGCCACGGGGACCGCCCCGGTGCTCACCGGTGACTTCTCCATCGGCACGCTCACCCTGGAGGAGGGCGCCACGCTCGACATCGGCACCTTCGACCTCACGGTGAGCGGCGACCTCGTCTCCGGCGGCGTCATCGAGGGGAGCGGAACCGTGGCCATGTCGGGCACGGACGCGGACATCGCGGGAACCGTGCCCAACCTCCTCGTCACCGGCTCGGTGACCGCCGTGGGCGACGTCACGGTGAGCGGAGACTTCACCGTGGACGGGAACGCATCGTCCTTCGACGTGGGCTCGGAGACCGTGGCGATCGATGGAGACCTGTCCACGGACAACGGGGCGCTGCTGGTCATGTCCGATCCAGGCGCCGTGCTGGACATCGAGGGCGATCTCCTGCTGGGCGGCGGCGACACCGACGGCCTCCTGTCGGACGGGATCATCTATCTGTCGGGTGAGCTGGTGACCGTGAGCGTGTCCTTCAAGACGTTCAACCCCGACGGGAACCACACGGTGGTGCTGAACGGAACAACCGAGCAGCACATCACGCTTGAGTTCCCGGGAGAGCGGTACAATCGATTCCAGAACCTGATCGTTGATAACCCTGCCGGGGTGGTCTTCGAGACCAACATTCCCATCCTCGGCGACGCGACCATCCTCCAGGGGACCGTCCAGTCCAAGGCCGGGACCACGACCACGGTGTGGGCGTACGGGGCCATCAACGATGCAGCGGGCGGACGGTGGCAGATCGCCCACACGGTCATCAGCGGGGCCGCGACGTCGCTGCCCTCCACGCTCGTCACCAACCTGGAGTTCGAGACGGCTACGGCGCTGCAGAGCAGCTTCAACGTGGAGGGGAACCTCACGGTGGTCGGCAGGGAAGCCGTCCTCGATCTGAACGGCCAGGACGTGACGGTAGCCGGGGATTTCTCGATCACGGACAGGGGTCGTCTCTCCATGACTGCTGCCGCTGCCGATCTCACGGTGAAGGGGAACACCTCCTTTGACGGCACCAGCGGGAGTCTCTTCTCCGCCGGGCGGATCTGGGCTGAAGGTGACTTCACTTGGGTGGGCAATCAGGCCTACGTCTTCGCCCCCAGCGGCACCCACGAGGTGGTCTTCAGCGGGACGGCGCCCCAGCAGCTCAAGGGCGTCAGCTCCGGGGCGAGCGCCTTCCAGAACGTTCGCGTGAACGCCGGTGCCGACGTGACCATGGTGGAGAGCATCACGGTGAATGGGGACATGCTCCAGGACGGCACCTTCCGCATCCCCGCCGCCAAGATCCTCACCCTGGTGGGGACCCTCACCAACAACGGGACCATCTACAAGAACGGCACCGGCCAGATCGTCGGGACGGTGGTGAACAACGGCACCATCGTGCCGTAGCGCCCTCGCGTAAGAGGGCTGCCTCGAGCCGGTGCGGCGCCACCGGCACGGGCGTTCGGAAATCCGAACCCCGGGCGCCGCGGTAGCCGTAGGGACTCACGAACCTCAACCCCAGGACGCACCCCATGGGCCTCGAATTCCTCGTCCCCATCTTCGGCATCCTCATCGTTCTGGTCCCCGTGACCGGGCTCACCGTGGTGCTCACGGCGAAGTTCGCCACCAAACCGATCGTGCAGGCCATCACGGAGTTGCGGAGCGGGCAGGGATACGCCGGTCCTGCGGAGATGCAGTTGCAGATCCAGGATCTGTCCGAGTCGGTGGAGGCCTTGACCGCGGAGGTGCAGCGCCTGCGCGAGGCGGAGTCCTTCGACCGCAAGCTGCTCCAGGAGCGGGCGGGAAAGGCTGCGGGCGGCCCTCAATCCATGTAGGGATCGTAGGTGTCGCCGCTCGCCATGCACACGATGAGGGGACGCAGCCGGTGCACCACCTCCACCGTGGCTCCCTGCGCCGCGAGCACGTCGTCGAGCCTCCGGTAGACCTGGGGCGCCTCGTCCAAGTCCCCCCCGCGGAGCACTACGCCTTTCTGGTCCAGCCAGCGGCGCATCTCCTCCGGGTCCACCTCGGGCGCGCGCAGTACCTTTCCCTTGCGGATCTTCCCCTTCGCAGCCGTGCGACTCAGCACACGTCCCGCGCCGTGGACCGTGGAGTGGAGGGCGCGGCCCTGGATCTCCCGCGCCTCGGGTGAGGTGGCGCCGCGCAGGATGACCGCGTCGTCCCCCATCGAGCCGCCCACGAAGCCCATCTGGCCGGGGAAGGCGGGAGTTGCGCCCTTGCGGATGACGTTCATGCGCTCGGGCCCGTCGGGCCCCTCCACTTCCTCCACCCAGCAGAAGTTGTGGTGGTTGTGCACCAGCTCCAGCTCCCTGCCGCCCAGGAGCTCCACCACCTTGCGCACCACCCACTCGCGGCCGGCGTAGGCGTAGCGTCCGGCCAGCGTCATGAGCTGCCAGTAGTCGTGGCCCAACGGCTCGGCGACTGGAAGCAGGACCTCCACCTCCCGGGCCCGGGTGCCCCAGGAGAGGCCCTGGGAGAGGGCGATGAAGTTGGAGGCCACGGTGTGCCCGAAGCCCCGGCTCCCGAAGTGGACGCCCACCCAGACGGTGTCGTGCTCGTCGGCGAAGACGTCCACGTAGTGGTTGCCGGCTCCCACGGTGCCCAGCTGGGACCGGGCCTTCTCCCTCAACTCGTGCCGGTGGCTCACGGCCACGGCGTGCCATGCGTCGTCCGCGAAGAGCGGGTGGTCCACCGGGGCGTCGCCGGAGCGATTCTTGCGGCCGATCCCGAAGCTCACCGTCTCGAAGATGGCGTCGGCGATCTGGCCCCGGCGGTGCGGGCCTCCCAGCGCGCGCACGTGGAGGTCCGTGCGGATCGCAGCATTTCCGCACGCGATGTCGAACCCCACGCCCACCACGCTCACCTTCCCCCGGTACGCCGCCACGCCGCCGATGGGCATGACGTAGCCCACGTGCCCGTCGGCCATGAGCGCGGAGCGCACGGCCCGTGACGAGACGTCGCGGAACTGCTCCAGCGTGGCGGCGTCGTGGGTTCCGAAGATCATGGGCCCGGTCCCGCTTCTACGCGCCGAGCAGCACCAGCAGGCGCCGGTTCTCCTCCACGTCTTCGAAGGTGTCCCACTCCAGGAAGTACCCCTCGGGATCGTACCCCACGAACGTGCGCACGCGCCCGCTCTCGTCGGTGACCTCGGGGGTGCGGAGGGGGAAGTCGGGGTGGCCACGCAGGGCCGCGAACCACCCGTCCACGTCGTCGGTGAAGAACGCCACGGTCACGGCCTTCTTCTCCGTGGCCTGGTGGAGCCCCCGGCTGCCGTCCACGAACCCCAGGTATCCGGTGCCGGACACGCCCACCACCTTCGCCCAACCCTGGTCCACCAGGAGCCGGGCACCCAGGGTACGCTCGTACCACGCCAGCACGGCCTGGAGGTCGCGGTAATAGAGCCAGAGCACCGTCGCCTGGATGCGCAGGCCCGCGGGACGAGGCGTGGCGACGCCGGGGGCGGGCCCCAGCGCCTCGATGGCCGCTAGCCTGGGCAGCAGCTCCGTGTTCTCCTCATGCGGGTTGAAGCGCTCGAACTCGAGCAGGTACCCCTCAGGGTCCACGGCCACAAAGCCGTTGTGGGCCCGGGCCGTGTCCACGGGCCCGAGCTCGGAGCGCATGGGAACGCCCTGCTCCTCGAGGTACGCCCACCACCCCTCGACGTCGTCGGTGACCAGCGCCAGGGTGACGCTCTTGGGCTCGTCAGCCCCGTGCATGCCGTGCGCCGCGTCCACGAGGGTGAGGTACGACGAAGCGGCAACCCGGAGGATCTTGGCGAACCCGTAATCGGCGACGGTCTCCAGCCCCAGGACGCGGGTGTAGAAGTCCCAGGCCGCGTCCACGTCCCGGTAGTAGTAGAAGGCGTTGGCGGCCTGGATGGCGGGCTTGCTCATGGTGGCCTCGGGAGGCCGGGCGGACGGAGGTGCATCGGGTGCGCAGCCGGCGAGCGCCACCACCGCCGACAGGACCGACAGGCGGCTCGCCCACACCCGGGGGCTCACCGCCGGCCCCGGAACAAGGGGAAGACCTCCCGCACCACCCGGGTGCGAGCGTCGAGGCGCAGCTCGTCGGCGCGCGGCGGGCCGTCACCCGCCCCCACGCTGTTGAGCACCCAGATGGCGGCGACCTTCGCCTCCGGGTCCATGACGAAGAACGAGTAGAACGCCCTCTGGGTGCCGGTGTGCCCCACCAGGCGCCGCCCGTCCTGGTCGTAGAGGAAGAACGACAATCCCATAGTCTCCCGGCCGATGTCGCTCTCCCCGATGGGCACCACCGTGCGCCACATCTCCTCCAGGCTGCTCCGGGAGAGGATGGCGTCGGCGTCCACGCCCTCGGGAGGCGAGCCCATGAGGAACCCCAGCCAGCGCGCCATGTCGGGGATGGGGGCGTTCAGCCCGCCGTTGCTCACCGTGATCCCCGTGTTGAAGTCCAGCCCGCCGGCCTCGGGCTCGCCGTCGCGCACGAAGTAGTGGTTGGAGCGGTAGGGAAGGAGGTGCCAGGGCGTCATGTCGTAGTACGTGCGGCGCATCCCCAGGGGGCGGAAGAGGTTCTTCTCCATGTGCGCCTCGAACACATCGCCGGTGACCTTCTCGATGACGCGCCCCAGGAAGATGATCCCCGGGTTCGAGTAGCTGTACCGGGAGCCGGGCGCGAACAGGATGCGTGTGTAGGGCATCATGGCCACGAGCTGGCTCCACTCGGTGGGCTCGTAGGGCTCCCAGGGCTCGCCTTCGCTCCATGGCCAGGTGCCGGCGCGAAAGCCCGCGGAGTGGGAGAGGAGATGGCGCAGCGTGATCCCCTCCATGGAGCCGAAGGGGTCGTGGACGTCGCGGAGCTCGGGCACGTACCGCACCACCGGGTCGTCCAGGGAGAGGAGCCCTCGGTCGCGGAGCTGCAGGATGGCGACGGCGGTGAACGTCTTGGTGATGGAGGCCCAGTGGTAGATGGTCTCCTCGTCCACGGGCCGGCCGGTGTCCAGGTCCGCCATCCCATGGGTCGCCAGCCGGACCAACTGCCCCTCGTGGACCAGGCCGAGGCTCGCACCCACAACGCCCTGGGCGGTGACGTCGGCCCGCCAGGCTGCGACGGCCCGGTCCCATGCGGCGGGAAGCCCCACCGGGAGCTGCCCGGCGGCCGGTGACGGGAAGGCGGTGGCGAGGAGGAGGGTGGTGGTGAGGGGAGGGAGTGCGCTGCGGCGCGCCCGGCGCGCGGGGACAAGGTTGCGCATGGAGTCCTCATGAAGGATGCGGATCATGGGGCAATTTGCTCCCCCTGTCCCGGAGGGCGAAAGGGACGGCGGGTCTGGAGGCGGGTCGGCCCTTGCCGCTCCAGGAGGCGTCGCTCAACGTTCGCCGGGAAGCGACCACGCAGGCACGGAGGAGCAGGGTGGCAGCCGAGGGTCGAGCACCGTTGCCGCCGGCGACGGACGGAAGGCGAGGGGCCGCGCGCCCAGGCGTTCTGCCGGCCTTCCTGGTGCTGGCCGGCTTCCTCCTCGCCTCCTTCTCCTGGTGGGTCTTCGCGTCGGCGGACCATCGGCGCTCGGAGGACGCGCGCTTCGAGCGCCTCGCCTCCCGCCTGGTGGACGGGATCCGCCTCGAGTTCGAGAGCACCGAGCACGCGTTGCACAGCCTGGAGGGCTCGGTGCGCGCCCAGGAGTTCGCTCCCAACGCCGTTGCGTGGGCCGAGCAGACCGACCGCATCGTGCCGTATCTAGGCCCCGGGTTCGAGGGGCTCGGGTTCGTGCGCCGCCTCCCCGTGTCCGAACTGGACGCCTTCGAGGCCCGCCACCGGGCGGAGTCGGGCTACGGGGAGTTCATCGCCCAGCGTGGGTCGGAGCGCGACCAGGTCTACCTCGTGGTGAACTACGCCAGTCCCGTGGGAAGCCCCGACGCCCTGGGGTTCGACGTGGGATCCGGCAACACCCGGCGCGCGGCGGCGGAGCGGGCGGCGAGGGAAGGCGACTTCGCCATGTCGCGGCGCATCCGGCTGGTGGCGGGCGACGGGGAGGTCCCGGGCGTCCTGCTCTTCTATCCGGTCTATTCGGGCACGAAGGCGCCCGAGACCCGGGAAGAGCGCGAGGTCGCGCTGGTGGGGTGGGTGTACGCCGCGGTGCGCGTGGACGGGCAACTGGCCGGGGTCAGCCTGAACGAGGGTCAGATCGAGTTCGAGGTGTTCGAGGGAGGCTCGGTCGCACCGGCTGCCCGGCTGGCGACGGTCACGGACCGGAGCAGGTCTCCCGCCCCAGTCGAGGAGCTCCGCACCACCACCCGCTCGCTCGTGATCCACGGGCAGCCGTGGCTGCTCCTCGTGCGCTCGACGCAGCGCTTCGACGAGCTCGGGCGCACATACGTGCCCGTGCTCGGCCTGGCGGGCGGCATGCTGCTCTCGATGCTCACCGCCTGGCTCACGTACCTGCTCCTCAGCGGGAGGGAGCGGGCCACGGCGCTGGCGCGGCGCATGACGCTGGACCTGCAGGCGGCCAAGGACGCAGCCGAGGCCGCGAACCAGGCCAAGAGCCGGTTCCTGGCCATGATGAGCCACGAGATCCGCACGCCCATGAACGGCGTCATCGGCATGACCTCCCTGCTGTTGGATTCGCCCCTGAACCGGGCGCAGCAGGAGTACGCGGAGATCATCCGCAGGAGCGGCGAGGATCTGCTCACGGTGATCGGCGACATCCTCGACTTCTCCAAGATCGAGTCGGGGCGCATGGAGCTGGAGGAGGAGACCATCGGCATCCGGGGCACGGTGGAGGGCGTTCTCGACCTGCTGGCGCACAGGGCCCAGGACAAGGGGCTCGAGCTGCTGTACGAGATCGACGACGCCGTTCCCGAGGAGGTGCGCGGGGATGGGACGCGGCTCCGCCAGGTCCTGGTCAACCTGGTGGGCAATGCCTTGAAGTTCACGGAGCGGGGCGAGGTGAAGGTGACCGTCGGGGCCGGCGAGCGCGAAGCGGGCATGGTCGAGTTGGTGTTCTGCGTGTCCGACACCGGGATCGGGATCCCCGAGGACGCGCAGTCACGCCTCTTCCGGTCGTTCACCCAGGTGGACGCTTCCACCACGCGCCGCTTCGGGGGCACCGGGCTGGGTCTGGCCATCAGCCGCCGCCTCACCGAGCTCATGGGCGGCCGCATCTGGGTCGAGAGCGAGGTGGGGCGTGGATCCCGCTTCCACTTCACCGTCCGCATGGCCGAGGTGCCTCCCCGGCGGCGTCCGGAGCGCCCTGCGGCCCTGCCCGTGGTCACCGGGCGCCGCCTGCTCATCGTGGACGACAACGAGTCGAGCCGGCGCACCCTCACCGCTTCGGCGCTGAGCTGGGGGATGCAGCCCACGGCGGTGGCCGGAGGGCAGGAAGCCCTGTCCCTTCTGGACGCCGGAGAGCGCTTCGACGCATGCATCTCCGACATGATGATGCCCGGGATGGACGGCGTGGCCCTGGCGCGGGCCGTGCGCCAGCGCGTGGGCGCGGACGCCATGCCCATGGTGCTGCTGTCGTCCCATGGGAAGCGGGAGCTGGGAGAGGACGCGGACCTCTTCCAGGCGCACCTCACCAAGCCGGCCAAGCCGCTCCGCATCCTGGCCGCTCTGGGAGCGCTGTCGGGGAGCGAGGCGCCCCCGGGGAACAAGGCCGAGCCACCGGGGCACCCAGGGGACGCCGGGCCGGGGATCCGGCCGGAGCGGGACACGCACCCCGAGCGCGTCCTCCTCGCCGAGGACAACCGGGTGAACCAGACCGTGGCGCTGCACCTGCTCGGACGCCTCGGGTACCGGACCGACGCGGTGGCCAACGGCCTGGAGGTCCTGCGCGCCTTCGATCTCGCACCCTACGACATCGTGCTCATGGACATGCACATGCCGGAGATGGACGGGGTGGAGGCGGCCAGAGAGCTCAGAGCGCGGGGCGCCGCGACGGCCGGCGGGCGCAGACCGTGGATCATCGCCCTCACGGCCAGCACTGCGGACGCCGACCGGGACATCTGCCTCGCCGCTGGCATGGACGACTTCGTGAGCAAGCCGGTGAGCTTCAACCACCTGGCCGAGGCGATGGCGAGGGCCCACGCCCGGGGAGGCGAGGGGTGATCGTCCTGGGCGCTTCCTTGCTCTCGGGCGTTCCCCGGCCTATCTGTAGGCTCGACGCGCGGTCGGCGTCGCCTTGCACCAGGCCCCTCACGCTGGAGGAGTGACGATGTCGGAACGGCCCCGCCTGGCCCAACACTCCATCCCGGGGCGCCGGCCCTACCAGGAGGACTCGATCCATGTTGGCGAGCTCGCCGATGGGAGGCTCCTGGTGGCCGTCGCCGACGGCATGGGCGGCCACGCCGCCGGAGAAGTGGCCAGCGCCCTGGCGCTGGAGACTTTGAAGGCTTCCCTGGAGGCCGGCATCGAGTTGGGCGAGGCCTTCCGGCTGGCGAACCAGCAGGTCCACGGCAAGTCCAAGGAGCCGGGCAAGCAGGGGATGGGGACCACGCTGGTCGCCGTGCTGGTGGACGGAGACCAGTACCAGGTGGCCAACGTGGGCGACAGCCGTGGCTACCGGCTTTCCGCAGATGGGATCGAGCGCATCACCCAGGACCACTCCTTCGTCGCCGAGGCCATGAAGCGGGGCCAGTCGGAGGAGGAGGCCACCGCGTCTCAGTGGCGCGACGCGCTCACCCGCGCCATAGGCACCGACCCGAAGGTGGAGGTGGACGTCTTCGGCCCCTTCCCGGTGGAGAACGACACGGCGCTCCTCCTGTGCTCGGACGGGCTCTACAAGACGCTCAAGGACCCCGACATCCGCGGGATCTTCGCCCGCTCCGGCGGTCCGAAGGGCGCGGCCAACAACCTGGTCACCGCGGCCTACGAGAGAGGGAGCGACGACAACATCTCCGTCGTCATCGCCGAGTTCGGACAGGTTCCCAGGGAGCAGGCCCAGGGCACCATGCCCCTGGAGTTCCAGCCTCCCGAGCCGGAGGCGGAACCGGAGGCGGAACCGGAGCCGGCCAGCGACGAACCGCCCGCGCCGGAGCAGGCCAAGGGTTCCTGGTGGCAGCGCTGGAAGAAGTGAGGCGCCGGCGTCCCGGGTGACGCACGCGAGAGGGGGCGCCTCCCGCCGGGAGGCGCCCCCTCTTGATTCCGGGCGCCGATCTGCGGCGTGGGACGGTCAGGCGATGTCGGCCACGTAGTTGACCACCAGGCCTTTCATCTGCACCACGTCGCCGTCCTTCAGGGGGGCCCTCTTCGTGGTCTTTCCCGCCACCTTCATGCTGTCGAACATCCCGCCCAGGTTGCGGGCCTCGTACCCGTCCTTGCTCCTGATGATGAGAAGGTGGTGCTTGGGTCCGGAGGGCACCTTCACGTCGCAGAGCTCGTCGGTGCCGAAGAGCACCGCAGGCGAGTCCGACAGGTAGCACGTTCCCTTCCGGCCGCCCGACTCCCACTGGAGGTGGGCCCGGCGCTTCCGCTCCGATTCCTTGAGAAGCTCCTTCACCTCGTGGGACTTGATCTGCATCGTGCCGCCGGTCGCATCCGTGGCCGCCGGCTTCGCGGCGGGCTTGGCGGCCGCCTGGTCCACGGCATCGCCCACGGCCTTTCCGAAGACCACGGAGAACTTCCCGAACCCGATCTCGTCGCCCTCCTTCACCGGCTTTGCGGACGAGATCTTCTCGCCGTGGAGGAACGTCCCGTTGGACGACCCCAGATCCTCCACGACCCACCCCGCGCCTTCCTTGCGGATCTGGGCGTGCTTGCGCGAGACCGACGGGTTGTCGATGACGATGTCCACGTCGTCCTCGCGACCGATCAGGATGGTCTCCTTGTCCAGATCGTAGACTTGCATCGCCTTGCGGCCGATGAGGAGGGTGAGCTTCGGCATCGTGCTTCTCCTGCCCTGGCTGGCGTCGGTGCTGTGGATCGTCGGGGGCGGGCCCGGGAGCGGCCCGTCCCTCAAGGCAGATTAATACGGTCTCACGCGGGCCGCCATTCGCCCGCTGGGCGCCGTCAGCTCCCGCCGCCCACCGCCGCGCACCGCGGATGCGCGGGGACCAGGGCGAGGCATGCCTGCTTGAGCTCCTGGGCGCGTTCGGTTTCCCCCTCCTGCTGCGCGGCGTCGGCGTCCCAGGCCATGCGCTCCGCCACCTTCAGGAGGAGGGACTTGGCCTCGGCGCTGGCCGGGTCGAGGGCCGCCAGGCGCTGGGCGTAGCTCTTCACGTCTTCCCCATCCCGGCCGAAGTAGCGGCCCGCCGCCTGGGCTTCCGCCGCCAGGCCGACGATGCGCGCTGCCTCCCATGAGGTGTCCAACTCGACTCCGGCGCCTCTCAGGTCCGCCACCGTGGTGGCCATCGCGGCCTCGGGCAGCGGCACCTTGAAGGGTACGGTGACAGGTCCGAGGCGCAGGCTTCCCCGCACGCCGTCGGGCGCCAGGCGCGCGGACGCGAGGCCGCCGGCAGCGCTCCGGTCCTTGACGGCCTGGACGTCGAGGGTCCGTCCCCACGGCTGGAGCACCCCCACCGCCACGAGGGCCACGACGGCGACACCGGCGGCTACCATGACGCCCGGGCGGCGCCGCACGCCCGCCGCCACGCCGGTGGCCCGGGGGGTGACGGCGAGGGTGATGTCCTCCATGGCGCCCGCGTCGAGCGCGACGACCGTTTCCGCGGGCTCGAACCGCTCGTCGTTCAGGACGACGCGGTAGCTGCCCGCGGCGAGGGCGTTGGCCACGCACGGAGTGGGCCCTTCGGTGACGGTGCGCCGTCCGTGTCGGATCTCCACCCGGACACCCTTGGGCTCCGTCATGACGCGGAGCGATCCGAGCGCCGCATCGAGGCCTCCGGCCTGGACGCGGAGGAGCGCTTCCTTGAGATCCTTGGCGGACTGGTACCGCTGGTCGGGTTCCCGCCGGAGGAGCTTCATGACGATGCTCTCCATGGCCGGCGGGACGTTCACGCCCGTCTCGGACATGGGGGTGACCTCGCAGCGGTCGGTGGCCACCATGAGCTGATAGATCTCGGTGGTGGATTCGCCCGCCCGGTTCCCCAGCCAGGGGTCCCGTCCGGTGAGCAGCCCGTAGAGCACGACGCCGAACGCGAAAAGGTCCGTGCGCGCGTCCACCGGTTCCGCGCGGAGCTGCTCGGGCGCCGCGTACCCGGGCGTGCCCAAGGTGCCCACGGTGGTCAGGCGGCTGTCCGCCTCCTTCTCCGCGAGCTTGGCGATCCCGAAGTCGAGGACCTTCACGATCTCCTGACCGGCGCGGTCCTTGGTCAGCATGAAGTTCTCGAGCTTCAGGTCCCGGTGGACCACGCCGTCGGGTCCCTCGTGGGCCACGATGAGCGCCTCGCACGCCTGCAGCGCTAGCCGCAGCGTACGCTCCAACGGGAGCGGACCCTCCGCCAGCACCGTGTCGGCGAGGCTCTTTCCCTCCACGAACTCCATGAGGAAGTAGATGAGCCCAGCCTCCAGATCCTCTTCGTACGTGGAGAGGCCCACGATGTGCTGGGACTCCGTGCCCAGCCGCTTCATGATCTGGGCTTCGCGCAGGAATCGCTTCCTCGCGGTCTCGACCTCGGACCCGGTGATGCGGTCCACGCTCAGGATCTTCAGCGCCTCGATCCAGCCGCCCTTCTCGTCGCGCACCTTGTAGACCGTGCCGAAGCCCCCGGCACCGATGCGCTTCAGGACCCGCCACTTGTTGCGCAGCAGCTGGCCGATGAGGGGATCCTCCTCGGGGGGCTCCGGCGGCTGTGCCTCCGGGGTGGCGTCCTTGAGGGCCGCCACGTCCTCCGGGGTGAACGCCATGGTGCCGCCGGCTGCCGGCGCCTTCTTGGGGGGCTGGGCGCCGCCGGCCGACTGGGCGGCGGCCTCCAGATCCTCGGGCGTCCAGGCTATGGTGGACTTGGGCGGCTGCTTCTTCGGATCGTCGGGGGTGGACACGGAGGGGGCCTCGAAGCGGTGGGTTCGACGAACGCAAGCTACGGAGCCGGGTGGAGCCGGGTCAAACGTTTCGGCGGCCTTGCCCCGGGGGCCCTTTCGCCTCCCTATTGGGAGCGCGCTCCACGTCTTCCAGGCAGCCAGGCCATGCTCCGTCGCCGACTCCTCCCGCTGTTCCCCGTCGCCCTCGCCGCCGCGTGCTCCGGTGACGCCGAACTTCCCACCCGGGCGCCCCTGGGCCCCGCCGAGGAGAGCCGGCTCGTCTTCCAGGCCGTGGATGCCGGGACCGGCGCGGCGCTCACCAACGACCAGATGACGGTCCGGTATCTGGTGCGCGCGCCCATCACGCTGGACGCGGCGGCGGTGGAGCCGGCCTCGTCCTTGGAGCCGTACGCCATCGCCCATGCGGTGGCGGAGGACAGCCTGGTGGTGGAGGTGCGGCTGGAGGCGGCCTCGTACCACCGGCTGGACACGGTGCTCGCCGTCGCCCGCGGCGACGACGCGGGGCCCTTCACCCTCCGCATGGCCCGCCGCCTGGCTCGGGCCGGGGGCGGTGGGCGCACGTCTGCCGGGGGAGGGACTCCCGCGGGCGTGGGAGCCGGGGGCGCGCCCGGGGGCGCGGCGGCGGTGCCTGCCGGCTCGGTGACGCTGGACAGGAGCGCCCTCTCCGCCGGAGACCGCGCGTACCAGGCGGGCAACTGGGTCCAGGCCATCCAGGCGTACGAGGGTCTCCAGCTCCCCGACGGAGCTGCCGACGCGGACGTGCGGGCGTACCAGCAGGCGCGGGTCCGCCAGGGCGTGAGCCACCTGAACCGGAGCGAGTACGCGGCTGCGCTGGACGCGCTGGAGGAGGCTGCAGGGTTGAGGATCCCCAGCGGCGCGGCCAGCCTTCGCCTCGCCCAGGCCCAGTGTGCCGTGAGCCGTGTGGACGAGGGCCGGCGGACCATCTCGAACGTGGAGCGCATGGCGCCGCAGCTCGACGCCGGCGAGCGCGCGTCGGCGCTGGCCATGACCCAGTACGTCAGCGCCCTGTGCGGCCTCGGCGACCTGGACCGGGCGTCGACGGCCATGGACAGGGTCCGCGTGGGGAACCGCCTCGTCCAGGAGCTCCAGGCGTTCATCGACCGCGCCGGAACCGTGTCGCCCAAGACCGACGACCTGACCGCCGCCGTGACCGACGCCCAGCGCCGGATCGAAGCCATCCGTGCGCGCATGCGCCGCGGTGGGGAGGATGGGGATTCCTGAGGCGCCCCGGGGCGTCCGCCTGATCCGGCTGGACGCCCATGCTTGGGGGGACGCCCGCGGGTGGGGGCTCCGCCCGTTCGAGGCGGCGGGGTCGGACGTGGGCCGCGTGGGCGACGTCCACGTCGTGTCCCTCCTGCCCGGGGCCGTGCGGGGCAACCACCGCCACCCCAACGTCACCGAGTGGCTCCTCATCCTCGGAGCGCCCGTCACCGTGGCGTGGCGCACGCCCGACGGCACCGAGGAGCGCGTGAGGGCGGACGGCGAAGAGCCTTTCCTCCTGGAGCTCCCGCCGGGGACTCCCCACGCGCTGCTCGCCGAGGGCCCGGCGAGCGCCTACCTCGTCTCCTGGGCCGACGGCGTTCCTGATACGGAATCGGTGCCGCCGCTGCTGTAGCTCCATGCCGTCTTGCCCGGCCGGAGTCTGCCGCGCGATTGTTCGCCCTTCGTTCCCCGCCATCCGGAGAGACCCGAGCGCCATGATCCGAACGACCCTCCTCCTCGCCGCCCTCCTCGCTGCCGCAGCGCCGGCGGCCCCGCCCACCTCCGCCCAGGAGGACCCGCACCTGGCCAAGGCCGTGCGCGTGCTCACCCGCACACCCCTGGTGGACGGCCACAACGACCTCCCCTGGGCCATCCGCGGGAGCGCCGCCGGGCCCCGCGACGTCCACGCGCCGGCCCACGACCTGTGGGCTCGCACGCCCTTCCACACCGACATCCCCCGGCTCCGTAAGGGGATGGTGGGGGCCCAGTTCTGGTCGGTGTACATCCCCTTCGGGGCCACGGAAGAGGGCGCGGCCAAGGTGCAGCTCGAACAGATCGACATCGCCGAGCAGATGATCGCCGCCTATCCCGACGTCTTCGAGAAGGCCCTCACCGCGTCGGACGTGAACCGGATCTTCGGCGCCGGCCGCATCGCCTCCATCCTGGGGATGGAGGGAGGCCACGCCCTGGAGAACTCCCTGGGGGCGCTCCGGGCGTACTACGCCATGGGCGTGCGCTACCTGACGCTGACCCACAACGGCACGCTGGACTGGGCCGACGCGGCCACCGGCGAGCCCCGCCACGGCGGGCTCACCGAGTTCGGCAAGGAAGTGGTGCGGGAGATGAACCGCCTGGGGATGCTGGTGGACCTCTCCCACACCTCCCCCGACGCCATGCACGATGCGCTGGACGTGTCGGCGGCGCCGGTGATCTGGTCCCACGCCAACGCCCGGGCGCTGCACGATCACCCCAGGAACGTCCCGGACGACGTGCTGCGCAGGGTCCCGGCCAACGGCGGCGTGGTGATGGTGACGTTCGTGCCCGGCTTCCTCACCTCCCGGGAGCGGGCCACCATCGGCGACGTGGCCGACCACATCGAGCATGTGGTGAAGCTGGCGGGGATCGACCACGTGGGGATCGGCTCGGACTTCGACGGAATCTCCTCCACTCCCGTGGGCCTCGAGGACGTGTCCACCTATCCGGCGCTCTTCGCCGAGCTCTCCCGGCGAGGGTGGAGCGAGGAGGCTCTGGCCAAGCTCGCGGGCGAGAACGTGCTCCGCGTCATGCGCGACGCCGAGTCGGTGGCCCGGCGCCTGCAGCGCGAGCGCACGCCGTCCATGGCCACCATCGAGGAGCTCGACGGCAGGAAGACAGGAGGCTGACGTGGGCGTGCCAGCACTGGGCCGGCCCGAGGCCGGGGAGTACAACGAGCACTACGCGCGCTACATCGCCCTCGTCCCGGAGGGGAACATCATCGACATCCTCTCCCGGGAGATGGATGCCACCCAGGCGCTCTTGGCCGCGGTCCCCGCAGAGCGGGAGGAGTACCGCTACGCCCCAGGGAAGTGGAGCCTGCGGGAGGTGGTGGGACACCTCGTGGACACGGAGCGCCTCTTCGCCTTCCGCGCCCTCTGGTTCGCCCGGGGTGGCGGCGGGGAGCTGGTGGGGATGGATCAGGAGGCCTGGGCCCGGGCCTCCAGGGCGCATGCACGCCCCCTGGCCGAGCTCGCCGAGGAGTGGCGCTGCCTCAGGGGGGCGAACGTCCTCATGTTCGGTGCCTTCACCCCCGAGGACGGGGCGCGCCGGGGGGTGGCCGGCGGCTACGGGGTGACGGTGCGCGCGCTCCCGTGGATGATCGCCGGGCACGAGCTGTACCATCGCGCCCTGATCCGGCGTGACTACCTGGGGGAAGGCTGATGACCGGCACCGCCACCCCGCAGCCGGCCGGCGCGACGCCCGACCCCCGCGTCCGGATGCGCCGCGAGGACCGGGGCAAGGATGAGCCCTGGATCCGCGCCTACCTCCGCGCGGCGACGTGGGGCTTCCTGGGCATGGTCGGCGAGGACGGCCGGCCCTACGTGCACACCAACCTCTTCGTCTTCGACGAGGAGCGCCGCTGCCTTTGGATGCACGGGTACCGCACCGGCCGCATGCGGAGCAGCGTGGACGCCTGCGCGCAGGTGGCGTTCAGCGCCGCCGGGATGGGGCGTCTCCTGCCGGGTGCCACCGCCCTGAACTTCAGCCTGGAGTACGCCAGCGTGGTGGTGTTCGGCACCGCCCATGTGGTGGGGGACCCCGAGGAGGCCAGCCACGGCCTCCGGATGCTCATGGAGAAGTACGCGCCGCACCTGCGCTACGGCGAGGACTACCGGGGGATCCCCCCGGAGGACCTGGAGCGCACCGCCGTGTACCGGCTGGACATCGAGGCGTGGAGCGGGAAGCAGAAGGAGGCCGCGGCGGATTTTCCGGGCGCGTACACGCTGCCGGAGCCGCCGGTGCCGTTCCCGGGGCGGACGGGGTAGGGGGTAGCTCAGGGGTGGAGCGGGGTGGGCTTGGGTCGGCGGCGCGGCCGGCTCAGGCGTGCATCATGCGACCGCGCTTGGGCTCGGGGACCGGGCGGCCGAGCTGCCTCGCCGTGTCGATCCACTCGGCGATGACGGTCTCGACGTTCTCCAGGGCCTCCTGGTAGGACTCGCCATCGGCCGCGCAGCCGGCGAGCTCCGGCACCTCCGCGATGTAGGACGGATAGGAAATCCAAAGTGCCTCAGGGGCCGAGATGCACGGTAGGGTGCGGGTGGTGGGGGAGCAAGGCTGAGGAGGGTGTGGGGTAGGGGAGGCGGTGGTGCGGGTGGGCGGCGCCTGGTTTGGAGGGTATAGGCAGGCAGGCCGGCGAGATGGCGGAACGGGCGACGAATGAGGCGAGGTGTCAGTCGTCGAGGCCCGCGGGCACGGACTGGTCGAAGTCGAGGGCACCGACGCGAAGCGTTGGTCGGGGCGGGCTCGGCGCCCAGGAGGTCGAACGCGGGCGTCTGGTCGAAGAGGAGGTCAGCCTGGGGAGGGCCACGCGCCGGGGTGATCGGCGGAGGCCTGTGGGGGAGGCCCTCACCCCACGCAACGTGCGTTGCGCGGGGGCCCCGATTCGAGGTGGAGGAGGATGGCGGAGACGACGGGCGGGTCGGTGAGGAACGCCAGGATTCTCATGTCCGCGCCGCAGGCAGAGCACAGCAGCGGCAGGACCTCGTAGACGCGCTCGAGGAGCACCGCCCACCGGATACGGGCCGGGCTCGCCCGGCGGGGGGACTCGTCCGTGGCGGCGGGTGTCTTGGGTAGGGGCACCACTGGCCGTGCTGACTCGGGCCTCCCGATCGCGATCACCGCCGGTCGTGCTCGGGCATGGGGCGCGAGCACGCCGTGGTAGCGGTGGCGGTGCATGCGAGGCGGAGGCACGAACGCGCTGAGGCGCTCGAGGAGCTGGAGGGAGGACAGGACGAGCTCGGTGCGGCCGTCCGGTGTTGGTCTGGCGAATCGGTAGAGAAGCCGAGCCTGGGGTGAGGACAGAGAGGGCGCTCCCCCCAGCGCGTGGAGGCGTTCGAGGGCGAAGGGAGGCCGGGCACAGTACCGGCCAGGTGAGCATACCCTCGGTGGCGGCCCCATCGAGGAGGCCGTGCGTGCGGAAGTGGCGCAGGATGCGGCGCTGGACGAGGCGCTGGAGGTCGAGCCAGT
>CAZJFX010000076.1:0-18910 GCA_964545395.1 uncultured Gemmatimonadaceae bacterium | reverse complement strand
GGTCCCCAGACTGCGCCCCACATCCCCTACCTTCCGAAATTCCTGCCCACCGCCCGGCCGCGTTGCCCCTGAGGGGCCTTGGACATAGCTTCGAAGGTCCGTTTCCGAGGGGTCCCCGCAGGGGACGCGTGGGCCCTGCGCCCCGCCACACCTCATTCGAAGACCTGACTTGCTCGAAAAATCGGCAGGCCGCTTGAGCAGCTGGTTCAGCTCGGGGAGCCTCATCCCCGTCAACGACATCGCCGTCGACCTGGGCACGGCCAACACCCTCGTCTATGTGAAGGGGGAGGGGATCGTGCTCAACGAGCCCTCTGTCGTTGCCGTGGAGCGCGGATCGCGGCGCATCATGGGCATCGGGCTGGAGGCCAAGAGGATGCTGGGGAGGACACCCGAGGGCATCGAGGCCATCCGGCCACTCAAGGACGGGGTCATCGCCGATGTGGACGTGACGGAGATGATGCTCCGCCACTTCCTCAAGCACGTCACGGCCAAGCGGGTCTTCCGGATCAAGCCGCGCGTGGTGGTGGGAGTGCCGTCCGGGATCACGGAGCTGGAGCGGCGCGCCGTGCGATCCTCGGCCATGGCGGCGGGCGCGAAGGTGGTCTACATGGTGGACGAGCCGATGGCTGCGGCCATCGGCGTCGGCCTCCCCGTGGAGACGCCCACGGGCAACATGGTCATCGACATCGGCGGGGGCACGACGGAGATCGCGGTCATCGCCCTGTCCGGGATCGTGTCCAGCACCTCCATCCGCGTGGGAGGGGACGAGATGGACATGGCCATCGCCACCTTCCTGCGCAAGAATTACAATCTCCTCATCGGCGAGCCCACCGCCGAGGCCATCAAGATCCAGGTCGGGTCGGCCTTCGATTTCGGAGAGGAGCGTCAGATGGAGGTGAAGGGCCGGGACCTGGTGAGCGGAATCCCCAAGACCGTCACGGTCCACTCCCAGGAGATCCGGGAGTGCATCCAGGAGCCCGTGCAGGCCATCGTCGAGTCGGTGCGCCGGACGCTGGAGATCACGCCCCCCGAGCTGTCGTCGGACATCGTGGACCGGGGCATCGTCATGACCGGAGGTGGAGCCCTGATCCGGGGGCTCGACCGTCTCCTGCAGCATGAGACCAACCTCCCCATCCATGTGGACGAGGAGCCCCTGACGTGCGTGGTGCGGGGCGCCGGGCGCATCCTCGACGATCTGCACAAGTACCGCACCGTCCTGGTCCAGTAGGCGCGGGCGGGGGAGCGGAGCGTGCCGCCTCCGTACGCGCCTGAGCCCGAGGGCACCGGTGGCCGCAGGCAGAAGGCCATGGCCGTCGTGTTCGTCCTCCTCTCCCTCGTCGCCATGTACCTGCCGGACTCGGGGCAGCAGCAGATCGCGGGCCTGCTCCGGGCCACCGCGCTGCGGCCGTTCATCGCGGTGCAGGACCGGCTCGTGTCCTCCAGGCTGCGGGCTCAGGAGGTCTCCACAGTCCAGGCCCAGATGGATTCCCTGGCTGGGCTCATGGCCACCCAGGCGTCTCTGGCCGACGAGAACCGCACGCTCCGCAACCTCCTGGACCTGAGCAGCCGCCTGGGCCCGAGCTTCCGGGGCGCGTCGCTCCTACGCTCGGGGACGCCGGGGTCGGAGAGCATGTTCATCCTGGACGTGGGCCAGGCCGACGGCGTCCAGGAGGGGGCCCCGGTGGTGGACCGGCACGGCCTGGTGGGTGTGGTGCGGGAGGTGCGGCAGCAGTCCGCAATGGGGATCGACTGGACCCACCCGGACTTCCGGGCCAGCGCCATGTTGGCCGATGGGACCGCCTTCGGCCTGGTGGAGACCCAGAGAGGAGCATTCAGGGAGGAGGACGTGCTGGTCCTGAACGGCACCGCTTTCTACGAGGCGGTGCCCGAGGGGATGCCGGTGCTCACCTCCGGTATGGGAGGGGTCTTCCCCCGGGGGATCCCCATCGGGAGCGTTGCCGGCGTCGCCGACGCCGAGGGGCGGTGGCGCAAGAGCTACTGGCTCCGCCCCATGGTCCACCCGGCATCGGTGACCCATGTGCTCGTGGGGGTGGGAGAGAGGATCCAGGACCTCTCGCATGTCTGGCCCCCCGATTCGGCGATGACCCGGGATCAGGCCATCCTGTGGGAGTACCACATGGCGGACAGCCTACGGGCTCTCACCGACAGTGTGGCGGCGATGCGTGCCCACCTCGACGAACTCATGGGGATCCCGGCCGACTCGTCCGCCGTCGCCAAGGCGGACCCCACCCCACCTCCGGGAGTCATGCCATGAGGGCGCGCACGGTGGTGTACGTGGTGGCTGCGGTCCTTGTCGTGCTCCATTTCTTCCTGCATGTGGGGCTGGGCATCGGGGGCGCAGCCCCGGACCTGCTCGTGGTGGCTCTCCTGCTGGTTTCCCGGGAGGTGGGGATCGGCGGAGCCGCGGGGGTAGGGTTCGCCTTGGGGCTCCTCGAGGACGCCCTGAGCGTGCTGGCGTTCGGGGTGAACAGCGCGGCCATGGCGCTGGTGGGGCTAGCTGGCGGGACCACCCGGGACCTGTTCGTCGGTGACTCGCTGGCCTTCCTCGTCTCGTACTTCGTGCTGGGGAAGTTCACGCGGGACCTGCTGGCGTGGGTGGTGATGGGGGCCGTGCTCCGGGGGCCTTTCGTCGCCCAGGTGCTGGTGGAAGGCCTGCTGGGCGGGGTCTATGCCGCCGTCGTGGGGATCGCGCTCATGGCGGTGACCGGCCTGTGGCGGGAGAGCCCCCGATGAAGGTATTTCACCCCGAGGCGATGCGGGTGCGGGCGCAGGGGGCGCTCATCGGCGTGGTGGCCCTCATGGGATTTCTGGGGGCCGCCTTCTTCCGCGTGCAGGTGCTGGGCTCCACCGCATGGACGCTGCGCGCGGAGTCGAACCGCCTGCGGCAGCTTCCTCTGCCCGCTCCCAGGGGAACCCTCTACGACCGCAACGGGGCCATCCTCGCGGACAACGTGCCCGGGTACGCCATCACGATCCTGCCCGCCCCCGAGGACAGCATCCGGGCGATGCTGACACGGCTGGGGCGGTACATGGAGTTGCCGCCGGAGCGCGTGGAGCGGCTCATGTCCGAGCTGCGTCGCTACGGGCGCGAGTTGGTCGTGGACGCGGACGCCGACTTCGCCGTGGTGAGCGCCCTGGAGGAGCGGCGCGCCGATTTCCCGGGGCTGCACATCGAGATGCGTCCACGCCGCCGGTACGTGGGAGGAGCGGCCACGTCGCACGTCCTCGGCTACGTCGGCGAAATCACCGCCGAGGAGCTCGAGAGCGAGCCTTTCTCGGACGCCCGTTACGAGCAGCGCGTGTTGGTGGGGAAGACCGGGATCGAGCGCAAGTACGAGTCTCACCTGCAGGGGGAGCGCGGCTTCCGGTACGTGGAGGTGGACGCCAAGGGCCGGATCGTGGGCGACTTCAAGGGCGTGACGGCGGATCCCGCCGTGCCGGGAAGGGACCTCCGCCTCAACCTGGATCTCGAGTTGCAGCAGTATATCCACCACATCTTCCCGGACTCCATGGCCGGCGCCGTGGTGGCCATAGACCCGGAGGACGGAGGGGTCCTGGCGCTCTACTCGGCGCCCTCCTTCGACGCCAACGCCTTCGTGGGGGGCGTGGACGCATCGCTCTGGGAGGATCTGAACACCGATCCCGGCAAGCCTCTTTACGACCGCGCGGTCCTGGGTCTCTACGCTCCGGCGTCCACGTTCAAGCTGGCCACGGCCGCCATCGCTCTGGAGCTGGGGGTGGTGGGTCCCGACGAGCACATGCCGGTCCCGTGCACGGGGGGTTGGTTCTGGGGCGGGAGGTTCTGGCGTTGCCACAAGCCCGACGGGCACGGATCCCTGGATCTGGCGGGTGCTATCGCCAACTCCTGCGACGTGTACTTCTACCAGTTGGGGCTGCGCATCGGCTTGGACCGTCTGCTCCGGCGCGCCACCGACTTGGGGTTCAGCCGTGAGTGCGGGGTGGATCTACCCCAGGAGAGCAGAGGAGTCTTTCCCGCCGGTCGCGAGTTCTGGAACCGGCGCTTCGGCTACTCACCCCAGGAGGGCGAGGTCCTCTCCCTGGCCATCGGCCAGGGCCCCAACGACCAGACTCCCCTGAAGATGGCGCAGTTCTACACCGCGCTGGCCCGGGACGGATCGGCTCCGGCCCCGGCCATCGCGCAGGGGGTGGAGCTGGGAGAGGGATGGTCGCTCGATCTGGAGCCGGAGCACCTGGCGGTGCTGCGCGAAGGGCTCCGCAAGGTGACCCAGCCCGGCGGGACGGCGCACTACGCCGGCACCCTGGAGCACTGGGAGGTGTTGGGGAAGACGGGCACCGGGCAGAACGCCCAGAGCGTCGCCGGCTTGGCGGCGGATCACGCCTGGTTCGCGGCCATCGTCGGCCCCTTCGGCGGGGCGCCGGAAGTGGTGGTGATGGCGCTGGTGGAGCACGGCGAGAGCGGATCCCGGGTCGCCGCGCCCATCGCCACCAAGGCAGCGGACTTCTATCTGCGGAAGAAGCACGGCATCGAGCAGGACACCATCCGGACACTGGGCGAGTGGGTCCAGACCCGCGGCTGGCCCGCATGGTACCGCACGCGCTTCTCGGGGGGCGGATGATCCGGCTCTTCGAGCGCTGGTCCGTGGACCCCGCGCTGGTCCTGGCCGTCTTGGTCCTTTCCCTCTTCGGGGTCGCGGTGATCTACTCCGCTGGGGTCGTGTACGTGCCGAACGCGGTCACCCAACACGCCTGGATGCGCCAGGCCCTCTGGTTCCTCTTCGCCCTGGCGTCGTTCACCGTGCTCGCCAGGGTGCCGCTGCGCTGGTTCGAGTGGGTGGCCATCCCGTCCTACGTGTTCTCCGTGGTGCTGCTGGCCGTCACCCTGGTCATCGGCACGGGCGCCGGCACCGCCGTGGGCGTGAAGAGCTGGATCAACCTGGGTTTCATCGGCTTCCAACCCTCGGAAATCGCCAAGATCGCCACCATCCTGGTGCTGGCGCGCCTCCTCTCCCAGCGATCGGAGGGGCTCTCCTCGCTCCGCGAGATCCTCGCGCCCGCGATGCTCGTTGCCATCCCCCTGAGCCTGGTCATGCTCCAGCCCGACCTGGGCACCGCCATGGCCTTCGTGGGGATCCTGTTCGCCATGCTGTACTGGGCGGGCACGCCGGTGGCCCTCCTCGCCCTCGTGGCCAGCCCGGTGCTGGGGCTGATCCTGTCCTTCGACACCAAGATCTGGTCCTGGTACATCGTGGCCGTGGTGGCCTTCCTGTACTTCTACCGCTACCGCCTCTTCCTCTTCGAGTCGGTGACGGTAGTGCTGGCCAACTTCGCGGCGGGGACGATCTCCAGGCCGCTCTGGAACTCCCTCAAGGCATACCAACAGAACCGGATCCTGGTCTTCCTTGACCCGGAGGTGGACCCCCGCGGGGCAGGGTACCAGATCATCCAGTCCAAGGTGGCCATCGGCTCCGGGGGGTTCTTCGGGAAGGGGTTCACCCTCGGGACGCAGAAGCGCTTCGACTTCCTCCCTGAGCAGCACACCGACTTCGTCTTCTCCGTGGTGGGAGAGGAGCTCGGCTTCCTGGGAACCGCTCTGGCCATCCTGGCGTTCGCCTTCGTGCTCTCACGCCTCGTGACCATGGCCAAGGACTCCCCGGATCCCTTTGCCGGCCTTGTGCTGTTCGGTATCTTCGGGGCCTGGCTCGTCCACATCTTCGTGAACATCGGCATGACCGTGGGGCTGGTGCCGATCACGGGGATCCCGCTGCCGTTCGTGAGTTATGGCGGGACGTTCCTCCTCATGTCCTGGGTAGCGGTGGGCATCGCGGTTCGGGTGGCCCACGAGCGCTGACGCGCAGCCCAGGACGCGCCTCGCCTGGCGCTGCCAAGGAGCCTCCATTGGCCTGGTTCCGTAAGGACAAGACGCCGCTCACCGCCCAGGACCGCCGGGACGTCCCCGGCGACGTCTTCGACAAGTGCCCGGGGTGCGGCGAGATCCTGTACCGGGAGCGGCTCGCCCAGAACCTGAACGTGTGTCCCAACTGTGCCCACCACCTGCGCATCACCGCCGAGGAGTACGTGGAGATCCTCGTCGATTCGGGCACCTTCGAGGAGCTCGACGAGGGGTTGCGCGCCGCCGACCCGCTGCGCTTCCGCGACCTGAAGCCGTACAGGGACCGCATCGCCGTGGCGGAGGCGAAGGGGAAGACGGAGGCGCTCCTCTCCGGCACCGGTGAGCTGGACGGGATGGCGGTGGCCATCGCGGTCATGGACTTCGAGTACATCGGAGGGTCCATGGGCTCGGTGGTGGGGGAAAAGATCGCCAGGGCGGGGCGCGTGGCCCTGCAACGCGGGATCCCGTTCATCGTCGTGAGCGCGTCGGGCGGGGCGCGCATGCAGGAGGGGATCCTCTCCCTCATGCAGATGGCCAAGACCTCGGCGGTGCTGGCGCGGCTCCACGAGGCCGGGCTCCCCTTCATCTCCATCCTGACCAACCCCACCACCGGCGGCGTCACCGCGTCGTACGCCATGCTGGGGGACGTGAACCTGGCCGAGCCTGGGGCCTTGGTGGGCTTCGCCGGCCCGCGGGTCATCGAGGAGACCATCAAGCAGGAGCTGCCCAAGGGGTTCCAGCGCGCCGAGTTCCTCCTGGAGCACGGCATGGTCGACCGGGTGGTGGACCGACGCCTCCTCAAGGAGACCGTGGGGCTCCTGCTCCGGCATATGCTCGGTGCCGCGGCGCCGGCCGAGTAGCTCCCGGGTGAGCGCCGCCCCGGTGGCGGGCGGGAGCGACGATCGGACCCCCGAGCGCCTGGAGCGTCCCTTCGCCGACTCCCTGGTCGGTCGCCTCTTCCCGCCCCTGGCATCGGGGGTCCGCTGGGGGCTGGAGCGGACCGAGGGAGCGCTGGCTGCTCTGGGAAACCCCCACCAGTGCTACCCCGCGATCCACATCGGCGGGACCAACGGCAAGGGCTCGGTGGCCGCCACCTTGTCCGCGGTGCTCGGAGAGACAGGGCTCCGCGCCGGCTGCTACACCTCGCCCCATCTCTGCTCCATCCGTGAGCGCATCGTGGTGGACGGCCAGGCCATCGCCGAGGAAACACTCCTCGAGCGGGCAGCCGAGGTAGCGGACGTGGTGACGCGCTTCGGGCTCACCTTCTTCGAGGCCGTCACGGTCCTCGGGTTCCACGCCTTCGCCCGCGAGGCGGTGGACGTGGCCATCATCGAGGTGGGGCTGGGTGGACGTCTGGACTCGACCAACGTGCTCCGGCCGCTGGTGTCGGCGGTGACGAACGTGCAGATGGACCACGCCGACTACCTGGGCGACACCCTGGCCGAGATCGCCGTGGAGAAGGCAGGCATCGTGAAGCCGGGCGTTCCCTTCGTGACCGGCGAGACCGACCCGGCCCTGGTGGACGTCTTCCGCCGGGTCGCAGCGGGGCTCGGCGCGCCCTTCCACCCGGTGGACGCCACGGCGCGCCTCCGGGACCTGGACCTGGCCCGGGACCACACGTCCTTCACCCTGGAGACGCGGAGCTGGGGCGAGGTGCGGCTGTCCACGCCCCTGGTGGGGGTCCACCAGGCCACCAACGCGGCGCTGGCGGTGGAGGTGCTGGAGCACCTCCCCGGGGAACTCCGCGCTGCGCGGGAGGCCCTGGTGCGCGGCATCGCGGGCGTGGCGCACCCGGGCAGGGACCAGATCGAGATCCTCGATGGGAGGACCTGGCTCTTCGACGTGGCCCACAACACAGCCGGGATCCTCTCCCTCGTGGACACCCTGGACCGCCTGGACCTTCCCCGGCCTCTGGTGGCGCTCGTCGGCGTCCTGGGGGACAAGGACTGGCCCAGCATGCTCCCGCCCCTGTTCTCCCGCGCGGATCTGGCCGTGCTCACCCAGCCCCCCTCCGCCCCTCCCGAGCGGCGGTGGGACCCCAGGGCGGTGGGTGAGGTGGTGGCGGGCGCAGGTCCACTCAGGGTGGAGGAGGACTTCCTCACCGCCCTGAGCGCTGCCAGAAATGCAGCCGGGGAAGGGACCGTGGTGGTGACCGGGTCGTGCCACACGGTGGGGTCGGCGCTCAGCGCTCTGGGAATCGAGCCTCTCCGCCGGCGGTAGCCCGCCCTCGACCGGCCCCGGCTCGGCGGGCCCCGCCGCGTTCCCCTTTGGCGCGGACCTGCTAGATTCCGCGGTTCATGGCTCCGCAAGGATTCTCCAGGCTCCCCGGGTTCCGGGACTTCCCTCCCGAAGACCTCGCTCTGCGCGCGCACATCTTCGGTGCGTGGCGCCGGGTCGCCGTGCGTTACGGCTTCCAGGAATACGACGGGCCACCTCTGGAGTCCCTGGATCTGTACACGGAGAAGAGCGGCGACGAGATCGCGGGCCAACTCTACAACTTCGTGGACAAGGGCGACCGAGCGGTGGCTCTGCGCCCGGAGATGACGCCGTCGCTGGCCCGGATCCTGGGGGAACGGAGCCGGTCGCTCCCCAAGCCCATCCGCTGGTTCACCATTCCCCAGCTCTTCCGATACGAGCGGGCACAGCGGGGGCGGCTGCGCGAGCACTTCCAGTGGAACGTGGACATCGTGGGGGAGGAGGGGATTGGCGCCGACGTGGAGGTGGTGGCGGTGGCCATCGACGCTCTGCGCGAACTCGGGTTGGGCCCGGACGACTTCCGCGTCCGCGTTTCGGACCGCAGACTCCTCACGGCCGTTCTGGAGGCGCTGGGCGTGCTCCCCTCCGCGGTGCCGGCCACTTTCGGCCTCATCGACAAGATCGAGCGCATGCCGGCGGAGGCAGCTCGGCAGAAGCTCCATGACGAGGCGGGGCTGGACGAGGCCGCCTGCACGCGCCTCCTCGGCCTGCTCGGGCGCACCGGCGTGGATGCCCTGACCCGGGAGTTCACCGCCCATCCCACGGTGATCGAGGCGCTGCAGCCGCTCGGGAGTTACGTCGAGACCATCGAGGCCATGGGGTTGGGTGGGTACGTGGGAATGGACCTGACCATCGTCCGCGGGCTGGCCTACTACACCGGGATCGTGTTCGAGCTCTTCGACCGGAAGGGCGAGCTGCGCGCGATCTGCGGCGGTGGTCGCTACGACCGACTCCTCGAGTTCGTGGGCGGGGATCCGCTCCCGGCGGTGGGCTTCGGCATGGGTGACGTGGTCCTGGGGGAGCTGCTGGCCGAGCGGGGCCTCCTCCCCAGGTACCGGCGCCGGGTGGACTACTTTGTGGTCTCCATCGGCGAGGAGCAACGCCCCCTGGCCCTGGCCCTGGCCCACGACCTCCGGGAGCGGGGGCGGAGCGTGGCGTACGCGCTCCGCGACCAGTCGGTGCGCAAGCAGTTCAAAGCGGCGGAGACCGAAGGAGCCCGCCGCGTCCTGGTCCTCGGGCCCGACGAGGCCGCCAAGGGCGTGGTTGTGATGCGCGACATGTCGGACGGTTCCGAGCGCCATGTGCGTCCCGCGGATCTCCCCTGAAGCGACGGCTCAGGCCGAACGCGTTCCTCGAACGAGAACGACGAGTCCATGTCTGAAGAAAAGAAGCTGACGCCCCGCACCGAGGACTTCTCGGCCTGGTACAACGAGGTCGTGTTGCGCTCGGAGCTGGCAGATTATTCGCCGGTCCGCGGATGCATGGTCATCCGGCCTTGGGGCTACGGGATCTGGGAGCTCATGCAACGGGCCCTGGACGACATGTTCAAGGAGACGGGGCATGAGAACGCCTACTTCCCGCTCCTCATCCCCATGAGCTTCATCGAGCGCGAGAGGGAGCACGTGGAGGGCTTCGCGCCGGAGCTGGCGGTTGTGACGCAGGCGGGCGGCAAGGAGCTGGAGGAGCCGCTGGTCATCCGACCGACGTCGGAGACCATCATCTACTCCATGTACTCCAAGTGGGTGCAGTCGTACCGGGACCTCCCCATCCTCATGAACCAGTGGGCGAACGTGATGCGCTGGGAGCTGCGCACCCGGCTCTTCCTTAGGACCTCCGAGTTCCTGTGGCAGGAGGGGCACACCGCCCATGCCACGCCCGAGGAGGCGCAGGAGGAGACGCTCCTCATCCTGGGGATCTACCGGAGGTTCATGGAGGAATGGATCGCCATGCCGCCCATCACCGGGCTCAAGAGCGAGTCGGAGAAGTTCGCCGGTGCGGTGCGGAGCTACGCGTGCGAGGCGCTCATGCAGGACAACCGGGCCCTGCAGGCGGGCACCTCCCACTTCCTGGGACAGAACTTCGCCCGGCAGTTCGATCTCAAGTTCCAGGCCGAGAGCGGACAGGAGGAGTACGCGTGGAACACCTCCTGGGGCGTGTCGACCCGCATGGTGGGCGGGCTGGTCATGACCCACGGCGACGACGCCGGGATCGTGGTGCCGCCTCGGCTGGCCCCCATCCAAGTGGTCGTGGTCCCCATCCTACGCGGCGACGACACCCAGGCCGCGGTGCTCGCCAAGGTCCATGAGGTGGGCGACCGGCTCAAGGCGCTGGGCGTGCGCGTGAAGGTGGACGCGCGTGACAACCTCTCTCCCGGGGCCAAGTACTACGAGTGGGAGCGCAAGGGGGTCCCCCTCCGCGTGGAGGTGGGCCCGAAGGACCTCGAGCAGGGACAGTTGGCGCTGGCGCGTCGCGTCACGCCCCAGGGAGCGAAACGGAAGTCGTTCGTCCCCGAAGGCGAGGGCGTGGCCGGGATGCCGGCTCGTCTGGAGGCGTTCCAGTCCGAGCTCGCGGAGACGGCGCGGCGCCGGCGCGAAGAGCACACCTACCGTGGCGTGAAGAGCATCGGAGAGCTGCAGGAGATCCTGGACGGCGGCGGCGGCTTCGTCTACTCCGGGTGGAGCGGCGACCCGGCCGTGGAGCAGATGGTGAAGGACCAGACCCGGGCTACGAGCCGGGTGATCCCATCGGAGGAGTTCCTGTCGGGGACGCCTCCCGAGAGGTGCATCTCGGGGCAGGGGCCCGCGAAGATGGAGGTGGTCTGGGCCAGGGCGTACTGACGGGTCCATTCCCGAGGATCGGGGGCGTCCTGCACTGTGGGGAGGTCCCGCTCGGGGATCTGGCGCAGCGCTTCGGCACGCCGCTGTACGTCTACGACATCCAGCGCATCGAGAGCCGCGTCCGCAGGTTCCACGAGGCGTTCGCCAGCGTGGACCACTTGCTGGCCTACTCGGTGAAGGCCAACGGCAACCTGGGCATTCTGCGCCGCCTGGGCTCCCTTGGATGCGGCGCGGACATCACCAGCGCGGGGGAGCTACTGCGGGCCCGGCGGGCCGGGATCCCGCCGGCGATGATCGTGTTCGCCGGCGTGGGGAAGACAGCGGAGGAGATGCGGCAGGCGCTCCAGGTGGGGATCCACGCCTTCAACGTGGAGAGCGCCCCCGAGCTGGAGCGCCTGGACGAAGTCGCGGCGGAGTTGGGGGTGCGGGGGCCTTTCGCTCTCCGTGTGAACCCGGACGTGCGCTCGCCTACCCCCCACGAGTACACGGCCACCGGGCACGCCGCCACCAAGTTCGGCGTTCCCTTCCAGCAAGCGGCGGACCTGTACCGCTGGGCGGCTGGGCGCCCGCACCTCCGAGCCAGGGGGATCGACGTCCACATCGGGTCCCAGATCATCGAGACCGATCCCTACCTCCACGCCCTGGACCGGGTGCTGGCGCTGGCCAGGGAGCTGAACGGAGAGGGGCTGCACCTGGAGTTCCTGGACATGGGCGGCGGCTTCGGGATCCCCTACGAGGACGGTCCCGAGCTCGACGTCGAGTCCCTGGCCGCCCATGTGGTTCCCCGGGTGCGCGATGCCGGGCTCCGCCTCGTGCTCGAGCCCGGGCGCTCCATCGTGGGCGATGCCGGAGTACTCCTCACCCGGGTGCAATACGTGAAGCGGGCGGGGAAGACCTTCGTTATCGTGGACGGCGGGATGACCGAGATGATCCGGCCGAGCCATTACGGCGGATATCATGCCATCGAGCGCGTGGATACGCGCCAGAGCCGCCCGGTGGAGACGGTGGACGTGGTGGGACCCATCTGCGAGACGGGCGACTTCCTCGCCCTCGACCGGGGCCTGGACGTCCCCGAGCCCGGGGAGCTGCTCGTGGTGCGCACGTCGGGCGCCTACGGATTCGCCATGGCGTCCAACTACAACGGGCGCCCCCGTCCGGCGGAGTGCATGGTGGACGGGAGTGCGGTGGCGCTCATCCGCCGGCGTGAGACGCTGGAGGATCTGATCCGGGCGGAAGAGTACCTCGAAGACGGGGAGGGGGCATCATGATGCACGAGCACGACCGCATCCTCATCCTGGACTTCGGATCCCAGTTCACCCAGCTCATCGCGCGCAGGATCCGGGAGGAGCGTGTCTACTGCGAGATCCACCCTCCCACACGGTCTCTGGAGTGGATCCGGGAGTGGGCGCCCTCGGGGGTGATTCTGTCCGGGGGACCGTCCTCGGTCTACGACGAGGGGGTTCCCACGGTGGACAAGGCGCTGCTGCGCTCGGGGATCCCGGTCCTGGGTATCTGCTACGGGATGCAGCTCATCGCCCACCTGGAGGGCGGCAAGGTCCACCAGGGTAAACGTGAGTACGGGCGGGCGGAGCTGGCGGTGGTGCACGCCGAAGGGCTCTTTGCCGGATTCCGCCCTGGCGAGAGCACCACCGTGTGGTGCTCCCACGGCGATCACGTGGACGAGCCTCCCGCGGGGTACGAGCCCATCGCTTCCACGGCCTCCCTTCCCATGGCTGCCTTCCGGTCCACGGCGCATCCGGTGTGGGGGGTGCAGTTCCACCCCGAGGTGGCGCATACGATCCGGGGAGACGAGATCCTGTCCAATTTCCTCTTCGGGGTGTGCGGGTGCTCCCCGACGTGGACCGCCGGCGCCTTCATCGAGGACACGGTGGCGCGCATCCGGGAGCAGGTGGGAAGCGGAACGGCCATCTGCGGGCTGAGCGGCGGCGTGGACTCGTCGGTGGCGGCGGTGCTCGTGCACCGCGCCATCGGCGACCGGCTCACCTGCATCTTCGTGGACCACGGGCTGCTCAGGAAGCACGAGCGCGAGCAGGTGGAGCGCACGTTCCGCTCCCACTACCGTATGAACCTGGTGGTGGAGGATGCCGCAGAGCGCTTCCTGGCGCCGCTCCGGGGCGTGACCGAGCCCGAGGCCAAGCGGAAAGTCATCGGGAACACGTTCATCGACGTGTTCGAGTCCACGGCAACCCGGGAGGGCACGGGGGCCCGCTTCCTCGTGCAGGGCACCCTGTACCCGGACGTCATCGAGTCGGTGTCGGCAGGCGGGCCCTCGGTCACCATCAAGAGCCACCACAATGTGGGGGGGCTTCCCGAGGCGATGCCCTTCCAGCTCATCGAGCCGCTGCGCGAGCTCTTCAAGGACGAGGTGCGGCACGTGGGAAGGGAGCTGGGGCTCTCCGAGGAGTTCGTGGGGCGCCACCCCTTCCCGGGCCCGGGCCTCGCCATCCGCATCCTGGGAGAGGTGACCCCGGAGCGCCTCGCGGTGCTCCGGGAGGCCGATGCCATCTACCTGGAGGAGATCCGGTCCGCGGGGCTCTACGACGAGATCTGGCAGGCGTTCGCGGTGCTCCTCCCCGTCCAGTCCGTGGGCGTCATGGGGGACGCCCGCACCTATGAGAACGTGCTCACCCTTCGAGCGGTCACGTCCCGCGACGGCATGACCGCGGACTGGTTCCCGTTCCCCCACGATGTGCTCGGGCGCATCTCCACCCGCATCATCAACGAGGTGCGGGGGATCAACCGGGTCACCTACGACGTGAGCTCCAAGCCGCCCGCCACCATCGAGTGGGAGTAGGCGGCATCGCCACGACGAGGAAGCCGGCCTCCTCCACGGCGAAGGCGGCGAGATGCGGGAGAGCCGTCATGGCGTGCTCCTCGGGAGGATGGGAGCTAGGCGTCGGGGACGATGGCGTCGGCCTCGATCTCGATGAGCATGTCGGGGTGGATGAGCCGGCTCACCTCCACGAAGGTCGTGGTGGGGGGATGGGCGCCGAAGGTCTCGGCGTGGGCCCGGCCGTACTCCTCCCAGCGCGAGATGTCGGTGACGAACATCCGTGTGCGCGTGACGTCCGCGCGGCTCGCGCCGAGTTGGGCCAGGGCCTCTTCGATGATCTTGAAGCAGCGCTTGGCCTGGTGGTAGGCGTCTCCCGGGGCCTCGACGCCCCCGCCCGGCGCCACTGGAGCGGTGCCCGTCACGAAGATATGTCCTCCGGCTCGGAGGGCGCGGCAGTATCCGATGCGGCCCTCCCACGGGGCGCCGCTGTAGACCCTCTGGAACTCCATCCTCCCTCCTTCGCGAGCTGAAGACGAAGGTGCGGGAACCTCCCGCGCCCTGTGACGGTCCAATATGGACGCTGCGGGCGCTGAAGTCGCCCCCTTCAGTCACTCCAGACAGGAGCTTCCCGTGCGGGCCCACGCCTTCGCCCTGGCTCTTGCCGCCGCCGTCGCCTGGGCTCCCACCCCTGCCGCTGCCCAGTATCTCTGGGATGGTCCGTCCCTCGTGGGTCCTTATGCGCCCACGGGGCTGAGCGTGCTCCTCGTGGCCAACGACCCCGGCGGCGCCCTGGGTGCCATGGCCCAGTGGCGCCAGGACCGTGCGTCCATGGCTTGGGGATACCGGGGCGGAATCGTCCAGTCCGACCACGACGACCTGGCGGTGTTCGCGGGCGTGGACGTCTCCGGGGTCCTGGCCGAGTCGGTGGAAGACGCGGACATCCGGGTGCTGTGGTGGTCCGGCGTGGGGGCCGGAGTGGGAAGCGAGATCGCCGTCTCGGTGCCGGTCGGGCTGGTCGCCGGATGGAGGGGGATGGGGGACGGGAACGCTTTCGCTCCCTACGCGGGAGCCCACGTGGCCCTGGACATGGCCACCGGAGAGGGGGACAACGTCTCCCTGGACGCGTCCCTGGACCTGGGTCTGGACCTCACCCTCACCACCGGGTGGGTGGTCCGGTTCGGAGTCTCCCTGTTTGGCCGGGACGCCGTGGGGGTCGGGATCCGCATCCCCAGCTGACAGGCAAGCGCGCTCCCGGCCGTCCACCGGGAGGGAGCAGCGGTGTCAGGCCACCCGGCAGATGAGGCACTTCAGGTAGGCTGACTCGGGGCACGAGGCGGCCACCGGGTGGTCGGGGGCTTGGCCTCGTGCCTCGAGGATCTGCACGGTGCGTCGCTCCCCTGCGCCCGCCCGCGCCACGGCGCCGGTGAACTCGTCCAGCGTCACCCGTCCCGAGCAGGAACAGGTGACCAGGATCCCGTCCGGACGCAGCCGGGAGATGGCGAGGCGGTTCAGGCGCTCGTAGGCCTCCACAGCCTGCCGGACGCCCGCGCGGGTGCGCGCGAACCGGGGTGGATCGAGGACGATCAGGTCGTACGTGCGCCCCGCGTCGGCCTCCCCCTGCAGCCATCGGAAGGCATCGCTCCGCTGGAAGCGGGTGAGCGCGGCGACGCCGTTGCGCTCCGCGTTGGACGCGGCCAGCGCGAGGGCGGGTGCCGAGGCGTCCACCCCGGTGACCGGGGCGGCGCCTGCGGCGGCCAGGGCCACGGCGAAGCCGCCGGTGTAGCAGCACACGTCGGCGGCCTCCCGGCCCCGGGCGTAGGACGCCGCCCGGACCCGGTTCTCCCGCTGGTCGAGGTAGAAGCCCGTCTTCTGTCCGGTGCGCAGGTCCACCGCGAAGCACAGCCCCCCGTCACGGATCTCGAAGGGCTCGTCGGGGAGGGTCCCGCGGAGCGGGCCGTCGCGGAGCTCGAGCCCCTCCTCCTCCAGGATCCCCTTCTCCGTGCGAAGCACCATGCCCTGGGGTGCCACCGCCTTCTCCAGGGCATCGAGAAGGATGTCCCTGCGCATGGCCAGCGCCAGGCTGGTGAGCTGCACCGCGAGGTACGGGCCGTAGCGGTCCACGGTGAGGCCGGAGAGGCCATCGCCCTCGGAGAACACGAGGCGGCAGGCTCCCGCCGGGTCGTCCAGGCCAAGGACCCGATCCCGGAGACGGACGGCTTCCTGGATGCGGAGCGAGAAGAAAGCGGCGTCCAGGGGGGCGGGCTCCCAGCGGTAGAGCCGCACCCGGATCTGGCTGCGGCTGTTGTAGAGGCCCCGGGCCACGAAAGCGCCGTCCGATGCCACCACGTCCACCTCGTCGCCGTCGGCGGGATCCCCGGCCACGGAGGCGACGGCGCCGGAGAAAACCCAGGGATGCCCTCCGAGGAAGGGACCCTGCCGCCGCGGGGCCAGCGTGATGCGCGGCAGGCCCACGTCAGCGCGGCTCGACACGCTGCGCGTCGAGGCGTGCCTCCACCTCGTCCCAGACCGACCTCATGAAGGACACGTCCTCGCCGTGGATCTCGGCGAAGCCCAGGAGGGTTTCTTCGGTGACGCCGTGGCGCGAAAGGATGGTGGCCCGCTGGGCGTCGGTGATGGCAAAGCTGTCGCTGCGTATGGCCACCGCCCGCAGGTCCACGTACGTGGCGACGAAGGTCTCCCGGTCGAGCCCGCCCTGGGCCGACGGCGTGGAGGTCTCCCCGCCGCAGGAGGTCGCGGCGAGGGTGAGGGCGAGAGCGAGAGCCCGGAGCCATGGTGCCGGACGGAGATCCTCGGACCCGATCATGATACTTTCCATATGGTTAGCCTTCCCGGCGCCCGCGCCGTCGCTCGGCGGTGGCACGGGGGTTCCTGGCGGCCCGAAAGGTAGCAGCGACGCCCCGACGCCTGATATACCCCGGCCCCCGGGGAGATCCGGCGAATCGGACCCGGACGTCGCGGGCAGGGAGGCCCAGGAACCCGGGGCACGTGCCCGGGGAAAGCCTCGCGTTCAGCCCTATGGAGGAACCGTCCATGCTTCGCGTCGGAACCCGGTGGGGTGCCATCGGGGCCCCCCTTCTCGCGCTCTCGTGCTCCGTGAACCCCGCCACTCGGTGAGCCAGATGAGCCGCCAGCAGCTCCAGCAGCTCGGGCTGGGGTGGGGATGATCCTCTCGGAGGACGTGCGCAGATACGCCGACCTCCTGGCTGCGGGGTTGGGGATCCTGAACCTCCGCTACTCCCGTGGGGACGAGACCCGGGCGGACGAGCTGGGGATCCGGTACATGGGGCGGGTGGGGTACGATCCCGAGGCCATGGTGGGCGTCATGAAGATGTTGGCCTCGGTGTCAGGGAGCGGCGACGGAAGGGTGCCGGAATGGCAGCTCATCCCCCCTACCCGGAAAACCGCGAGGCCCACATCCGCAGCCTCATCCGGCAGCTTCCCGACAGCGCGAGGCTGGACGCGGGGCGGGACCGGTATCTGGACCGCATCCACGGCCTGGTCCATGGGGAGAACCCGAGGGAGGGGTGCTTCAAGGGCTCCCTCTTCCTGCACCCGGAGCTGGCCTTCCAGATCCGCTTTCCCGAAGGGTGGAGCACGGTGAACCAGAAGAGCGCCGAGGGGGCGGTGGGGCCCGGCGAGCAGGCGCTGGTGGTGCTGGGGCTGGCGCCGGACGCCTCGGACCCGGTGGCCGCGCTCCGCGCATACCTGTCGCAGGAGGGAGTGCAGGGAGGTGCGATCCGCGAGGCCCGCGGCGACGGTCAGGTGCGCGCCAGGGCGTGCTTCTCCGCCGCCACGTCCCAGGGAGCGACCATGGAGGTCCTGTTCGTGGCGTACCGCGGCACCGTGTACCGCATCCAGGCGGTGGCCTCCGCGTCGGCCTGGGACGCGGTGGCGAGCGCCGCGTCCGCCTCGCTGGAGAGCTTCGCGGCGGTCACCGGCACCCGGGTGAAGCGGGTAGTGGGCGCGCCCCTTCCCTGAGGATCCGGGGCTCCTGGCCCGGATCTTGTTGATCGGGGAAGGGGACGAAGTGTGGGGCTGCCGGGTTGGCAGCCTCCGGACACGACGCACCAAAGGGGACGCTGAAGCATGCTGAGCGCAGACCGCCTCACCGTGAAGGCCGCCGAGGCCCTCCAGGCCGCCGCCGCCGACGCGCGTCGGCGGGGGAACGCCGAGATCCACGGGGCGCACCTCCTCGCGGCGCTCCTTGCCCAGGAGGAGGGGATTGTCACTCCGGTGCTGGAGAAGCTCGAGGTGAACGTCGCTCTGGTGCAAGGCCGGGCCGGGGAGGCGCTGGACCGCATGGCCAGGGTGGAGGGAGGCTCGGAGCCCAACCTCTCCCGGGACCTGCGCAAGGCTCTCGACGCCGCCGAGGAGGTGGCCCGGGAACTGGGCGACGAGTTCATCTCCACGGAGCACCTGCTTCTCGGCCTCACCGGGGAGAAGAACGACGCAGGGCGCATCCTGCGCGAGGCGGGTGCCACCCTTTCGGAGGTTCGGGCTGCGCTGGAGCAGGTGCGGGGATCCCACCGCGTCACCGACGACACGCCCGAGGACTCCTACCGCGCGCTGGCGCGCTTCAGCCGCGACCTCACGGAGCAGGCCAAGCGAGGCAAGCTCGACCCGGTCATCGGGCGCGACGAGGAGATCCGCCGCGTCATCAAGGTCCTGGCGCGCCGCACGAAGAACAACCCGGTGCTCATCGGCGAACCGGGCGTGGGGAAGACCGCCATCGTGGAAGGCCTCGCCCAGCGCATGGTGGCTGGCGACGTCCCCACTACCCTGGCCAACAAGAAGCTCCTCCAGCTGGACATCTCCGCCATGCTGGCGGGCGCCAAGTACCGGGGCGAGTTCGAGGAGCGCATGAAGGCGGTCCTCAAGGAGATCACCGAGGCCGAGGGCCGCTACGTCATCTTCATCGACGAGATGCACACCATCGTGGGTGCGGGCGCCGCGGAAGGGGCCGTGGATGCCGGCAACATGCTCAAGCCGGCGCTGGCCCGGGGAGAGCTCCGCGTGGTCGGGGCCACCACCCTCGACGAGTACCGGAAGCACATCGAGAAGGACCCTGCGCTCGAGCGGCGCTTCCAGCCGGTCTACGTCGCACCGCCC
>CAZJFX010000075.1:0-19493 GCA_964545395.1 uncultured Gemmatimonadaceae bacterium | reverse complement strand
TTCCAGGGCTCTTGACTGGAATCAGGGCTCCAAATACGGTGGGAACTTCAGCCTAAACCACCTGTCCATCGTGTTCGAGGTGCGGTTACCCGTCTGACGACGAGGCCAATTCCACAGAAGACCTGACACCCCTTCCGGAAATCGCCTCCCGGCCGAGCCGAGCCCCGACCTGCTCAGGGACCCAGGAGCGCCGCCGGGACGACGGCGATCCCGTCGGGGCGACGGTAGGCGTGGGGACCCGTCGTTACCACCACTGCATCCAACAGGTCCGCGCCCAGCTTGTCTCGCAGCCATAGGAGGTGGCGCACGTCCTCGTCACCCACACTCCGTGTCAGCTTCACCTCCACAGCGAGGACCCGGTGGTCGCGCCGCTCGACGATCAGATCCACCTCCTGTCGGCCTCCCTTGGTGCGGAAGTGGCGGACCGCCGCTCCGACCCGCTGGGCGTAGACGCGCACGCTCTGCGTCACGAGGGACTCGAAGAGATGGCCGACGAGGGTCCCGTCCCTTGGCATCGCCACGCCGCCGTCGTCTCCCTGCAGCAGGGCGTCCGCATCCAGGCCCAGCAGCGCCGCGGCCAGCGCCGGATCGACCAAGTGGTGTTTGTCGGGGTGCGACAGCCGTGCGATGGGGTTGCGCGTGGGAACCCACCCGGGCACGGGATCCAGGATCCAGATGCGTTGGAGGAGGTCCCGATACGCCAGCACGGTCGGCCGACTGGGCTTCGTGCCTTCGCCCGAGGTGGCCGCGTCACGGATCGTCTCCAGCGTGGCGGTGGTGGCCGTGGCGGCTGCATAAGCTGCGAGCCACCGGCGCAGAGCGTCGGGCCTCCGCAGACGCTGCCCCGCCTCCTCGAAGTCCCGGTCCACGACCCGGGCCAGGTAGCTGTCGATCTGCACGCTCAGGGCCCTGCCACCCAGCTGCCGAAGGGCAGGAAAGCCGGAACGCAGGATCTCGTCGGCGTAGTCCCGCAGCGTCCACCCGGTGGCGCCATCGACGGGGGATCCGCCTCCCGCAAGGAGCCGTCGCAAGCTGACGGTGGGTGGCCCGGCGCCGCGCTCGGCAAGGCTCAGAGGACGCATCCGAAGACGCACGATCCTTCCTGCCCCCGAGTGGGTCGGAGGGTCGGCGGGGGTGATCGAGCCCGTGAGCAGGAAACGGCTGGGGCTCGGATCATCGTCCACCGCCCGCCGCACGACGTCCCACGACTCCGGGAGGCGCTGCCACTCGTCGATGAGGATCGGCGCCTCGCCCATGGCCAGCCGCGCCGGATCGGCGTCCGTCAGCTCCCGCTGTGCAGGGTCATCCAGGCGGACGACGGTGCGCGCCCGCCGCAGGGCGGTGGCGGTCTTCCCCACGGCCTTGGGACCTTCGATGGCGACGGCAGCCAGGTCGGACAGGAGCTCGTCCAGCTCTTCGTCCAGGATCCGGCGGATGTAGTGCATGAAGACTTTACGGAATGGCGTGACGGTACCTTACATTCTGTCCGCTGTATATGTTACACCCAGGCCGACCGTTGGGCAAGCTCCCACCTGGAAGGGCTCAACGCCCGAGGGGCGCTTCCGCGGAAATGTGGCCTGCACGAATTCGGTTCCTCCCGACCGAGGCGTGGATCCTCGACGCGATGCGCCGGGGCCTACGCGGCACCTCGTGCGGAGCCCTGCCATGAGTGATCCGCTGGATCGCCTGAAGGCTGCCCTGGCGGACCGCTATGTCCTGGAGCGGGAGTTGGGCGCCGACGGGATGGCCACCGTCTACCTGGCGGCGGTGCCGGGGGCGGAGCGTTTCCTCCGGGAGGTGGAGGTCACGTCCAGGCTGCAGAAGAAGATCCTCTCCACCGAGGTGTGGAGGGGTGTCAGGGCACACGGATCTTCGTGCCCTCGGCCAGGAGTGCTCGCTTCGCCTTCGCTTGCAGCACACTCAGCGCGTCGTGCTCCTCGTAGAGCACCTCGGCCATCACCACGTGCGAGCCCAGGTGCCTCCCGCTCGGGCCCACCACCGCCAGCGTGCAGCTTGACGCATGCGCGTCCAGCCCGATATACCTCTCCATGGGCGTTCTCCTCCTCGGTGTGTGGGATACATGCTTGCGCTAACCAAAGCGCTCCCACTCCGAGAGGTGAACGCCTCTTTGTCTCCAGGCTGTTGAGGTGCTTACGGGGGCCGCTCGCGGACGCCATGCCCCTATGATGCCTATCCGTCCAGCGGCATGTCCACTCATCCGGTCGCCGTCACCTGCGGCGATCCGACCGTCTTCAGCAGTGCCGCTGCGAACGAGATCGGTATCAGGATTAGCGGCAGGAAGATCCAGTCGCCGCCGGGAAGCAGGTCGGTTCGGACGAACATCCCGGCCACCATCATGACGGTCATCGGGAGCAGGCCGACGACGACGCCTGCCAGCATGAGGTTCAAGCCCTCCGCCGCCCTCTCTCCTGGCCCCGCGGTCACGAAGCTGTGGACGAGCGCGCCGAGGGAGAGAAGGACGTAGCCGATCAGGATGAGGCCGAGAAGCACCGCCGCGGGAGCCCGGAGCGTCCCGACCTGGAGATCCACCACCACGAAGTTGATGATGCCCACCGCCACGAAGACGGCCACCGGCGAGTAGATCAACCAGGGAACGAGCTTCTTCTCCATCACCCTCTTCCGCTTGGGGAATACCAACAGGAAGTGCAGAAGGCAGGCGAACCCCGTCAGGAACGCCAGGAAGAAGAGCGTCATCGTGAAGATGCGCAGGCCGTAGGGGCCGATGTAGGGGCTGGGCAACAGGATGGCCGCGAACCCGAAGCCGACGGCCGCGAAGAGGAGCGCGGGCGTGCTCTGCGTCTTCAGGAACACGATGAGCCCGCTGAGCAGAAACACGAACCCGATCAGCCCGGCGACGATGCTGACCGTCCGGTCACGGGCCGGCAGAGCAGAATACGTGATCCCGATGTTCTCGGTCGTCGTCGCGCCGGTGGCCGCGTCCGTCCGTTCGACGACCAGCACGGTGGTCTCGCCGATCTCGGTCCTCGGCTGACGCCGAAGGGCCGTGAGATCACGCACCGGGATCCCACCCATGGTGAGGATCCTGTCACCCGTCCTCAGGCCCCCCAGGTCGGCCGGCCCACCTGGCTCGACCGCGATGACCTCGGAATTCCCCCAGTCGAAGCCGCCGCTCGGCGTCTTGCCCAGGTCGACGAGGCCCCAGAGCCCCCACAACCCCAGCAGGGTCGCGGGAACGATCCATCTCTGCGGGTACATGCGCACCTCCTTGTCCAGATGGCGGACGAGCATCGGCGGCACCGAGGTGGCGATCTGCCACCAGAACCACAGGAGCGCGGTCCTCCGGCCGCACCGCGGCAGGACGATCGCCTCGGTCTCCTCGATGAGATCGCCCTCGAACTCCTCCCGCCGGTCGGCGGGCAGGAACAGACGCAGCGCCGATTCCGCGAAGGGTCCGGGAAACGCCGCCCCCATCCCTCGGCCGGCCTCCCCGCCGGGACTCACGCCTCCGCTCCGATGGGGTGGTCCATTCCCGGGACGCCCCTCCGCATGCGATCCAAGTCGGCCAAGGCATCCTCCAGGGCACGGGCACCCAGGGCCTGCACGCGGAAGTAGCGCTTCGCCCGCCCACGCCGTGCCGAGGTGGTCTCGCCCACCGCCGACGAGACGAAGCCTTTGCTCTCGAGACGGTCCAACGTGGCGTAGATCGCGCCGAGGGAGACCCGGCGCCCGGAATGGCTCTCGATCTCCCGGCGCACGGTCATCCCGTAGGCGCCCTCGCCCAGGCGCAGGACGGCAAGGATGACCAACTGCTCGAGATCTCCGAGGTTCTTGCCCTTCGGCATCCGCGGGCCTCCGTATTTCTACAAAGTAGGAATATCTACAAAGCAGAAATAATGCGATGACCGGGGGGCGTCAAGACTCCTGTTCGGCTGGCGTGACGCTCCCCGCGCGCGGCACCAACGGGGAGCGAGGGGCGGCACGCCGTCGTGCCCCACGCCCGCTCGTCCTCCCGCGCTACCCCTCCACCTCCTCCGCGGTCACCGTCAGGAGGAACGTCCCGGCCGTGCCCTCCATGGAGGAGCTTCCCAGGACCAGCGTCTGCCCCGGCCTGATGTTCACCGTGGTGCGGAGCTTCATCCCTCCCCGGTCGTACAACTCCACCTCCTCGAGGCGCAGTCCCCGGTCCAGGCCGTGCCGCACCCGTGCCTGGACCCTGTATGCCTGTTGGGCCCCAGCCAGCGTCTGCGCGATCTCCGAGCCGTCCACGGCGGACACCACGGCCTCCCCAGCCAGCCGGTAGCCGCGGAACTGGAAGATCTTGCGGAGCTCGGCCTCCACGGCGGCGATCCCCGGGTCGGAGCCGGTGAACCCGTCCGCCTCGATGAGCTGGAACCGGAGGCGGATGTCGGGGCGGGCCACGTCGTACTCCTCCAGCACCCTCTGGATCTTCTCCAGGTTGTCGGAGGTCTCCCGCACGGTGATGGCGCCGCTCGCCGTGCTCATGGTGCCGGGGGCGCCCTCCCTGTCTTGGTATACGTACGGCGTGATGAGCCGCTCGGCCTCCCAGGGTTCGATGTGCGCCAGGACGAACGTGCGGGTGTCCAGGTCCGTGCCCCTGCCGCAGGACACGAGCACGACCAGGAGGGGGAGCGCCGCTCCGCCCAGCAGCTTCGTCGTCTTCATGGTCACGTCCCCTCTTCGAAGAACCAAAGCACGGTGATGTTCGGGTTTTCGGTTTCGATGATCGCTACGCCCCGCGCGGAGGCCGCCTCGACCAGCACAGACGTCTCGGCTCGGGCGACAGCCGGAAGCGGCCGGGGCGCAGGGTTCCCGGTCACCAACAGGACGGCCGCGATGGCTGCGGCCGCCGCCAGCGGGATCCAGGCTCGGGGCGCCGAAAGCGCACGGCGCGTCGCGGCGCTCGTGCCCTCACCCCACGTCAGCTCCACCGGCACTCCCGCCGCGCGCTCCAGGAGGGCGTCCACGGTCGGGTCCCGGCTCGCCCCGGCCTCGTTCCGGCTGACGTCCTGGAAGCGCTCCGCCATCCGTTCCCGCCGCGCCCGGGCGCGCTGGTGGTCCCGCGCCGCGTTCCGTGTCACGGCGTACAGCCATGTGGTGAAGGCGCTCCGTCCTTCGAATCGGTCCAGCCGCCGGATCATGTGCACGAGCACGTCCTGGGTGAGATCGTCCGCGTCGGCGGGATCCCCGGTCTGCACCAGGGCCCACCTCCTGACGAGCGGATGGGCCACGAGCACCAGGCTCCTCAGCGCCTGGGGATCCCCCTGCCGGGCAAGCACCACCAGCTCCGTGGAGATACCCTGGGCGCTGGGGGGAGGGGTCACGCGAGCTCCAGTCCGTTCGTCCTGTCCGAACGTGGGACGCCGAAGGGGGGGCGGGTGTTTACCCGCCCCCCCCCGGGGATCGTGTGTCGCCCCCTGGGAGACAGCTTCGCGCGGCGGCGCCTTCTACATCAGCCCCCGTGCCTTCAGAAGCGGCTCGATGGACGGGTCGCGGCCGCGGAACGCACGGTAGAGGTCCATCCCGGGACGGGTCCCGCCCCTGGAGAGGATCTCGTCGCGCAGCCGCTTCGCCGTGGCCGGATCGAAGAGATCGCCGGTCTCGACGAAGGCCTGGAACGCATCCTTGTCCAGCACCTCCGCCCACAGGTACGCGTAGTACCCCGCCGAGTACCCGCCGGCGAAGATGTGGGTGTAGTAGGTGCTCCGATAGCGCGGGATGATCTCCTCAATGAGCCCGATACGCGACATCTCGGCCGCTTCGAAGGCCCGTGCGTCCTTCTCCTCGGGGGCAGCCAGGAGGTGCCACGCCATGTCCAGGTACGCCGCCGCCACGAACTCCACGGTGACGAAGCCCTGGTTGAAGGTGGCCGACGCCTGGAGCTTCTCGACAAGCTCGTCGGGAATGACCTCGCCCGTCTGGTAGTGCTTGGCATACCCGCGGAGCACCTCAGGCTGCTCCATCCAGTTCTCCATGATCTGGGAGGGGAGCTCCACGAAGTCCCGCGACACTGAAGTTCCGCCCAGCGACTCGTACGTCAGGTCGGAGAGGAGCCCGTGGAGTCCGTGCCCGCACTCGTGGGCGAGGGTGAGGGCGTCGTCGAAGGTGATAAGGGAGACGCCTTCGGCAGTAGGAGCCGGGAAGTTGAAGTTGGTGGTGACGATGGGGTGTTTCTCCCCGCCCAGGCGCTTTTGCTTCTGCAGGCTGTTCATCCACGCTCCGCCCTGCTTGCTCGGTCGCGCGAAGAAGTCCATGTACAGCACGCCCAGGTGGCTCCCGTCGGCCTCCTTCACCTCGAAGGCCTGCTGGTCGGGGTGCCAGCGAGGGAGGTCCTTCCGCTCGTGGAAGGTCAGCCCGTGCAGCTTGTTGGCCACCAGGAAGACGCCGTCGCGCACCGCGTTGACCTCGAAGTAGGGGAGGAGGGCCTGCTGGTCGAGAGCATAGCGCTCCCGCCTCACCTTCTCGGTGTAGTGGCGCCAGTCCCACCCCTCCAGCTTGCCCGACACGCCTTCGCCGTTCATGAGCGCCTGCATGTCAGCGCGCTCCCGCTTGGCCACGGCCAGCGCCGGGCGCCAGACCTGGTCAAGGAGATCCATCACCCGCTGCGGGGTCTCCGCCATGTTGTCGGAGAGGACGTAGTGGGCGTGGGTGGGGAAGCCCAGGAGTTTGGCCCGCTCGGCGCGGAGCGCCGCCATCCTGGAGGCGACGGCCTTGTTGTCCCGCTCGTTGTCGTTGTCTCCGCGCAGGGCGTAGCCGTCGAAGATGGCGCGTCGCAGCGCGCGGTTCGGCGACGACTCCAGGAACGGGTTGATGCTGGGCCGCTGCAGCGTGAACGACCACCCGGAGTCGTGGCCGCGGCGCTTCGCCTCTGCCGCTGCCAGCTCCACCAGCCCCGCCGACAGGTCGCCCAGGTCCGCGGTGTCCGTCACATGGAGCTCGTAGGCGTTGGTCTCCTCCAGCACATTCTGGCTGTACTTCTGGGAGAGCTCGGCGATCTCCTTGTTGATCTCCCGGAGGCGCGCCTTGTCCGCATCGCCCAGGGCGGCGCCACTCCGGACGAACTGCTTGTTCGTCTCCTCGAGGAGCTTGAGCTGCTCGGGGTCGAGCCCCAGGGCGTCGCGCTGGTCCCAGACCGCCTTCACCCGCGCATAGAGCTCCGGGTTGAGGAGGATGTCGTCGCCGTGGGCCGCCTCCTCCGGAGCCAGCGTGCGCTCCACCCCCTGGAGCGTGTCGTTGGTATGAGCGCTGGTCACGGCGTAGAAGACCCGTGACCCTCGCGCGTACAGCTCCCCGGAGCGCTCCAACGCTTCGATGGTGTTCTGGAAGGTGGGTGCCTCCGCGTTGGCGACAATCGCGGCGACCTCCTCCTTGTGCGCGGCCATGGCCTCCCGGATAGCGGGGAGGTAGTGCTCGTTCTCGATCAGGTCGAAAGGCGGCACGCCGAACTCGGTGTGCCACTCGGCCAGCAGCGGGTTGTCGTGGCCCGAGATCACCGACCCCGTGGGGGCCGGGGCCTCGCCGGCGCAGGCGGCGAAGGCGAAGGCGACGAGGAACAGCGTCAGGCGCCGAAGCGGTCTCACGGGAATCTCCTCCTGGGCCACCCTCCCGGAGACGCAGGAACGGCGGCGCCATGGGCGGTGACCTGCTCGTACGCGGTGGGGAACCGGGCAGGGGGTCCCTTGTGGTGTGTAGACGCTAGGCCCGGGGCGGAGCGCGGGCAAGGCGCAGGCGCGCCGCTCAGTCGTCCGTGCCCCCGCCCTGCCCGTTCAGGACCTCGAAGATCCCCAAGGGGTCGGTGCCCAGCCGGACCGCCTCGTCCCGGAGCCGGGCCTGGGGGTCGAGCACGTACCCCGCCCGGGACAGGATCGCCTGCAGCTCCTCGAGGTCGTAGCCGTTCTGCTGAGCGTAGGTGGCCAGCGTCAACCTCCCGAGCCCAGACGTGGGGCGCTGGAAGCGCCCCTCGGACGGAGTGGGCTGGAGGCGCGCCGCCGCCTCCTCGGGCGTGAGCTTCCGGGCCACGCTCATCACGATGGCGGACACGACCTGGGGAGTCGTGCCATTCGACTCGGCGATGTCCGTCAACTGCTCCGACGTGCTCTCCACGATCAGTCCCTGCCCCCGCAGGGCCTGGAGCGCCTCGTCGCAGTCGACGGCGACGAGTCCCTGGCCTTCCATGCGCCTCTGATCCTCCATTCGCTGGCAGAAGCGGGCCAAGGTGCTCTCCTCGGCGTGGCCCCACGGAGGGGCGCCGCGCTCGGCCTCCCAGGAGGTCTTCAGGTCCTCTCCAAAATCCAGGTACTGCCGGAAGGGGAAGATCCCCGCCAGGGGTCCCACCACGAACAGGGCGGTGAGAGCCAGCGCCACGCCCAACTCCGGCGTCATGGGCCGGATCTGCTTGGAGCGGTTTTTCAGGTATCCGACGATGGGCCTCCAGTTGAGCACGATGTGCCAGATCGCCACGGTCAGGAAGAGGAGCATCACCGTGGTGTGTACCGCCGCGATGTGCTCCTTGGTCAGGCCCAGGACGGTCCACTGGGCCCAGTTCGCCACCCTGCCCTGCGGACTGACGAAGAGGAGAAGCCCGGACAGCGCAAGGACGACGAAGGAGAGGAGCACCGTGAGGGAGATGATCCGTCGCGATTTCATGGGAACCGTTGACAGAGGTGACGGAGATATACTGCCATCAGGATGCCCCGCCCGGGAAGGGTGTTAAACCGGGCGCCCGGCGGATCCGTACGATCCGCCCCCCTGGCCCGGCGGGATCCCCTGCCTGGTGTGGCCACGGTCCGGTGGCCCCACCCCCTCCGGAGGCGTTACGATGCTTGTTGGGGCGCCCCGACGACGCGCTCATCGAGATCCTCATCGACATGTCCACGCTCCAGGCCTGAGCGAAGCGTCCTATCCCCACCCGACGCTTCTCCACCCCAACCCCTCGCGCATCATGCTTCCCACCCGCACCCTCGGCACCCAGGGTCTCACCGTCTCCGCCCTCGGCCTCGGCTGCATGACCATGAGCCACGGCTACGGCGCGCCCGAGGAGCGCGACGAGGGCGAGTCCATCGCCACCGTCCACCGGGCGTTGGAGTTGGGCGTCACCCTCTTCGACACCGCCGAGATGTACGGGCCCTTCACCAACGAAGAGCTCCTGGGCCGCGCGCTCCGCGGGCGGCGCGACCAGGCGATCATCGCGACGAAGTTCGGCTTCACCTTCGAGGGCGGCAGGGTCACGGGCCTGGACAGCCGCCCGGAGCACATCCGCGAGGCGGTGGAAGGGTCGCTCCGCCGCCTCGGGACCGACCATATCGACCTCCTCTACCAGCACCGCGTTGACCGCGCCGTCCCCATCGAGGACGTGGTGGGTGTGATGTCCGACCTGGTGCGCGAGGGAAAGGTGCGCTTCCTGGGCCTCTCCGAGGCCGGCGAGAATACCCTCCGGCGGGCCCACGCCGTCCACCCCATCTCGGTGCTGCAGAGCGAGTACTCCCTCTGGGAGCGGAACCTGGAGCCGCGCATCATCCCCGTGCTGCGGGAGCTGGGGATCGGCCTGGTGCCGTTCAGCCCCCTGGGGCGCGGCTTCCTCACCGGCGCGGCGCGTCCGGCGGAGGAGCTCCCGGAGGGTGACTTCCGCCGCCAGGCGGACCCGCGCTACCTGAAGGAGAACTTCGACGTCAACATGCGGGCCGCCGCCGCCGTTCACGCGTTCGCCGGCGGGCGGGGGCTCACGCCGGCCCAGGTCGCCCTGGCGTGGCTCCTCCACAAGGGCCCGGACATCGTGCCCATCCCGGGCACCAAGCGACGCCGCTACCTGGAGGAGAACGTCGCCTCCGCCGCAGTGTCGCTGAACGCCGAGGACATGGCCTTCCTCGACGCCGCGCTCCCGCCGGAGAAGATCTCGGGGCTCCGCTACTTCCCGGCGAACATGGCCATGGTGGACCGCTGAGTCCGGACGATCTTGTTGCGGGCCCCGATGCGTCCTACCGTGCCCTGTACCACGCCCTGCGGAGGACCGATCCCATGCGCCGCTCCATGCACGCCGGGGCCTTCCTGGCCCTGGCCGCCGCCCTCTCCCTGATCCACACCCCACAGCCGGCCGCCGCCCAGGCCCGAGCCCAAGCGCCGGAGGCCCTCCCCTCCATCGCCGAGAAGACCCAAGGGATGGACAAGAAGGACGGCTTCATCCCGGTCTACTGGGATGCCAGGACCGGGAAGATGTGGCTGGAGATCGCCCGGCTCGGTGAGGAGATCCTGTACTATCCCTCCCTTCCGGCGGGGATGGGCCAGAACGACATCGGCTTGAACCGGGGGGACCTGGGGCCGGAGAGCGTCGTCACCTTCCAGCGGGTGGGGCCCCGCATCCTCATGGTGGAGCCCAACTACGGCTACCGTGCCGTCAGCGACGACCCCCTGGAGCGCAAGAGCGTGGAGGACGGCTTCCCCACCTCGGTGCTCTGGGGCTTCGAGGTGGCAGCTGAGACCGGGGAGGCAGTCCTGGTGGACGCCACGGACTTCTTCCTCCGGGACGCCCACGGCGTCATCGCCACGCTGCGCCGCTCCAACCAGGGCACCTACCGCCTGGAGACGAGCCGGAGCGCCCTCTACCTCCCCCGGACGAGGGCCTTCCCGAAGAACACCGAGGTGGAGGTGACGCTGACCTTCACCACCGACCAGGCCGGCAGCCTGGTCCGGAGCGTGACCCCCAAGGGAGAGGCCCTCACGGTGCGGCAACACCACTCCTTCGTGGAGCTTCCCACCGAGCCCTTCGAGATGCGGAAGGCCGACCCCCGGGCCGGCTTCAACGGTATCAACTTCATGGACTACGCCACCCCCCTGAGCGAGCCTCTCCAGAAGCAGTACATCGCCCGGCACCGCCTCGAGAAGAAGAACCCCGGCGCCACCATGAGCGAGCCGGTGGAGCCCATCGTCTACTACCTGGATCCCGGCACGCCCGAGCCCATCCGCTCCGCGCTGCTGGAAGGAGCCGGCTGGTGGAACGAGGCCTTCGAGGCCGCAGGGTTCATCGACGGCTTCCAGGTGAGGATGCTCCCCCCGGACGCCGACCCCATGGACGCCCGCTACAACATGATCCAGTGGGTCCACCGCTCCACACGGGGGTGGAGCTACGGCAACTCCATCGCGGATCCCCGGACCGGAGAGATCCTCAAGGGGCACGTGACCCTGGGATCCCTCCGCGTCCGCCAGGACTGGCTCCTGGGCGAGGGACTGACCTCCCCGTACCTGGAGGGGGACGAGATCCCCGAGGAGGTCCGCGAGATGGCCCTGGCCCGGATCCGCCAGCTCGGCGCCCACGAGCTGGGGCATACCATCGGCCTCTCCCACAACTACATCTCCAGCGCCCAGACCGGCGCCGAGCGCTACTCGGTGATGGACTATCCCCACCCCGTCATCGAGCTGGACGCCGACGGGAACGTGGAACTCCGGGACGCCTACCCCAGAGGCATCGGGGACTGGGACAAGTTCTGGATCCGGTACGGCTACACCGACTTCCCCCCGGGGACCGACGAGGAAGCGGCTCTGGAGGCCACCCTGGACGAGGCCCGGGCCCAGGGCCTGACCCTCATCAGCGACGAGGCGGCCCGCCCCGCCGGGAGTGCCCATCCCAACGTCCACCTCTGGGACAACGGAGCGAACGCCGCCGAGGAGCTGACGCGCATGATGGAGGTGCGGCGGGTGGCCCTGGACCGGTTCGGGGAAACCGCCATCAAGACGGGGATGCCCATGGCCACGCTGGAGGAGGTCCTGGTCCCCCTGTACCTGCACCACCGCTACCAGGCGGAGGCCACCACGAAGGTGGTGGCGGGGCTCTACTACACCTACGCCCTGCGCGGCGACGGACAGGAGCCCCTCCGGTTCGTCCCGGCCGGCGAGCAATGGGCGGCCCTGGACGCCCTCCGGCGGACGCTGGACCCCGGAGAGCTGACCATCCCCCGCTCCGTCCTGGAGCTGATCCCACCCCGTCCCTTCCGCTACCCGGCCCACCAGGAGCTCTTCCAGCGGAACACGGGTCTGGTCTTCGACGCCATCGCACCGGCCACGGCCGCCGCCGACATGACCCTCTCGTTTCTGCTGCACCCGGAGCGGGCCGCCCGGATGGTGCAGCAGAAGGCCCTCCAGCCCGACCTCCCGGGACTCGACGACGTCCTGAACCACCTGGTGGAAGGCGTCTTCGGGATGCGGTACCGGGACGGCTACCAGTCGGAGGTGAACCGCGCGGTCCAGTGGGTCCTGGTGGACCGCATCATGATGCTGGCCGGGGAAGCCCCCATGGCCCAGGTCCGGGCCGAGGCCGCCCGGTCCCTGGAGTTCCTGGACCAGCGCATCGAGGAGGGAGCCGGGAGCACCGACGAGGCCATGGCGGCTCACTACGCCCTGCTCCGCAAGGACATCCGGCGGTTCCTGGATCGGCCCCACGAGCCCCTGGCTGCGCCGTCGGCCCCGGGGACCCCGCCGGGGAGCCCCATTGGCGACCCGGGGATGGACTGGCTGGACCGATGGTGGTTCCAGGGGCCCAGCGGGGGGGCGTGGATGAGGGCCGGGGAGAGTTGGGAGTAGGGCGGGCCTACGTCCCCGGCCCTCCCGTCCTGTCCATCGTCTTCGAGGGACGGATGCCCGTCTGATGTCGAGGTTATTTACACAGAAGACCTGACACCCCCCGATCCTCCCGAAGACCCACTGTGGTTTCCGCCGGCTCTGCGAAGCTCACCCGCCGGATCCACCGCGGTTGGCGGGGCCGGGCTGGGCTACCCCTACCGGGCCCTGGCGAACAGCACGCCCTCGAGTCGTGCGTGGTACGAGTACGCCCCGGACCAACGACTGTACCACTTGCCCTCAATGTTCTTGCTCCAGTAGTAGCCGTCCACATGTCCGTTGTCGTCGGCGGTGTAGACCATGTCTCCCATACCGATGCCGTCGCTCCCGCTCACGCCGTCGCTCGTCGTGTCGCGGGTGTCGTCGTCGTGACCGCTGGAGGACGAGTCCACCACCTTGATCTTGCGGTGGCCCTTGTGCCCGATGTTCAGAATCGTGTGGGCGTCCCACGCGATCATCACGTGCCCCGTGGACGCGTCGAGCCCCCGATCCTTCCGCTGATCCCGCCAGCCGTCGGCGTACCGGGCGACGATGATGTCCCCGGGCCTGAGGTTCTCCAGCGTTCGGAAGACGTACCAGTCGGGATTGTCCGGCGCGTGGATGCGCAAGGAATCGAAGTAGTCGTAGAAACCCCAGGCGCGTGGGCGTCGGGCATCGGCACCTTCCCAGTGGCCATCACGGAAGACGCCCTTGTGGTATTGCTGGGCACCGGCAAGGAGTCTGTCGTAGTGGACGGGCAGCGTGTCCTTCAGGACGAACTCGCCCACGAAGCCCGAGCAGTCGTACTTGTAGATTCCCTTCGACTCGTCCAGAACCTTGCCGCTGTCGTGGACGTACGCCGTCTGCTTCATGTTGTCGAGAATGGACTGTACCCTGCCCTTGATCCGGCGGATGTTGGGGCCGTCCTCCGACCCCATCAACAGGGGCGGCAGGGTGTCGAAGATCCGGCCGATGTCGCTGGGGGTGGGAGGATCGCGCTCGATGACCTCCATATCCCCGAGGTCGTAGTCCTCGAGCCCGTCGTCCGGGCCGGTGGCGTCACCACACCCCGCGAGCCAGGCGCCGCCCAGGGTTGCGAGAAGGACAAAGGAGGGGAGGGAAGGACCGACACGGACAAACCGGTGGAACACGGGCTGCATCGGGCACTCTTGCTCGGCTGGGAGGTCGAAGGACAGGAAGGGCGGATGCCCAGGTCAATATAGTGGGCATCTGCCCGCCACAGGCGGGACAGAGGAGCGGCAGGACCTCGTAGATACGCTCCAGGAGGACGGCCCCGGACCCACCTGCGGTGGGTGCCCGCGGGCCTGGCTGGCGCGGCGGGGAGGCTCGCCCGGGGTGACGGGAGTCTTGAGTATTGGCCCCACCGGGGGTGCTGATTCGGGGCGCCCGATGGCGACGACGGCCGTGCGCAGCGCAGCGACCCACCTGCGGTGGGTGCCCCGGCGCGAGCACACCGTGGTAGCGGTAGCGGTGGACGCGAGGAGGGGGGACAAACCGAGCGAGCCGCTCAAGGAGCTGCAGGGGGGACAAGACGATCTCGGTGCGGCCGTCCGGTGTTGGTCTGGCGAACCGATAGAGGAGTCGAGCCTGGGGTGAGGAGAGGGAGGGCGCTTCCCCCAGCGCGTGGAGCCGTTCGAGGGCGAAGGGAGGCCGGGTACAGTACCGCAGGAGCCGCTCGAGGCCGTCGCGGTCCTCCGAGTCGAGGAGCGGGAGGATGTGCGGGTGGTTGAGCCCTGCGGTGATCTCGATTTCGCGCAGGAACCGCCTCGTCCCCACCGCCGCCACCAAATCCGGGCGAAACACCTTGAGCGCGACCCTACGGCCGTGCTTGGCTTCCACGGCAAGGTAGGCGGTGGCCATCCCTCCGCGGCCCAGCTCCGCCTCGATGTGGTATCGCCCTGCGAGCACGGTTCTTACGGCCGACTCGGCCTCGGTCGTCCGCGTTCTCCTGGAAGGCGCCTTCTGCGGCAAGTGTCCCAATTTCGGATGCGGGCCGGGCGGGTCCATGTCTTGGGATACGGCGGCGCGCGGCGTATCCTTCTGGCAGGACCCTGGGAGGGGTGGCAGAGCGGTTCAGCCGAGCGGCCGTGACGGCGGTCGGAGATCATGATGCCGGTCCGCGAGACGGCCGAGGATGCGCGCCAGCGCACCGCAGGCCCATGCACCGGTCGCGGCCGATGGTGGTAGCAGGACCCTGGGAGGGGTGGCAGAGCGGTTCAATGCACCGGTCTTGAAAACCGGCGGGCGAAAGCCCACGTGGGTTCGAATCCCACCCCCTCCGTTCGTTCGTTCCTTCTGGTTGTGAGGCCTCGCTTGTTCCCGACGGCCCTCGCGTTCGAACCCGCGCGCGCGACGGAGGAGCGTGTGCGGTGGGTTCGAGAAGAGTAAGGATGACCGAGGCGGTCGGCGGTATGTCAGGGCGGGCGGCGACAGATGGCGTCGAGGATGAGTAGGTCGGTGGCGATGAGCTTGCGGAGCCCGGCCTCATAGGAGTTAGCGAATATCAGGTCGGTGCGCACGGCCAGGACGGACTTGCTATTCGTCTTGGCTGTTGCCGACGCGCGGCGGACATGCTACACCATGTGGGCCGCACCCGGATGCGCAATCCGGCGTGGAGAGGGAGCCGGCGGACGATCGAGCGCCCCGGAGGCCCCGGCATGGATCGCACGATATCACGATATAGGGACGGGGAGGGATCTGATGGAGATCGTCATCACGCCTGACTATGGGTCGATGAGCAGAACGTCGGCCGCGATTATCGCGAATGAAATCAGGCGGAAGCACGATCTCGTGCTCGGGCTGGCGACGGGAGACACCCCGGTCGGCACGTACAGGGAGTTAGCCAGGCTGCATAGGGAGGAGGGGCTCGATTTCTCGAAGATCACGACCTTCAACCTCGACGAGTATCTGGGACTCGCCCCGGTCCATAAGAACAGCTACAACCAGTTCATGTGGGAGAACCTCTTCAAGCACGTCAACATGAGCCCGCACCGGGCGTTCGTCCCGCAGGGGAACACCGCCGATCCCGAGGTCTTGAGCGAGTGGTACGAGCAGCAGATACGGAAAGCGGGCGGGATCGACCTGCAGGTACTCGGCATCGGGCGCGACGGGCACATCGGGTTCAACGAGCCCGGCTCCTCCTTCGCGAGCCGGACGAGGGTGAAGGGGCTCTACGAGCAGACGATCAAAGACAACGCCCGCTTTTTCGCTAGTGAGGCGGACGTGCCGCGCTTCGCGATCACCATGGGGGTCGGCACCATCCTGGAAGCCAGGAAGATCCTCCTCATCGCGAGCGGCGCGGGCAAGGCGGAGGTGTGTCACGAGTTCATCGAGGGGCCCGTCACGAGTCAGGTGACGGCGTCCGCGCTCCAGCTGCACAGCTTCGCGATCGTGGTGCTCGACGAGGAGGCAGCCGCCAAGTTGAAGCGGAAGGAGTACTACAACTGGATTCGCGACAACAAGCATGTCGTGCAGAAGCAGATAGGCCGCTGAGCGCGGCCTGCGGCCACCCCTCCGAGAAGGGCGGAGCACGAGGACCGGACTGAGATGAACGAAGACCTGAAGGCGCTGGTCGGGGACCTTCTCGAACGATCGGCGTTTCTTGCCTCCCTGCGCGCTCTCAAGGGTGCCTGCGGAAGGAGCCGCCTGTACGGGAACGGCGTGCGGCCCCTGACAGCGGGGGAGATCGAGTTGCTGAGGGCGCACGGCAACCGATCCCCCGATTGGAGTCGGATCCTTGCCGCCGAGGGGTTCTCCCCGGAGTTCATCGCCGGCAGCGTCTTTCACGGTGATTGCGTCCTGGGCGCGTTCGGGGGCGAGGAGATTTTCGTGGAAGAAGGCGTCGCGCTGCCGTGCGGGATCTACAACAGCATGATCGTGAGCTCGGAGATTGGAGACGGTTGCTTCGTCTCCGATGTCGCCCTCCTCGCGAACTGCGTGCTCAGGGAGCGATGCGTCGTGCTCGACACGGGGGCCCTGATCGCGTCCAGTGACTGCGCCTTCGGTAACGGCCGGGAGATCGCGATCGGCGTCGAGACCGGAGGGAGGGAGGTCCTCTCGTACGCAGAGATCACGATCCCCATGGCGGTAGCCGTGGCCACGAGGAGGGGAGATAAGGGATTCCTCCAGGCCTACGGCCGGTTCGTGGAGGAATACGTCGAGTCATGCAGGGCCTCGTTCGGCGTCGTTGAGCGGGGCGGTGTCGTGCGCCATGTCGCCAGGGTGGAGAACACCTATGTCGGTGAGGGCGCCTTGGTGGACGGCGCGGCGCTCGTGCGCAACTGCACGCTCCTGAGCACTCCCGACGAGCAGACTTCGATTAGCCACGGCGCCTACGCGCGCAATTCCTGCCTTCAGTATGGATGCGAGGCTACGTCGATGGCGATCGTCGACGACTCGGTGCTTACCGAGCACTCCCATATCGAACGACACGGCAAGGTGACACAGAGCATCATCGGGCCCAACACCGGCGTCGCCGAGGGGGAGGTGACGGCCTCCCTGATCGGGCCCTTCGTCGGGTTCCACCACCAGGCGATGCTGATCGCGGCTGTCTGGCCCGAGGGCAAGGGGAACGTGGCGTACGGCGCCAACGTCGGGTCGAACCACACGTCAAAGGCGCCCGACCAGGAGATCTGGTGCGGCGAGGGGTTCTTCTTCGGCCTCGGGACCAACGTCAAGTTCCCGTCGGATTTCACGAGGTCCCCGTACGGTTTGATTGCAGCCGCGGTCGACACTCTTCCCCAGAAGGTCGAATTCCCCTTCTGCCTCATCAACAGGCCGATCCGGTCGTTCGACGGCATCCCACCCGCCTACAACGAGATCTTCCCCGGCTGGGTCCTCTCGGAGAATCTCTACGCCGTGCTTCGCAACGAGGGAAAGTACAAGAAACGGAACAAGGCCAGGCGCACCCGGTTCGTTTTCGACGTCTTCCGCAGAGATACCGTCGAGATGATGCTCGATGCGCGGGACCGGCTGAAGCGCGTCGGAGGCGGCAAGGAGTTCTATACGGATAGAGATGTCTCCGGTCTGGGCAAGAACGTCATGACGGAGGAGAGCAGGATCACGGGGATCGAGGTGTACGAATTCTTCGCAGAGTACTTCGCCCTCGAAGGGCTCGCCGCGCGAGTGAGGGGGTTGGTCGCGGACGGCGAGCGAGCGCGTGTCGCCTCCGTCTACGACGACGACACGGCGGACGCCGACTGGGAGTACCGGCGCGGTCTGATCAGATCGGAAGGGTACGGGGAGCGCACGGTCGCGGAGAACCTTGCCCGCCTGGCGGCCATGCATCAGCGGATAGCCCGCGCTACGCAGCGGGCGAAGGAGCGCGACGACATCCGCGGCAGACAGATTATCGGGGATTACGCAGAAGCCAACACCCAGGCAACCGGCGACGGATTCGTCAAGGAGATCTGGGAGCGGGCGCGCGCTGTCGAGGCGGGAATCGACGCCCTCGTCCGCGAGATCACCGGCCCGTGATCCGCTCGGACTCGGGGGTATATCTCACGAGTGTGCCCCGTGCACCGACGGCGAGTACGTCGTTGAGACCCGATCCGTACACGCCGTTGAGCGTCAGCGACGTTGGGCTCTGAAGCCTGATCCGGTGCCGGAGGCGGATAGGGCGCTCAACCACCCCGTGACGCACGAGAGCACGGTAGGAGCCGTGTGAGGGAGCAACGCCGTCGTAAAGTCGAGCGCCTTTCTATGAGACGGGCTCCCGCCAGCGAGCCGTGTCACTCTCTCGCAGCCCCCTACAGCTTCACGTCCAGCGCCATCGCGACCATGACGAGAGGCGCCTTCTCCTCGTTGCTCACGGGGTCGCGGTGGAACAAGGTGGTACCCGAAGCCTCGGCGACGTCGGTACCGATCACGAGCATGGCCCGCCTGAAGTTGGCCGACTGGTCGGAGGTCGCGTTCGTCGCGAGAACGCTCGCGACGTCTCTGAGACCTTGAAGGACGTCACGCTTGTCCTTGTTGTAGTCGTCGAAGATGGTGCTGAAGCCGACGGCCAACGGATAGGGCGTTCAACCGCCCTGTGGAACTGGAAAGCAAGGTGGGCTGCGGGTCCCACGAGGAGCAGGACGGAGGGAGTCGGTTGGGAGGGGGGGGGGAGGGAGTGGGATCGCGGCGCCGAGAGGGTGCAGATGGCTCAGGGGGTCGCCGCGATGTCAGGACGGGCGGCGGGCAGCGCGACGATGTGCCCTTCGTGGAAGGGAGGAATCGAGCTCAGTCCCCGAAGGCGGCGGGCAGGGACTGATCGAACTGGAGGCCCGGTTCGGGCTCGGGTTCGGCGGGGTCGAAGGCCGGTGTCTGGTCAAGCAGGAGATCACCCTGTGGTGGGCCGTGCGCAGCGCAGCGACCCACCTGCGGTGGGTGCCCCGGCGCGAGCACACCGTGGTAGCGGTGGCGGTGGACGCGAGGAGGGGGGACACGAGCCGCTCAAGGAGCTGCAGGGGGGACAAGACGATCTCGGTGCGGTCGTCGCCCTGGATGTGCACCGAGGCGTCGATGCTGAACCCGGCGGCCGCGATCCTCTCGAAGACCCAATGTGGTTTCCGCCGGCTCTGCGAAGCTCACCCGCCGGATCCCTGCCAGGTGAGCATACCAACGGCGTCGTGTTCCTCGAGCAGGCCCTGGGTATGGAAGTGGCGCAGAACGCGGCGCTGGACGAGGCGCTGGAGGGCGAGCCAGTCGTCGGGGGTGAGACGGGTGGCCTCGTGGAAGCGTACGGTTCCGTCGGAAGCCTCCCCGAAGACGCCGTCGAGGACGGCCCCGGCGACCTCCGGATGGTGGTGGAGGTAGGGACGCAGGCGGGCGCGTGGTCGGGACGGACAGCACCCACTGTGCGCCGGGATAAACCGGCATGGAGTAGCGGATGGAAGAGCCGTACA
>CAZJFX010000074.1:0-20222 GCA_964545395.1 uncultured Gemmatimonadaceae bacterium | reverse complement strand
ACTCGTGGACGAGCTGGGCCGTGGACGTGTCGAAGACCCTCCCTTCGATGACCTGCCGCATGGGTGCCTCCGTCGTTGTGGCGGCGCCGGGGCGGGGGTAGGTTTCCCCATGCAGCGCCGCCGTTGGCGACATCAGGCCGGGCCGTTCCGAGCGAAGGGGCGCCCGGCCTGGTGCTTATGGGGTCACAGATTAGTTACCCTCCCCATCCTCGTCAACAAAGTTGTTACCCTGCGTCGGTCTCCCTATCTTGCCGGGAGGACACCTTGACGCAGGAGCGACGTGGGATGCGCGCGAAGCTGATTCGGCGGGTATTGGAGGAAGTACCGTTCTCCATGCGCCAGCTCGCCGAAGAGGCGAAGGTCGGCTATGCGTTGGTGCGCGCCTGGAGCATCGGGCGACGGGCACCCTTGCCCGAGACACTGGACCAGGTGGCCGATGTCCTGGAGCGCCGAGCCAAGCGCCTTCAGGCCCTCGCCGACGCCCTGCGCCGGGAGGCGGGCGAGTAGGCACGTCCCCGCGGCGGGCTGGTGGAACCCCGGAGCCCGGCTTAGAGTAGGGAGGGACGGTAGGGGCCCTCCGAAGGGACCCCGGAGATCTCAGGAGGGTGGACATGGCGAAGCCCATCAAGGCAACCCCCGTTGTGACGGGGAAGGCCGCCGTTCGGATCCAGAATGAGATCCGCTCCGGAACGCCGAACACGCCCAAGCGGGTGGAGACGATCCGGCGCGCCGACGCCGTGTACTCCACCGCCACCAAGGGGGCCGGGACTTCCACGAGGTGACCACGGACGGCGACGGGCTCCTATCGTCCCTCCGTGTCACCCCCCTTCCTGACGACTTCACGCCCCCGCCATTCGACTGCGGGGAGCTGGACCTCACCGACTACCTGTGCGACGGCGCGGCGGCGGAGGACCAGCGTGTGGGCTTCTCTCGGTGCTACCTGGTGACGCTCCCCGATGGGCGCCTTGTGGGATACTTCGCCGTCCTCGCCGACAGCATCCGGCTTCGGACGAAGGAGCGCCCCAAGGGTGTCAGGTACTCCACCGCACCGGCCCTGAAGCTCGGGCGCATGGGGGTGGATCGCGCCTTCCGTGGTCGGAACGTGGGGACGTGGATCCTGGACTACGTGGTCGGGTTGGCCCGGTCCCTGGCCGCCGAGAGGGTGGGGGTAAGGTACGTCACCCTGGACGCGCTCGGGCGCGCTCCGTTGGTGGCCTGGTATGGGCGCTACGGCTTCGTCCCCAACGAGGGTGAGGTTGACCGCCAGGTCGCCGTTCTGAAGTTCCTGAAGCTGTGGCGGGAGGGTGACGGGCCGGAGCACCGGAGCATGCGCTTCGATATCCTGCTCCAGGAAGAGCTCTCGCCGGACTGAGCTAGTGACCCGGGCCCGCTCCGCCGATGCTGATGGGTGACATGGAGTGGAGGCCATGATGGACGCTGACACGCTGGCCAACGTGCTCCGCAATGACCCGGCGCTCCACCGGGTCTCGCACCTCATCATCGGGCGCGAGCGCGAAGGCTGGTGGAGCCTGACGGTCTCCTATGCCCCGTGTGCCGGAGTGTGCCGTAAGTGTGCCGTAACCGAGAGGAACGGAGGGGTATTCCTGGCACACAGCCCCACTAGGGGGGGCCCTAAACGTGGTGTAACTACGCCATTTCGTACCCGGACGTACCCTTGCGTCTAAGCCCCGGATCGGACTCATAATCCATCGGTCGTGGGTTCGAACCCCACCGGGCCCATTCCGTCCGGTCGCGCGTCGTGTGTGGGGCGGCGCTCAGCCGTCCTCGGCCCCGGGGGGGCGCCGGAGCCGCTTGGTCGCAGCCTTGCGGCGCTTCGCCTCCAGGCGCCGGCGCTTCTCCGAGGCTGGGACCCGGGTGGGCACCCGGGGCTCGGGGCGCTGGTTCAGCGCTTCCAGGCGGGCCCTCAGCCGCGCCAGCGCCACCTCCCGGTTCCGGTGCTGGCTCCGCTCCTCCCGGGCCACGACGCGCACCCCCGTCGCGAGGTGGACGAGGCGCACCCCGCTCTCCGTCATGTTCTGGTGCTGGCCCCCGGGCCCCCCGGCGCGGAAGGTCTCCACCCGGCACTGGGCCAGGAGCTCTTCGTCGGAGTCGGGGATGGGGAAGGGGGTGGGCGCTCCGTCCATGCCCCTAACATGGCTCCACGCGGGGCGGTGAGGCCATGGCACATCCCCGCGCGCGGGGGTAGACTTCGGCGCACCGCGCTCAGCGTAGCCCGAACCGCTCCGCGCACGCCGCAGCTCCTTCCCGCGAAATCGCCGACCGCCCCTCCATGATCTTCGACCACACTGAGCAGAACCCGGGCGCCCGGTTCCTCTTCCTCCTGGCCTCCCTCATGGTGGTGGTGTACGGCGTGAAGTTCGCTGCGCCGGTGCTGGTTCCCTCGGCGATGGCGCTCTTCCTGGCCATCCTGACCCTTCCCGTGATGACGTTCCTGCGCCGCCGTCACGTGCCCGGTTGGCTCGCCCTCACCGTGAGCATCCTCCTCAACGTCGGCGTGTTCGGGCTCCTCCTGCTCATGGCGGGCGGATCGGCGGTCCAGTTCCAGGAGCGCATCCCCGAGTACGCGGAGAGTCTCAACGCCCTCCAGGTGATCCTCATCGAGGCGCTGGAGTCCCGCACCGGGCTTCCCATCGCCGAGGCGGGGGGACCGGCCCTGGTGAACCCGGCGGTCATCGTAGACCTTGCCCGCCGCGCGGTGGGGTACTCGGTCCAGTTCGCCTCCACCACCGTCCTCGTCTTCATCGTCATGAGCTTCATGCTCAACGAGGCGACCATCTTCCCGGACAAGATCCGCTTCCTGCGGCGGGCGGAGGCGCCTCTGGATGAGCGCGTAACCCGGGTGGTGGACCAGGTCCAGAGCTACTTGCGCATCAAGACCCTGGTTTCGGCGGCCACCGGGATCCTCCTTGGGCTCTGGTGCTGGTTCCTGGACCTGGACTTCCCCGTGCTCCTGGGACTGACGGCGTTCATCCTCAACTTCGTCCCCACCGTGGGGTCCATCCTCTCGGCGGTCCCCGCCATCCTGCTGAGCCTCGTGATCTACGGCTCTCCCGGGCACGCCCTGGCCGTGGCAGGGGGGTACCTGACGGTGAACATGGTTCTGGGCAACATCATCGAGCCCCAGCTCCAGGGGCACCGCCTCGGCCTCTCCACTGTGGTTGTGGTGCTCTCGCTGCTCTTCTGGGGGTGGGCGTGGGGCCCCATCGGGGCACTCCTCTCCGTGCCCCTCACGAACATGGTGAAGATCTGGCTCGAGAACACCAAGGACCTGCGGTGGGTCGCGGTACTCCTCGATGTCCGAGCGCCGAAGGATCTCCCGCCGGAGGCTCCCCACCTCGTGGCCCCTTAGGAGGCGAGCATGCCCATGGTCGGGTTGCCGGCGCTCCCGGACCACGGGCGCTTGTGGGTGTTCCCGGCCTCCCGCCGGCTCGCAGTGGACGAGCACACGTCCAAGCCGTCGGGGTGCTCCATCGACGCCCTCGTGAACCGCCAGGAGTTCCGGGCTCTGGCGGACGAAGGGACGGTGGGCCCCGACACGCTGGTCTTCGACACCTCCCTCACGTGCCGCGGGTCGCGACCGATTCAGGCGGCGCCCAGCGCCTCCGCGAGGAAGCGCGCGCCCTCCTCGTCTCCCCAGTAGCGGAGCGCCCAGGGGGGACCCTCGAGGAAGCCCACGTGCCCTCCCCGGGCGTGGACCACGGCCGTAACCGCCGGGTTGGCTTCCAGCGCCGTGCCGGGGAAGGCCTCGGGGGGGAGGAAGGGGTCGTCCAGGGCGTGGAGCACGAGGGTGGGGACCCTGATCCCCGCCAGGAACGCGGCACTGCTGCAGGCACGGTAGTACTCGGAAGCGTCGCGGAAGCCGTGGAGGCGGGCGGTGGCGGCGTCGTCGAACTCACGGAGCGTGCGCGAGGCGAGGACGGCGTCCAGGTCCACCAGCCCCTCCAGGAGGTGGGCTTTGGCGCGTACCTTGCGCTTCAGAGAGCGCAGGAAGAAGCGGGTATAGGTGCGCCCCATGACCGTGCGGTCCGAAAGGTCGCACCCGGCGGCCAGGTCCATGGGCGCGGAGAAGGCCACGGCGGCGTCCAGGAGGCCCGCGCCTCCGTCCTCGCGCTCGCCCAGGAGCTTGAGGAGCACGTTTCCCCCGAGGGAGAAGCCCACCGCCCCGAGAGGCCGGCCGGGAAACTCGCGGCGGAGCCGCTCCAGGACCCAGGCCGGGTCCGAGGTCTCCCCGGAGTGGTAGAGGCGGGGGAGGCGGTTCACCTCCCCGCTGCACCCGCGGAAGTTCATGGCGACCGGCCGGATCCCCCGGGCCAGGAGCTCCCTGCAGACGCTGAGGACGTAGCGCCGGTTGGAACCGCCCTCCAGGCCGTGGAGAAGAAGCACCAGGGGCGCGACCGGTCCCGGGTCCGGGCCGAAGTCCAGGTCCAGGAAGTCCCCGTCGGGGAGCTCCCACCGCTCCCGGACCAGGACCGGCCCACGTGAGGACCGGAGGAACCGGGCTAGAAGGGTTTGGGCGTGGGTGCCCATGGCCCACCGGGCGATGCGGAAGGCGCGGGGGTGGAAAGGGGGGCGAAAGGACGTGGGCATGTTCAGGCGTGGTTCGGGCGAATCCGGGGAGAAAGCTAGCGGAAGCTGCTCCCCCGACGCACGGCCCGGACTGGACTCGGGAGGCGCCTCCCGAGAGCTTGGCGGGGCGCGAGGGGCGGGTCACCGTGGGCGCCACGGTGCGGGTGAGGCTGGCCATCGCCGACGGCCGCACCCTCGCCGGCGCCGCGTGGGGAGTGAGGGGCCCGTCGAGCTTCCGGCTGGAGCCCTATCTGGACGCGCCTCCCTGATCCAGACACGTTTGCGGTGCCCTCACTCCCGGGCGCACGTCCGATTCGCCACGAGATCTCCATGCCGCTTCCCCGCCACCTCGCCGGCTTCGCCCTCTACGCCCTTCTTCCCATCCTCCTCCCGGGGTGCGACAGGCCTGCCCCTCCGCCGGTGGAACTGGGGGTGCCCTGGGAGTTGGCGGAGCACCGGCACCGCACGATTTCCGATCTGGCGTACCGCTTCGAGCTCGAGGTCCCCGCCGGGCGCGGCGACCCGATCCAGGGGCGAGCCACCATCGCATTCCAGAGACACGACCCGGACGGCTTCGACCTGGTGCTGGACTTCATGAGACCCGGGGAGCGCGTGCGCTCGGTGCGGGCCAAAGGCGCCGAAGTGGCGTGGACCGCCGTGGAGGACCACGTGGTGATCCCCGCCGCCTCGCTGGAAGAGGGGCGGAACGAGGTGGAGGTGGCATTCACGGCGGGGGACGAGGCCCTCAACAGAAACGACGACTTTCTCTACTCTCTCTTCGTTCCCGACCGGGCCCACTTCGCCCTTCCCGTCTTCGACCAGCCCAACCTCAAGGCCGCCGTGGCGTGGAGCCTGCGGGTCCCGGCGGGGTGGGAAGCGGTGGCGAACGGAGCGCTTGGAGAGGCGGTGGACGCCCCGGAGTGGCGCACGCTGGAGTTCCTCCCCTCCAAGCCCCTCCCCACCTACCTGTTCGCCTTCGCCGCCGGCGCATTCTCGGTGGAGGAGGCGTTGGTGGACGGCCGCGCCATGCGGATGTACCACCGGGAGACGGACGCGGCCAAGCTGGCGCGCAACCGGGACGCTGTCTTCCGGCTCCACGGGGAGGCGCTGGCCTGGCTCGAGGAGTACACGGCGATCCCGTACCCCTTCGACACGTTCGACTTCGTCCTGATCCCCTCCTTCCAGTATGGAGGCATGGAGCACCCGGGGGCCATCTTCTACAACGCTTCCGGGCTGCTCCTGGACGAGAGCGCCACCCAGGGGCAGATCCTCGGCCGGGCGTCGGTCATCGCCCACGAGACCGCCCACATGTGGTTCGGCGACCTGGTCACGATGGACTGGTTCGACGACGTGTGGACGAAGGAGGTCTTCGCCAATTTCATGGCCGCCAGAATCGTCCACCCGTCCTTCCCGGACGTGGACCACGCGCTGCGCTTCCTCACCGCGCACCATCCGGCGGCGTACGGCGTGGATCGCACCAAGGGGGCGAACCCGATCCGCCAGCCGCTGGAGAACCTCCGTGAGGCGGGCACGCTCTACGGCGCCATCATCTACCAGAAGGCGCCGGTGGTGATGCAGCAGCTGGAGGCCCGGGTGGGAGAGGACGCCTTCCGCGCCGGCGTCCGCGAATACCTCTCGGCGCACGCCTACGGGAACGCCACGTGGCCCGATCTGGTGGCCGTCCTCGACCGCCTCTCCCCCGAGGACCTCACGGCGTGGAGCCGCGTCTGGGTGGAGGAGCCCGGGCGACCCGTGGTGACGGTGTCCCGGGAGGGCCTGGATGCAGTCATCACCCAGGCCGATGCCGCGGGGCGGGGAAGGGTCTGGCCCCAGACCCTCCAGGTGCGTGTAGGCCGCGAGCGTGGCGACACGCTGGTGCCGGTGGAGTTGGGCGCCGCTCCTGCGCGGTTGGCGGGCATGGGGGGTGACGACGTCCGCTTCGTCCTCCCCAACGGCTCGGGGGTGGAGTACGGGCTCTTCCTCCTGGACACGGCGAGCCTGGCGTACCTGGCCGACTCGCTCCCCGCGCTGGAGTCGGGGCTGGCCCGGGGCGCGGCGTGGGTGACGCTCTGGGACCAGGTCCTCGAGCAGCGGCTCGCGCCCGCGCGCTTCCTGGACCTGGCGCTGACTGCGCTCCCCCGCGAGCGTGACGACCTCGCCCTGGCGAGGGTGCTGGGGTACCTCTCCTCGGCGTGGTGGGGCCTCCTCCCGGACAGCGTCCGCGCCGGGCGCGCAGTGGAGGTGGAGGGAGTGCTCTGGCAGGGCGTGACCAGCGACCGGCCGCGCACCGCACGCTCCGCGTTCCTCGCGGCCTGGCGCGGGATGGCGCTCACGCCGGCGGCGGTGGCGCGCATGGAGCGCCTCTGGCGGGGCACGGAGACGCTACCAGGAATCCCACTCGCCGAGGCGGACTACACGGCGTTGGCCACCGCCCTGGCGGTGCGGGAGGTGGAAGGCTGGCGGGACATCCTCGACGAGCAGGAGCGGCGCATCGCCAACCCCGACCGCAAGGCGCGCTTCCGGTTCGTCCGCCCGTCCCTGGACGCGGACCCCTCGGTGCGCCTCGCGTTCTTCGAGTCCCTGAAAGACCCGGCCAACCGGGAGCGGGAGCCCTGGGTCCTCTCCGGGCTGGAGAACCTGCATCACCCGCTCCGCGCCGGATCGGCGCTCCCCACGGTGCGGCCGGCGCTGGACATGCTCGAGGAGATTCAGCGCACCGGGGACATCTTCTTCCCCGGCCGCTGGCTGGACGCCACCCTCGCGCACCACACGGAGACGGAGGCTGCGGACGAGGTGCGGCGCTACCTGGAGGAGCGGCCGGAGCTGCCGCCCCGCCTCCGGGCCAAGGTCCTCCAGTCCGCCGACGGGCTCTGGCGTTCGGCGGCCATCCTCCACGGGTGGAGGTGAACCATGAAAAGGCGCGCTCCGTGGGGCTGCTCGTCGCTCCTGATGGCTCTGGCCGTGACGGGGTGCCAGGGTGGGGGTAGCGACGTGGCGGAAGGGTTGCGTCCCTCCGACGGCCTCCTCGCCGACGCGGAACTCCAGGCGGTGGTGGAACTCCAGGGGAAGCGGGACGGGAAGGCGCTGACGGCGCTCCTCTCGTCACCCGAGGCGCGCATCCGGGCTCGGGCGGCCTTCGCCCTGGCCTCGGTGCAGGACGGCGAGGCGGTGGGCGCCCTGTTCGCCGCACTCGGCGACGGGGACGCCAGGGTGCGCTCGGACGCGGCCTTCGCCCTGGGCCAGACCGGGGATCCGTCCTCCGTGGTCGCGCTGGCGGCGGCCTTCGGCTCCGAAGCCGATCCCTCCGTCCGGAGAGCGATCCTGGAAGCGCTGGGGAGGATCCCCACCACCGACGCCGTCGGCGTGCTCCTCGGGCTCACGCTGCAAGAGGGCGAGGAGGTACATCGCATCCGTGCCCTGGCACGCCTGGGGGGCGCCCGCGGCATGGCCAGCCAGGACGCCCAGGACCACCTGCTGGCGCACCTGGACCACGCCGACCCCGCCATCCGCTCGGCGGCGGCCTACTACTTCGGCCGATTCCCTGATCCCTTCTCCTGGGTGGCCAGGGTGTCGCGCGTGCGGGAGGCTCTGGACGGGTACGGCCACGCGGATCCAGCGGCCATGTACCTGGTGCAAGCGCTCGGGCGTCTGGGCGACCCCTTCGACGGGGAGCGCATCCGCTCCTGGGCACGTACGGCGGGCGACTGGCGCATCCGTGCCAACGGCGTCTCGGCGCTGGGGAGCCTTCCGCCGGATGCGGCGAACCGGGAGGCTCTCCTCTCGGCTCTGGACGACCCGGCGGCGCTCGTGGCGGCGGCGGCGGCCCAGTCCCTTTCCCGGAGGGGCGCACTCCCCTCGGAGCTGCAGCGCGTGAAGGCGTGGATCGGCGCCCACCCCGACCGGTGGCAGGCGGCAGCTCCCCTCCTGGGCGTGTTGGCCCGCGCCGATGAGCGCGAGTTCGTGCTGGAGTGGATCGACGCGTTGGCGCCGGGCGACGCTCACCGATGGGACGCGGGGCTGCAGGCGCTGGCGTTCGTGCCCGGGGAGGATGCGTTGGAGCGGTTGCGGAAGGCGGCAGCGTCACCGGATCCGCGGATCCAGGGGGCGGCGGTGAGCGCCCTGCAGCAGCGGTGGGCGCAGGACCGCGTCTTCTCGGGCCACACGGAGGCCTATTTCGCCATCTTCACCCAGGTGCTCCGGGCCGGGAGCGCCCAGGCCGCGTACTCGGCGGCGCAGGTGCTCTCCGACCCTCTGTTCGCGCCCCTGGATCCCGCCTTCGTGCTCCTGGACGCCTACCGGGGGATGCGGGCGCCGGAAAACCTGGAGCCCATGATGGCCATCCTCGAGTCGCTGGGGCGGATCGGCTCCCCCGAGGCGACGGAGCTCCTCGCCCAGGCCGCTCTTCATCCCGAGGCCCAGCTCCGCCGGACGGCGGCGGCGGCCCTGAATTCCCTGGGCCTCCCGGTTCCGGAGCCCGCGGGCGAGCCCGGGCAGGAGAGGGATGGAACGGGAGCGGGTGCCACCCGGTGGGTGGTGGACTGGGCCGATCTGGCGTCCTTGGGTCCCGCCCCCCGCCTGCGCCTCGAGACCGAGCGCGGGACGGTGCTCATCCGTCTACTCCCGGAGGAGGCGCCCTTCACCGTGAGCGCGCTTACCCGTCTCGCCCGCGACGGCACCTACGACGGCACCCTGTTCCACAGGGTGGTGCCCAACTTCGTCGCCCAGGGTGGGGCCAACGGGTCCGGGGACGGCTTGGGCTCTCCCGGGTTCACCCTCCCCACGGAATTCACACGGTTGGCCTTCGGAGAGGGCGTGGTGGGGATGGCGTCCGCCGGGAAGGACACGGAGGGCTCGCAGTTCTTCGTGACCCACTCGGCCCAGCCCCACCTGGACGGGGCCTACACGTCCTTCGGATGGGTGGAGGAGGGGATGGACGTGATGACGCAGCTCGTGGTGGGGGACCGCATCCTGAAGGCGACGGTTGAGCGCGGCCGGTAACGGACCCCAGATCCCCTGGGGAGGGATCGGCGCGCCGCTGACGCTGGTGCCGCCCGGGCTCCAGGCCATGGCGGCGGCGGCGTTCTCCTTTTCCGTCATGGCGGCGCTGGCCAAGCTCGCTGGTGTCACCATCCCCCTCTTCGAGATCGTCTTCGCGCGCTCGGTGACGGTGTCGGTCCTAGCAGGCGCCCATCTCGTGGTCCAGGGGACGAGCTTCCGGGGGCGCGAGCCCCGCATCCTCCTCCTCCGGGGCGTTCTCGGGTTCATCTCCCTGAGCTGCTTCCACTACGCGCTCATCCACCTCCCCCTGGCCGACGCCACCGTCATCCACTTCGTCAATCCGGTGTTCACCGCGTTCATCGCGGCCCTCTGGCTCCGTGAACACCTGGGGGTGCGGGAGGCGGCCCTGGTGCTTACGTCGCTGGCCGGGGTGGTCCTGGTGGCGCGCCCCGGCTTCCTCTTCGGAGGCGAAGGAGCCCTGGAGACCTTCCCCGTCGTCATCGGGCTCTGCGGGGCCCTGTTCTCCGCGTCCGCCTTCGTGACGGTGCGCCGCCTCCGGGCAGAGCCTCCCATGCTGGTGGTCTTCTACTTCGCCGTGGTGTGCACGATTCTGTCCACGCCCCTGGTGATCCGGGACTTCGAGTCCCTCTCCCTCGCGCAGGTGGGGCTCCTGGCGTGCGTCGGCCTCGCCACCCACCTGGGGCAGGTGGGCCTCACCTGGGGATTCCGCCTGGAGCGGGCCGGGCGGGCGTCGGCCATCGGGTACCTCCAGATCGTCCTGGCCGCCCTCTGGGGATGGCTCCTCTTCTCGGAGGTGCCCGACGTGTGGACGTGGGTGGGAGCGGCGGTGATCGTGGCGTGCACCCTCCTCCTGGTGCGCCTCCACCCGGTCCGCTGACGCCCCTCCTTCGCGGCGGGGTGTGCCCCTCCGCAGCCTTCCCAGGGCTCCACCGAGCCTCCCACCCGGCCGGAAGCGTCACGGGAAACTAAACGGTGTTCGCTCCCCTAGGGGCCTGGGCGTTGACGTCCGAAGGGTGTGTGTTTACAGTGTTCACCTATGTCTGACCAACGTGAGAAGATTCTCGCCTGCGCTTGCGAGCTCTACCTGTCGGCAGGGCTGGAGGGCGTGTCCATGAGGGAGCTGGCCCGCCGCCTGGGCGTCACGGCTCCGGCTCTTTACCGGCACTACGAGAACCGGGAGCACGTCCTGGCCGACGTGGTCCGCTCGGCGTACCGGGAGTTCACGGCATCCCTCTACCGGGCCCTGGAAGCGACCACCCCCCGGGAGCGCCTTGTCCGGGCCGGAGAGGGGTACCTGGAATTCGCCCTGCGGCACCCGCGCTGGTACCAGCTCCTGTTCATCGCTCCGGAGCAACTGGGGATGCCCGGCCTCCCCGACGACATCGAGGCCATGGGGTGCGGCGTCCACCAGTTCTGGGTGGACCGGGTGCGTGAGTGCCAGGAAGCCGGGATCCTGCGCCCCGGGGATCCGAGGGAAGTGTCGCTGACCATGTTGGGCCATGCCCACGGGTTGGTCTCTCTCTACCACCACGGACACCTCTGGATGGACGAGGCCACGTTCCGGCGTGAGTTCCTGCGCTCCACCATCGCGATGATGAAGGGGCTGTCCACCCTGGAGTTCGCCAACCGGCTGCGCCAGAAGCTCGCCGACGATCACCCCGTGGGGACCCACGGCCAGAGGAAGGGATGAGAACGAGGATGACGATGAGGATCGGGATGGTTCCTCGCCGGAGGGCTCGGGAAGCCTGGACGAGGGCCCTGGCCCCAAGAGCGGCGTTCCTGGGCGTGGCTGTGGGCGCCCTCGGGTTCGGGGGTACGGTTCCGGTGGCGGCCCAGGAGAGTGCCGTTCTCTCCCTCGACCAGGCGGTGCGCGCCGCCATCCGGCAGAACCGGGACGTGCGCGCAGCGCGCTTCGCGCTGGAGGAGGCCAATGAGCGCGTCTCCGAGGCGTGGTCCAACGTGTACCCGTCGCTGGACTTCAACGGGTCGTACACCCGGAACGTCTCGCCCACGGTGAACTTCCTCCCGGCGGCGATCTTCGATCCCAACGCCGGCCCCGACGACTACATCGCCGTGCAGTTCGGCGCCGACAACCAGTGGATGTCCACGGTGAGCCTGGAGCAGCCCATCTTCTCCGCCGCCGCGTTCATCGGGGTGGGAGCGGCCGGGCGCTTCCGCAGCTTGCAGGAGGAGATGGTCCGAGGGCTCACCCAGGGCGTGGTCACCCGGGTGCGGAGTGCGTATTACCAGCTCCTCCTTCAGCAGGAGCAGCGCCGCCTCATCACGAAGTCGCTGGAGCGGGTGCGCGCATCCCTGGCCGAGACCCGCTCCCTGAACGCCGCCGGGCTGTCGTCGGACTACGACGTCCTTCGCCTGGAGGTGGAGCTGGCCAACCTGGAACCCAACGTGCGCCGGGCGGAGAACGCGATCCTCCAGGCGCGGCGCCAGCTGGCGCTGGAGCTGGGCCTCCCCGCGGACCAGCGGCTCGAGGTGAGGGGGTCGCTGGCCACCATGGACGTGGACGACCCGGCCGCCAACGATGCCGACAACCGGGAGATCCTCGCCTTCTCCGGCTTCCGCGGGGAGGGGATGGAGGAGGTGGACGAAGCCGTGCGCATGGCGCAGGAGCTCCGCTCGGACCTTCGCCAGCTCGTCCTCACGGAATCGTTGCGCAAGACCGAGATGCGCCTGGAGCAGGTGGAGTATCTCCCCCGGGTGACCTTCTTCGGCAACTACGTGATCAATGCCCAGGACAACGGTGGCCCCAACTTCTTCGCCAAGGGGGACGGGCAGCGCGCCTACGGCCGCAATGTCGGCGTGCGCGTGAGCCTCCCCATCTTCCAGGGTTTTCGCAGGGACGCGCGGGTGGACCAGAGGCGGGCGGCGCTGCGCCAGGCCGAGACCCAGACCCGCCTGGCCGAGGACCAGGCCCGCGTCCAGGTGCGGAATCTGGTGGAGCAGGCCGACGAGGCGCTGCTCCGGGCGCGGGGCCAGAGGCTGGCCGTCCGGCAGGCCCAGCGCGGGTTCGAGATCGCCAGCGCCCAGTATCGCGAGGGGTTGAGCAGCCAGTTGGAGCTCACCGACGCCGAGGTGGCGCTCCGCCAGAGTGAATTCAACTACGCCCAGGCAGTCTTCGACTTCCTCGTCGCTCGGGCCCAGCTCGACCAGGCCACGGGGCGGGTGCCCCACGTGGACGTGGAGCCCGTGACGGTGGGCGGCTTCCAGGATTGAGGGGAACCAGCACAGTGGAGAAGACGACGATGAACGTGCGGTGGACGGGGATCGCGCTCGCCCTGGGGGCGGTGGCGCTCACTGGTTGCGGAAGTGCCCAAGCGGGCGCCGACGACACGAGGGGAGAGGCATCGGTCCGCATCATCAACGTGGAGGTGGCCGAGATCACGCCGGGGGCCTTCGTGGACGAGATCCGCCTCACCGGCGCGGTCCAGGCCAACCAGGACGTGCTGGTGGCCGCGGAGGAGAGCGGCGTCATCCGTGAGATCCTGGTGGAGAAGGGCTCCCGGGTGCGTGCGGGGGAAGCGCTGGCGAAGATCGACGACGTCATCCTGAAGGCGCAGGTGGAGCAGGCGCGTGCCCAGGCGGAGCTCGCCTCCCAGACCTGGGAGCGGCGCAAGCGCCTGTGGGAGGAGAGCCAGGTCGGATCGGAGATCGCCTACCTGGAGGTCAAATTCGCATCCGAGCAGACCGCCGCGAACGTGCGGGCTCTGGAGGAGCGCCTGGCCCGGACCACCATCCGCGCCCCCTTTGACGGGGTGCTGGAGGACCGCCGCATCGAGGTCGGAAGCATGGTGAGCCCGGGCATGGTGGTCGGGCGCGTGGTGGACCTGGACCCGGTGAAGATCACCGCCGGCGTCCCCGAGCGGTACGCGCCGGACGTGAGGGTGGGCGCCTCGGCCACCATCACCTTCGACGTCTTCCCCGGGGATGCGCTCACGGCTCGCGTCCACTACGTCGGCTCGACGGTGGACCCCCAGAGCCGGACCTTCCCCATCGAGATGGTCATGCCGAATCCCCGCGGCGTCATCAAGCCGGAGATGGTCAGCAACATCGCCGTGACCCGCCGGGAGCTGGATTCCGCCCTCGTGGTTCCTCAGGACGCGCTGGTGCGCGTGGAGAAGGGATACGTGGTGTTCGTCGCGGCAGAGCGGGACGGAGTCACCGTGGCCGAGGTCCGCCCGATCCGGGTGGGGCCCAGCCAGCGGAACCTGGTGGTCGTGGAGGAAGGGGTGCAGCCGGGCGACCGGCTCATCGTCGTGGGGCAGAAGGCGGTGGCCGACGGCGATCGCGTGAACGTGGTGGGGACCCGGTAGGCACCCTCGGCGAGGGGAGAGGCGGCACAACATGACCGAGCAGCAAGGGCAGGGGGGCAAGCGGGATCCGCGCACGGGCGCGGGGATCCGCTTCCTGGAACGATACAAGGAGTTCGGCCCGGCTAGTTTCGCCGTGGAGCACCGCACGAGCATGCTGGTGCTCCTGGTCATCATCACGGTGATGGGGCTCGTCTCCTACGAGGCGACGCCCAAGGAGTCGTTCCCGGAGATCGAGATCCCCATCCTCGCGGTGAACACCGTGTACCCGGGCGTCTCTCCGGCGGACGTGGAAACCCAGGTCACCCGCGTCCTCGAGGAGGAGCTTTCCACCATCTCCGAGCTGGACGAGATCACGTCCACCTCCGTGGAGGGCTACTCGAGCATCGCGGTGACGTTCACCGCCGACGTGGAGCTGGGTGACGCGCTGCAGAAGGTCCGGGAGAAAGTGGACCTGGCCGGTGGAGATCTCCCGGAGGACGCCGAGGACCCGACCATCGTGGAGTTCAACTTCTCCGAGGTGCCCATCATGCAGGTGAACCTGGCCGGAGAGTACGGCCTGGTGCGCCTCAAGGAGCTCGGGGAGGACATGCAGGACCGCATCGAGCAGATCCCCTCGGTGCTCCGCGCCGACCTGCGCGGCGGGCTCGAGCGCGAGGTCAAGGTGGACGTGGACCTGGCCAAGCTCCAGTTCTACGGCCTCGCCCTCCAGGACGTGGTGGACGCCATCCGGAGCGAGAACGTCAACATCCCCGGAGGCTCCATCGACGTGGGCGACAGCAAGTACCTGGTGCGCGTGGACGGGGAGTTCGAGGACCCCACTCTCATCGGCGACCTGGTGGTGAAAGCGCGCGCCGGCCGCCCGGTGTACGTCCGGGAGGTGGCCGCCGTGGATTTCGGGTTCGCCGAGCGGGAAAGCTACGCCCGCATGAACGGAAACGAGGTGGTCACCCTCGACATCGTGAAGCGATCGGGGCAGAACATCATCGAGACCTCGGCGGCGGTGAGGGAGGCCATCGAGGAGATGCGTCCCCTCTTCCCCCCCACCACGGAGGTGAGCGTCACCGGGGACCAGGCCGAGCAGATCGGCGACATGGTCCTCTCCCTGGAGAACAACATCATCTCCGGGCTCATCCTCATCGTGGCGATCCTGCTGTTCTTCATGGGTCTGTCCAACTCCATGTTCGTAGGGATCTCCATCCCCTCGTCCATGTTCCTGTCCTTCATCGTGCTCAGGGTGATGGACGTGTCCATGAACATGATCGTGCTGTTCAGCCTCATCCTCGCCCTGGGGATGCTGGTGGACAACGCCATCGTGGTCGTGGAGAACATCTACCGGTTCCTGGAGCAGGGGTGGGACCGGACGCTGGCGGCGAAGAAGGCGGTGGGGGAGGTGGCCCTCCCCGTGGTGGCGTCCACGGCCACCACGGTGGCGGCGTTCCTGCCCCTCATGTTCTGGCCGGGGGAGGTGGGGGAGTTCATGGGCTATCTCCCCCTCACCCTCATCGTCACTCTTTCCAGCTCCCTGTTCGTGGCGCTGGTCATCGTGCCGGTGCTGTGCGCCCTGTTCATGAAGGTGGACGGCGCTCCCTCGCGCCCGCTCCGGCCGGCGGCGCGGTGGACGCTGACCGGGCTGGCGGCGCTCTTCCTCCTGATCGTGGCCGGGATGAACCTGCTCACGGCGGTCCTTCTCGCCGTCACCGCAGTGGGGTTGTGGGCGCTCCAGAAGAAGGTGCTGGGGCCGGCGTCCTCCAAGTTCCAGCAGCGGGTGGTCCCGGCCATGCTGGTCGCCTACGAGCGCCAGCTCCGCTGGTCGCTGAGCCACAGGCTCGCCACGGTAGCCGGCACGGTGGGCGTGTTCGTGGTGACCTTCGCCGCATACGGATTCCTGAACAACGGAGTCGTCTTCTTCCCCGAGGACATGCCGCCCCAGCAGCTCATGGTGGACGTGGAGGCTCCGGTGGGAACGCGTGCGGCCTTCACCGACTCGGTGGCGCAGCGCATCGAGGCGGAGCTCGAGGACGTGGGCGACCGCGGCGACTGGGAGTCGGTGGTGGCGGTGGTGGGGTCCGGGGGCGGTGGCAGCTTCATGAATGCCGGGCCAGGCGGCCCCGAGTCGGGGCGGGTCACCATCAGCCTCGTGGACTTCCAGCAGCGCGAGCGGGATGCGTTCGAGACGCTGGCGGAGATGCAGGCGAGCGTGGGCGAGGACATCGCCGGCGTCACCCTGACCGTGGACAAGCCCCAGGAGGGCGCGCCCCAGGGGAAGCCGGTGAACATCGAGCTGGTGGGAGAGGACCCGGCGCTCCTCAAGCGGCTCTCCGACGAGCTCGTGGACGTCATCGAGAACGCCCCGGTCCGCCCCAAGCTGGTGGGTCTCACCAGCGACCTGGACGACGCCCGGTCCGAGCTGTCCGTGACGGTCGACCGGGAGAAGGCGGGACTCTACGACCTGAGCACGTCCAAGGTGGGTGGCGCCATCCGGAGCGCCATCAACGGCGTGGAGGCGGCCAAATACCGCACGGGCAACGACGAGTACGACATCGTGGTGCGCCTGGCCGAGCCCTACCGCCAGGACCTGGAGGGGCTCCGCGAGCTCACCGTCATGGCCGAGGGCGGTGTGCAAGTCCCCCTGGTCTCGGTGGCGTCCTGGGCGGTGGAGGAGGGGTACGGAGCCATCCGCCGGAAGGACCGGACCCGCGCCGCCACCATCAGCTCCGACGTGGCGGCGGGACTGAACTCCAACGCGGTGCTGGCCGAAGTACGGGCCACGCTCACCGGCTTCGAGGCCGCGCTCCCCCCCGGGTACACCATCAAGTACACGGGCCAGTCCGAAGACCAGGCGGAGGCGCAGGCCTTCCTGGGCGGAGCGTTCCTCACGGCGCTCATGCTCATCATGCTCATCCTCATCAGCCAGTTCAACTCGGTGGTGAAGCCCTTCATCATCCTGACCTCCGTGATCATGTCCACCGTGGGCGTGCTCATGGGGCTCATGATCTTCCGCATGGAGTTCGGGATCATCATGACCGGCGTGGGGCTCATCTCCCTGGCCGGCATCGTGGTCAACAACGCCATCATCCTCATCGACTACATCGACACGCTCAGGAAACGGGACGGCGCGAACCGCCAAGACGCGCTGGTCACAGCCGGCCGCACCCGCTTCAGGCCGGTCATCCTCACCGCCGGGACCACGGCGCTGGGGCTGGTGCCCCTGGCCATAGGGCTGAACTTCGACTTCTTCGGGCTGTACACGTCGCTGAACCCGGACCTCTATTGGGGAGGGGAGCAGGCCGCGTGGTGGAGTCCGATGGCCGTTGCGGTCATCGTGGGGATCCTCTTCGCCACCTTCCTCACGTTGGTCCTCGTGCCGGTGATGTACTCCATCGTCGACGACTTCTCGGACTTCTTCCGGACACACTTCCGTCATCCCGACGAGTCGGAGGGGGAGGTGCCGTCGTACGAGGTGGAGGACGCCCTCGCCGGGAGCCTTTCTCCCGGCAGCGGGACGCGGTAGGCTCCCGAAGCTTATGGCGCCCAGACGATACGACCTGTCCCGGTGGGTCACCGGGTACCTCCTGGCCACCCCGCTCTTCGCGGGGCTGGACCTGGGGTTGGGGGTGCCGGTACGGGTGGCCACCATCCTTCCCGAGTCGGGGCGCCTGGCATACTACGCCGGCGTCTTCGCGCTCGGCGTGCTGTGCCGGGCCCGGCCCGGGGCCACGCCCTGGGTCGGGATGCTGGAGAGCGCCGGAAACCTCACGATTCTCCTCCTCTCCATCCTCCTCCCCATCTGGTCCCTCCCCGACGCGGTGGCGTCGGGGGCGTCCTTCCCGGTGGGGCTCACCCCCGCAGGGGCCGCCAACGCGCTCCTCTCGGGGACGGTGCTGGTGGCGAGCTTCCACCGGCACGAGGCGGCGGCGCTGGGGAGGGATCCACGCCGCAGCGGGGGCCCATGAACACCCTCCACGTCGCCCTCGCCGGCCTCGGAGCCGTCCTCGCCGCCTTCACGCTCCTGTGGGGCGTGAGCCTCCGCCTGCGCGACGCCAGCATCGCCGACCCGTTCTGGGGGCCGGGCTTCCTGCTGGCGGGAGCGGCGTACCTGGGGGCGCACGGGAACGTGACGCCCCGGGGCATCCTCGCCGTCGGGCTTGTCGCCGTTTGGGCCGCCCGTCTCGGGCTCCACCTCCTCCGCCGCAACCGCACCCACGGCGAGGATCCTCGCTACGCCGCCATGCGCGCCGGCCACGGGGAGCGCTTCTGGTGGGTGAGCCTGGGCACCGTCTTCTGGCTTCAGGCCTTGCTCCTCTGGATCGTCTCCCTTCCCGTGCTGGGAGCGGTGGTGGGAGAGGCACCCCTGGGCGCCTGGGACGCGGCGGGCGCGGCGCTCTTCGCAGGTGGCTTCCTGACGGAGGCGATGGCCGACGCGCAGCTCGCCCGTTTCCGCGCGGACCCGGCGAGCCGCGGGACCGTCATGGATCGGGGGCTCTGGCGCTACAGCCGCCACCCCAACTACTTCGGAGATGCGCTGCTGTGGTGGGGGCTGTACCTCCTCGCCGTCGGGGCAGGCGCCGCCTGGACCGTGGCGGGGCCCGCGTTGATGACCTTCCTCCTCCTGAAGGTGTCGGGGGTGGCCCTCCTGGAGCGGTCGCTGGCCAAGGGACGGCCGGGGTACGCCGAGTACGTGCGGCGCACGTCCGCGTTCGTGCCCTGGTTTCCACGGGACTGAACCGTGCCCGACATGCCCGAGCCCACATTTCCCACCCCCTCCGGCCAGGCCGCCGAGACCGTCGGGCGAGCCATCCAGAAGCTGGCCGCCGCCCGCCTGGGGCGGGGCTTCGTGCCGCTGGCCCTCCTCTTCCTCGTGGGCGTGGGGAAGCTGCTTTGGGGGAGCGGTGGCCTCGTGCTGGCCCTGGGGGCGCCCCTGACGGCGGGCGCCATGCTCTTCTACGCACTCCGGGTCGTGGAGCGGTCCTTCGGGAGGCCTCCCCGGGCGTGGATGTCCCTGGCCGGGCCGGCGTGGGTCGTCCCCGTGGGCTTCGGCGTCTGGGTGCTGGGGTGGCTCGGGCTGCGGGGGGTGGCCGTGGGGGGAGGGGTGATCTCCGTTTCGTCCGCGCTCCTCTTCGCCGGGCTCGGCACGTGGGTGCTGCGCGCCTGGCACAAGATCCTCGAGCTGCACTCCCTGGCGGAGGCGATGATCCCCGTGCTCCCGGGGAAGGGCGGCGTAGAGAGCTAGGGCGAATCCGGCGCCACCAGCCGCGCGGCGTCTGCGCAGCGGCGCACGATGTCGGCCGCAGGGAGGATATCCTGGATCCCGGCCACCGAGCGTCCGGCCTGCCAGCACCCGGTGGTCCCCACCTCGTCGAGGGAGGCGTCGCGGAGGCGCCGGATGGAGCGCAGGGCGTAGAGGGTGCGCATGAGCCGCTTCCTCCGGCGGCCGCCCAACATCCAGCGGGCCAGGGGGCCGGCGTGGGTGCCCAGGCGCTGGACGCACGGCGTGTCGATGACGGCCAGCGGCACCCCGGTGATCCGCTCGGTGAGGACGATGTCGTCCTCACCGGCGTCCAGGATGGCCTGCTTGTAGGGTGCGCCAACCCGGCACTCGGGAGTGGCGATGAAGCGGGTGCCCATCTGCACGCCGGCGTACCCCAGCGCCAGGGTGCCGGCGAACTCCTCCGGGGTGGCCACGCCGCCGGCGCACAACACGGGGACGCCCAGGTCCGCGAGCTCGTCCAGGAGTTCTCTGGCTCCCTTGCTGCCGGCGTGCCCCCCGGCGCGCCGGTTCACGGCGATGAGGCCCTGCACGCCGGCGTCCAGCGCCTTCAGGGCCCATTTCCGCTCGGTGACGTCGTGGTACACGACCCCGCCGGCGGCGCGGGCCCGCTCCACCACCCAGCCCGGCTTCCCCAGCGAGGTGACGAAGAAGCGGATACCCTCCTCCAGGGCCTCCTCCACCCAGCGCTCCATGCGCTTGTGGTAGATGCGGGACGAGGCCTCCACCAGGGCGTTCAACCCCACGGGGCGGGACGTGAGCGCCCGGATCCGGGCCAACCCCTCTCGGAAGCGGTAGCCGTGGACGTGGGTGAGCGCGATGGGCTGCACGATCCCCATGCCTCCTGCCTCGCTCACGGCCGCCACCAGCTCCGGGTTGGAACAGGGGTACATGGGACCGCACAGGAGGGGCACTGCGATCTGCGCATGTCTGCAGAGCGCGCTGGGTGAGGGGGCGGCAGGGTCTCGCGGCATGAGACACCCTGTGTCAACCTCCCCCCGTTCAGGCGGCTGCGGAGGTGG
>CAZJFX010000073.1:0-20277 GCA_964545395.1 uncultured Gemmatimonadaceae bacterium | reverse complement strand
GCGCCTGCCCGCGCCCCGCTCCCACTCCGCCAGCCTCCCGTTCCGAAATCGCTGGGCGCGTCCTGCCCGCCTGGATGAAAGCGCCGGCTTCCTTATACCTTCGGGGGTCCGCGCCGGGGGGGGTGCGGACCCCGAGCATTCGAGGATCCGCCGGGTCCTCCCGGCCGCCATCGCGATTGGAGCACTCATGTCCGCCAAGAAGGGCACCATCGGAATCCTCACCGGAGGCGGTGACGTCCCCGGGCTGAACCCGGCCATCCGCTCGGTCACCATCCGGGCGCTGAGGGAGGGGTACCGTGTCATCGGCGTCCGCCGGGGGTGGCGGGGCCTGGTGGACTTCGTCCCGGAGAAGGGCGCGGACAACTCGGGGTGCTTCCTCGAGCTCACCGAGGAGATCGTGAACCGTGCCGGCCGTACCGGAGGCACTTTCCTCCACTCGTCCCGGACCCGGGCCAGCCACCTGCCCCCCGCCTACGTCCCCGACCATCTCAAGTCCAAGTACACCGCGCCCATCAACGACATCACCCAGGAGGTGCTGAAGAACCTGGACTTCATGGGTGTGGACACGCTGGTGCCCATCGGCGGAGACGACACTCTGTCGTACGCGCTCCGGCTCCACCAGGAGGGCGTGAAGGTGGTGGCCATCCCCAAGACCATGGACAACGACGTCCCCGGGACGGACTACTGCATCGGCTTCAGCACGTGCGTGACGCGCACCATCGAGCTCACGCACAAACTGCGCACGTCGGCCGGGTCCCACGAGCGCATCCTGGTCATCGAGGTGTTCGGCCGCTACGCGGGGTTCACCGCGCTCCTCCCCACCATGGCCGGCGCGGCCGACCGGTGCGTCATCCCCGAGCACCCCTTCGATCCCGAGCTGCTCACCGAGCTGCTCATACGGGATCGAGCCCGCAATCCGAGCCATTATTCGGTGGCGCTGGTCTCCGAGGGGGCCACGGAGAAGCACCAGGAGGACATGATCTTCTCCAGCGAGGAGGCGGACCAGTTCGGGCACAAGAAGCTGGGCGGGATCGGCGACAAGGTCTCCGACTCCATCAAGCGCCTTTCGCCCAAGTTCAATGGGGGCAGGGAGGTCAACGTCATCAACCAGCGCCTGGGCTACCTGGTGCGGTCGGGAGAGCCGGACGCCCTCGACTCCATCGTCCCCATGGCCTTCGGCAACCTGGCCCTCGACCTCATCATCGAGGGCCGGAGCGGGCTTCTCGTGGCGGTGCGCAATGGCGTGTACGGTCCGGTGCCCATCGAGTCGGTGATGGGGACCAAGAAGACGGTGGACGTGAATCTGTACTACGACGTGGAACGGATGCGCCCCAGGTACGACTTCCGTGGGCGCCCTCTCTTCATCATGACGAGCGGGAGCTGATTGGACCGGATCAACGACATCCTCCTGGGGCCCCTCGAGCGGCCGGCGCTGGCCTGGCTCTGCCGCCGGATGCCGGCGTGGGTGACCCCCGACATGCTGACCGTGGTCGGCATCGCCGGAGGCGCGATCACCATGGCCGGCTTCGCGCTGACCGTGGTGGACAGGGACTTCCTCTGGCTCGGGTGCGCGGGGGTGGTGGTGAACTGGCTCGGGGACAGCCTGGACGGGAACCTGGCCCGGCACCGGGGGATCGAGCGCCCCAAGTACGGCTATTTCGTGGATCACGTCACCGACGGGTTCGTGACGGCGATGATCTGCCTGGGGATCGGGATGTCGGTCTACGTGGACATGGTGTACGCGCTGGCCGCGCTGGCCGTGTACCTCCTCATGTCCATCCTCACCTACGTCACGAGCCAGGTCACGGGCGTCTTCCGCATTTCCTACGGGAAGTTCGGCCCCACCGAGGTCCGGGTGGTCCTCATCGTCGCGAGCGCGGTGTGCTTCTTCGCGCCGAACCCGATGCTCCATCTGGGGGCGCTGGATATCCGCGCCTTCGAGTTGGTCACCCTGGCGGTGTCCGTGCTCCTGGCGCTGGCGTGCGTGGCCTCGGCGTGGCGTACCAGCCGGGCGTTGGCCGCCTTGGAGCCGCCGCCCCCCTGGCGCTCCTGACCCGGCCATGAGCGGCGGGGCCCCAAGGCGCTACCTCCTCGTCTCCCCCTACTTCCCTCCCATGTCGCGCATCGGCGGGAAACGGGCGCTGCACCTCTGCCGCAACCTCCCGGCGTTCGGGTGGGAGCCGGTGGTGCTGGCGGCGCCGCCCCGGGACGGCCACGTGGACCCGGAGTTGGAGGAGATGCTTCCCCCGGGGCTCGTGGTGTCGCGGGGGTACGCGGGGCCTCTCCGCTCCCTGGCCCACCGGTGGCTGCGCCCCGAGCGGCTCCCCTTCCAGGAGACGCGCTCGGTGGGGAGGGCACCGCGCATGCGGGACCGGACGATCCTGGGGCAGGACATGGGCTTCGTGACCCCCCTGGACCAGTACGTCTTCGATCTCCCGGGGGCGGTGCGGGAAGGTGTGGCGCTGATACGCCGTCGCGGGCTCGAGGCGATCCAGGTAAGCGCGGACCCGTGGTCGGGGTTCCTGGCGGGGCTGGAGATGCGCCGGCGCACGGGGGTGCCCCTCATCCTCGACCTCCGGGACCCCTGGTCGCTCCAGGAGGCGAAGATGGCGCTCCGCCCGGCGCCGACCCGGGCGGCCGTGCGCTGGATCGAGCACGCCGCCTTCCGCCGCGCCGCGCGCATCGTGTTGAACTCCGAGGAAGCGTATCGGGCCTACCGTGAGGCGTACCGGGGCCGCATTCCCGAGGAGCGCTTCACCTGGGTGCGGAACGCTTTCGACCTGGGGCTCTTCCGGCGCACCGACGCGGCGCCGCCGGCGACGTTCACGGTGCTGTACTTCGGCCGCTTCCAGCGCTTCGTGCGCCCCCACGCGCTGCTCACCGCGTTCGCGAACTTCGTGGCGCGGGCCGGGGTGGATCCCTCCGAGGCGCGGCTGGCGTTCGCGGGAGGGCTGCGCACCCAGGACGCGGCGCCCATCCGGGAGCTGGGCCTGGAGGACCGGGTGGACCGGGTGGGGTTCGTGCCCTACCGGGACGGCCTGGGCGCGCTCCGCTCCTCCCACGTGCTCGCGCTCGTCGTGCCTCCGTCGGTGCAGCTCCAGATCCCGGGAAAGCTCTTCGACTACCTCGCCGCCCGCCGCCCCATCCTGGCGCTCTCGGCGAACCGGGAGGTGGATGCCATCCTCGCCGAGACCGGGTCGGGGCTGAGCGCCCCCTACGGCGATGAGGGAGCGGCGGCGGCTCGCCTGGGCGAGTTGTATGCTCGCTTCCGCCGCGGCGAGTCCCTCGACCTCGATCCCGCCGCCGTGGAGACATACTCGGCGCAGGCGCAGGCGCGGGCCATGGCGGCGGTCCTGGACGAGGCGACGGCGTGAGCGTCCGCCCGGAGGGCACGCCCCCGGCCCCCGTGGACCTGGTCTTCACCTGGGTGGACGGGGACGACCCGGCGCACCGGGCCAAGCGGCGGGCCTGGCACGGCGGAGCGGCCACGGCGGAGCGGGAGCGCTGGTACCAAGGGGTGGGTGAGATCACCTTCGCCGTGCGCAGCGTGGTGAGGTACATGCCCTGGGTGCGCACGATCCACGTGGTCACCGACGCCCAGACGCCTCCCGTGGATGCCGCGCTCCTGGAGAGCGGCCGGGTGCGGGTGGTGGACCACGCCGAGATCGTCCCCGACGCCTACCGCCCCCTCTTCGCCAGCACGCTCATCGAGTCCTGCCTGCACCGCATCCCCGGGCTCTCCGAGATCTGGCTGTACGACAACGACGACTTCCTCCATTTCGCCCCCGTGCCGCCCTCGGTATTCTTCACGCCCGTGCCGAGTGGGGGAGTGGCGCTGAGGCTCAAGGCGTACCGAGCGGTGGCACGGGAAGCGATCCGGAGGGTGTCGGACGCTGCGCCCTCGTTCCTGCCCCGGGCCAACCCGTACACCACGGGGATCTCCAATGCGCTCCGGATGCTCCGGGCCCGCTTCGGGGTGAGGTGGCACGACGCGCTGGTGCCGCGCCACGCCACGCAGGTCTACCGCACGTCCACCGCGCTCCGCCTGGAGGAGGAGCTTGCCGACGTCCTGCATGCGAACCGGTCTCTTCGGTTCCGGGACCACCGGCAGGTGTCATGGGCGACACTGGCCTATACCCTGGAGCGACTCTGGCACCCGGAGGACCACCTGCGCCCCTGGAGCCTCCTCGCGCCCGACCCGGACCTGGCCGTCTTCGACTTCCTCCACTGCACCCGTCCGGGGGCGTGCGAGTCGCGCTGGAAGGCGGTGGCGGCGTCCCGTGCGCGCCTGGCGTGCCTGAACAACGTGCCCGCCTTCGAGGGGGAGCGGTTCCAGCGGGTGATGATGGCGAAGGGGCTCGGGGAGGTGGTCCAGCACGGCCGGGTGGGGGAGGGGGGGGCGTGAGGGGCGAGCGCCCCCAGGGTGCTCTCCTCCGGGAGCGCACGCTCACCTCCGTCTTCTGGATCCTGGCGGTGAACGTGGCCCGCGCCGGTCTCCTCTTCCTGGTGCCCTGGGTCATCGCCTGGCTGGGCGGGCCCACGGAGATGGGTCTGGCCCAGCTCGCCTGGGGCGTCTACGCCGTGGCTCTCCCGGTGGTATCCCTGGGGACCCGGGCCGCGGTGCTCCAGCGCCAGGAGCTGAGCCAGTCGTACCTCTCGTCGGTGTTCGTGGTGAACCTGGCCATGGGGGCTCTGACCGGGGCGATGCTGGCTTTGGGCGCGCCCTGGATCGCCGGAATCGGGGACGGAGACCCGCGCCTGGTGACGGTCCTCAGGTGGATGGGGGCCGTCTGTTTCGTCTTCTCCCTCACCGTGGTGCAGAGCTCCCTCCTGGCCCGGCGCCTGGAGTTCCGCTTCCTCTCCCTGGCCAACATCGCGGGCTCGGTGGCGGGAGGCGCAGCGGGTGGTGCGGCAGCGCTCCTGGGCGCCCGTTTGGGGGCCGTGGGAGCGGCGGTGGCCGCGTACCTGGCGGTGAGCACCACCCTCCTGTGGATCGCCGGGCGCTGGCGTCCCACCCTGGCCTTCGTCCCCTCCGAGGCCCTGAGCGCGGTCCGCTTCGGGGTCACCGCCTCCATGGCCTCTTTCGCGTTCAATTTCTCGCTGCAGCTCGAGCGCTTCCTCTTCTCGGCCCTCTTCGGACAGGCGGCGCTGGGCCTCTACGGCGCGGCGCGCAACGTGAACCGCGATACGCTGCGCAACCTCATGAAGATCAGCGACGAGGTGCTCATGCCCGGCCTCTCGGCGCTCCAGTCGGACTTGGCCGGGGCTCGCGCCTACTACCTGAAGGCCATGCGCTACGAGTTCCTGGCGTTCGCGCCCATCGCTCTCTTCATCGCCGTGTTCGCGAGGGAGATCGTCCTCCTCGTATACGGCCTCGAGTGGCTGGAGGTGGTGCCCCTGGTACGGATGCTCACGCCCCTCGTGCTCTTCACCATCACGCGCCACACGGTGGGGGCCGTGTTCCTCTCGCAGGGGCGCCCTGAGGTGCAGCTCCGCTGGTCCCTGCTCATGGTGGTGCTCGTGGCGGCGTATACGCTGGCAGGCGCACCCTGGGGGCTCTTCGGGGCGGTGGCCGCCGTGTCCACGCTGGAGGTGGTGGGGTGGGTCATCTCCCACCGCTGGGCCAACCGACTCCTCGAGCTCCCCTTCCGCCGCTTCCTGGCCAACCTGCGCACTCCGCTGGGCGCGGCGCTCCTCTTCGGCGCCGGCCTGTACCTCCTGAAGAGCGTCACGGCGGCGGGCGCCGCCGGCCCGTCATGGCCGGTCCTGGCCGTCTGGGCCGCGGGAGCCGTTCCGCTCTACGCGGCGGTGGTGCACGTGCTGGACGCGGAGCTCTCCCGCTCGTTCTGGCGCACGCTGGCGGACGTGCTGCGCTCCGCCGCGGCGGGCAGAGGGCGCGCGGCGTAGGCCGCGGACGCGGCCCGCGGTGCCTAAGCCCGCAGCACCAGCCGCGCCTCTCCCAGCGCCGCCGGCCACAGGGGCGTCACAGAGGCTCCCTGCACCGAGGTGTCCGCGCCCTTCTCCGACTTGGATACGGTGGCGATGTCGAAGCGCCACACCTCCTTCGGTTCGGGGTGGAGCTCCATCGCCACCTCCCCGTTGAGGGACAGCTCCGGCGCGAAGAGGGCATCCCGGGGGAAGGCCCCCGGGTCCCACCGGTAGGCAATGGAGATGGTCCCGTCGGGGGCCAGCCCAACCTCCACACGGAGCGCCCCGGCCCCGGCGGCCGAGAGGTGGACCGTCACCCCGGCCGTGTCCTGGACGATGCGGTGGGCGAGCCTCTCCCGGGCCCAGCTCCGCAGCGGGTCGTAGTCCGCCGCCTGGTACGCTGCCTGATCCAGCCCCGCCGCCAGCATTCTCACCACCCCGATGGCGCGCTCGTCCCGGTCCGCAGGCGGGAGGGTGTCGAAGCGGAGCCCTTCCTCCAGGGCATGGATGGATGGCATGCCTCCCTCGTCCGCGGGCGCGTGGGCGGGAGAGGGGGCCACATCGCGGTGGTATGCCTCCCTTCTGCGTGTGAGGGTGTCGGCCAGGTTCACGCGCCGATCGAAGAGCGTCCACTCTTCCACCGCGCCTCCCCGGGCAGGCGCCACCAGCGCCGAGAACGCGCCGGAGTGGACCCAGATCTCGTCACTCCCGTCCCCGTCCAGGTCGACCACCTCGAACGCCAGGGGCTCGCCACGGCGCAGGATCCCCTCCGCCTCGGCCAGGTTCGCCCACACCGAGCCGCGCAGGTGCCTCAGGTAGAGTCCCCCGAAGACGCCGTGCCAATAGGAGTCGTTGCACTGGGCGCGCCCGACCGCGCGGCGAGCCGCGGCCGGATCCCCGCGGAGGCGGCACAGCTCCGAGAGCGCCGCCGCCTTCTTGTGCATGCGGTTCGACTCGGAGTAGCGGGCCAGGAAGTTCCTCCAGTGACCGCCCCGCACGAGCCCCGCGGCGGAGGCCTGCTCGCCGCTGGCCTCCAGACGCCGGTCGAGTTCCTCCAGGCGCTGGGCGGCCGCGGGGGGGAGGGACCACCCCTCCATCTCCCGGTAGGACGCGGTGGGGAGATAGGCCAGTCCCGCCGGCGTGACCGACGCCAGCGCCTGGGTGGGCGTCACCAGCCGGGCCACCCCGTCGGAGGCCAGCGCCTCCAGGGTGTCGAGGAAGCGGTCCAGCCATCCCTGCTCCCACACCCACTCGGCGGTCCCGGGCCAGCCGCCGAACTTCTCTCCGTCGTCGGCCAGCACCGCCAAGGGAAGCTCCTGGGCCTGGAGCGTGCGCAGATAATCCGCTACCTCCTCGGGGGGCCGGAAGGGGATGAGGTAGCGCAGCCGCTCGTCGATGGGAAGAAGGGAGAGCGCCGCACCCCCGGACTCGGTGCGCCAGGGGCGGTGGAGCTGATGGCGCTCGAACCCGGTGGCCAGAAAGTGGCGGTCGTCGACGAGGGCGTACCTCACTCCGGCGGCGGCCAGATCCTCGGGGAGACCGGGCTCCCAGACCCGCTCGGTGAGCCAGAGTCCCGTGGCCCGGACGCCGAAGCGGCGCTCGAGCCAGTCCTTCATCCAGTGGATCTGTTCCGCCCTGTCGGCCTGGGAGAGGGCGGGGAGGACGGGCTCGTAGAAGCCGGACAGGAGGAGCTCCACCGAACCGTCGGCGGCGAGTCGGCCGATGAGGTCCAGGTACGGGTGGGCGTCGGCCTCGAGCCACTCCAGGAGGGGGCCGGAAACGTGGAGCGCCACGGGGAGCGCGCCCCGGTCGGCCAGGTGGCGGAGGAAGGGGAGGTAGACGTCTTGGGCGTGGCTCCGGAAGACATCGTCGAAGTTCCCCACGGGCTGATGCACGTGGAGCCCGAACACGAAGCCCACGGGCGAAGCCGCGCGCGGGGGCGGGAGGTGGGTGGCGCGGTCGCCGAACCCGAGCTTCAGGGCCACGTCCCGGAGCACGCCGGGTGCCGCCGAGCGCAGGGAGCCCAGGGCACGCCCCAGAGCCGTCTGGGCCTCGAAGGGGACGGGGACGCCCCGGGCCTCCAGCTCCTTGGCACGCTGCAGCACATCGGCGGCGGCGCGTGGGGAAGGCGCGCGCACGAAGCGCTCCACCGCGGCCACCAACGCCGCCGAGATCTCCGCGGTAGGAGGCGCTCCCGCCGTGGTGGAGGCCGACACTTCGCGGGGGGTGGCCAGGAGCGCCACGTCGGCGGCGAAGGACTCGCCCGCGAGGCGCGCGATCCCGTCCCGCACCTCGTGGTCCCACAGGTCCGCGCCCGAGCCCTTGATGGGGTCGTTGCTCGCCGCCTTGGCGAGGCGCTCGCGCAGCCGGCTCTCCAGCTTCCGCCCCGGCGCGCCCGCCAGGTCCAGGGCGTGGGCGGCGTAGCGGAGCACCTGGAGCGGCTCCAGCCCAGCGAGGTCGTCGAAGAACCACCCGCACGAGGTGAACATGCGGAGCGCGTCCCGCTCCATCTCCAGGAGTTCCAGGATCCGCCGCGACTCCTCGTCGCCCAGGGGGCGGCGTGCGTGCTCTGCCACCAGCCGGGACCGTGCCGCGTCCCCCTGGTCGAAGACCGCGCCGTAGGCATCCTTGGCTGCCCAGGGGTCGGCCAGGAGCGCGCCGGCCTCCGTCTCGAAGATCGCATGCAGGTCGCCGGCCAGCTCGTTCAGGGCATCGCGGAGGACGGTCCGCCACTTCTGCTGGGTCGGCTTGGTGGGGTCCATGCGGCACCCGCACTCCGAGCGCCACCGCTCGACCCCGTGCACGCATGACCAGGAGCTGGGCTCCACCAGTGTGACGTCCTCCGTCGCCGGGCTCCGTGCCAGGAACGAGGCGAAATTCTCGAGGCGGACCTCGGGCCGGGCGCGGATGGAGAGCACGGCAGCGGCCAGCGCCATGTCCGCCCATCGGTGATGGTGACCGAAGGTCTCCCCGTCCGTGGCCAGGGCGACCAGGCGCTTGGCGGCGTCGGCGGGCTCGCCGTCTCCCGCCATGCGACCGGCCCAGGCGTGGGCGTCCCGCAGGAGGTGGCCGAAGGCCACGTCGTGGGAGAGGCCCCCGTCGTACACGGCCACGGCCACGGAGCGGCCGGAGGGGAGCGCGACGCGCCCCGGGAGCCCCTGCGCCGGGACCTTCGTCACCTGGCTGGGCCCAAGGATGGTGAAGTGGATCCCCTCCTCGGCCAGGACCTCCAGCGTCTCCGTGTCCACCGCGGCCTCGGGGAGCCACATCCCCTCCGGATCGCGGCCGAAGCGCCGGCGGAAGTCGGCTACGCCCCATCGCACCTCGGTCACCTTGTCACGACGCGAGGCCAGCGGAAGGATGATGTGGTGATAGGGGGCGGCGATCGCGTTCCCGTGCCCCAGGCGCGCGTGGCTGCGCACGTCGGCCTCGAGGAAGGCGCGGTAGGTGTCCGGGGCCTCCCGGGCCAGCCAGGCCAGGAGCGTGGGCCCCGCGTCCCAGCTGATCCACTCCAGCGTGTTCACCACCGCGGCGATGCGCCCGTCTCCGTCCAGGACCCGGGCGGCTACCACCGCGCGGTAGCACTCGTCGTGGATGCGCTGGTTCCAGTCGTGGAAAGGCGCAGCCGAAAGCTCCACGGGGACCTGTCCGGTCCAGGGGTCCTCCCGGGGAGGCTGGTAGAAGTGCCCGTGGACGACGGCGGATCTCACGTGCGACCTGCCAGCGCTTCCGCCCGGCGGCGCACGGCCCGCCGGTAGACCTCCTGGTACTGGCTCACGGAGCGCTCCCACCCGAAGTCGCGCGACATGGCCTCACGCATGTGCTCGTGCCAGAGCCATTCGTCGGCGTACACCGCGAAGGCCGCTCCGAGGGCATCTCGCAGCGCTTGCGGCTCGTATTCGTCGAAGAGGAATCCCGTCACGCGGTCCTCGATGGTATCGGAGAGCCCCCCGACCCGACGCGCCACCGGGAGGGCCCCGTAGCGCTGGGCGCGCATCTGGGTGATCCCGCAGGGCTCGTAGAGCGAGGGCATGAGAAGCACGTCGCCACCTCCCAGGAGGCGGTGCTCGAACTCCTCGGTGAAGTCGAAGCGCACAGCCACCCGGTCCGGGGCGGCCCTGGCCAGCGCGGCCAGGCGCTCATGGTAGCGCGGATCCCCGCTGCCGAGGAAGACCCACTGGGCGTCCGGCTCTTCCACCAGATGGGAATCCAGGAGGATATCGAACCCCTTCTGCTGCACCAGGCGGGCGGTCATCCCCACCAGCGGCATCCGGGGCTCGATGGGGAGCCCGCACTCCCTCTGGAGCGCAGCTTTGCAAAGCGTCTTCCCCAGGAGGTCGTCGGGGCCGAAGGTGTAGGCGATCTCGGCATCGTCGGAGGGATCCCAGAGGTCCAGCTCGATCCCGTTCAGGATCCCCGTGAACCGGCCCAGGAGATCCACGAAGCTGTGGTGGAGCCCGAAGCCGCCCACCTCGGTGCGCAGCTCCCGGGCGTGGGTGGGGCTCACCGTCGTCACCATGTCCGCCGACGCCAGGGCTCCTTTGAGCAGGTTCACCTGGCCGTACCACTCCAGGAAGCGCCAGTGGTAGTGGCGCCGGTCCACGCCCAGCTCATCCAGAACCTCGGGAGCGTACCAGCCCTGGAAGCCGGCGTTGTGCACGGTCATGACGGACGCGGTCCTGTCGAAGAACGGGCGCCCGGCCAGCGACGTGCGCAGGTAGACGAGTGCCAGCGCCGCGTGCCAGTCGTGGGCGTGCACCACCGGAGGTCGGCGCACGATGTGCGGGAGCGCTTCCAGCGCCGCCTTGCAGAAGAAGGCGAAGCGGCGGTGGTTGTCGGGGTACGCGCCCCCGTTTTCCCCATAGAGGCCGGACCGGTCGAAGTAGGCGTCGTGGGCGACGAAATAAACGGTAGGATGCCCGTCCGCGGCCGGGGCGAAGCGGAGGGAGGCCCTCTCGGTCCGCGGACCCACCTGCACGTCGAAGTCGAAGACCGGCTCCAGCCAGGGGTAGTCGCGCCGGATCTTGCGGTAGAGGGGAAGGAACACCAGGGTGGGGACCCCCGAGTTCGCCTGGTACCGGGCGATCCCCCGCACCGCTTCTCCCAAGCCTCCGGAGCGTGCGTAGGGCCAGTACTCCGACGCCAGGTGGATGACCGCCTGGGAGAAGCCGGGGCCGCGCTTGTGACGTCGGTCCACCGTGGGATGCCGGAAGGGGGAGGCGCGTGTCCCGCTGACCGCGCGTCCCAATAAATTAGGGCGCTTGGGGGGCGGATCCCAAGGCCCGGTTGCGCCGGGGGCGCGCCGGGTGGATTGTCCGGTCATGACAGCTCACCTTTCCCACGAAGCGCTCACGTCCCTCCTCGAGGGACGGTGCCGGGATCCCTTCGGCGTGCTGGGGAACCACCCCTTCGAATCCGACGGGAGGAACGGGCGCGTCGTGCGCGTTTTCATCCCCTGGGCAGCCGACGTGGCGTTGGTCCGACAGGACGGCTCGGAGGTCCCGATGGAGGTGGCCCACCCCGGAGGCCTGTTCCAGGCCGTCTTCCCCGACGAGCCGGGGTACTTCACATACGGGCTGGCCGTCACGGACCGCAGAGGCCAGCGCTGGCCCGTGGATGACCCCTACCGGTTCCCGCCCTTCGTGGACGAGGGCCGCGTTTGGAGCTTCCTGCACGGGGAGGAGCAGAGGGTCCACCAGGTCCTGGGGGCCCACCCCATGACGCTGGAGGGGGTGGCGGGGGTGGGGTTCGCCGTGTGGGCGCCCCACGCCCGGGTCGTGAACCTCATGGGCACCTTCAACCGCTGGGAGGGCCGCTGCCATCCCATGCGTCCTCGGGGTGCCACGGGAGTGTGGGAGCTCTTCGTGCCGGGGGTGGGGAAGGGGGCGGTCTACAAGTACGAGGTGGTCACCGCCGGGGGGCGCAAGGTGGACAAGGCGGACCCGTGCGGTTGGGCGATGGAGCTCAGGCCCGCCACGGCCTCGGTGGTGTGGGACTCATCCGGGTACGTCTGGAGCGACGCCGCCTGGATGGAAGCCCGCCGCGGCTGGAACCCGGACACGTCTCCCATGAGCATCTACGAGGTGCACCTGGGCTCGTGGAAGCGCACGCCGCCGGAGGAGCGCGGGGAGGGTGAGTCCGGATGGCCCGGCTACCGGGCCCTGGCCGAGGATCTTCTCCCCTACGTGAAGGAGCTGGGCTTCACCTACGTGGAGCTCCTCCCGATCCTGGAGCATCCCTACGACCAGAGCTGGGGCTATCAGCCCGTCGGCTTCTTCGCGCCCACGTCCCGGTACGGGAACCCCGACGACTTCCGCTACTTCGTGGACCGGGCCCACCAGCTCGGCGTGGGCGTCCTCCTGGACTGGGTCCCGGGGCACTACCCCGAGGACATCCACGGGCTCGTGCGCTTCGACGGGTCCGCGCTCTACGAACATCCCGACCCCCGCCGGGGACGTCACCTGGACTGGGGCACCCGCATCTTCGATTACGGCAAGCCCCCGGTGCGCTCCTTTCTCGCGTCCAGCGCGCTGCACTGGCTGGAGAACTACCACCTGGACGGTCTCCGGGTGGACGCGGTGGCGTCCATGCTCTACCTGGACTACTCCCGGGCCGAGGGGGAATGGCTCCCCAACCAATACGGCGGGAATGAGAACCTGGAGGCCATCGCGTTCCTGAAGGACGTGAACGACACGGTACACCACGCGTGTCCGGGCGCGGTGGTCGTCGCCGAGGAGTCGACCGCCTGGGCGCGCGTCTCCCACGGCACTGACGTGGGAGGCCTGGGCTTCGACCAGAAGTGGAACATGGGGTGGATGAACGACACCCTGGAGTTCATGGAGACCGATCCCCTGTTCCGCTCGGGTGCGTACGAGCGGCTCACCTTCTCCATACTGTACGCGTTCAGCGAGCGCTTCGTACTCCCCTTGGAAAGAGTCCTCGATTGCACGTGGTGGGGCGCCCCGGGCAGGGGTTTTCACCGTCACGCATCCGTTCCACCCGCTGAGTGGCCAGACGTTGGAGGTGCTGGTGGTTCGGCACCTGTGGGGGGCGGATCGGGTGTGCTACGTGGGCTCCGACGGGCGAAGCCGCTCGGTGCCTATGGAGTGGACGGACCTGGCGGGCGTGGATGCGTTCGTGGCGATGGCGCAGGGCCGGGCGCCGTTCCGACTTGAGGATCTGGCAGCGCTTCGAGCGTTGGTCCCTGGCGCGCCGGCGGCGGAGCCCACGGGAGGGTGCCAGTGATAAGCGAATTACGCCGCAAGTGTCTATGGAATGATACCGCAGACAGGTTCGGGGCGGGAGACGGCTGCGGTTCGTCATGGTTGTACTTGCTTACGATACTGGCTGCATGGTGGGTGTCTGGGTTGTGCGGACTAGAGAGGATGTATATTATTAAATATACACACCTTCTCTCTTGGAGGTGGCGCCATGCCGTCCAGACCGTCGTCGCAGCGCCGGGAGGCCCTGAGGGATCGAGGGGCGCTGCACCCCCACCCCGAGCGGGTGAGCGACACGCTCTTCCAGTCGAGCGCGTTCTTCGATCCCCACGATGTCGTACAGGTGAAGTACGAGATGCTGCGACGGGTGCGTGCGGAGGCAGCGAGCGTGTCGCACACAGCGGCGGCGTTCGGCTTCTCCCGTCCCGCGTTCTACCAGGCGCGAGCGGCGTTCGAGCGGGAGGGGCTGGTGGGCCTTCTGCCGCACAAGCGCGGTCCCCGGGGCCCGTACAAGCTCACGGACGAGATCCTGGCGGCGCTGGTGGCCCAGAGGAACGCAGCGGGCTCAGCGTTACCGGCACGGGAACTCGCCCGCTACCTGCGCAACGAGCACGAGATCACCGCGCACCCGCGCAGCATCGAGCGCAGCCTGGCCCGCTATCGTGCGCGCCAGGAAAAAAAACGCCGACAGACCAGGCGCCCGAACTCCTGACGAATGGCGTCGCCGTGGCGGCGCACGAGCGCGGGTGCTACGCGGCTGCCTACGAGCGACTCCGCGCCTGCGTGACCGGCGCGCGCGACGGGGCGCTCACTCAGGGGCGCAGGGCCGTCGGACTCGGGTTCGTTCTCCAGCAGGGCGTCCCGGGTTGGGTGGCTGCCGATGCGGGGCTGTGCTCCGCTCCATCGACCGGCACCGCCGTCTCGCCCGGGGACTCGTTGACGAGACTCCAGGCGCCCCCGCACGGTGTGACGGTGGGGCTATCGCCCGAAGTCCTTCCGCGGATCCAGCAGCCGGAGTTGGCCCTTGTGATGGCCAGTCTCGTCTTGTCGACCCAGCGCACCGCCCACGCCCCGCCGATGGGACGCGGGGGTGTGCACACTCCTGAACCGGGAGGCCTGGCATGTCGCTGAGCACCGAGTCCCACGAGAAGATCACGGCATCCCATCTGGCGCGTACTGCCTACCTGTACGTGCGGCAATCGACGCTGCGGCAGGTTGTGGAGAACACCGAGAGTACCACGCGTCAGTATGCGCTACGCGAGCGTGCCGTCGCGTTGGGTTGGCCCATGGAGCGCGTGGTGGTCATCGGCTCCGATCTCGGTCAGTCTGGGGCGAGCGCCGCTGATCGCGAGGGCTTCCAACGCCTGGTGAGTGAGGTCGGCCTGGGTCACGCCGGGATCGTGCTTGGGCTCGAGGTCTCGCGCCTTGCACGCAACTCCACCGACTGGCATCGCCTGCTCGAACTCTGTGCCCTGGCGGACACGCTGATCCTCGATGAGGATGGCCTCTATGACCCAGCTCACTTCAACGACCGGTTACTCCTGGGCCTCAAAGGCACGATGAGCGAAGCGGAGCTTCATGTGCTCAAGGCACGTCTGCGCGGTGGCATCTTGAGCCGTGCCCGGCGCGGCGAGCTCAAGCAGATGCTGCCCATCGGCTTCGTCTATGACAGCGAGGATCGAGTCATGCTCGATCCCGATGCTCAGGTGCAGGCGGCCGTCCGACTGCTCTTCGCCACGTTCCAGCGAACGGGTTCTTGCCTGGCCGTGGCGAAGGCGTTCCTGGAGCAGAACCTGCTCTTCCCGCGACGCGTACGTAGTGGCCCCAAGAAGGGCCAGCTCCACTGGGGCGAGCTACTTCACTGTCGCGTCACCCAGATCATCCACAATCCTCGCTATGCCGGCGCCTTCGCCTTCGGGCGCACCCGCCAGCGGCACCGCCCCAATGGCAAGATCGAGTCGCGCAAGGTGAAGCCTGAGGACTGGATCCTGATCCGTGACGCCCACCCGGGCTACATTATCTGGTCCCAGTACGAGGACAACGTACGGCGTGTGAAGGCCAACGCCGCCTCGTGGGGACCGGATCGTCGTCAGGGTCCGCCCCGCGAAGGCAACGCACTCCTGCAAGGGCTGGTCATCTGCGGCACCTGTGGAGAGCGCATGACCGTGCGCTACCACTCGTATCGGGGCAGCGCCGTCCCAACCTATTGGTGTGGACGCAGGCGCCTGCAGCGGGGTGAGAGCGGCCTATGCCAGACCATCCATGGCGCCTCGCTCGACGCGGTGATCGGCGACGTTCTCGTCGAGATGATGACGCCCTTGGCGATCGAGGCCGCACTCACCGTCCAGCAAGAACTCGTCAGTCGAGAAGAGGAGGCCGATCGGCTCCGACGTCAACAGGTCGAGCGGGCCCGGTACGAGGCCGATGTTGCCGAGCGCCGCTTCCTCCAGGTCGATCCCGACCACCGGCTCGTGGCCGATGCTCTCGAGGCCGCCTGGAACGCCAGGCTCCGGGCCCTGGCTGCCGCACAAGAGGAGTATGAGCAAACCACTGCCCGCCAAACCCGCCTCGTCGACGATGCCGAGCGGGATAAGCTCTTCGCCCTGACCACTGACTTCCCGCGCCTATGGCACGATCCGGTCACATCCATGAAGGAGAAGAAGCGGATCGCCCGCTTGCTCATCCTCGACGTGACGCTCACGAAGAGTGATGCCTTGCACGCCGATATCCGCTTCACGGGCGGTGCGACACGCTCCCTCGTCATCCCCTTCCCAAAGACCTGTGTCGAGCTCCGTACCACCGACGCCGCGGTCGTGCGCGAGATCGACACTTTGTTGGACACCTACACCGACGGGGAGATCGCCGACCTCCTCAATGAGCGTGGCGTCCGTACCGTCGTAGCCACGCCCTGGACCCCCGCCCGTGTCGGGAGGCTTCGACAGACCTATGCGCTCAAGGACCGGCGCTCTCGGCTCCTGGAGCAGGGGCTTCTCTCGCCCGACGAGTTGGCCGAGCGTTACCATGTTGCCAGAAGCACGGTCCACCTCTGGCGACAGCGTGGACTACTCCGCGCGCACCCCGTCAACGACCGTGGAGACTACCTCTACGAGATCCCGCCCGACGCCCTCCCGGGAAAGTGGGCCCACAAGCACGATTACGAGCCTGACTCCCCAACTTCCCCCTCACCCCGCGCAGGTGGTGCAGTATGAGATCAAGCCCTTCTCCCACGACGAGGTGGTCCACGGCAAGCGCTCCCTCCTGTCGAAGATGCCGGGGGACCACGAGGCGAAGTTCGCCAACCTGCGGGCCCTGCTCGCGTACCAGTGGGCGCACCCCGGCAAGAAGCTTCTCTTCATGGGGTGTGAACTGGCCCAGTGGACCGAGTGGAACGTGGACGCGCCTCTGGACTGGGCCCTCCTGGGATACCCGGCCCACCAGGGGGTGCACCGCCTCGTGGCGCGCCTGAACGGGCTCTATGCCGAGGAACCGTCGCTGCACGGCCAGGACTACCACCCCGAGGGCTTCGAGTGGCTGGACTGCAACGACGCGGCGCGGACCGTGCTGTCGTTCCTGCGGTGGGCGCCAGGCTGGACCGATCCCATGGCGGTGGTGGTGAACTTCACGCCTACGTTCCGTGAGGACTTCCGCATGGCCATCCCCTTCCCGGGGAGATGGCGAGTGGTTCTGGACACCAGCGCACCCGAGTTCGGGGGGCCGGGCTCGCCGGTTCCGGGGGAACTGGAGACGGTGGAGGGGGAGCTCCACGGGCGCGCGCAGCACCTGGTCTTCCCGCTCCCGGGGCTCACCGCGCTCTTCCTGAAGCGCGTGGCCGGATGACGAGGGGGGGGGGGGGCGCGCGGGCCGCCGGCCCCCAGGATGTCCTGCGGCGCGGAGCTCCTCCGCGCCGTCCGCCCGAACTCAGACCGTGGGTGGGTCGTCGTGCTCCACGCGGCTCGCCAGAGCGGGCACGTAGTAGCGCTCGGTGTATGCCTTCACCATGCGCCCGGTGGTGAACTTCGAGCCGGCCACGCGCAACGCCTCCTTCATCACCCTGATCCACCCGCGGGGCAGCCCGCTCTCGTCCCGCTCGTAGTAGAGCGGTACGACCTCCCGCTCCAGCAGGGTAAAGAGGGCATCGTGGTCGTGGGCGTCCACGTCGTCGTCGAGACCGCGGGTCACCGGGATGGCCCAGCCGTTGGAGCCATTGAACCCCTCCGCCCACCACCCGTCCAGCGTGCTGATCTGCGGCACGCCGTTCAGCCCGGCCTTCATGCCGCTGGTCCCCGAGGCTTCCATGGGGACGCGGGGCATGTTCATCCACACGTCCACGCCCTGCACCAGCCGATGCGCCACGTGGAGCTCGTAGTCCTCCACGAAGGCGATGCGCCCCTCGAAGCGGGCGTCACGGGAGAGCTGCCACACGCGCTGAAGGACCCGCTTCGCCTCGTCGTCGGCAGGGTGCGCCTTGCCCGAGAACACGAGCTGGACCGGGCGGCGGGGATCGGTGACGAGGCGGCGGAGGCGCTCCTCGTCGCGGAAGAGGAGGTTGGCCCGCTTGTAGGTGGCGAAGCGGCGCGCGAATCCCAGGGTGAGCGGCTCCGGGGTGAGGAGGGTTCCGGCGCCCACCAGGTGGGCTGCCTCCCTCCAGAGCTCGATCCAGCGTGTGCGGGCCTGCTCGCGGCAGAAGTCGAGGAGCATGGCCTTGGTGAGAATGTGGACGTTCCAGAGCTTGGCGTCGTCCAGTTCCGTCACCCGGCCCCAGTCGGGCGGAGTCCCCGGGTCCCTCTCCCAACACTCCCCGAACATCTCCTCGAGGAGCTCGATGATGTGGTGCGACATCCAGCTCTGCAGGTGCACGCCGTTGGTGATCCCCTGGATGGGGAGGTGGTTGGGAGCACGGCCGGGCCAGAGGGAGGTCCACAGCTCCTGGGTTACCCGGGTGTGCCGCTTGGATACGCCGTTCACCCTCGCCGACAGGCGGATCGCGGCGGCGGTCATGTGGAAGCGGCCGTGATCGAGCTCCGGGTGGGACCCGAGCCTGAGGAACTCCTCGCGCCCCAGGGGGCCCTGGGCCCAGAACTCGGAGCACACGTGGTCGATCCACTCCGGCTGGAACATGTCGTGCCCGGCCGGGACGGGGGTGTGGGTGGTGAAGATGCTCTCCGCCCGGACCGCCGCGATCCCCTCCTCCAGCCCTAGTCCATCCGCCATGCGCTCCCGCAGGCGCTCGACGAGCATGAAGGACGCATGCCCTTCGTTGGCGTGCCACGCACCGGGGTGGAGACCCATGGCGCGGAGCACTCGCACGCCGCCCACCCCCAGGATCCATTCCTGCTTCAGCCGGTGCTCGTGCCCGCCGCTGTAAAGCTTGTAGGTGAGCTCCCGATCCTCGGCGTGGTTCTCGGGGAGGTTCGTGTCCAGCAGGAAGAGTTTGGCCCGTCCCGCCTTGAGGAGCCAGGCGCCGACATGGACCTCCCGGCCCGCGCAGGACACCGACGCCACCGAGAGCGTGCCCCCGGGGCCGGTGATCTGGCTCAGGGGCATCATGGACAGGTCGAAGTGCTCGTCCGAGTCCTCCTGCCACCCCTCCAGGTTCAGCTTCTGGTCGAAGTACCCCTTGGAGTAGAGGAGCCCCACGCCCACGAAAGGGATCCCGAGGTCAGAGGCGGCCTTGCAGTGGTCTCCCGCCAAGACCCCCAGGCCGCCGGAGTAGATGGGGAGGGAGTTGTGGAGCCCGAACTCGGCGCAGAAATAGGCCACCGGGTTCCCCTGGTTGATGTCCGGGTAGCTGCGGCTGAACCAGGTGTCCGAGGTCTCGAGCATCTCGTGGAACTCGGCCAGGGTCCAGTCGTACAGCTTCAGGAACTCGGGGTCCGACGCGCAGTGGGCCAGCCGTTGAGGGCTCACGCCCCGGAGGAGCGCGATGGGGTTGTGGCGGGTGGCCGACCAGAGGACGGGGTCGATGTAGCGGAGCATACATCTGGCCCTCCGGTTCCATCTCCACCATAGATTGTAGGCGAGGTGCTCCAGGTCCTGGAGTCGCTCGGGGAGGTAGGGAATCCTGCCGGAGGCTTCCACCGTCATCGTCGAAATCCGTTAATCCTGTTGAGAACCCTGCCTGCTGACCGGGAGCGTCGGTATTATCGCCCGCCCACCCGGGGAAGTGAAGGGAACCGTTCCCGGCCCGTGCCGATCTGCCGGCTCAGGGCCCCAGCGCACCACAGGAGGTAGGCCGCATGGCCAATGAAATCAGTGGGTTGCGGGCGCAGCTGCGCGCGTTCGTGGCTGGGCACCCGCACGGGTGGAACCACCACGATTGGCTGGGACTCCTGGCGGAGCTCACCGACGCCGGGGTGGACACCACCGACCCAGGCGCCATCGGGACGGCCCTGGAGCAGGAGCGCGTCCTTGCCTTTCTGGAAGGGCTGAAGATGAAGGGGCTCGGCTCCAAGCGCAGGGAGGCCCTGGCCGCCCATTTCGGCCGGCTCTGGGACCTGAAGCACGCGTCCACGGACGAGATTGCCCAGGTCCCGAGCTTCCATCCGGGGCTGGCCAAAGAGCTGCACAAGGCGCTGCGCTGAGCACGGTAGCCCCGGAGCCGGGCATCGCCGGGGGTGCCCGCCGAGGCTCCTGGAGGTGGGGTGCGGCTGGGGTCGCCCTAGCCCTCGCGGCATTGGCGACCGCGGCCACCTTCCTGCCCGCCCAGGAGATCGCCGCCGCGCGCAAGAGCGCCTGGAAGGCGGGGGTCCTGGAATACGTGGTCCCCACCGCCGGCTACGCTTACGCCGACGCCTGGACCGAGGGGCTCCTCCCCGGGGCGGTGCGCGTCTCGGGGACCGTCGCGCTCCTTTGGGTCATGGCCGACGCCCTCACCGGGGAGCCCGGCGACGACGAGCCCCCCGACGAGTGCGGCGCGCTGTGCGTCTACGGCCTCGCCGCCACGGTCGTGGGCTACGTCTGGGGCGTCACCGGCGCCGTGCGCGCCGCGAAGCGATGGACGCCGGAGGGGAGCAGGCTCACCATGGGGTGGGACCCGGTCACCTCCAGCCTCCGCGTGGGCGTGAAGCTCGCCTTCTAGGCTGAAGTTCCCACCGTATTTGGAGCCCTGATTCCAGTCAAGAGCCCTGGA
>CAZJFX010000072.1:0-20731 GCA_964545395.1 uncultured Gemmatimonadaceae bacterium | reverse complement strand
CGCCGCGTGCCCGCGTCACTCCGACACACGGACGCAAACAGGTGAAGACCCCTATTTCCCCGCCGGCGGCTTCTCTTCCTTCTTCTCCTCCTCGGGCTTCTCCGGCGCCGCCCAGAACTTCCCGTTGTCCGGCGCCCGGTCGGCCACGGCCTTGGAGTAGAGCGCGGCGTTGAAGAGCACCTTGAACGTGCCGAAGGGCTGGCCGCGCCACTGCGGGCGCATCCCCAGGAGCACCACCCGTCCCTCGCCCTTCTTCACCTCCACCGCGGCCGCGTACCCCTGGACATGCTCCTCGCCGAGGAAGTAGCCCGACAGCAGGGGCGAGCCCTCCTTGGCGTACTTGGCCAGCACACGCCCATCGAAGCCCTCTTCGGTCGTGAACACGGGGCTCCGCCCCACCATGACCTTGGAGCGCGGCGCCATCCCGCTCATGACCGGATGGGAGGGGTCCACCAGGAGCTCCACGATGGCGCCGCTGGCGGAGAACTGCTCCCGCTTCAGCCCCTGGGTGACGTCCTTCACCGGAAGATGGAGCTGCTGCACCGCGAAGGCGCACGAGCTGTTGATGGCGACCAGCGTGCCTCCGCCGCGCACGAAGGCGTCCAGCTCCCGGACACCCTCCGCGCCCAGCCCGCCGGCGTAGCGCGGCGGCACCTCGCCCTTGGCAAACCCTTCCAGGATGGTGCGGGCGCCCATGTCCGCCAGCACGATCACGTCGTAGCGGTCGTTCAGCTCTCCGGCCAGGACGTCGGCGTTGCGCAGCCCGGTGTGCGCGACGCCGTACATCTCCAGGGCCCATGAGGTCCACCCTTCATCCGCGGAGGAACCCCAAGGGCGGTAGATCCCCACCCGGGGCTGGACGACGCGCCCCGCCGGCATGGAGCCTCCCGCCGCCTGGAGGCGCAGGTCCCGCACCATCTCCTGCTGCGCCGACCCCGAGAGACCGGATATGAGCCAGCTCCCGCTCGTGCCCGCCTGCCCCGAGTCCGCCGCCGCCTTCCCCGGGGCGAAGCTCACCTGCGCGCCCTGGGCCCAGGCCCGTCCCAGGGCCCGGTACGTGTTGTTCTGGGCCGGGTCCAGGATGAGGGCGCTCCCGCCCCCGCGTACCCGCCCCTCCGGCGGCACGATGGCGCGCGCCACCGGATGGGTGTCGAAGCCCACGTCCGGAGGCGAGTCGAAGGGCTCGGCATCGCCCTTCGTGCTGGAGGGCAGCGGCTCGGCGCGCACGTCCGCCAGCGCCGCCGTCACTTCGGCGGGCAGGGGGGCCTGGGCCTGCACCACCCGCACGTCGAACTGGTACGGGAGCGTCCACCCCGACACGTCGTAGGGCTGCTCCGGCGGCCCTTCCGGGTATTCCCGGAGGTCCGGGTACTCCTGCACCGCGAAGAGCTGGCGGACGAAGTTGGCGTTGGGCTGATCCATGGGGATGACCCAGGTCCCCGCGGGGTGCGTGACCCCCTCCACCGTCACCGCCCTGGTGAGGCGCTTCACCACGATGTCGTTGAACGCCAGGCGGCGGAGCATCTCCACCGCCGCCACCGGGTCATGCTGCTCCTGGCCGATGAAGAACGCGTACGGAGGCCCCGAGCGGTATTGGGCGACGACGTCCCGGGCGGCCTGGTAGCGGTTGAAGAGGAGGTTGGTCTTGTACTTGGCCGCCACATCCAGCACGGAGACCGACGCGGTCAGGACGTAGTCCACCGCGTCGCGCAGGCGCCACCACCCGCCTTCCCACGGGCTGGCGTAGAGCGACTTGGGCCGCAGGTCCTGATCCTCCGCCGGGAAGTCGTCCACCGTGTAGAAGTGGGGTGTCGCGTAGCGATACAGAGCCGTCTCCGTGAGGAGCGACACCACGTTGTGGAAGCTGTTGGCGTGGTCCAGGAACCCGGGATACCAGTTGTCGAACCCGGTCCCCATGTGCACGGCGCCCTTCTGCCCCCGCTCCTCCAACCCCTCGGCCATGGCCATCCCCACCAGGTTCACCGTCCTCCACATGAGGGGGTGGACGTTGGGGCTGATGGGCTCGGCGAAAGGCGGGATCCAGATCCGCGTGGGGAAGGGCGAAGTCTGGTGGTGGTTGTAGAGGATCTGGGGCTCCCACTCCCGGGCCACCCGCGTCACCACTCGCGACTCCATCTGGTTGATCATGTAGCCGTCGCGGTTGTTGTCGTGCCCGATGTACTTCTGGTAGAGGAACGGCGTGGGCGACACTTCGTACTGCGTGCCCACGTTGGACGCGTACCAATCGGATACCATGGTCTCGCCGTCGGGGTTGATGCTCGGCCACAGGATCAGGATGACGTTGTCCAGGATGGCGGCGATCTCCGGGTCGCTGTCCCCGGTCACCAGATCGTAGGCGAGCTGCATCGTATGCTGGGCGGGCGCCACCTCCGTTGCGTGCAGCCCCCCGTCGATCCACACCAGCGCCTTCCCCTCCGCCGCCAGGCGATGAGCCTCCACCTCGGTCATGTCCCCGGGGTGGGCCAGCCGCTGCGCGATCTCCCGGTAGCGGTCCACGTCCCTGAGGTTCTCCGCGGACGAGATGAGCGCGATGACCATGGGCCGCCCGTACGACGTGGTCCCCACCTCCCGCAGCTCCAGGCGGTCCGAGGCCGCGTCCAGCTGCCGGAAGTAGTCCAGGGCCTGCTCGTAGGTCGCGAGCTTGAAATCGGCCCCCACGCGGAAGCCCAGTACCGACTCCGGGGTGGGGACCTGGGCGGCGACGGGAGCGGCGGCCGCGAGGAGAGCGAAGACGGGGATGACGCGGGCCGCGGCGGCGGCGCGAAGGAGAACGCCCAGTGCGCGCATGGTGTCGTGTTCCGGGAGGTGGACGGGGAGTGGTGTCGGGCTCGGGAAGGCCCCGAATCATGGGCCACCGGCACCCGCCGGGCCAGGGTGCGGGACGCCTCCCTTGTGGAGGGGGGCCGGGTTGGTGACTCTTGATACCTCGCACGCCGCGGTCGGCGCGCGGCGCCGGCCGGCCCACGAGATCTTCCACCCTCCCGGAGAGGCCCCCCGTCACGATGAAGGACACCGAACAGCCGCCCACCGAGACGGCCCTCTGGACTCCTCAGGACTCGGCGCAGTTGTACGGTCTCCAGAACTGGGGCGCCGGCTATTTTGGCGTCTCCGAGCGCGGCACGGTGGAGGTGTACCCCGGTGGGGACCCGGCCCGGGCCATCGACCTCATGGAGGTGGTGGAGGGGCTTCAGGCCAGGGACCTCTGGCCCCCGGTAGTCGTTCGCTTCTCGGGGATCCTCGAGCACCGCATGACGTACCTGCGCCACACCTTCGACAATGCCATCGCCGAGGCCGGGTACCGGGGCAAGTACACCTGCGTGTACCCCATCAAGGTCAACCAGCAGCGTCACATCTGCGAGGAGGTCCGGGACCTGGGGCGCACCATGGGCTTCGGCATCGAGGCGGGCTCCAAGCCGGAACTCATCGCGGGCCTCGCCCTGACCCAGGGCGTCAACGAGATGCCCTTCATCTGCAACGGCTTCAAGGACGCCGAGTTCATCGAGACCGCCGTCCTCGCCGCCAAGATGGGGCGCAACATCATCCCGGTGATCGAGCAGACCCACGAGCTGGAGATGCTCATCCACTCGGCCCGGACGCACGCGGTCACCCCCCGCTTCGGCATCCGCGCCAAGCTGGCCTCCGGGGGGATCGGCCGCTGGGCGGACTTGGTGGGGTTTCGGGGCAAGTTCGGCCTCTCGGTGAGCCAGATCCTCTCGTCCGTGGACTGGCTCCGGGACGAAGGGCTCCTCGGCGGCCTCCAGATGCTGCACTGCCACATCGGCTCCCAGATCTACGACATCCGCACCGTGAAGTACGCGGTGAACGAGCTGGCCCAGATCTACGTGGAGCTGGTGAAGCTCGGCGCCCCCATGGGCATCATCGACCTCGGCGGCGGCATGGGCGTGGACTACGACGGCTCGGGCACGGCGTCCCAGTCGTCGATGAACTACACGATGGAGCAGTACGCCGCCGACGTCATCCACCGGGTCAAGTCGATCTGCGACGACGCCCACGTGCCCCACCCGGACGTCATCACCGAGTCGGGGCGCGCCCTGGTGAGCCACTCGGGCGTCCTTGTCTTCCAGGTGCTGGGGAGCCGTGTCTTCCCCTCCGAGCCCGACGCCGAGCTGGTGGACCGGGCACTCAACGAGGGGCCCGAAGCCGAGGTCCCCCAGCCACTCCTGGACCTGGTGGACGCATACCAGCGTCTGGGTGACGGCGAGAGCGATCCCATCGAGGTCTACCAGGACGCCGAGCACGCGCTGAACGAGGCCATGAGCCTCTTCAACCTGGGCTACATGAGCATCACGGCCCGCGCGGCGTGCGAGGAGCTGTACTGGGCGGTGGGGAACCAGATGGCGGCGCGCCCCCGCGACGAGCTCACCGAGGACCTGTGGGACCTGCCGGACCGGCTCGCCGACATCTACTTCAGCAACTTCAGCCTCTTCCAGTCGCTCATCGACGCGTGGGGGATCGACCAGGTGTTTCCGGTCATGCCCATCCACCGCCTGGACGAGAGGCCGACCCGGCGAGGGATCCTGGCCGACGTCACCTGCGACTCCGACGGGCGCATGGACCGGTTCCCGGGCAACGGCGAGCCCCAGAACTCCGTCCCCCTCCACGCCCTCACCCAGGGGGAGCTCACCGAGGTGGGCCCGGGGCAGTTCGACCCCTACTACCTCGCCGTCTTCCTCACCGGCGCCTACCAGGAGACGCTGGGCGACCTGCACAACCTCTTCGGCGACACCCACGCGGTGCACGTGGTGCTGGACGCGGACGGGAACTGGCACCTGGAAGAGGTGGTGGAGGGAGATACCGTGCGCGAGGTGCTCCAGTACGTCCAGTTCGATCCCGACGACATGCGCAGGGACCTCCGCAAGGAGATCGAGGCGGCGCTCACGGCGAAGCGCCTCACCCTGCAGGAAGGCGTGAGCATGCGCCGCTTCCTGGACCAGGGGATCGACGGCTACACCTACCTGGAGTAGTCACCTGGCCTCCAGGAAGGCCGTGGCGAGCTGGGTGCTCTACGACCTGGCGAACACCATCTTCTCCATGGGCGTGGTGTCGCTGTACTTCTCCCTCTGGGTTCGCGACCAGGTGGGCGCGGGGCGCGCCGATACCGTCTACGGGATCATCACCGCGGTGTCCATGGGCGCGATCTTCGTCGTGTCGCCCCTCCTGGGCGCCATGACGGACCGTGCGCGGAGGCGCATGCCCTTCCTGGTGGTGAGCACGCTCCTGTGCGTGGGCTTCACGGCCCTCCTGGCCCGGGACGGGTTCTGGATCACCGCCGTCCTCTTCTGCTTCGCCAACATCGCCTACCAGGCGGGGCTCCAGTTCTACGACGCGCTGCTGCCCGAGGTGAGCACCGAGGAGAACCGGGGGAGGATCGGCGGGATCGGGGTGGGGGTGGGCTACCTGGGGTCCTACGTCGCCGTGGGGATCGGCCTCCTTCTCGGAACCCAGGACAAGCCGCTCCTCTTCACCATCATCGCGGTGGCGTTCCTCGTGTTCGCCATCCCCTGCTTCCTCTTCGTGAAGGAGCGGGGCAACCCCGAGCCCAGGCCCATCACCCTGCGCATGGCGGTGGAGTCCACCCGGGAGACGGTGCGGACGCTGCGCGACAGCAATGACTACCCCGGCCTCCTGCGCTTCCTGGTGGGGCGGGTCTTCTACACCGACGCCATCAACACCGTCATCGCCATCATGGCCCTCTACACGGTGAACGTGGCCGTGGCCACGGGGCTCTCGGAAGCCGACGGGGAGCGCCAGGCCAATCTGGTTCTCATGGCGGCCATCACCTTCGCGGTCATCGGCGGGTTCGCCTGGGGATGGCTCACCGACCGGTGGGGCCCCAAGCGCACCCTCAACGTGGTGCTCCACTCCTGGATCGGCGTCTTCCTCATGGCGGCGTCGGTGGGGATCCTGGGGCTCCCCCTCCAGGCGCTCTACGCCGTGGCCGCCTGGGCTGGGTTCTCCCTGGGAGGCGTGTGGGCGGCGGACCGGCCGTACATGCTCCGCCTCACGCCGCCCGCGCGCGTGGGCGAGTTCTACGGGCTGTACGGGATGGTGGGGCGCTTCTCGGCCATCATGGGCCCGGGCATCTGGGCGGGCGTGACGTGGGTCACGGGGCAGCGGCTCGGGCTCGCCCCGGCGGTGGGGCAGGGGATCGGGGTCCTGGTCCTCCTCGCGCTGGTGGGGATCAGCTGGGTGATCCTCCGGCCCGTGTCCGACCACCCCCGGGTCTGGCGCCCACAGGATCTGCACCCTTCCTCATGATCGCGCCCCTCCCCGTCGCCGTGGTGGGCGCCGGCGCCGCAGGGCTCCTGGCGACCCTCTTCGCCGCCCGCTCGGGAGCGCCCGTAGTGCTCCTGGAGCGCACCACCGACGGGGGGCGGAAGATCCTCATCAGCGGCGGCGGCCGCTGCAACATCCTCCCCTCGGTGGCGCAGCCGGCGCGCTACGTCACCGCGTCCTCGCCCAATACCCTGCGCAAGATCCTGATGTCCTGGCCCTTGGCCGAGCAGCGCGCGTTCTTCGAGGACGAGCTGGGGATGCCGCTGGTCCGCGAGGACGAAACGGGGAAGCTCTTTCCCTCCTCGCAGCGCGCCCGCGACGTGCGAGACACCCTCCTGGCGCGGGCGCGCGAAGCGGGCGCCCGGGTGTGGATGGGCGCCAAGGTGACTGGGCTCTCGCCCCGGGCGGCGGAGGGCCCGGATAGCCTTTCCTGGCTCGTCACCGTCGAGGGAGCGCCGCCCCTCCGGGCGGCGGCGGTCGTCCTGGCCACCGGCGGGCTCTCGGTCCCCACCACCGGGAGCGATGGGACGGGTCTTGCCCTCGCCCGTGCCCTGAGCCACCAGATCCACCCCACCTACCCGGCCCTCACACCACTCACCGCCCACCCCTACCCCCACGCGGCGCTGGCCGGCATCTCTCTCACGGTGACCCTGCGGGCCCCGGGCGCGAAGCCTCCCTTCGAGACCAGCGACGGGTTCCTCGTGACCCACCGCGGGTGGAGCGGCCCGGCCGTCCTCGACGCGTCCCACTTGGCCGTGCGCGGCCGCCCCGACGGGAGCCGGCAGGAGCTCCTCGTGCAGTGGACGCGCCGGGGCCCCGAGGCCTGGGACGCGGAGCTCGCCGCGGGGGGCCACGCCACCGTCCGGAGCGCCCTCGCGCCCTGGCTCCCCCGAAGGCTCGCCGACCATCCGTGCACCGGCGCCGCCGTGGACCCGGACACCCGCTTGGCCCATCTCCGCCGCGAGGAGCGGCGCGCCCTCGTGGCCGCGCTCACCGCCTACCCCCTCCCCTGGACCGGCGACGAGGGGTACCGGAAGGCGGAGGTGACGGGTGGGGGCGTCGCGCTCTCGGAGGTGGATCCGCGAACGCTGCAGAGCCGCCGCGCGCCGGGGCTCTTCTTCTGTGGGGAGATCCTGGACGCCTTCGGCCCCATCGGCGGGCACAACTTCCTATGGGCCTGGTCCACCGCGCGCGCGGCGGGGCTGGGAGCCGCAGCGCATCCGGGAAGCTGAGCTCCGAACCCTGAAAAGCGAGCCGCCCCGGGTCCGTGGGACCCGGGGCGGCCTTTCAGTCCGACCGGGGCGGCAGACCCGGCCCGAGCCGCGGGATCAGTTCCAGTCGGTCCGGTGTGGACGCTTACGCCCGAACATGTCGTCGTCGTCGTCCTCCTCGTCCCAGTCCTCCCACCCCTCCTCGTCCTCCCCGTCGTCGTCCTCGTCGTCCTCGTCGTCTTCGTCCCAGTCGTCCTCATCCCAGTCGTCCTCGTCTTCGCCCCAGTCCCCGAGGTCCTCGCCGTCCTCCTCCTCGTCCTCGTCCTCGTCAAACGCGAGGACCGTGGTGGGAAGGGCCTCGTCTTCGAACCAGCCCGACCGGCTCATCTGTCTGATCTCCTCATGGCTGCGGCGTAGGAGCATCCGACCCGTTTCGGAATGCCCGAGGCGCTTGGCGCGAAAGTAACCGGGGGTGGGGGGTTGTCAACAAGTCTCGCCACCCGATTCGCCACGGCCATGAATCCGATGGTGAGCATCCGAACGTGCGCGTCATGCATCTTGCGGAGCGGACCGGGGACCCGGGCATGGGCATCCCCGTGCACATGGACAAGGACCTCAGGCAGGTGGGCGCGTGAGCGCCCTGGCCGCCTCTTGCACGGTGTTGGCGTGGATGCGCACGGTGTCCGTCTCGCGGATGGCATACCCTCCCGCAAGCGTCACCGCCACGGGGACGCCCGCCGAGCGGAGCGTGTCGAACACGTAGGCGTCCTTGTCCCGGAGGCCTTCGATGGAGAGGCCGAGCCCCCCCAGCTGGTCCTCTCGGTACGGGTCGGCGCCGGCCAGGTAGAAGGTGAGGTCGGGGCGGAAGCGCTCCAGCACCTCCGGGAGGTGCTGCCGCAGCAGATCGAGATACGCGGCATCGGGCGTGCGGTCCGGCATCCCCACGTCCAGGTCCGAGGGTGGCTTCGCCGACGGGTAGTTCCGCTCCTGGTGGAACGAGAAGGTGAACACCCGGGGGTCCTCGGCGAAGATCACGGCGGTGCCGTTCCCCTGGTGAACGTCCAGGTCGAGCACGAGCACGCGGGTCACCACCCCCTCGTCCAGGAGCGCCATGGTCGCCACGGCGACGTCGTTGAGGAGGCAGAATCCCTCCCCGTGGTCGGGAAACGAGTGGTGGAAGCCTCCGCCGATGTGCACCGCGATGCCATCCGCCAGGGCGAGGCGGCCGGCCAGGAGCGTGCCCCCGCAGCAGACCCGGCTCGCCTGGACCAGGTCCGGGGAGAAGGGTATCTCCAGGAGGATCCGCTCCATGGAGTTGAATCCGTCCTCCTGGATCTTGGCCATGAACCCGGGCGTGTGGACCCGGGCGAGGAGGTCGTCCGACACCGGCTCGGGCTCCACGAAATCCCCTTCGGCCGCCACCCCCGTGGACAGGAGCCGCTCTCGCACGAGGCGATACTTCACCATGGGGAAGACGTGAGGCCCGATGTCCACCTCGTAGGCGGGCGACCAGACCAGAGTGGGTTTGCCCATTTCTTAAGATGGGGAGTCCGGGGCCCATCCGCACCCTATCCCCCGAGGCGGTAACCGACAATAATTCTGAATTCACCGGGACCCTGCCGGGCCCCGGCCATCCCTCCGCACCACCGCGCATGCCCGCCGACGCGAATCCCCTCCTCACCGACGCGTTCCTCATCCCCTTCCACGCCATCCGGCCCGAGCACGTGGGACCAGGAATCCAGAGCGCCCTGGCCGACGCCCAGCGCGAGGTGGATGCCGTGGCCGCCGACTCTGCACCGCCGACGTGGAAGAACACCGTGGAGCGGCTGGACCGGGCGGTGGAGCTCCTCGCCCGGCGCATCGCGCCCGCCACCCACCTGATGGCCGTGGCCGAGACCCCCGAGCTCCGGGAAGCCTACAACGCGGTGCTCCCGGACATGTCGGCGTTCTGGTCGCGACTTCCCCTGGACGAGCGCCTCTGGGCACGGGTTCGCGCCTTCGCGGAAACGGACGAGGCCCGGAGCCTCACCGGGCTACGCAGGCGCCACCTGGACAAGACGGTGCAGGAATTCCGGCGCGCCGGGGCCGATCTCCCCGCCGACAGCAAGGCACGCCTCGAGGCCGTGAAGGTGGAGCTCGCGCAGCTCCAACAGCGCTTCGCCGAAAACGTGCTGGACGCCACCGCGGCGTACGAGCTCCTCGTCACCGACGTGGGCCGCCTCCGCGGCCTACCCGAGTCGGCCCGGCGGCGCGCCCGGGCGCAGGCCGAGGAGAAGGCGCAGGACGGGTGGCTCCTCACCCTCGACTTCCCCTCGGTGGAGCCCATCCTCAAGTACTGCGAGGACCGGGAGCTCCGGCGGGAGATCCACGCGGCGTACAACCACCGCTGCCGCGAAGGAGCACACGACAACCGCGGCCTGCTGGCGCACATCCTTCGCCTGCGCAAGGAGCTCTCCGACATCCTCGGCTACGCCTCGTACTCCGACTACAAGCTCGAGGACCGCATGGCCCGGGCCGGGGCGCAGGCCACAGCCTTCGAGTGGGACATGGTGGAGCGCACGCGTCCCTATTGGGACCGCGACGTGGAGGCGCTGCGCACCTGGGCAGCCGAGCTCGGGCTGGACGCGCTGGAGCCCTGGGATGCGGCCTTCGTCATGGAGAAGCTCCGCAAGGCGCGCTACGACATCGACGACGAGGAGCTGCGTCCCTACTTCCCCCTGGACCAGGTCCTGGCCGGCCTCTTCGAGATCGTGCGCCGCACCTTCGGATTCCGGGTGGAAGAGCGGCCCATCGCCCAGGTGTGGCACCCGGTCGTGCGCCATTACGACATCTTCGCCGAGGATGGCACCCACGTCGGGTCGTTCTACTCCGACTGGTTTCCGCGCAAGGAGAAACGCCAGGGCGCCTGGATGAGCGACTTCATCACGGGAGGCCCGGGCGGGGAGCGGGGGTTCCGCCCCCACCTTGGTGTGGTGTGCGCCAACTTCCCGCCGCCCCAGGACGGGACCCCCGCCCTCCTGACCCACCGGGACGTGGAGACCGTGTTCCACGAGTTCGGCCATCTGCTCCACCACTGCACGTGCCGGGTCGAGATCGCCGCCCGCGCCGGCATCAACGTGGCGTGGGACTGGGTGGAGCTCCCGAGCCAGCTCATGGAGAACTGGTGCTGGGAATCTGAGGCGTTGGCCATCTTCGCCCGCCACTGGGAGACAGGCGAGCCGTTCCCCGACGCCCTTTTCGCCAAGCTGGTGGCCGCCCGCCGCTTCATGGGCGGATGGGCCCAGATGCGCCAGCTCTCCTTCGGGACGCTGGATCTGGCTCTCCACGATCACCTGGCTCCCCGCCTGCGGGAGGCCGCCGGAAGCGAGCCCGGCGAGGCCACCGACGCCGCCCAGGGCGCCACAGTCATGGCCTTCGCCCGGGAGCACTACCTGGCCTTCTCCCCCTCTCCCTCCTTCGCCGACCTCCACGGCCTCACGGCATTCACCCACATCTTCTCCGGAGGGTACTCCTCCGGGTACTACAGCTACCTCTGGTCCGAGGTGCTGGACGCCGACGCCTTCACCCGCTTCCGCTCCGAGGGCATCTTCAACCGTGACACCGGCCGCTCCTACGTGGACGCCATTCTGTCACGGGGCGACTCCGACGACCCGGAGGTCCTTTTCCGGGAGTTCATGGGCCGCGACCCCGACCCTCGCGCCCTCCTGGAGCGCAACCTGGGGCCGGAGCCGGCTTGACCTCCGGCTCCCGGAGCGCACGTTCAGGAACCGACACGCGAACCCTCGCCACACACCGTTGCCCCACCATGCGCAAGCTCCTCCTCTCCGCCCTGGCCGCCCTCTCGCTGGGAGCGTGCGGCGACAACTCTTCTGCCGCCTACGGGGACTTCAACGGCATCGTCGCGGCCATGGAGCCGGCGCTCTGGGAGCAGGTGAGCGCGGAGGTGTACGACGCCCTCGAGCCCACCCTGGTCACGGTGCGCGACGAGAAGACCTTCACGGTCACGTATCAGGACCCGTCGCTCCCCGAGTGGAGCAACCTGCGCCGCTTCCGGCAGATGCTCCTGGTCGGGACCGGGGAGGAGCCGTGGATGCGGGACGCCATGGATCAGGTGCGCGACTCGGTGACCGGCCCCGGACGCTACACCGCCCACGACGTGTGGGCCCGGGGGCAGCGCGTCACCCTGGTCCTCGTGTCCGCCGCCACGGCGGCCGAGGAGTTGCGGTCCCACCTGCCCGAGGTCAACCGGGCGCTGGACGAGCAGTTTCGAGCGTGGGTCGTGGAACGGATGTACATGACCGGCGTGGACTCGGCGCTGGCCGACACGCTCATGGCCGCGGGCCGCTTCCAACTCCTCCTCCCCGAGGTCTACCGTTGGGCCTGGCAGGACTCGCTCTTCCAGTTCCGGAACGACAACCCCGACCCCTCCGAGCTCATCCGGAGCATCTCGGTCACCTGGAAGTCACCCATCCCCGCGGACATGCAGCCGGAGGGGATCCTCGCGTGGCGTGGCGAGGTCGCGGCGGCGTACTCCGAGCCCCAGGCCGTGGACCTGTCGGTGGTGGACGCCGGGCCCTTCGAGTTCCGCGGGCGCCCGGCGTACCAGATCCGCGCCATCTGGACCAACCCGCCGGAGCTGGATTGGCCCGCGGCAGGCCCCTTCGTCACCCGGGCGGTGATCTGCCCCCAGCAGAACCGGATGTACCTCGTGGACGCATGGCTGTACGCTCCCGGCAAGGACAAGTACGAGTACATGATCCAGCTCGAGACCATCCTCGACTCGTTCCGGTGCGGACCCGCGTGAGAGGCGGCTGCGCGGCCTGGAGGAGGGCCGCGCCGGCACGTCTCATCAGCTGAAGCTGATCCGCCCGGCCAGGGGCACCAGGTAGATCCCCGGCTCCCGGGTGCCCCAGCCCTCGGAGAGCATCCCCACGAGTGAGGTCCTTGTCCTCATAGCCGTCCCTGGTCTCGTACGAGGGACCGTCCTCGTGGGAGAAGTGCCGCCCCGCGAGAAGCATGCGGCTCACGAAGCCTCCTCCTACGCCCGCCTCGCCGCCCCAGTAAGTGCCCTGGCCCCGCGCCCGGGCGTAGCTCACCGAGCCTCCCAGCCAATCCACCTCCAGGGAGAAGACGGTGTCGGGCTGCCGCTGCTGGGCACGGGCAAGGATAACGAACGGGGCGGCCTCTTGCAGACACCGTGCCGCCGTCGCGCGGCGGCCTCCCGACCCGGAAGCCCGCGCCGCTCCGTCATGTCGTCCGGCCGCGATTGATGGGGGGTGCGGCGAGGGGCTACTATGGGTTCGTCCACTCCCCCGCGCCTCCCGTCCACGCCCCCGCTCCACCCCGCCCGCCGCTTGAGCTTCGTCCACCTCCATACCCACTCCGAGTTCTCGCTCCTGGATGGAGCCAACCGCATCGACGACCTGGTCCACAGGGCCAAGGAACTCGAGATGCCGGCGCTGGCGCTCACGGACCACGGGTGCCTCTTCGGGGCGTGGACCTTCCAGAAAACGGCACACAAAGCGGGGCTCAAGCCCATCCTGGGGATGGAGGCCTACGTGGCCCCCGGCGACCGGCGGGACCGCTCCCGCTCCGGGCAGGGCGAGCGAGCGTATTACCACCTCGTCCTCCTGGCGCGCGACCTCCAGGGGTACCACAACCTCGTGAAGCTCTCCTCCATCGGGTACCTGGAGGGGTTCTACCACCGCCCCCGCGTGGACCGGGAGGTGCTGGCCCGGCACCACGAGGGGATCATCGTGTCCTCGGCGTGCATGGCCGGCGAGGTGCCGCGCCACCTCCTCGCCGACGATTGGGACGGCGCGCGGGAGGCCGCCCAGTGGTACGCCAACCTCTTCGACGGGCGCTACTACCTGGAGGTGCAGGCCCACGACACCGATGGTCAGGCGGAGCTGAACAAGCGGATCTTCAAGCTGGCGGACGAACTCGGGCTCCCGGTGGTGGCCACCAACGACTGCCACTTCCTCCGGCCCGAGGACCACGAGGCCCACGACATCCTTCTGTGCATCGGCCTCGGCAAGGACCGGGGCGACCCGAACCGAATGCGCTATGACAAAGGGCTCTACTTCAAGAGCGGCCCGGAGATGGCCGAGCGCTTCCCCGACCACCCGGAGGTCCTGGAAAACACGCTCCGCATCAGTGACCAGGTGGACCTGGTCTTCGAGAAGAAGTACCACCTCCCTGCGTTCCCCCTGCCCCCGGACCACGGCGACGAGAACGAGTACCTGGAGCACCTCGCCCTGGGTGGCGCGCTGAAGCGCTACGGCGATCCCCTCCCCACCCACGTGAAGGAGCGCTTCGACTACGAGATCGGGGTCATCAAGGGAACGGGGTACGCAGGCTACTTCCTCATCGTCCACGACTTCATCGCTTGGGCCCGCAGCCGTGACATCCCCGTGGGACCGGGACGCGGCTCCGCCGCGGGCTCGCTGGTGGCCTACGCCCTGGGGATCACGAACCTCGATCCCCTCTTCCACGACCTGCTCTTCGAACGGTTCCTGAACCCCGAGCGGATCTCGATGCCCGACATCGACATCGACTTCTGCTTCGAGCGCCGCGGCGAGGTCATCGAGTACACCCGCCAGAAGTACGGGAAGGACGCCGTCGGCCAGATCGTCACCTTCGGCACCATGAAGAGCCGCGCGGTGATCCGCGACGTGGGCCGCACCCTGGGCTTCGAGCCGGCAGAGACCGACAGGATCGCCAAGCTCATCCCCAACGCGCCGGGGCAGAGCTTCACCGTCGAGGAGGCGGTACAAGGGCTCAAGGAGGTGCGTGACCTGTACCGGCAAGACGAGCGCCACCGCCAGCTCTTCGACTACTCGATGACGCTGGAGGGGTTGGCCCGGCACGCATCGGTGCACGCCGCGGGCGTGGTCATCGCCCCGGGGCCTCTGGACGACTACGTGCCCGTGTGCATCCAGACCGGGAAGACCGGCGGCGACGGCGAGAACGCCATGGCCGTCACCCAGTACGACATGAACTGCCTCGACGAGGCAGGCATGCTCAAGATGGACTTCCTGGGGCTGAAGACGCTCACCGTGATCCACGACGCGGTGGTCATGGTGAAGGCGCGCCACGGCCAGCTGAAGAACCCGGACACCGGGGAGACGTACGCATCCATGGACGACGTGCCGCTCGACGATCCGGCGGTCTACAGGATGCTGGCCCGGGGCGGCACCGCCGGGGTCTTCCAGTTCGAGTCCAATCTGGCCAACGACAAGCTGCGGGCCATGAAGTGCGACCGGTTCGACGACCTCGTCGCCAGCAACGCGCTCATCCGCCCGGGCCCGCTGGATTCGGGGATGGCCGACGTCTACATCGACCGGAAGCTGGGCCGCAAGCCGGTCACCTACCCGCATCCGGACCTGCGCGCGACGCTGGAGCCGACCTACGGCGTCATCGTCTATCAGGAGCAGGTGATGCGCATCGCCAACCTCCTGGCGAAGTACTCGCTGGGCGAGGCCGACGTGCTCCGGAAGGCGGTGGGCAAGAAGGACGCGGGCCTCATCAAGAAGGAGCTGGCCAAGTTCGTGCAGCGGGCCGTGGCCAACGGCGTCGAGCGCCGCCTGGCCACCGACCTGGCCGAGCAGATCGAGACCTTCGGCCGGTACGGCTTCAACAAGTGCTTGCCGGCCCACGTAGAGATTCTGGATGCCGCCTCGGGGCGCATGGTCAGGATCGGGGATGCGTTCGAGGGCAGGGAGCGGTTGCGGTCGGTGCTCGCCTGCGACACGCGGAGCCTCCGGCTCGTGGAGGCCGGGGTCGCCGACATCGTGGACAATGGGGTGCGCCCGGTGTGGCGGCTGAGAACCGAGTCGGGCCGCGAGATCGACGCCACAGGCAACCACCCGCTCTTCACACTCCGGGGTTGGCGGAACCTCGAGGACATCGCCATCGGCGAGCATGTGGCGGTACCCCGCTCCCTCCCGGTGGAGGGGACCGGAGTCTGGCGCGACCACGAGGTGATCGCGCTGGGGCACCTTCTCGCCGAGGGGAACCTCTGCCATCCCGCGGGCCTCTATTTCTACAGCCAGGACGAAGCCGAGATCGCCGACTTCGTCGAGGCGGCCGAGGCGTTCTCGAACGTCCGCTGCACCGCGGCTTCCCACCGGGGCACGGGGTCCGTGTACACCGCGAGGGTGGACCGCGGGGAGCCGAACGGGATCTTCGAGTGGGCACGGACTCTGGGGCTCCTCGGCAAGACAGCCACGGAAAAGGAGGTGCCCGCTGCGGCGTTCGGCCTGACGAATGGCCAGATCGCCCTGCTCCTCGCCAGGATGTGGGCCGGGGACGGGCACATCAGCCTCAAGAACGGGGCCATCTACTACGCGACTTCGTCCGAGCGGCTGGCTCACCAGGTACGGCACCTGTTGCTCCGCCTCGGCATCCTCTGCCGGGTTCGCAGGGTCCGATTCCCTTATCGCGGCACCAGCCGATTCGGGTGGCAGGTGCACGTGCACGGGAACGAGCATTACCGGACCTTCCTGGAGTCCATCGGGCGCCACTTGGTCTCGACAGATCGGGTGAGGAGGCTTCGTGAGCTCGTGCTGGAAGCGCCGCAGAGCGGACCCGGCAAGGACCTTGTTCCGGTTGCGGTGCGTAGCCGCGTCCGGGCGCTCAAGGAGGACCGCGGGCTGCGCTGGATCGACGTCGAGGTCGGCGCCGGAGTCTCGCCCCGGGACCTCTACCCGCAGGGCACCAATCCCGACAAGGTCGGCTTCACCCGGTCCTTCGTCGGCGCTCTCGCGGAGTACTTCGGAGACTCGGAGTCGCAGGCCCTGGCTGGAAGCGACGTTCTCTGGGATCGGGTCAGTGGGATCGAGCCCCTGGGGAACATGCGGACGTTCGACCTCGAGGTGGCGGGGCACCACAACTTCGTCGCCAATGACATCCTGGTCCACAACAGCCACAGCGCCGCCTACTCCCTCGTCTCCTACCACACCGCCTGGCTCAAGGCCCACCACCCTGCCGAGTTCATGGCGGCGCTCCTGTCGTCGGTGCTGGACAAGACCGACGACGTGGTGAGGTACATCGGCGAGTGCCGGGACCTCCAGCGCTACATCCCCACGCTGGAGGAGCCGGTGGAGGTCCTCCCCCCCGACGTGAACCAGTCGGGGTGGAAATTCGTCGTCACGGACGCCCACCAGATCCGCTTCGGGCTGGGGGCGGTGCGGGGCGTGGGTGCCGGCGCGGTGAGGTTCGTCCTCGAGGCCCGCTCGTCCGGCGGGCCCTTCCGCTCCCTCTTCGACTTCCTCGAGCGCATCGACACCCGCGCCCTCAACAAGCGCGCGTGCGAGGCGCTCATCGCCGCCGGAGCCCTGGACGCCTTCGGCCACCGCGCTCAGCTCCTGGCAGGCCTGGACGCCGCCTACGCCGAGGTGCAGGCCCGGCAGGCCGAGCACGACGCCGGCCAGGCGTCGCTCTTCGGCGACGCTTCCCTGCTGCCCCGGAGCGAGCCCACCCTACCCCGCATCCCGGCTTGGGACGAGCCCGAACGGCTGGCGCGGGAGAAGGAGGCGCTGGGCTTCTTCATCTCCGGCCATCCCCTGGACCGCTACCGAGAGGTGGTGCGCGCCTTCGAGCCGGTGAACTCGGCCACCCTCGCTTCCTCCCCGGGGCAGAGCGTGGAATTGGCGTGCGTGGTCACCTCCGTGGCACGCCAGATCTCCCGGAAGGACAACTCGGAGTGGGGGAAGATCACCGTCGAGGACTTCCAGGGCACCGCCACGATCCTCGCCTTCCGCGACGCCTGGCAAGCCTACAAGGACGTGCTCAGGCAGGACGCGGTGGTGCTGGTGGCCGGAAAGGTGAGCAGCCGGGAGCGCGACGAAGAGGACCCACCCCTCTTCCTGGACTCCGCCCGCGCCCTGGACGATGTCACCGGCTCCGGGGACATCGCTGTGCAGATCGAGTTGGAGCTGGGCTACGAGTTGACAGAGGGAGCCTTCGCCGAGGCCAGGAGAGTGCTGGCCTCCCACCCCGGCGCCGCCCCCGTCCTCCTCCAGGTGGGAGCGGACAACGGGGCTCACGGGCCTCGGCTCCGGTCCCGCACGCTGCGCGCCAGCGCCGACGCCGAGACCGTGGCCGCGCTCCAGAAGCTCTTCGGGCGGGGGAACGTGCGGCTGGTGCGCACGGCCCAGCCCACGCCGGAGGGACAGGGGTGGTAGCCTCCATCCCGTAGCTGGAGTCATCCGGACGAGGAGATGGTACGAAGCTCCTCACGATCCTCTCCCTGGGCCCCGAGGGGTTCTATCTCTCCCCCAACCACGGCTCGTGCCGGGAGCGCCTTCCCAGGCCCTGGGTCGGCCCGGGGGTGGCGGTGTCCTGCCCTGGGATCCGCGTGGCGTTCCGCCTGGTCGAGGGGACCCTGCCCGAGGACGGAGTCGCCAGGGTCGCGGTGCAGCAGGCCCGCCAGACCCAACGGTGCAGCAGACCCGCCAGACCCAACGGTGCAGAGTCAACTCCGACGGGATCCAGATCTGCACCACCGTCGAATCGCTGGTGGAGGTTCCCGTCGAAGTGCGCATTCAAGTGCGTCGTGCGGGGTGACCCGCGCTCATGGCTGATTTCCGCACCACACCCGAGGGCGTCCGCTGGAGCGTGGACCCCCACGCGGCCGTCTTCCCCGGTGGGTACCGGCTCCTGCGCGCGGAAGCGTTCATCCCCCCTCCCCCAGAGCGCGTCTTCCCCTTCTTCGCGGCGGCGGAGAGCCTCGACGGCATCCCCTTCGGATGGCGCACCGAGATCTCCGGGTGGGACCCTCCCTTCGCGTTCACCGACACCCAGCTCCGCGGGCCGCACCACACCTGGATCCACCGCCACACCTTCGAGGAGGTGGAAGGGGGCACCCGCATGCTGGACGAGGTCCGCTGGCGCGTCCCTCGGTCAGGGCTGCCCGCCCGCCGTAGCCTCGCCGTCCGTCACATTCTGGGTTTCCCGGTCGTTTGACCCCCCACAGTGTCGAACGGACCATGACGGGAGGAGAACAGGATGGGTCACGGAGCGAAGGTGGCGCGCGGCGCCCTGGCGGTGACGGCCGTGGTGGTGCTCGCGGCATGCGACGACGCCACCGGGCCCGAGGGAGGCGCCCGCTTCGAGGTGGAGGTGAGCGGCGAGCGCTTCGTGGTGCACGTGGAGGGCGCGTCGCAGATCGCCGGGCTCGAGTCCCGCATGGCCTCGGGCGTGGAGGGAGTCGTCAACGGCGAGATCCGCTCCGGGGACGGCGGGTTCAACGCCCCCTGGAAGTGGCACATGGTCCCATCCACCGTCCACACCGCCGACATGGCCATCGAGCTTTGCGGCGGCCGCCCCTCCCTGGTGGAGGCGGACCTGGACTATTGGCTCGGGACGGTGAAGCAGTACTGCCCCTGGGGGGCCAAGGTGGTGCGGCGAATCCGGTAGGGAGACGCGCCCCGGGCGGTGCCGCCCCCCGGGAGCGACCGGCGCGCTACCCTTCCGCTCCCCGGAGTTCCTTGAGAGACTGGAGAGTTGGCCAGGCTCCGGCCCGGCCGCCCCCGGCACTCCCCGTGAACTCCGGCGCCCCCGGCGCCGCCTCCAGGATCGGAAGCATGGACCAGAAGACCCTTCGCTCCCTCGGCATCCAGGACGTGAACCCCGGCGGCTTCGCCGGCACCTGGGTGGGCTCCGGCCCCGGCCTCGACGTCTTCAGCCCCATCGACGGCGCCAAGCTCGCCACCGTCCAGCAGGTCACGGAGCAGGAATACGACGCCATCGTGGAGCGCGCCCACGCAGCCTTCCTCGAGTGGCGCAACGTGCCCGCGCCCAAGCGGGGTGAGCTGGTGCGCCAACTCGGCCACAAGCTCCGCGAGCGGAAGGACGACCTGGGGGCCCTGGTCACCCTGGAAATGGGCAAGATCCTCCAGGAGGGGAAGGGTGAGGTCCAGGAGATGATCGACATCTGCGACTTCGCCGTCGGCCTCTCCCGCCAGCTCTACGGCCTCACCATGCCGTCGGAGCGCCCGGACCACCACATGAGAGAGCAGTGGCAGCCGCTGGGCGTGGTGGGTGTCATCAGCTCCTTCAACTTCCCCGTGGCCGTGTGGAGCTGGAACGCGGCAGTGGCTGCGGTGTGCGGCGACGCCACGCTGTGGAAGCCGGCATCGCAGGCGCCCCTCACTGCCATCGCCGTCACCAAGCTGGCCGCCGAGGTGTGCGAGGCGAACGGCTACGACCCGGCCGTCTTCTCCCTGGCCGTGGGGAAGGGCTCCACCGTCGGGGAGCGCCTCCTCCACGACAAGCGCGTTCCCCTGGTCTCCGCCACCGGGAGCACGCCCGTGGGGCGGCGCGTCGCCGCAGCGGTGGGCGAGCGCCTCGGACGCACCATCCTCGAGTTGGGAGGCAACAACGCCATCATCGTCACGCCCCACGCCAACATGGACCTCGTGCTCCCGGCCATCCTGTTCGGCGCGGTGGGCACCGCGGGGCAGCGGTGCACGAGCACCCGGCGCATCATCGTCCACGCTTCGGTGAAGGACCGGCTCGTGGAACGGCTGGTGGCCGCGTACAGGACCATTCCCATCGGCAACCCCCTCGCCGAGGGGACGCTCATGGGCCCGCTGGTCAACAAGCAGGCCGTGAAGGAGTTCCTCGCCGCCAAGGAGAAGGTGGTGGCCGAGGGCGGGAGGATCATCTACGGCGGCGAGGTGCTCACCGGCGAGACGTACCCGGGGGGTCTGTACGTCACGCCGTGCATCGCCGAGGCGAGGAACGAGTACCGGATCGTCCAGAACGAGACCTTCGCCCCCATCCTCTACATCCTGGAGTACGGCACCAGGGCGGCGACACCCGCGCAGGCGGTGGACGAGCTGCAGGAGGCCATGGCCCTCCACAACAACGTCCCCCAGGGGCTGTCTTCGGCCATCTTCACCGAGCACGTCCGCGAGGCCGAGTACTTTCTCTCCCACCGCGGCTCCGACTGCGGAATCGCCAACGTGAATATCGGAACCAGCGGCGCCGAGATCGGCGGCGCCTTCGGCGGGGAGAAGGACACGGGAGGCGGCCGGGAGTCGGGCTCGGACGCATGGAAGACCTACATGCGCCGCCAGACCAGCACGGTCAACTGGAGCACCGACCTGCCCCTGGCCCAGGGAATCAGGTTCTCGGTGGACTAAGGGATCGCGCAACAATAAGCTGTACATCTTGAGAGGGGCAACGTATCTTGC
>CAZJFX010000071.1:0-20764 GCA_964545395.1 uncultured Gemmatimonadaceae bacterium | reverse complement strand
CCTTGTGCCACAACAAACCGCCTCGTGGCTGAAGGCCCAAACTGTTCAAGATGAGTCTGACGGGGTCGGCGGGATTTCCGCCGGGGTGGCCGTGGGCAGGGATCTGGTGTGGGGCCAGGGCTTCGGCTGGGCCGACGTGGAGCGATCCGTGCCTGCCGGAGTGAACACCATCTACCGGGTGGGCTCGATCTCGAAGTCCTTCACCGGGGTGCTCCTCCTCCAGATGGTCGAGAAGGGGCTGGTCGCTCTGGACGATCCCGTGGTGGCCGCGCTTCCCGAACTCGCCGGCCTGAAGCCGCCACCTGAGGGGTCCGTACCGGTCAGCTTCCGGCACCTGGCCAGCCACACGGCAGGGCTGGCCAGGGAGCCGGCCCTGGAGGGGGCCACGTCCGGGCCGCTGGAACAGTGGGAGGACAAGATCCTGGCCTCGATCCCCACCACGTCTTTCGACACCCGCCCCGGCGAGCGCTACTCGTACAGCAACGTCGGGTTCGGGATTCTGGGGTATTCGCTGTCGCGGGCGGCGGGGGTCCCCTTCATGGAGCTCGTGGCCGGCTCCATCCTGCGCCCGCTGGGGATGACTTCGTCGGGCTTCGTCGTGACCCCGGAGTTGTCGGAGGACCTGGCGGTCGGATACCAGAACGGCGCCGACGGCAGGGTGGACCGGGAGACCCCCGCGCTCGAGCATGTGGGCCGGGGCTACAAGGTGCCGAACGGCGGAATCTACTCGACCGTGGGGGACCTCGCCCGCTTCATGGCCGGGATTTCGGGCAAGGCGTCCGCGCAGGTCCTCGGCACCGATGCCCGGCGGCTGCTCGGTGTGGACCAGACCCCCGCGCACGACGGCTACTCGCTCGGCTTCCGGGTGTGGGACGGGCCGCACGGCTCCCGCCTGATCGGACACAGCGGATCCGTGGCGGGCTACACGGCCTTCCTGGCGTTCGAGCCGGAGTCGGGGCTGGGGGTCGTCCTTCTCCGCAACTACAACCAGGGCACGACGGATCTGGGCGCTGCGGCGCTCGCGCTCCTCCGGGAGATGCTGAGCTGCGGCACCAGGTGAGCGTCGGGTTGTTCAGGCGCTCCACGTCTTCGTCCGTCCACCCTTCCAGCTTGTTGAGGATGGTGTCCGCCTCCAACGCGCGATGGACAGCGGCGTGTATGCCCCGCCCCGCCTCCTCGTTCGATTTCCGCTATCCTTTCCAATTATTCTTGCCCCGGGGCTCCCGCCGCCCCCCCCCGGGTCCCCCGGGCATTAAATTACAAGTCTCTCCAGGCCGGCCCTCCGGGGCCGGGCGCCGACGGCACGAGCACGGGGAAGACGACGATGGGAGGGAAGATGCGCATCGCGGCATGGACGCTGGCCCTGGGGCTCCTCACTCCCTCCCTGGCCGCCCAGCAAGACGGAGGACGGGTGGACGTCCACATCCCCTACACCCAGTTCACGCTCCGCAACGGGCTGAACGTGATCGTGCACCGGGACACGTCGCTCCCCGTGGCCAGCGTCAACGTCTGGTACCACGTGGGCTCGAAGAACGAGAAGCCCGGGCGGACCGGGTTCGCCCACCTCTTCGAGCATATCATGTTCGAGGGGTCGGCGAACGTGCCCGAGGGGGACTTCGACCATCATCTGGAGGCGGCCGGGGGCGTGAACAACGGCTCCACGGCCAACGACCGCACGAACTACTGGGAGAACATCCCCGCCAACGCGCTGGAGTTGGCCCTCTGGCTGGAGGCGGACCGCATGGGCTTCCTCCTGGAGACCATGACCCAGGAGAAGCTGGACGTGCAGCGCGACGTGGTGAAGAACGAGCGGCGCCAGAGCGTGGACAACCAGCCGTACGGACGGGCCTGGGAGACGGTCTACGAGAATCTGTATCCGCCGGACCATCCGTACCACTGGCCCGTCATCGGGTCCATGGAGGATCTGTCGGCGGCCACGCTGGACGACGTGAGGAGCTTCTTCCGGACCTACTATGCGCCCAACAACGCCAGCTTGGCCGTGGCCGGGGACGTCTCGGAGCGCGAGGTACGGCGGCTGGTGGAGAAGTACTTCGGCGACATCCCCTCGGGGCCGCCCATCCCGGAGGTGACCTTCCCCGACCCCACGCTCACCGCGGACAAGGTGCTCGTGCTCGAGGACGCCGTGCAGCTTCCCCGGCTCTACGTGGCGTGGCACACGCCGAAGGGGTACACCGACGAGGACGCCGCGCTGGACGTGCTGGCCTCGGTGCTCACCGAGGGGAAGAGCTCCCGGCTCTTCAAGCGCCTGGTCTACGAGGAGCAGGTGGCAGCGGACGTGAGTGCCTTCCAGGAGGGAAACGAGCTGGGGGGCACCTCCTGGATCATCGTCACCGCCAAGCCCGACGTGGGGCTGGAGAGGCTGGCCGCGGCGGTGCGGGAGGAGCTGGCCCGGGTTGCCTCCGGCGGTGTCGCTGCGGTCGAGCGGGACCGGGCGGTGAACGGCGTGGAGACCGCTTTCGTCCGCTCCCTGGAGCGGGTGGGGGGGTTCGGCGGGAAGGCCGACCGCCTGAACGAGTACCACTTCGCGGTCGGGACGCCGGGGTGGACGCGCCACGACCTGGCGCGCTACCAGCGCCTCGCCGGCGCGGACGTGGCCGGTGCGGCGGAGCGGTGGCTCGCCGGCAAGCCGGCGGTGTGGCTGAGCGTGGTGCCGCGGGGGAGGACGGATCTGGCGGCCGGTGTGGGGGCCGGGGGGAGCGCACGATGAACGCGGGAGCGAGGCTCATGGTGGTGTGCTGGACGTCGGTGTCCCTGGCCGGGTGCGCGTTCGCGGTGTCGAAGACCTCCAACCCCGAGCGGGACGAGACGACGGTCTCCGTGGGTGCGCGGACAGGTGGTGGGGGACCTGCGGCCCGGCCCGCCCTGGACCGGAGCCGGGTGCCTCCGGTTGGGGAGCCCAAGGCGCTCGAGCTCCCCGGGATCCAGGACTACACCCTAGGGAATGGCCTGCGCGTGGTGCTGGTGGAGCGGAGCGCCCTCCCCCTGGTGAGCCTGGAGCTCCAATTCCGCGGGGGAGGCGCGGCCCATCCGGCGCGCCAGGGGGGTCTCGCCTCCCTGGTCGCGGACATGGTGGACGAGGGGACGGCCACGCGCTCGGCGCTGGACATCGCCGACGCGGTGGACCTGCTGGGGGCGTCGCTGGCGAGCACCGCCGGGTACGACGCTTCCCAACTGCGCCTCTCGGTGCTGCGCTCGCGCTTCCCCGAGGCTCTCGCCATCCTGGCCGACGTGGTGATGAACCCGTCGTTCCCCGGCGGGGAGCTGGAGCGCGTGCGCCGGGAGCGCCTCGCCAGGGTGGTGCAGCGCTCCGACGTGCCGGCGGCGCTGGCCGAGGACGCCTTCGCCGAGGTGCTCTACGGCGCCGACCATCCCTACGGCGCATCCTTACTGGGAACGAAGGAGAGCCTGGAGGCTCTCACTCGCGACGACGTGGCGGCGTTCCACCGCGCGCGCTACGCGCCGGGGCAGGCGACGCTGGTGGTGGCGGGAGACGTGAAGCGCGCCGACCTGGATTCTCTCCTGACCGACGCCTTCGCCGGGTGGACGGGGAGCGGGGTGGACCCGGCTCCGCTGCCCGATGCGCCCCTGCGCGAGGGGCGTGCCATCTACGTGGTGGACAAGCCCGGCGCGGCGCAGAGCGAGGTGCGGGTCGGCCACGTGGCCGTGGCGCGCGACACCGACGCGTACTACCCGCTGACCGTGTTGAACACGGTGCTCGGAGGATCGTTCACGTCGCGGCTCAACGCCAAGCTCCGTGAGGAGAAGGGGTACACCTATGGCGCCGGCTCCTTCTTCGATATGCGCCGCGCCCCAGGGCCCTTCGAGGCCATGGCGGCGGTGGCCACCCCGGTCACGGACAGCGCGGTGGTGGACTTCGTCCGGGAGATCGAGGGCATGAGCGCCGAGGCGGTGCCCGTCGACGAGCTGGTCCGGGCGCGGAACTACCTGGCGCTCCGGCTCCCGCAGCGCTTCGAGTCGTTGGACGACGTGGTGCGCCGCCTGGCCGAGCTGGTGACGTACGACGTGTCCCTGGACTTCTGGAGCGGGTACGTGGCCGGCGTGGAGGCGGTGGACCAGGCCGCGGTGATGGAGGCGGCCAGGCGGATGCTGGACACCGGGCGCACGGCGGTGGTCATCGCCGGTGATCGGTCGGCCATCGAGGAGCCTCTGAAGGCGCTGGGGCTGGGCCCGGTAGTGGTGCTCGGCGGCCGGCCCGTGAGCCAGGAGTAAGGGAGTGCCGAAGAGCGCCGCCGCGACGCCGCGAGGCACGGCCATCCTCTCCGTCCCCTTCCAGCGGCGGGCGCTGTCCAATGGACTCCGGGTCGTGCTTTCCCACGACCCGGCGGTCCCCGTCGTTGCCGTGAACCTGTGGTACGGCGTGGGGTCGAGGAACGAGCCGGAGGGGCGCACCGGGTTTGCCCACCTCTTCGAGCACATGATGTTCCAGGGCTCGGCGAACGTGCCCAAGAACCGCCACTTCGAGCTGGTGGAGCGGGCGGGAGGCACGCTGAACGCGTCCACCTGGTTCGACCGCACCAACTACTTCGAGACCGTGCCGTCCAACCACCTGGAGCTGGCGCTCTGGCTCGAGTCGGACCGCATGGGGTGGATGCTCCCGGCCATGGACCAGGAGAAGCTGGACAACCAGCGCGACGTGGTGAAGAACGAGAAGCGGCAGCGTTACGACAACCAGCCCTACGGGGACTGGATGGAACGCCTCCAGCGCCTCGTCTTCCCACGCGAGCACCCGTACCACCACACGGTGATCGGGTCCATGGACGACCTCGACGCCGCCTCCCTGGACGACGTGGTGTCCTTCTTCCGCACCTACTACGTGCCGGACAACGCCGTTCTCACCGTGGCCGGGGATTTCGATCCCACGACCGTCATGGGCCAGGTGGAGCGGTACTTCGGCGAGATCCCGCCGGGGGGAGCCATCCCCCCCGTTCCCGGGAACGTGGCGGTGGAACCCCTCCTCGGGGCCACGGTGCGCGACCACGTGGCGGCCGACGTGCCGCTGCCCCGGGTGATCATGGCATTCCGCATCCCGTCCTACGACGACCCCGGGTTCACCACCGCCGAGGTGGCGTGCGCGGTGCTGGGGACCGGGCGCGCCAGCCGCCTCTACCGGCACCTGGTGAGGGAGCGGCGTGCCGCCAAGGACGTGGTGACCTACGCGTACCCGCTCCTCTCCGGGGCGTCCATGCTCCTGGTCTGGGCCACGGGGTACCCGGGGGCCTCGCTGGCGGAGCTGGAAGCCGCCCTGGGGGAGGAGATGGAGGGGCTTGCGGACGCCGCCGAGGAGGAGGTGGAGCGCGCCGTTGCCGTGCTCGAGACCGACCTTGTGCGCTCGCTGGAGCAGGTGGGCGAGCGCGCCGATCTCCTGTCCATGTTCGAGCTGTACTTTTCCGATCCGGGGCGCTTGAACGGGGAGGTGGACCGCTTGCGCGGCGTATCCGCATCCGACGTGTGCCGCTTCGCCGCCGAACGCCTTGGGCCGGCGAACCGGGCGGTGGTGACCTATCGACCGGGAGGCGATGCGTGACGCCCTTGGACCGCAGCAGTCCCCCCGAGGGGGGCGGGATCCGAGACTTCGCGTTCCCGCCGGTGGACCGGCGGACGCTCCCCACCGGGCTGGACCTCCGCTTCGCCCGCGTGTCGCGCCTTCCCGTGGTCAGCGCCAACCTCTTCGTGCGCGCGGGGGAGGCGGCGCTCTCCGGCGGCACCGCTGGGCTGGCGGTGCTGGCCGGGGACGCCCTGGAGGGAGGGACGACGCGGAGGAGCGGCACCGACCTCGCCGAGGCGCTGGAGCGCATCGGCGCCCGCCTGGGCGTTTCCACCGGGTGGGAGGGAACCAGCGTGTCCCTGTCCTGTCTGGCCGAGCGGCTCCCCGCGGCGCTGGCGCTCCTCGCCGAGACGGTGCTGGAGCCGGGCTTTCCCGAGGCGGAGGTGGCCCGGGCCCGGGACCAGCAGCTCGCCGGGATCCGCCAGGGCCTCAAGGACCCGGCCTCGCTGGCCTCGGACGAGGTCGCCCGCCGGACCTTCGCCCCTGGCGTGCCGTACGCCCGGAGGCAGGAGGGGACGCTGGCCTCCGTCGGGCCCCTGGGGCGCGACCACCTCCGCGGGTTCGCCGACGGGTACTACCGCCCGGGGCGCGGAGCGCTCGTGGTGGTCGGGGACGTGGATGCCGGCGAGATGGAGGAGCTGGCCTCGGCCTGCTTCGGCGCGTGGACCGGGGAGCCCCCGGCGAGCAACGGCTTCGAGGTGGAGCCGCGGACCCGGGAGCGCCGGGTCTGGGTGGTGGACCGGCCCGGCTCGGTCCAGTCGGAGATCCGGGTTTCGCACGTGGGGGTGTCCCGTGCCGATCCCGACGCCTTCCCCCTCACGGTGCTGAACACCCTCCTGGGGGGCGCGTTCACCAGCCGCCTGAACCTCAACCTGCGCGAGAGGAATGGCTTCACCTACGGCGTCCGCTCCCGCTTCGCCATGCGGGGCCGCCCCGGCTCGTTCCAGGTTCACACGGCCGTGGGGACCGAGGTGACGGCTCCTGCGGTGCGGGAGATCCTCGCCGAGATGGAGGGGCTGGTGTCCGGTGGGCCCACGTCCGAGGAGGTGGAGGCGTCGCGCGACTACATCGCCGGGATCTTCCCCCTGCGCCTGGAGTCGGTCGGGCAGGTGGCCAGCCGGATCACCGAGCAGGTGGTGTTCGGCCTGGAGGATGACTACCACGCCACATACCGGGACCGGATCCGGGCGGTGACGGTGGAGTCGGCGTGGAACGCCGGCCGCCGCCATGTGCGCCCCGGCGAGGCCCAGATCGTCGTGGTGGGCGACGCCACCACCGTGGCGCCGGCGCTGGAGGGGCTCGGCGTGGGCCCCGTGGACGTGGTGATTACCCCCGAGGACTGAGGCCCGGCGGGGGCCACCGTCGTCGCCCTCGCCCGGATTTCGCGTATCATTCCCCTGCGGGGCGAGGCGCCCTGCAACCCCCGGAGGGCCTTTCCGCATCCAAGGGAGGCGCGGGGCAGGGCGGTGGGCCGGGATCCGGGAGGGAGTTCTCCAAGCGATTCGGGAGGTCGAGGTGATCGAAGGAACCGGTCCCGGGCGGCTGTCCAGCCGATTGATCCACGAGGGGTACGTCATGAAGCTGAGCGTGGACACGGTGCGCTTCCCCGACGGGAGTACGGGGGAGTTGGACATGATCCAGCACTCGGGCGCGGCAGCGGTCCTGCCCTTCATCGCTTCGGCGGAGGAGTCGGATCCGGAGATCCTCCTGCTCCGTCATTATCGGTACGCCTCCGGCGGGTACCTCTTCGAGATCCCTGCGGGGCTGCCATCAGGGCCCGAGGAGCCGTGGGAGGACTGCGCGCGCCGGGAGCTGGAGGAGGAGACGGGGCACCGGGCATCGAGGATGGCCCCCCTGACCCGGATCCACAGCGCGCCGGGGTTTACCGACACCGTGGTCCACCTGTACCTGGCCGAGGGCCTGACGCCGGGGGAATCCCGGCTGGACGAGGGCGAATTCCTGGAGGTGCTCCGGATGCCCTTCTCCCGGGCCCTGGCCATGGTGCGTGACGGCGAGATCACCGACGCCAAGACGGTGGCGGCGCTCCTGTACGCGGCCGCGTTCGTGGTCGGCCGCGGGCACGCCGGTGTGTAGCGGGAGGACGCAGGTGTCCTATTTGGCCACGTTCGCGCGTCATAGGGATAGGACGGGGATGACGGAGAGCGGCCTCCCGGCTGGATTTCACGTCTGGCACGCCCCGTGCATCCGAACCAGGGTGGAGGTGGCCCCCGCCAGTCGGGTGGGTGCGCCCGCCCCCCAGGAAGGGAGGTGAGGACGTGGCCAGGGTCATGAGGAAGCAGATCAGCCGGGCTCCCCGCCGCGAGGCAGGCGGAGCCGCCGAGCACCGTCTGATGCTCGGCGAGCTTCCGGACCACGAGGTGGTGCAGCGTTCCCTGGACGGTGACAGCCGGGCGTTCGGGGAGATTGTGGCCCGTTACGACCAGCGGCTCCTCAACTTCGTCTACCGCACCATCGGCGACCGGGAGCGGGCCCAGGACCTGGTCCAGGAGACCTTCGTTCGGGTCTATCGGCACCTGCAACGCTTCGACCAGACCAAGAAGTTCTCCACCTGGATCTACACCATCGCCTCGAACCTGGCGAAGAACGAGCTGCGCAACCGATCCCGCAACCCGTTGGTCCTGTTCCAGACGCTCAAGCGGAACTGGGACGCGGACCACCGCCCGCTGGAGTGGGAGGACACGCAGTACAAGCCCGACGACCTCTTCCGGAAGCGCCATCTCCGGGAGAAGGTGGAGGAGGCGGTGACGCACCTGCCCGAGCACCACCGCATGGTGTTCGTCCTCCGCGAGCTGGAGGGGAAGACGTACGAGGAGATCTCGGACATCACCGGCGTGAACCTGGGCACCGTGAAGAGCCGGCTGAACCGGGCCCGGAACAATTTCGCCAATATCATCGCCCCGCTCATCGACTGAGCCGCGGGAGGGGTGCGCGAGCCGGGGGAGCGGCCCCGCCGGAGCGGTCCGGCGGGGCCGCGGCGCTTTCCGGGGCGGGGCGGACCGCCCCTGGGAACCCCCCCGGGGAACCGGCAGTATCAACCAGCGGTACCGTGCGCCGGTGGAGTGCGCACGTCGGCCACCGCGGTGGAGGCCTGCGTTCCATGACCTGTTCGGAATTTGTCGAGAGCTGCTCGGATGTATGCGACCGGACCGCCTCCCCCGAGGTCGTCCGCGCCGCCGAGGAGCACCTGGCTGCGTGCGCCTCGTGCCGCCGCTACCGTCATGTCGTGGAGCGGGGAGCCGAGATCCTCCGGTCGCTTCCGGCCCCCGAGGTGGGCGACGACTTCGTGCCCCGGCTCCAGCGCAGGGTCTTCCAGGAAGAGCAGGACGCCTTCCTGCGCCGCCACGCGAACTCGGGTGCCACGGCGTTGGCGGTGGTGGGGATGGCCCTTGTTCTCATTGCCGTCGCCTGGGCCCCGGCCCTCTGGCGCTCGGAGCCCGTGGTGGATCTCCCTCCCATCGTGGTGAGCGACCCGCCCGCCCCTCCGCGACCCCCGGTGTCGTTCACCGCCTTCGCGCTCCAGGCCACCGCCACGGCACGCCCCTCCGACCTCTGGGGCGATGCGCGGACGCTGCTCTTCCAGTATTCTCGTCTCGCCCGGCGGTACGGGGAGCCGTCGCCGTCGGGCCTGTCCCGTGTCGCGCAGGGCCGCTGACCGAACCCGGGACTGCTCACGTTCCACGGGGTGTCCCCCCACGCTCCGCGACCATGAAACCACTCTCTGAACATCCTGGCCTGGCCAAGGCTCGCGGAGGCGTGTTCTACCTCCACGGCGCCGACGACTTCCGCAGGGAGGAGGTCGTGCGTGCCCTCGTGGAGGCCCACCTGGACCCGGCCACCCGGGACTTCAACTTCGATCCCCTCCGGGGTTCGGAGGTGGACGCGGAAACGCTGGCATCGGTGCTGGGCACGCCGCCCATGATGGCCGAGTGGCGGGTGGTGGTGCTGCGCGAGGTGGAGGGACTCGCCGGGAGCGCCCGGGCCCGGGATATCCTTCTCGCCAGCGTCGCACGCCCCGCGCCGGGGCTTGCCCTCGTCCTCTCGTGCACGGTGCCGGAGGGGTCCAAGGCCAAATTCTACAAGGACCTGGAAAAGACGGCGCGCTCCGTGGAGTTCCGGCCCATCACCGCGGAGGACGTCCCCGGGTGGCTCATGGAACGCGCCCGGGATCGGCACGAGGTGAAGATGGAGGTGGAAGCCGCCCAGGCCCTCGGTGCCGCCGTGGGGGTGGACCTGGGCGTGCTGGCCCTGGAGTTGGAGAAGCTGACCCAGTACGTGGGGGAGCGGAAACGGATCGCCCTGGCCGACGTGGAAGCGGTGGGGACCCGCATCCCCCGCCAGGATCGCTGGCGCTGGTTCGACCTGGTCGGGGAAGCCCGTCTCCACGATGCCCTGGACTCGGTGGGCACGCTCCTCGGCCAGGGAGAGACGGGGGTGGGACTGGTGGCCGGCCTCACCACCCAGTTCCTCCGCATGGGGATCGTGGCGGAGCGGGGCGCCGGGGCGCTGGAGGCGATCTTGCCCTCCAGGCAGTACTTCCTTGCCAAGCGGCTGGTCACGCAGGCGCGGCACTGGCGTCCGGCGGAGATCGATGCGGCCCTGGCCGGGCTCCTCCGCGCCGACCGGCTCCTCAAGGCCAGCCCTCTTTCCGAGGAGCACCTCCTGGAGGAGTGGCTCCTCACCCTCCTTGCCCGGAAGGCTGCGGCATGAACGCGAAGTCCGCGATCCTCTCTCTGGCCCTTCTCCTTTCGGTGGGAGGTACGCGCCTCGCCGCGCAGGAGCCGCCCACCCTCGACCGCGTGGAGGAGCTGGCCCGCCTGGGTCGCACGGAGGAGGCACGGGTCGCCGTGGGCGAGTGGTGGCGCACGGCAGGACCGAAGGCCTCCCGCCGGGAAACCCAGCGGGGCCTTTGGCTCCGCGGCCAGCTCACCCCCGACGCTGCCCGGGCGGCGCTGGACTTCAACCGGCTGGTGGTCGAGTACCCGGGCGGGCCCTTCTCCGATCTGGCCCTCCTGCGGCTGGCGCAGGCGTCCTACGCCGCCGGGGACTCGGCGGCGGCGGCGGCCCAGGTCGAGCGCCTGCTCCTGGAATACCCTTCCAGTCCCATCCGGAGCGAGGCCGAGGCCTGGCTCGCCACGGCGGGGCCCGTCCCCCAGCCCGAGGGGGCGGCGGCGGTGCCCGGCGACACCGCTTCCGGTGACGCTTCTCCCGGTGACACCCTGCCCGCGGAGGGCGCCGGGGAGTTCACCATCCAACTGGGCGCGTTCAGCAGCGTGGCCCGTGCCGAGGCGCTCCTTGCACAGCTCTCCGACGCCGGGTTCGCTGCTCGCCTGGCCCGGGTGCCGGGGAGCGACCTGGTCCGGGTGCGCCTGGGGAGGTTTGACTCGACCGACGGGGCCGAGGCGATATTATGGCAGGTCCGGGACCGGGGGTTCACCGCCACCGTGGCCCGGGACGCCCATCGCGAGGAGCTCGTGGTCCGATGACGAAGCGCGTACACGAGCGGGAGAGTTGGCGGGTCCTCCTGGCGGAGGACAACGACGACCACGCCCTCCTGATCCAGATGGCCCTGGAGCGCGCCACCCGGATCCCGGTGGAGGTGCATCGCGCGCGCAACGGCGACGAGGCCATGGCCCTGGTGCACGAGGTGAAGCCCGACCTCATCCTTCTGGATCTCAAGATGCCGGGCCGGACCGGCCACGAGGTGCTGGAGGCGGTGAAGGCCGACGAGGATCTGCGCCGGATCCCGGTGGCGGTCCTGACGTCGTCGGACCGGGACGAGGACATGGCCCGCTCGTACGGGCTCGGCGGGAACCACTTCATCACCAAGCCCGAGAACCCCCTGGAGCTGGAGAGCAAGCTCCGCTCGCTCTTCAAGAACGTGGAGGAGCTCTCCTCCATCCGCCGGGGTGGGGGGGGGCGCCTGGAAGCCACGGCGGTGAGCGCCATGGGCCCGGGGAGCCTGGAGATCCGCCAGGCCGTGCTCTGGGCCATCTTCGCTCTCGTGCTCGTGTCGCTGGCGGTCTTCGCCTACGCCATGGGCGTCATGTGACGCGCCGCGGCGGACCGTCGCCGGTCCGCCGCCTTCCTAGAGCGCGTCCAGCACCCGCTTCATGCGTGCGCGCACGTCCTCGGCCAGCGGGTCCAGGTCGGCACGCCCGGCCACGCCCAGCTGCTTCACCGGGTCCAGGATAGCCACCACCGCCGTCCCTGCCTCGTTCCCTTCGTACACGATGACGTTGCAGGGGAGGAGGAGGCCGATGTCCGCCTCCTCGCTTAGGGCCCGGTGCGCCAGGGGCGGATTGCACGCGCCCAGGATGCGGTAGGGGCGGAAGTCCACGTCCAGCTTTTGCTTGAGCGTGCTCTTCATGTCGATCTCCGTGAGAACGCCGAACCCTTCCCTCTTCAACTCCTCCCGGACCTGGGCGTCGGCCTGGTCCACGGTGGCGGTGAGGGTCTTCTTGAAGCCGTAGGCGAGATCGGGGCTCATGGGGGTCTCCCGCGGAGGTGGGCACGCATCGGGCAGGGTGGGCGCCTGTCCGGGAAAGGTATCATGACCGGGACCTCGCGGGAGGGTGGCCTGCCGGGGTGCCAAGGTTGATCTAGGGCTGCCGCGCCGGGTATGCTTCTCCGCCGATGTCCACCACCGACGACACCCCTCTCATGCAGCAGTGGCGGGAAGCCAAGGTCCGCCACCGCGACGCGCTCCTCTTCTTCCGGGTCGGGGACTTCTACGAGCTGTTCCACGCCGACGCCGAGGAGGGGTCGCGCTTGCTGGGGCTCACCCTCACCTCGCGCAACAACGGCGCCGCAGCCCGGGTTCCCCTGGCCGGGATCCCGGCCAAGGCCCTGGACGACTACCTGGCGCGCCTGGTGAAGCTGGGGCGGCGGGTGGCCATCTGCGACCAGGTGGAGGACCCTGCGCTGGCCAAGGGGATCGTGAAGCGGGAGATCACGGAGATGGTGACGCCGGGAACGGTCCTGGCCGACGCCCTGCTCCCCGAGCGCCGCAACAATTTTCTCGCCGCGCTGGTGGACGATGGCGCAGGAGCGTATGCACTGGCCGCGCTGGACGTCTCCACCGGGGAGCTCACGGCGCAGCGGGTGCCCGCCGGGGAGTTGGCGGCGGAGGTGGGACGCCTGGAGCCCTCGGAGATCCTCCTGCCCCGCTCTCTGGAGAGCGCCCGCGTCCCGGGCGCAGACGAGGGCGGGCCGGCGCGGACCTACCGCGACGACTGGATGTTCGAGGCCGACGTGGGCGCCGCCGAGCTCCTGCGCGTGTACGGCGTCCAGTCCCTGGAGGGCTTCGGTTTCCAGCCGGGTGACGTGCACCTGGTACGGGCGGCGGGCGCCCTGGTGCAGTACCTGAAGGAGGTTCGCCCGGGGGGGGTGACCCACATCCGTCCGGTCTCCATCCGGCGGCCGGGGCACCTGATGCTCCTGGACGACATGACCCGCCGGAATCTGGAGCTGGTGGAGCCGCTCCGCCCGGGCCAGGAAGGAGGTACCCTCCTCGCCGTGCTGGACGACACGGTCACGGCCATGGGCGCCCGCCTTCTGCGACGTTGGCTCCTGGAGCCGCTGGTGGTGGCCGAGGACATCTGGCGGCGCCAGGAGGCGGTGACCGAGCTCCACGAGCGCCAGCAGCTCCGGGGGCAGGTCCGGGGCGCGCTCGAGGGGATCGCCGACGTGGAGCGCCTGGCGGGGAAGGTGGGGACGGGGCGCGTGGCTCCCCGCGATCTGGCCGCGCTTCGCCGCTCCCTCCAGCGGCTCCCGGCGCTGCGCGACGCGGGTGCCTCCGCCGTCTCCCCGCCGCTCCGAGATCTCACTGCGGGGCTGGACTGCCTCGAGGACCTGGCCGGACTCCTCTCCGACGCGCTGTCCGACGATCCGCCGGTCACCCTTCAGGAGGGAGGTACCGTCCGCCCCGGGTGGTCCGCCGAGCTCGACGAGCTGCGCACCGTGCGCGACGGCGCCGTGGACTTCATCGCTCGGCTCCAGGCTCAGGAGCGCGAGCGCACGGGGATCGGCTCCCTGAAGGTCGGCTTCAACAAGGTTTTCGGCTACTACCTGGAGGTAACCCGGGCCAACCTGGATCGGGTTCCCGCCGACTATGTGCGCAAACAGACGCTGGCCAACGGGGAGCGGTACTTCACCCCCGAGCTGAAGGAGTGGGAGGAGAAGGTCTTCGGCGCCGAGGATCGCATCGCCCAACTGGAGTCGGAGCTCTTCTCTCAGGTGCGCGCCCGGGTGGCGGAACACGTGCCCAGGCTCCAGGGAGCCGCCTCCCGCGTGGCCGCCGTGGACGTGCTTGCCACCTTTGCCCGGGTGGCGGAGCGGCGGGGGTACGTGCGCCCCGAGGTCCATACCGGGTTCGAGCTGGAGATCCGCGGTGGGCGCCACCCTGTGGTGGAAACCGTGATGCCCCGGGAGGAGTTCATCCCCAACGACCTGGTGCTGGACCCGGACTCCTGGATCGTGGTCCTGACCGGGCCCAACATGGCTGGGAAGAGCACCGTGCTGCGGCAGGTGGGGCTTATCCAGCTCCTGGCCCAGGTGGGCGCCTTCGTCCCCGCCGACGCCGCCCGCCTCCCGGTGACGGACCGGATCTTCACGCGGGTTGGAGCCTCGGACAACCTGGCCCGTGGCCAGTCCACCTTCATGGTGGAGATGAGCGAGACCGCAGCCATCGTCCACGGCGCCACGAAGCGATCCCTGGTGCTGCTGGACGAGATCGGCCGGGGGACCTCCACCTACGACGGCGTCTCCATCGCCTGGGCCGTCACCGAGCACATCCACGAGCGGGTGGGCGCCAAGACCATCTTCGCCACCCACTACCACGAACTGACCCAGCTCGGCGACCTCCTTCCCGGCGTGAAGAACATGAACGTCTCGGTCCGCGAGGTGGGCGAGGAGGTGGTCTTCCTCCGGCGCCTGGTGGACGGGGGCGCGGACCGGTCCTACGGCATCCAGGTGGCGCGGCTCGCCGGGCTTCCTGCGGGGATCATCGCCCGGGCCCGGGAACTTTTAGCCGAGCTGGAAGGAACACATAGCCACGGAGGCGAAGGTCTGGGCCGGCGCGGCGCGCATCGACCCGCGTCCGAGCCTCCCCCCGACCAACTCTCCATCTTCCAGATGGAGCATCCCCTGGTGGAGCGGCTGCGCGCCCTCGACCCCGACCGCCTGACGCCTCGGGAGGCTCTGGACCTGCTCTACCAGTTGGGCAGGGAGGCGAAGGACCGGTTGTGATGCGCTTAGACTGCAGGGTGCCTCGGGTACGCGCTGGCGTGGCGTCGGCCGTCATCGCGCTCGGAGGCGCGGCCGGCTGCGCCGGCGACGGGGAGATCGACCAGCCCGCCCCCCTGTATGGGGAGGTCCCCATCGAGTACCCGCTCAGCCTGTGGGACCAGGGTATGGAAGGGGAGACGCTGCTGCGCGTCCGCGTCACGGACATGGGGCGCGTGGATAGCGTGGAGGTCCTGGAGTCGTCGGGCCACGTGGCCTTCGACTCCGCCGCGGTGCAGGGGGCCCGGGAGCTCCGCTTCACCCCGGCGCGCAAGGAGGGCAAGCGCATCGAGGTGTGGGCCAAGGTGCCCGTGCACTTCTCCAAGCGGCCCCGTCCCGACACGGTGAGGATGGGGGCATGAGGATCGCGGTGCTCATGGGAGGCACCTCCGACGAGCGTGACGTGTCGTTGTCGTCGGGGGCCCAGGTGGCCAGGGCGCTCCGCGAGGCGGGGCACGACGTGGTCGCGGTGGACACGGTGCGCGGCGCGCTTCCCGGGGAGGAGGAGGAGCGCCTCCTCAGGGAAGGGGTGCGCGCCGAGCCGCCCAGGGACCTGGAGCTCGCCCTCCTGGACGAGGGGCACACGGTGGCGCTGGTCCGGGATCCGTCGCTGGGCCAGGTGGACCTCTTCTTCTTGGCGCTCCACGGGGGCTTCGGCGAGGACGGGACCATCCAGAGCCTCCTGGACGTGGCGGGGGTGGCCTACACCGGGAGCGACCGGCTGGGGTGCTCGCTGGCCATGGACAAGGAGGTGACCAAGCGCCTCCTGCGGGACGCGGGGATCCCCACCCCCGACTGGCTCGTCGGGGAGCGCACGGCCCGGGAGGTGGAGGAGGCCCTCGGACTCCCGGTGGTGGTGAAGGCGGCGGGGGGCGGCTCGTCGCTCCGCCTGCACCTGGCCCACGACCGCGCGGAGCTGGAGGCAGCCATCGCCGCGAGCCGTACCTGGGGCGACGTGGTGGTCTTCGAGCGCTACGTGAACGGACGCGAGGTCACGGTGGGGATCGTGGGGGACCTGGCGCTCCCGGTGGGGGAGATCATCCCGGCGCACGAGTACTTCGACTACGCGTGCAAGTACCAGCCCGGCCTGGCCCAGGAGATCTTTCCCGCGGACATCCCGGAGACGTGGGCGCGGCGCCTCCAGGAGCTGGCGCTCGGCACGCATCGGGCGCTCCGCATGCGCGACTTTTCCCGGGTGGACTTCATGGTGGACGAGTTCGGCGAGATGTGGTGCCTGGAGGCCAACGCACTCCCCGGGATGACGGCCAACAGCCTCCTGCCCAAGGGTGCCCGCGCCGCAGGGATGCCGTTCTCCGAGCTCTGTCACCGCATCGCCGTGCTGGCGTCGGCAAGGAAACGCCGCGGGTGACGTAGGGAGGAAGAGAGGGGCGGCGAGCAGCGCCCCAGGGCAGGAACCTGCCCGCCGGGCGGGGGTCTAGACCTAAGACCAACCTGGAGAGGCGATTCCCGATGGCGTACAGGGACACCGGATTCGGCTTCGGCGTGCTGCTCACCCCCATGGTGAAGCGGCTGCTCATCGCGAACGTGGTCGCGTTCGGGCTCACGTTCGTGGCGGGCGCTCCCTTCGTCATCGAGTGGTTCGCGTTCCAGCCCACCCGGATCCTCCTGCGCCCGTGGGGGGCCTTCACCTACATGTTCGTCCACGGCGGGTTCCTCCACCTCGCCCTGAACATGCTGGTGCTCTTCTTCTTCGGGCCGCCGCTGGAGAGCCGTTGGGGTGGGCGGGAGTTCTTCAAGTACTACGTCATCTGCGGCCTGGGCGGCGTGGCGATGAGCTTCTTCTTCCTTCCGGCCGCGGTGGTGGGAGCTTCCGCCGCCATGTACGGGCTCATGCTCGCGTTCGCCATGAACTGGCCCAACGCGCCCATCTACATCTGGGGGATCTTCCCGGTGCAGGCCAAGTGGCTGGTGGCGTTCCTCTTCGCCCTCAGCCTCCTGAGCGCGTTCGACGGGACCCAGGGCGGCGGCGTGGCCCACTTCGCCCACCTGGGGGGGCTGGTCACCGGGTTCGTCTATCTGAAAGGGCTCGCGCGCACCGGAGGCCGCTGGGGCGGTGCCACCCGCCCCGCGCGGAAGCGGCGCCTGGCCATCGTGCCCCAGCAGGAGGAAGGAGGCCGCCCTTCCGGTCCTCGCCGCGAGCGGCCCGCCTTCGACGAGGACAAGGCTCTCTACGACGCCGTGGACCGCGTGCTTGACAAGATCTCCTCCCACGGCATGGCGTCGTTGACTCCCGAAGAGCTCAAGCTCCTCGACGACATGTCGAAGAGGCATCGGGCGAACTGACGCCGGCTCGGTGGCGGTGTGTGCCTCCGAGCCCGGATCCCCGACCACTCCTCTCCCGCTCCCGTTCGGCACTCTCCCTGTTGACATGGGATGGAAACATTGTAATATCTTTATATTACTGACCCCATCGAGGGAGGGCACATGACCACGAAGACGCGCGCCATCCTCGGGGAGGAGGCGGTGGAGGACACCGCCCACGTTCTGCGCTGCCTCGGGCACCCCCTCCGCCTCCGCATCCTGGATGTGCTCGAGCAGAGCAGCGAAGTGACGGTGACGGAAGTGTACGAGGCCCTCAACGTGGAGCAGGCCGTGGCGTCGCAGCACCTCACCACCATGTGGGACAAGGGGATCCTGCGTCGCCGGAAGGACGGAGTGCACGTGTACTACAGCATCGCCGACGAGCGGGCGCTCAAGGTGCTGGACTGCGTGCGGACCGCCGGCTGCTGACCGCAGCGCGGCACGCGCACAGGGAGATGGGAGAGCAGAGCCGCCGCGAGGGCGGTTTTTTCTTGGGCCCACAACATAGGGAAATATGAATAAGTATATACGCTGTATGCTGGTGGCCCGGGCGAGCTCGGCGAGTCGGGACGTCCTGGCCGCCAGGGGCGCTTCTCCCAGGCCGATTTCGATCCGGCGGGGCTGAACCACCCGGTTCCCCTCACCGACTGGAGCGGCGCCCTCGGCGCCGGTTGGGCCCCCCTGGACTTCGCCGCGGATGCGGCGCTCCGGGCCGCCGAGGCCGAGGCCGAGGCGGCCGGGCTGGGCGCCGAGTGGGCAGACCGAGCCGCAGCGTTCCGGGCCGAGGGGCTCCTCACCGACGCCGACGTTCTCCAGGCCCGCGCGTCGCCGGGCTGGCGAGATCGACGCCCAGCGGGGCGTGGCCGACGCCCGGGTCTCCCAGGCCCGCCGCTCCCGGCTCCCCAGGGTGGAGGGCTTCGCCCGCCTGGCCACCCACTCGGACCGGGCCTTCTCCGGAGCCGAGAACGACTGGACCGTGGGCTTCCAGGTGCGCATCCCCGTCTTCACGGGTTTCGCCATCACCGCCCACGAGCGTGCCGCCTCCCAGGCCGCCTCGGAGGCGGCGCGGCTCATGCGCCGCCGCTGGCGGTGGGCGCGTGGACCGTGGCCACCATGCCCAGCGAGGAGGAGCCCCAGATCATCGTGCCCCTGGCCGATCTGTACCTGCCCCTTCCGGGCGCCATGCCCCAGGAGGTGGAGAACCGGGTCCTGGTCCCGCTGGAAAACGTGCTCTCGGGGATCGAGGGCGTGGAGTACGTCTACGGCCACGCCGAGCCCGGGTTCGGGCTGGTGACGGTCCGTTACGAGGTTGGCCTGGACATGGAGGAGAGCCTGGTCAAGCTCTACAGCACGCTCATGAAGAACATGGACCGGATGCCTCCGGGCCTCATGTTCCCCCTGGTGAAGACGGTGACCATCGACGACGTCCCCTTCTTTACCGCCACCCTCTTCGGAGGGGGCCTGGACGGCGGTGAGCTGCTGCGCGTGGCCCAGTGCCTGGCCGTGGAGAACGTGGAAGGCGAGGCGGGCACCTTCACCGCCGACGTGGAGAGTCCGGTGTACGCCATCCTCGACATGGAGGAGTCCCTCAACCAGATCGAGGTGGCCGGAGGGGGCGGGCTGGGCGTGCTCATGTCCCGGGAGCCGTCGTCCACGGAGCGGCCGGTGATGAAGTGGGACGGCGAGTGGCAGATCACCTACGAGGTGTTCCGCGACCTGGGGATCGCCTTCGCCGGCGCGCTGGTGCTCATCTACGTGCTCATCGTGGCCTGGTTCGGCTCCTTCGTGACGCCCGTGGTCATGATGATGGCCATTCCGCTCACGCTCATCGGCATCGCGCCCGGGCACCTCATGATCGGGGCGTTCTTCACCGCCACCTCCATGATCGGCATGATCGCCCTGGCGGGGATCATGGTGCGCAACGGGATCCTCCTCATCGACTACCTGGAGGCCCGGCTGGAGGCGGGGGTGCCGCTGGAGAGGGCCATCATCGAGGCCGGCGCGGTGCGCACCCGCCCCATCGTCATCACGGCAGCGGCGGTGATCATCGGCGCCTTCGTGATCCTGTTCGATCCCATCTTCCAGGGCCTGGCGGTGGCGCTTGTCGCCGGGTCCGTGGCGTCCACCGTGCTGTCCCTGCTGGTGGTGCCGGGGATCTACTTCCTGATGAACCGCAACGCCGAGGAGGTGACGCCATGAAGCTCGTGGTCCTGATGTACCTCGAAGACGACGGGCCGGCGGCTCCCTACAAGTCCCGCATGCTCATCGCGTTGCTGTCCGCGGCCTCGGGGTCCCCCCACACCTCCAGCGAGAGTTGACCATGACTCTCGATCACACCATCCGCCCCATCGCCGGAACGTTCATCCTGGCGTCCCTCGCCCTGGGTTGGTGGGTCAGCCCGTGGTGGTTCCTCTTCACCGCGTTCGTGGGGGCGAACCTGATCCAGTCGTCCTTCACCCAGTGGTGCCCGATGGAGGACATCCTGAAGGCGACGGCGTTCAAGCGTAGGGAGGCCGCCAGGGGCTGACGCGCTCCTCCGCCCGATCCGTCCTTTCGGGGCGCGGATCGGGCGCGTAGCATGCCCCGATGACCGCGGACATCCTCCTCACCCTGGCCATCACGGCGGGCGCCGTCGCCCTGTTCGTGTGGAACCGGCTCCGCGTGGACGTGGTGGGGATCATGATCATGGCCTCGCTCATCCTCACCGGGCTTCTCACGCCTGCCGAGGGGGTGAGCGGCTTCGCCAACGAGGCCATGCTCACCGTGGCGGCCATGTTCATCCTGTCGGCAGGCCTCCTGCGCACCGGCGCGGTGGACCGCCTGGGGCGTGTCCTGGCCCGGCTGGCGGGGGAGAGCGAGATCCGCCTCATCGCCGTCGGCCTGGCCCTGGTGGTCCCCCTCAGCGCCTTCATCAACAACACGCCCGTGGTGGTGGTGATGGTCCCTCTGGTGCTGGGGATCTCCCGCGCTTCGGGCATCGCCCCGTCCCGGGTGCTCATGCCCATCTCGTTCGGGAGCCAGATGGGCGGGACCCTCACCCTCATCGGAACGTCCACGAACCTCCTGGTGGCGGGGCTGGTCCTCGAGCTGGGCATGGACCGCATCCGCCTCTTCGACATCACCCCGCCGGCCCTGGTGCTGGCGGCCGTCGGCATCGGCTACCTGCTCACGGTGGGGAGGTGGCTCACGCCCCGCAGGGACGCGCCCCACGACATGGCCGGCGCCTACGACCTGCGGGAGTACACGTCGGTGCTGGTGGTGGACGCGGATGCGCCGGTGGTGGGGAGGAGCTTGGGCGAGTCCCAGTTCGCGTCCTCGTACGGCCTGCAGATCGTGGGGTTGGAGCGGGGCGGGAAGCGGCGCTACACGGTGGGTGCCGGCACGGTGCTGGAGGCGGGTGACCTGCTCTTCGTCCGGGGCGCGGTCTCCGATCTGGCCCGCATGGAGGAGGAGGCCCACCTGCGCATCCGGACCCCGGGCACGCCCTTCGAGCCGGATGTCGCGGAAGGGGCGGGGAAGGCGGATCCGGATGTCCCCCGCCTGGCGGAGCTC
>CAZJFX010000070.1:15524-20866 GCA_964545395.1 uncultured Gemmatimonadaceae bacterium | reverse complement strand
TCTTCACAACGCGGTCATCTTACCGCGCTCGACATGGAAGGTGGACCAGTGAGCTTTCACGACGCGTACCTCCGCATCACCCCTTTCGAGCTCGCGTTTCCCGACGCAGGGGCCGAGGGCGGCGCCCCTCTCCAGGACGCCGCTTCGCTCCGGGAGTGCGGGGTGATGGCGTTCCATGCCGTCCCCTTCCAGCAGGCCGGATGTCCCGTGTTCCTCCTGGACACCGCGCTGTGCCGCTTCCTGGCGGGCGCGTGGGAGGGAAGAGGAGTGCCCGCCCCGCCCGGACCCGCCGGGTACGTCCAACTCCCTCGCAACCTGTTCTGGGCCCATGCCGAGCCAGGGACGCCGCCGGAGCCGGTGGACGGTTTCTTCTGGACGGTCTCTGTCGGAGAGGTCCTGCACCTGCTCCTCGCCACGGGGATGAGGGACGGAAGGCCCGGCCTCTCCGTCGTCCCCGTCGCCGAGGCGCCGCTGGCGGACGCGCCGGGCTGGCTGCACGCCACCGTGCGGGAGGAAGGGTCGGACTTCGCCACCACCCTCCCGGGCGGGGAACTGCAGGGGCTTTGCTCCCTCACCGCCGCAGGGGAGGTGCTGAAGCTCGCCGCTCGCTTTTTCGCCCATCTGGCGGGCTCGCCGGGAGCATCACGCACCGGGGAGCCGGGGCCCGGTGACGCTTCCCCGGCGCCGTCCAGGCTGGCGTACCGGCGCGTGACCCTGGGCGGAGGAGGAGCGTAGCGTGGCGAGGGAGTCGAAGCGGGCGCGCGCCCAGCGGGCCGCGGAGATCTTCGATCTCCTGGCCGCCGAGTATCCCGAGGCCCACTGCGAGCTGGACTTCGTGGACCCGTTCCAGCTCGGCGTGGCCACCATCCTGTCGGCGCAGACCACCGACGTGCGCGTGAACATGGTCACGCCCGAGCTCTTCCGCCGCTACCCGGACGCCCGGGCACTGGCGGCGGCGCGCCAGGAGGACGTGGAGGAGATCATCCGGACCACGGGCTTCTTCCGGAACAAGGCCACGAACGTCATCGGCTTCGCCCGTGCCGTGGTGGCGGAGCACGGTGGGAAGGTCCCCCGGACCATGGCCGAGCTCCACGCCCTTCCCGGCGTCGGGCGCAAGACCGCGAACGTCATCCTGGGCAACGCGTTCGGTGTGGACGAAGGCGTGGTGGTGGACACCCACGTGAAGCGCCTCTCCACCCTTCTCGGCTTCACGTGGGAGCGCACGCCGGAGAAGGTCGAGGAGGACCTCATGGAGGTCTTCCCCCGGGAGCGCTGGACGCTCCTGTCCCACCTCCTCATCTGGCACGGGCGCCGGGTGTGCGACGCGAGGAAGCCGCGCTGCGAGGCGTGCGTGGTGGCAGGGCTGTGTCCTTCGTCGAGGGTGTGAGGCGCCGTCCCCTTTTTCAAGGGAGCGCCGTCCCCCACTTTGACAGGGAGACGAAGCCGCCAACCCGAGGAATCCCATGCCCGACCGTGCCGAAGCCCTCGCCCTGCTCCACGAGTGGGTGGAGAACGACGCCCTGCGCAAGCACATGTACTCCGTGGAGGCCGCGGTCCGGCAGTATGCCCGCCTGCGCGGCGCCGACGAGGAGCTGTGGGGGCTGGCGGGCCTCCTCCACGACCTGGACTGGGAGAAGCACCCGGAGCACCACCCGCTCAAGGGGGTGGAGCGCATGCGCGAGCTCGGCTACCCGGAGGAGGTCCTCCACGCCATCCTCGCCCACCGGGAGGAGTTCACGGGCGTCCAGCCCGAGAGCGATCTGGACCGGGTGCTGTACGCCTGCGACGAGATCTCCGGGCTCGTCTTCGCGTGCTGCCTCGTGCGCCCCACGGGAATCGACGACCTCACGCCCAAGTCGGTGGTGAAGAAGCTGAAGGACAAGGCCTTCGCCGCGGGCGTGGACAGGAACGACGTGGAGAAGGGGCTCGAGCTCATCGGCGTGGAGCGCAGCCAGCACATCCAGAACGTCATCGACGGGATGCGCGCCATAGGCGCGGAGCTGGGGATCCGCGGCGTGGACCTGCAGAGATAGTCCCGGGCCAGGAACCCGCGTCTCCCGGGCCGGGTACGGAGCGCTGGACCTCCAGGAGACCGTGCCCTCCGCATGCTTCGACCCTCCCTTATCCTCGCCCTGGCCTGCGCCGCCCTCGCCGGCGGAGCCGCGCTCCCGGCGGCCGGCCAGGACGTGGAGCTGCTCTCTCGGCACTACGGGACGCCCCTCCCGGACGGCTACTGGCGGACCCGGGCTGCCTTCCCGCGCGCCTTCGAGTTCGGCACGGGTCGCGCCGTGCGCCTCGGGGAGCGCCTCCGACAGCTGGAGATGGTCCGCACCGAGGCCGTCCGCGTGGGACCTTCGGCGGTGCTTGGAGCCAGGGATGCCGTGGTGCAGGGGACGTTCCATATCCCCCTGGTCCTGGGGCTCTACTCCAACTCGCCTCCCGGTGCCGTTCCGTTCACCCGCGAGGGGATCCACGAGGCGTACTTCGGGAGCGGGGACGCGACGATCCGGGCCTACTACGACGAGGTCTCGGGGGGGCGGGTGGAACTCGGCGCGGACGTGAGCGATTGGGTGCGCTCATCGCTCTCGGACACGGCGGCCACGGGGGGACAGAGCGGGCTCGTCGTGGGGACCACCGGGACGTTCGTCGTTGACCTGCTGGAGAAGCTCCCGGCTACCATCGACTGGGGCGTCTACGACAACGACGGCCCCGACGGCTTCCCCAACTCGGGGGACGACGACGGGTACGTGGACGTTCTGGCCGTGCTCCAGCCCGGGCGGGGCGCCGAGTGCAGCACGACCAACCGGAACTACCGCATCTGGTCCCACCGGTGGGCGCTCCGGTACGCCACCCGCGAGGTGCGTGACACCAACGGGTGGGTGACCGCCATGCCCTCGGCCCGGGGTGGCTTCATCCGGGTGGACGACTACGTGATCCAACCGACCTTCGCCTGCGGTGGCACCGGACTGAACGAGATCGGGGTGTTCACCCACGAGCTGGGACATGCCTTCGGGCTCCCCGACCTCTACGACACCGACGAGTCCGACGGGAAGCACCAGGGTGTGGGGAACTGGGACCTGATGGCAACGGGCTCCTGGGGGTGCAACGGCCAGTCTCCCGACGTTCCATGCCACCTGGGCGCGTGGAGCAAGATGGTGTTGGGATGGGCCGACGTGCAGACACTCCCCCAGGACACGGACCTGGGCACCGTCACCCTCCCGGCGGTGGAGACGTCGGGGAAGGTCCTCCGCGTCGACGCCGCCGACGGGTCGGGTGAGTACTACCTGCTCGAGAACCGCCAGAGGGCCGGCTTCGATCGACAGATCTACAACGACGGCATGCTGGTGTGGCGGGTGAGCCAGAGCATCCTGGACGCCGGCTGGGGCGCCAACGAGGTCAACGCCCACTCCGCGCTCGGGGTCTGGATCCGGGAAGCCGACGGGCTCAACGAGCTGGCCACGCCCGGGTGCGCGCGGGGGAACGCGGGTGACCCGTACCCCTTCGTCGGGCCGCTCAGGGGGTGCAACAACCAGGTCGCCGAGGGCGAGAACCGCGTCTTCCACGCCGCGTCCCTCCCGTCGTCCCTCACCGACGCGGGGAAGCCCTCGGGGCTCACCCTCACCGACATCCGCAAGGACGGTGGCCTGGTCACGTTCCGCCTGAGCACCCGGTTCACGCGCATGGCCGTGCGGTCCGACGGAGACGAGGGGAGGGGTGGTCTCTTCACCGTGAACGGCGCGCCCATGGCGGAGGCCGTGGCCACGTACCTCTCGGCGCCCTTCACCAGCTTTTCCGTGGAGGCCGCGGCAGGGGAGAGCCTGGGGCCGGGCGTGCGCCGCCCCTTTACAGGGTGGATGGACGATCCCGCGGCGGAGAGGGGCCGCACCCTGGTCACTCCTCTGGAGGACGTGGAGCTGGTGGCGCGCTATGCCGGGGAACAGGTGGAGCTGGCCGTGGATCTCAAGGGGGGACAGGGCGACGTGGCTCCCGGCACCCTCGTCACCCAGCCCGCCACCTCCGATTTCTGGTTCGCGCCGGGGACCTCGGTGACCGTGCAGGCTCAGGCCCGGAAGGGGTTCGGCTTCCGCCGGTGGAGCGGCGCCCTGGCAGGCCAGCCCAACCCGGCCACCCTCACGCTCACCGCTCCGGTTCAGGCCGCCGCCGAGTTCGAGCTGACCTACAGGGTGGCCGCCGCCACCGTGCGCGTGCGGGCCGCGGAGGACCCCATGCTCACCCTGGAGCCGGAGAACGGGACGCCTCCGTACGTGTGGAGGGTGGTGTCCGGCTCCCTCCCCGAGGGTTTGTCCCTGAACCTCATAGGCCAGCTCGTCGGTGCCGCCATGGAGACCGGGTCCTTCCCCCTCACCGTGGAGGTGAGCGACGGGATCGGGCTCAAGGCCCTGGGCGACATCGTCCTCCAGGTGGACGACGCCGTCATCCCTGCGGCGAACCTGGCGTCCAAGTTCCTCCTCGTGGGACCCGCTCTCACCTCCGTGCAGAGCGCCTACCTGGACCGGTGGGGGAACGGGGACGGGACCTACGACCTGGGCGACTTCCGCGCCTGGGCGCTGGCCCACCCGGGCCTCGCCCTCACCGAGCCCATGCGGGCGCTGGTGGGGCCGAGGACGGTGGTGGTCCCCATGAGCCCCGGCGCCGGGGGGGAGGTGCGGCGGTGAGCGGCCCCCGGCGGTTCACGGCAGCCCTCGCCCTGGGCGGGGTCCTGGTCCTGGCGTCGTGCGACTCGGGTCCCCAGGGCCCGGGCGTGCTCCCCGCCAAGGTGACGTCGGCCCGGCCCCTGGGCGCCGTGGTGCTGGAGTTCACGGGCGCGGGGATCACGGGGTTCGAGGCCCGGGGCACGACCCAGGTCTTCGGCGCGGCGGGGGGTACCGGGACGCAGAAGCAGCGGGTCATCCTGGTGAGCCCCGCCGGCGCCACCGAGATCCCCTTCGCGATCTCGTTCGAGGACCGGGCGGCCGACATGCCGTCGGTGGTGGCGATCACGGCTGCGTCGCCCACGAACGCCACCGTGTCGGCGGCCGGCCTGAAGGTGCGCATCGAACGGTAGGGAGGTTCTGTGACCGGCCCCGGGGGTCGGCTTGCTCCCCCCTCGGGCTTGCGCCACCTTTCTGCGGCCCGTCGGCGGGGATGCCGGCGGACCCCCGTCCATCGCCCGAAAACCACCACCTGGGACCGACGGATCGGGGAAGCGGGCCGAGGGTCGGCTCGTGCCCCCTCCCGTGGCCCGTCACCGGCGATGGCAGGTCGCTGCGAGAGGGGAGTACCCCGCGCGCATGGCGCTTGCACGGTTCAGGCCAGGAGCGACGACGAGGCGTAGCAGCGCT
>CAZJFX010000070.1:0-15514 GCA_964545395.1 uncultured Gemmatimonadaceae bacterium | reverse complement strand
GGCGCTGCGCGGGTCCCGCCCTCGGCCCCCGGTGCTGCCGCCCCCCTCGCCGGGCGTGGCCCCCCCACGCCGCATCAACCGTGCAACCGCCATGCGCCCATCACCATGACTGACATGACCTTACGCGATTGCGGGTTGGGACGGCACGGCCCCGCCTCCGTCGTTGGAGCTCCTCGACGTAGCTACGGCTATGCGTTGCCTCGCTGCGCTCGGCGGTCTCGCTCCGCTCGGCCCGTCGCTCCGCCTAGGGGGCACCACGCGTAGCGTGGTCGGGCCGTGTGGCGTCCGTAACGCGGTGTGCCCCCATTCCTAAGCGACCTGCTAAGTCCCGCCGCTGGCTCGAGCTGGGCGTGCGCCGCGGGGGTGGCCTCGATCTCGAGCCTCTTCTCGCCGAGGCGCTGGTGGCCCTGGGCGGGCGCGCCGTGTTGGAGGCCGGCGACCTCTACGTCACCCACGTGGAGGAACCCGAGGATCCGGATGCGTTCCTGGACCGAGCCCGCGCCACCTTCGCCGCGTTGCTGGGTCCCGTGCCCGTGGACATCACCACACGTTGGGTGGACCACGAGGACTGGGCCGAGACGTGGAAGCGTGGGCTGTCCCCGCGCCGCATCGGCGGGTACCTGGTGGTGACGACCACGTGGCACCCGGTGGATCCCCGCCCTGGTGACCTCGTCCTTGTCATCGATCCCGGGATGGCGTTCGGGACCGCCGAGCACGGGACCACGCGGGGCTGCCTGCGCCTGCTGGAGCGGGCCATGGGGGAGGGCCAGCGCGTCCTCGATGTCGGCGCCGGCTCCGGGATCCTGGGGATCGCGGCGGCGCGCCTGGGCGCCGCCGAGGTGCTGGCTCTGGAGGGGGACCCCCTGGCCACCGAGGCGCTGGCGGAGAACGTGGCCCTGAACGGTGTGGCCGACCGGGTGCGCTGGGAGGAACGCTGGGCCGACACGGCGCTCCTGGCGGCGCTGGCGCCGCGCAACGGCGTGGTGGCCAACATCGAGTCGGGGATCCTGCGCTCGCTCATGGGCGGCTTCTCTGCGGCCCTCCGCCCCGGGGGGTGGCTCATCCTGTCCGGGACCCTGGAGCACGAGTGGCCGGGGATCCGTGAGGCGGCCGAGGCGGCCGGATTCACGTTCGTGGACGTGGATGCTGATGAAGAGTGGCGCTCGGGCCTGTTCACGCGGACGGGCGCGGCGCACGTTTCGGACAGCGTCTAGGCTGCCCTCCGCAGCGCCCGCTCCGCAGCCAACCCCTCCAGCAGGAGTGCCTGCCAGCGCACCACGCGCCGCGCCGAAGCGGTGTCCAGGTCCAGACCCAGCCACCGCACACACTCCCGGATACGGCGTACCAGGCGCGGCGAGGCGTACACGGCCGTGGCGTCTCCCCCGTCGCGGACCGCCACCACCCAAGGCTCTCCCCGGGCCGGGGACTCGCCCTGGGCCACGAGCCGCCAGGGGCCGCGCCATGGATCCAGGATGCGGAAGCGGTCGGGGCGCCCCTCGAGGAGCGAGCGCAGGCGGCTCGCCTGCAGCGAGCGCTCCCCGGTGGTGGCGCGCAGCTCGTCGAGGAGCGCGGTGAGCCCGAGGGCGGGAGCGCCCGAGGCGCGCAGGATTTGCTCGGCGGCGGACAGGACGTGTTCCATGGTACCTCCCGGAGGGTGGGTGAGGAGCGTCGGAGAAGGCCGGGGAGGGAAGCTCGGCGCGCCCGTGGGGCGCGGCCATGGCCAGGAGGGACGACGGGGAGCGGGAAGGCGCGAGCGCGCATTGCGCGTGCCCCCACCCTCCGACAAGATCGGGTGGGAGGGAAGCACCGCGTGCGCGTGGCACGCCCCGGACCCCAACGCCGAGGACCCGTCCGTGAACCCGTCCGACTGTATCTTCTGCCGCATCGCCTCCGGCGAGATCCCCGCCACGGTGGTCTACCGGGACGAGCACGTCGTCGCCTTCCGGGACATCGACCCCCAGGCGCCCATGCACGTCCTGGTCATCCCCGTCCGGCACATCCCGTCGCTGGAGCTGGCCGCCGACGCCGACCGGGAGATCCTGGGGCGTATCCTCCTGGGGGCTCGCGCCGCCGCCCGCGCCGAGGGGTTCGCGGAGAGCGGGTACCGGGCGGTGCTGAACGTCGGCGCCGACGGGGGTCAGCTGATCCCCCATGTCCATGCCCACGTCCTGGGCGGCCGGAGGCTGGGCTGGCCTCCGGGATGAGGCCCGGTCGCGCGGTACCTGCGTTGACCCTCCCCGCACTGCCGGGGTATCTTCGGTTCTCCCCGGCTGTGCACCGTTCCCAGGTGTTGCGAACCCAGCGCCCGCCGCCGCCGGGGATCTCCGGCGGGCGCGCCAGACGGGGCCCGTGAAGCGATGGCCAGCCAATTCGAGCAGCGGGTCAGGGCAGATCTCAACGACGCGCGCCGGAGCCTCCAGAAGGAGCGCACCCTGGTCCTCGCCACCCTCCTGTCGGAACTGAAGAACAAGGAGATCGAGGTGGGCCACGAGCTCACCGACGACGAGTGCCTGGGGGTGGTCTCCAAGGCGGTCAAGCAGCGCAAGGACGCGGTGGCCCAGTTCCGTGCCGGGGCCCGCGAGGACCTTGTCGCCCACGAAGAGGGGCAGATCGCCATCCTCCAGGACTATCTCCCTGCCCAGCTCACCGCCGCCGACGTGCGCGCCATGGTCCAGGAGGTGGTGTCTGCCGGCGCCAACAACATCGGCGCCGTGATGAAACAGCTGAGCCCCCGGATCAAGGGGCGCTTCGACGGCGCGGAGGCGAACCGTATCGTGAGGGAGGTGCTGGGCGCTTGACCTCCCCGGCAGGCGCCCGGGAGGGTGGCGGTCACGCCCTGGAGGTCCTGGAGTTCAGGAGGGTCCTGGGGCGGGTGGCCGAGCGGGCGTCCTGCGACCTGGCCCGTGAGCGCGTCCTGGCCCTGGCGCCCGGTCGCGACGCCGACGCCATCCGCAGGGAGCTGCGTCGGGTGGGCGCCACCATGCGCTTCGCCGAGGAAAAGCCAGGGTGGGGGCTCCCCACCATCCCCGACGCGCGCACCGCGCTCCGCCACCTGGCCGTGGAAGGCGCCGTGCTGGAGCCCGTCCAGCTCCACGCCCTGGGTACGCTTCTCCAGTCCTCACGCCTGGTCGCCGGGGAGATGGACGGGCGCCAGGGCGGCTACGAGGAGCTGGGGACGGTGCGGACGCTCCTCGTCCAGGACCGCTCCGCCGAGGAGGCCCTGGCCCGCTCCGTGGATGCCGAGGGGAGCGTGCTGGACACTGCGTCCAAGGAGCTGAAGCGGATCCGCGGCCGCCTGCGGGGAGCCCACGCCCGCATCGTCCGCCATCTGGAGTCGTACCTCCGCTCGCTCCCGGAGCGTTTCGTCGTCCCCGACGCCTCCGTGACCATCCGGGAAGGACGCTACGTCATTCCCATCCGCAGGGAGGGGCGCGGAGAGGTGGGGGGCATCGTCCACGACGAGTCCCACACCGGAGCGACCCTGTTCGTGGAGCCTCCCGTGGGCATGGAGCTGATGAACCAGCTCCGCGACCTGGAGCGGGAGGAGGCCCGGGAGATCCGCCGCATCCTCGGCGACCTGACGGCTCGCCTGGCACCCCGGCGAGACGAGCTGGCCGGCGCCCTGGACGCCCTGGTGGAGCTGGACACGCTTCTGGCCCGGGCCCGCTCGGCGCTGGCGTGGAGAGCCGAAGTGCCCGAAGTGCTGGAGCCCGGCTCCCAGTCCTTCCGCATCCTGAACGCGCGCCACCCGCTCCTGCTGGAAGCCTCGGAGCGGCCCGTGGTCCCCTTCGACCTGGAGGTGCTCCCGGGGGAGCGGGCCCTGGTCGTGTCCGGGCCCAACACGGGAGGCAAGAGCGTCTTCCTCAAGTCCATGGGGCTGGCGGCGGCGCTGGCCCAGGCCGGCGTGGTCCCGCCGGTGGGTCCCGGAACCCGGATCCCGGTGTTCACGTCGTTCTTCGCCGACATCGGCGACGAGCAGTCCATCAGCCAGAGCCTCTCGACCTTCTCCGCTCATCTCGCCAACCTCTCCGAGATCGTCGCCGGCGCCGACGCCCACTCCCTCGTGCTCATCGACGAGATGGGCACGGGAACCGACCCCGCCGAGGGAGCCGCTCTGGCCCGGGCCATCCTGGAGGTGATGGTGGAGCGGGGCGCCTTCGCGGTGGTGTCGTCGCACCTGGGGCAGCTGAAGCGGCTCGCGGTGGGCGGGAGCGGGATCGTGAACGCCTCGCTCCAGTTCGACCCCGAGCGCATGGAGCCCACCTACCATCTGGTGAAGGGGAGACCGGGACGGAGCTACGGGCTCGCCATCGCCCGCCGGCTCGGGTTCCCGGCCCAGGTGCTGGACCGCGCCGAGAGATACCAGGAGGGCGACGAGGTGCGCATGGAGGAGGTGCTCTCGCGCCTGGAGCGGCGGGAGCGGGAGGCGGAGACCCACTTGCAGGAGCTGGAGTCGGAGCGCGCCCGCGCCCAGGCGCTCCGCTCCGACGCGGAGGCCCGCGAGCGCACCCTGCGCGACGCGGAGCGCTCGGCGAAAGAGCGCTCACGGGAAGAGGCGCGTAAGGTGCTCATGGAAGCCCGTCAGGAGGTGGAGAAGGCCATCGCCGCGTTGAAAGCCGACGTGGCGGCGGGCGTGGAGATGGAGGAGGCGGCACGGCGGGCGCGCCGCCAGGTGGAGGAAGCCGCGTCGCGGTCGGCGCGCAAGGAGGGTCGGGCGGCACGGCGCTCGGCCCCCGCCGCCGACGTCGCCCCCGGGGACGCGGTGCGGGTCCATCCCTCCGGCGCGAAGGGGAAGGTGGTGGAGCTCCGCGACCGCCGTGCCCTGGTCGAGGTGGGGACGGTGCGTATGGAGCTCCCCGTGGAGGACCTGGAGAAGGCCGGGGGCGCATCCGACGCCCAGGGCACGGAGACGCGGCGGGGCGGGTGGTCGGGACCGGCTCTGGCCCAGGTGCGCACCGAGGTGGACCTGCGGGGTCTGCGCGTGGACGAGATGGAGGTGGAGCTCCTGCGTGCCCTGGACGAAGCGATCCGGGAGGAGCTGTCCGAGCTCAGGATCATCCACGGAAAGGGGACGGGGGCGCTGCGCCAGCGCGTGGGCGAGCTTCTGGCCGGGGACCTGAGGGTGACCGGGTACCGCATGGGGGCTCCCCGGGAGGGGGGCGCCGGCGTCACCGTGGTGGCGCTGCGATGATCCCCGACGACGTGGTGGACGAGGTCCGGGCCCGGGCCGACATCGTGGACATCATCGGCGAGTTCGTCCCCCTGAAGAAGTTCGGGAAGGAGTACAAGGCACGCTGCCCGTTCCACGAGGAGCGCACGCCTTCGTTCTGCGTCGTCCCGGAGAAGGGCTTCTACAAGTGCTTCGGGTGCGGTAAGTCCGGCGACGTGTTCTCCTTCGTCATGGAGCGCCTCGGGCTGGACTTCGTGGAGGCGGTGAAATACGTGGCCGCCCGCTCGGGGGTGGAGGTGCGGGAAGTGAGCCGCCAGAAGGACGACGAGGACCCGCACCGGTCGCTCTACGAGCTCAACGCCTTCGCCCGGGACTGGTTCCGGGAAAGGCTTCTCGATCCGGCCACGGGGGCCGCCGCCCAGGCTTATCTGGTGGGTCGAGGGATCAACGCCTCCACCGCCGAGCGCTTCGGTCTGGGCTACGCCCCCGACGAGTGGCGGGCGCTCCGCGACGCGGCGGCGCGCCACGGCCTGGACGAGGGGCTCATGGTGGAGGTGGGGCTGCTGGGGAGGAGCGACCGCGCCGCCGAGCCCTTCGACCGGTTCCGCGGGCGCATCATGTTCCCCATCGAGGGCGTGTCCGGGAGGGTCGTGGCCTTCGGCGGCCGCGTCATCCAGGGTGGCGACCGGAAAGACGCCCCCAAGTACCTCAACTCCCCCGAGACGCCCATCTACCACAAGGGCAACACCCTCTACGGCCTGTCGTGGGCGCGCCACGCCATCCGCCGCGAGGGTTCGGCCATCGTGGTGGAAGGGTACATGGACGTCGTGTCCCTGGCGGCCCATGGATTCGAGAACGTGGTGGCCCCCCTGGGCACCGCGGTCACGACTGAGCAGGCCAAGCTCCTGGGCCGGTACGCCCAGCGCATCCACCTTCTCTTCGACAGCGACACGGCGGGGCTCAAGGCCACCTTCCGTGCCGGCGACATCCTCCTGGCGGAGGGGCTCCACCCGGCGGTGGTTACGCTCCCCCCCGGCGAGGACCCGGACACCATGGTCCGGCGCCAGGGCGCCGCTGCCCTCCGAGCTCAGATGGACAACGCTCTGGACGTCCTGGACCGCAAGCTCCAGATCCTCGAGGAGAAGGACTTCTTCTCGTCCATCGAGCGCACCCGGAAGGCGGTGGACTCCCTCCTTCCCACGCTGCGGGCAGCCGCCGACCCCACCCTGCGGGACATCTATGTGGCCAAGGTGGCGGACCGCACCGGCGTCCGGCGCGACACGCTGCAGGGCGAGATGACCAGGGCCGCCGCCGGCGCCGCGCGCACGCCACGCTCGGACGCTCCCGCCTCTCCGACCGCTCAGACACCCAGGATCCCCAGGATGGGCGCAGAGCGCACGCTCCTCCTCCTCATGACCAAGAACCAGGAATACGTGGAACGAGCGGGAGAGCATCTGGGGGCCGAGGACTTTGTGGATCCCGCGTACCGCGCCATCTTTCAAGCGCTGTTGACGGACCCGGAGCTGCGCGTGCCTCCGACGGCCATGGACCCGGTGGCGGCACAGCGCTTCCAGGAACTCCTGGACGACCCCGAGGAGATCGGGCATGCCAGCCGGGTCTTCGACGATGCCGTCGCCCGCGTGCGGGTCGAGACCCTCGGCCGGGTGCTCCGGCAGTTGGACCGCCGCATCGAGCAGGCCGGCAACGACGGCGAGAAGATGGCCCTCATGGAAGAGAAGGAGCGCCTGTCCCGGGAACGCCGGGCGCTGGCGCCAGACGACTGGACGATGACGACACGCCGCCTCCAAGGCGACCCGAACCCGAACCTGTAGGTCCGATGAGCCCGCAGAGCCGCAGCGCACTCAAAGAACTCCAGCACCTCGATCTCCGCGTCCAGGAGGCCCGCCAGCGCATCACCGCTTTCGACCCGCTGCTGGCCGAGGTGGAGGAGCCTGCTCTGGTGCTGGCCGGCGAGGTGACCACGGCCCGGAACCGTCTCCAGGAGATGAGGCAGGAGGAGCGGCGCCTGGAGATCTCCACAGAGGAGAAGCGGGCTAGGGTGAAGCGGCTGGACGAGCGCCTCTTGGGCGTGCGCAACCTCCGCGAGGAGGCCGCGGTGAGCGCCGAACTGGACATGGTCAGGCGTGCCCTCCAGAACGAGGAGCAGGAGGCGTACACGCTCATCGACCAGATCCGTAAGCTCGAGGCGCACGTGGCGGAGCTGGAGACGGCGCTCCAGGAAGCCCAGGCCGAGGTGGAGCCGCGCATGAAGGGGCTCCTCGAGGAGCAGGAGACGGCCAGGGGCTCCCTGTCGTCCCTGGAGGCGCAGCGGGAGGCCTTCGTGAAGGGCATGGACGCGGGCGAGGTGCACCTCTATGAAAGCATCCGTGCGGGCGGGCGCCGCCTGGCGGTGGCCGAGCTGACCGAGGACGGGGCGTGCGGGCACTGTTTCGGCGTGGTGCCCCTGCAGCTCCAGAACGAGGTGCGCCACGGCCGTGGGCTGATACGCTGCGAGGTGTGCGGCGTGATCCTGACCGCGCCGTCGCGGCCCCCGTCCTCCGGCGGGGTTTAGAGGGCGGCAGCTCCGGCTTGCCCCCAGGAAGCTCCATGTCCCCCGGCCCGGCGGTGCCCGCCCTGCGGCCCCGCTGGGCCGAGCCGCCCGTCCCGGACGCCGACGCGGTGGCAGCCCTCACCGGAGCGCTCCACCTCCCGGCGGGTGTGTGCGCCGTGCTGGCATCCCGGGGCCACAGAGACCCGGATGCGGCGAAGCGTTTCCTGCGTCCCCTGGCGGAGCACCTCCACGATCCGGCGGAGCTGGCCGACGGCCTCCTGGCCGCCGCGCGTCTGGCCCGGGCCGTAGAAAACGGTGAGACCGTGTTCATCCACGGCGACTACGACGTGGACGGGATGTGCGCCACGGCCCTGTACGCCCGCTGGCTGGGGCGGCTCGGTGCCAGGGTCGTCCCGTTCGTGCCCCACCGGCTCCGCGACGGTTACGATTTCTCGTCGGCGGGCCTGGCCGCCGCCCGGGCCGCCGGCGCCTCGCTGATCCTCACGGCCGACTGCGGTACGGTGGCCGCCGGGACGGTGGCCGAGGCCCGGTCCGCGGGGATGGACGTCATCGTCACCGACCATCACGCCGTGGGCCCCGGGGCCGCCCGGGCTTCCGCCCTCGTGAACCCCCAGCGCCCCGACTGTCCTTACCCGGAGAAGGGGCTCTGCGGCACCGGGGTGGCTTTCAAGGTGTGTGAGCTGGTGGGTCGGCTGATGGGCCAGGACCCGGAAGATCTCCACGGACTCCTGGATCTGGTGGCGCTGGCCACGGTTGCCGACTTGGTCCCCCTCCAGGGTGAGAACCGGGCTCTCGTGCGCCTCGGCCTTCGCCGCTTCGCCTCTTCCCGGGTGGTGGGGTTGAGCGCGCTCCTTGCCCAGGCGGGGGTGGATCCCGCCGGCGCCACGGCCGGGCAGCTGGGCTTCGTGGTTGCGCCGCGGCTCAACGCCGTGGGCCGCATGGGGGACTCCTCGGAGGCCCTCCGGCTCCTCCTCACCGAGGACCCGGAGGAGGCGGCGGCGCTGGCGCGGCGCATGGACGAGGTGAACCGGATGCGGCAGGCCGAGGACCGCCGCACGCTGGACGAGGCCCTGGAGCTCCTGGCCCGGGACTTCGATCCGGAGCGCGACTACGGCGTGGTGCTGGCGGCGGAGGGATGGCACCCCGGCGTCATCGGGATCGTGGCCTCGCGGGTGGTGGAGCGCATCCACCGGCCCACGGTTCTCGTGGCGCTGGACGGGGAGAAGGGGAGGGGAAGCGCCCGGTCCGTCCCCGGGTTCCACCTCTACGACGCGCTGCTACGGTGCCGGGCCCACCTGGGGCGCTTCGGCGGGCACCGTCAGGCTGCGGGGATGGACGTGGAGCGCGCCGCCGTCCCCGCGCTGCGCGAGGCCTTCAACGCCGAGGCGCATGCCGCCCTTGGACCCGACGACCTGCAGCCGCTCCTGCGCCCGGACCTGGAACTCTCCCTGGGTACGGCGGACCTGGAGCTGGTGCACTGGCTCGGGTACCTGGAGCCCCACGGGATCGGCAACCCCCGGCCCCTCTTCCTGGCCAGGGAGGTGAAGCTCGCGGGGGCTCGCCGCGTCGGAGACGGGCACCTCAAGGTGCAGCTGGAGGCGATGGACGGCCGCCTGGATGCCATCGGGTTCGGGCTGGCCGAGCGCTATCCGCCTGATGCCCTCGAGCATGGGCCTTACGACGTCCTCCTGAAGCTGGAGCGCAACGTATACCGGGGCGTGGCCCGCCCTCAGGCCCGCATCGTGGACCTGAGGCCCTCGGGACGACGGCCGTGAGGATCATCTCCGGGCGTTGGAAAGGCCACCACCTCAAGCCTCTGAGGGGACGCGACGCCCGGCCCACCACGGACCGGGTTCGGGAGGCCTGGATGTCGGCCATGGGCGGGCGCATGGACGGGCTCCGGGTCCTGGATCTCTTCGCCGGCTCCGGGGCCCTGGGGCTGGAGACGCTGAGCCGCGGTGCGGAGCATGTGGTGTTCGTGGAGCGAGCGCGGGGATCGCTGAGGACGCTGGAGGCGAACATCGCCCTCTTGGGGGCCGGGGAGGAGGTGACGCTGGTGGCCGACGACGTCTTCCATTTCCTGCGCCACGCCCCGCCCGGGTCCTTCGACGTCGCTCTGGCCGACCCCCCCTACGCCGGGGGTGATGCCGCCCGCCTGGCGCAGCTTTTCCGGGCGACCCCGTTTGCGCGGGAGCTTTGGGTCGAGCATCCTTGGCGGGACGCGCTCCCCCTGGGACCCGACGACCGGACCCGGAGGTACGGGGACACCGCCCTCACCCTCATCGTCGCCGAGCCATGAGCCAAGCCCAGCCGGTCATCGCCATCTACCCGGGCTCCTTCGATCCCATCACCCGGGGCCACGAGGACATCGCACGCCGGACCCTGCGGATCGCGGACCGGCTCTACGTCGCCGTGGCGTACACTGCCACCCAGGCCAAGAAGAGCCTGTTCACGGTGGAAGAGCGGGTGGGGATCATCCGGGAGGTCTTCGCTGGCGACGACCGGGTGGAGGCGGTGGCCTTCCGCGGCCTCATGGTGGACTTCGCCAGGGACCGGGGCGCCCGGTTCGTCATCCGGGGCCTCCGGGCCGTCTCCGACTTCGAATACGAGCTCCAGCTGGCCCAGATGAACCGGGAGCTCTGGGAGGAGCTGGAGACGGTTTTCCTGGCCCCCGAGCTGGAATACTCCTTCCTGTCGTCGTCGCTGGTGCGGGAGGTCGCAGGGCTGGGGGGCGACATATCGCGGTTCGTCTCTCCCCCTGTCATGAAACGGCTCAGGGCCAAGCTGGGAGGGTAAGAGGGCGGGGCCGGGGCGGCCTCCCCGGGCGGGGTGCCCCTTTCCCCTCCGTTCCGGACTCTCTTATGATTAACCAACTGTACCGGTAGGGCCGCCGCCCCTCCTGGCGTGGCGCCCGGGCTCTCCAACCCCGCAAGGGAGCGCGAAATGGGCTTTCAGGTCTCGAAGAACGGTTCCGTGACCCTCGTGGAGGTGGAAGGCCAGCTCATTGTGGGCAACCGCCAGGAACTCAAGCAGAAGGTCCTGGAGCATCTGGAGGCCGGTGACCGGAAGTTCGTCATCGACTTCGCTGCCACCGGGTATATCGACTCCTCGGGGCTCGGCGTGCTGGTGAGCCTTTCCAAGAAGATCCGCGAGCAGGCCGGGGAGCTCCGCCTCTCCAGCCTCAACGAGGATCTCCGCACCCTGTTCGAGCTCACGAAGCTCGACACCCTCTTCAAGATCACGGACACCAAGGAGCAGGCCCTGGAAGGGTTCTGAGCCCTTCCGGTGGCGACCCATCTTCCCGTGAACCCTGAGCGCGGTGGCAGCGTGGACGACGATCTCGTCCTTGAGCTTCCCTCGGACGTCCGGTCCATCGAGCACGCGGTGGAGTACGTGGTGCGCCGGTGCCAGGCGCGGGACACGCACGCCCACCGCCTCCGCTTGAACTTCAGGGTGGGGCTCACCGAGGCGCTCTCCAATGCCATGCTCTACGGGAACGCCCACGACCCCTCCAAGCGGGTCCGGGTGGAGGTGACCCTCACGAGCGGGGCGATCCGTGCCCGGGTCATCGACGAAGGACGGGGCTTCGATCCCTGCTCCATTCCCGACCCGACCTGTCCCGAAAACCTCATGAAGTCGGGGGGGCGCGGCCTCTTTCTCATGCGCCAGCTCCTGGACGAGGTGGTGTACAACGACCGGGGCAACGAGGTCACGCTTGTGCTCCTCCTGGATCCGGAGTTGCCGAGGCTGGAAGGCGGCGCTCAGGCATGAGTCCACCGGATCGGCTCGTCCCCGCGACGCTGCCGGATCCGGTCCTTCGGGCGCTGGCCGACTTCGAGGAGGCGCTCGATCTCCGGGTCCGCCTCATGATCCCTCCGCCCGAGCCCGGGACCGCCGCGGAGATCCTCTACGCCACCGAGGAGCTGCCCGGCCGGGACGGACAGGACGTCCTGGCGCGGGCCGGGGTTTCGTCCCGGGACACCGCTCTCCTGGAACTGGAGGTCCTGGACTCCCCCAGGGCTCCTGCGGGAGCCGTGGCGGCCCTCCTGGCCCGGATCCTGGAGCGGGCCTACGAGGCGGCCAGGGAGATGAGGTTCTTCACCCAGGAACTCTCCGACCGCTACGAGGAGATCCACCTCCTCTACTCCATCAGCGAGACCCTGGGCTCCATCCTGCACATGGACGACGCCGCGCGCGTGATCCTGCAGGAGGTGTGCGACGTCATGGGCGCGCTTCGGGGCTCCCTATGGATCTACCACGAGGAGAGCCAGCAACTCCACCTCTCCGCCGCGGTGGGCGACGACGGGCTGGACAGCCTACTCACCCCCGACGATCCGGACACGATCACGTCCATGGTGTTCCGGGAGCAGAAGAGCTACATCGTGTCCAGAGCGGCACGCCGCGAGCAGAAGGAGCGGGGACAGAAGGGAGACTCGGTCCTCGCCGTGCCCATCCGGTACACGCCGCCCTCCGGCCAGCCGCGCAGCCTGGGGGTGCTGAACCTCATCGGGCGCAAGGGCGGCGAGAAGTACAGCGCCGCCGACCAGAAGCTGCTGTCCGCCATCGCCTCCCAGGTAGGCTCGGCGCTGGAGAACAAGCGGCTCCACGAGGAGAGCCTCTCCAAGGAGCGCATGGGGCGGGAGATGGAGCTCGCTCAGGACCTGCAGCAGAAGCTCCTCCCCGCCGCCGAGCGCTTCGAGGGGGCCGAGGCCGCCGCCCGGGTGGTGCCCGCCGAGCAGGTGGGGGGGGACTTCTACCAGCTCTTTCGCCTCCCCGAGGGGTGCATCGGCGTCATGCTGGGCGATGTATCGCTCCATGGGTTCCCCTCCGCCCTCATCATGACCCTGACGCTGAGCGCGGCGGGGATCTATGCCCGGGAGCACCACTCGCCGGCAGAGGTTCTGCGCTGCCTGGACCGGGCGCTGCGTGACGAGCTCGAGACCACCGAGATGTTCCTCACGGTGTTCTACGGCGTGCTGGACCCGGCGGCGGGGACGCTGGTCTACTCCAATGCCGGCCATCCCCACGCCTTCGTCATCCACGGGGACGGGGGGCTGGACCGCCTCACCGCCACCGATCCCCCGGTGGGGTTCGCGGGCCCCGAGTCGTACGCCGAGGCCGAGATACCATGGGACCGGGAGAAGGACCTTCTCCTCCTCTTCACCGACGGCCTCTCGGACACGCTGGCGGCGGTGGCCCGCTGCGACGGCGAGGAGCGGGTCCTCGACACGGTCATCTCTCTGCGCCACGCACCCGTGCGCCTCATCGTGGACGAGCTCTTCGCCCTCACCGTGAACACTGATCCGCCCATCCAAGGGGACGACCGGACCGCCCTGGTCGTCCGCACTCCTTGACGCCGCCGGCGGGCCATCGCGCCAAGCGCTCCCTGGGGCAGAACTTCCTCGTGGACCCCAACCTCCAGCGGAAGATCGCCGAGGCGGTGGGGGCGGGCCCCGACGACGAGGTCGTGGAGGTGGGTCCGGGGAGGGGAGCGCTCACCCGCCACCTGGTGGGAAGGGTGGGGCGCCTGGTCCTGGTGGAATTGGACGACGCCCTGGCCTCTGAGTTGGAGCGGACGCTGGGGGGCCGCGGCGACGTCGAGGTGGTCCGCGGCGACGTCCTCCGCGTCCCACTGCACGAGCTCGTCCGCGACCCGTCCCGTCTCCGGGTGGTGGGCAACATCCCATACAACATCACCACCCCGATCCTCTTCCGCCTTCTGGAGCGTCCCCGCCCCCGGGAGATCGTGCTCATGGTTCAGGAGGAGGTGGCCGACCGCATCGTGGCGGCGCCGGGCACGAAAGCGTACGGATCCCTGGCCGTGGGCGTGCAGTGCGTGGCGACGGCGGAGCGGCTCTTCCGAGTGGGACGGAGCGCGTTCCGGCCCGTGCCCGGAGTGGACTCGGCGGTGGTTCGCATCCGCCCCCTCCGCCCCGAGCCGCTCCTCGACGCCGAGGAGGCGCGCCTGCGCACGCTGGTGCGGGCCTGCTTCCAGTGGCGCCGCAAGCAGCTCGGGAAGATCCTCCGGGACCATCCCGACCTCCTGGTGCCGGCGGCGGCGGCCGAGGCCCTGGCCGACGCGGTGGGCGTGGGGCTCCAGGAGCGCCCGGAGCGCCTCGCCCCGGACGCCTTCATCCGCCTGTCGGCGCGATTGCCGTAGGCTAGTCGCCCCTCCATATTTGTGAAGGATTTCACAAGCCGCGTCCCTGAGGCGGCTTCAGCCAGGGCCTGCCGTGTCTCACCGTGTCTCCGATTCCACCGTTCGCCGCCTATCCCAGTACCTGCGGGTCCTGGAGGATCTGGAGCGTTCCGGCGCCACCACCGTGTCGTCGGAGGCTCTGGCGGCAGGAGGGGGCACGACGGCCGCCCAGGTTCGAAAGGACCTCTCCCAGTTCGGCTCCTTCGGCAAGCGGGGGCTGGGTTACCCGGTGGTGGACCTGGGGGCTCGCCTCCGGTCCATCCTCGGGCTGGAGCGCCGCTGGCGGGTGGTCCTGGTGGGGGCCGGCCGGATCGGGTCGGCGCTCTTCTCCTACCCGAACTTCACGAGCCGCGGCTACGACTGCGTCGCTGTGCTGGACTCGGATCCGGTCAAGGTGGGGAGGTGGTGGGGGGCGGTGCCGGTCCGGCCCGCCGAGGAGCTGGAGGAGGTGATCCGGACGCTGGACGTTGACCTGGTCATCATCGCGGTGCCCGCGGAGGAGGCCCAGCGCGTGGCCGACCGGGTCGTGTCGGCGGGAGCCAAGGGGATCCTGAACTTCGCGGCGGTCGCGCTGCGGGTTCCCCCGCACGTCCCGGTGACCAACGTGAACCTGGTCATGGAGCTCGAGGCTCTCTCCTTCTCGGTCACCCAGGTCGGCAAGGACGCGTGACGAAGGGTCCACCGGGGTCGCTGGTCCGGCGGGCGGCGGATCGGCTCCGCTCGGGGCCCGCCCACACGCTGGATCTGGCCCGGGACGTCCTCGGCCTTTCGGGTCACACCGGGGCCGCCTCGGCGGCTGTCTTCCAGCTTCTGGGCTCCGACGCCCGCTTCCGGGTGGACCGGGACGGCGTGTGGAGCATGGACCCATCACGGGCGCCCCTGGGGCGCCCGCTGGCGGAGGTGGCATTTTCCGTGGTGGACGTGGAGACCACCGGGGGTGGGGTGGAACGCGGCCACCGCATCACGGAGATCGCGGTGGTGGAGGTTCGGGGAGGCCGCATCGTGGACGAGTGGCAGACCCTGGTGAACCCCGGGCGCCGCATCCCGCCGGGCGTTACCTCCCTCACCGGGATCACCGACGCCATGGTGGCCGCAGCACCCTGGTTCGAGGACGTGGCGGAGGAAGTGGTGCGCCGGCTGGAGGGGAGGGTCTTCGTCGCTCACAACGTGGCCTTCGATTGGGCCTTCGTCTCCAGCGAGCTCATCCGCACGACCGGCGAGGCTCCAGACCCCGTGCGCCTGTGCACCGTGCGCATGGTGCGCCGCCTCGTGCCCGAGCTCCGGCACCGCAGCCTCGACGTGGTGAGCCGCCGCTTCGGCGTCCAGATCCTGGGGCGGCATCGGGCCTACGGGGACGCGCTGGCCACGGCCAGGATCCTCCTTCGGCTGCTGGACGAGGCGGAGGGGCGCGGATTGGACGACCTGGCCGCGCTGGACGCCCACCTGCGGGGGATGCGCCACCGCAGGAACCCGGCTCAGGCGTCCCTTCCCCTCCGGAAGAAGCCACCCGACCCGGGACAGCCATTTCGGAACCTGAAGAGTCGCGGGGGCGATAGGGGACGGTAGGACGGGG
>CAZJFX010000069.1:0-21550 GCA_964545395.1 uncultured Gemmatimonadaceae bacterium | reverse complement strand
TCCCATCAGGACATAAATTCAAAGATATCGCCTCCGCGAAGTGCGGAATGTGGGCTCGGTGAGCTCGTTCAGAACCACTTCCGGAAGCATCACCACGTCTCTGTCCACTGGATGGCCAGCAAAGCCCCAGGTGGCAGTTCCAGTCATGAGTTCGAAGCCACGGACGCCGGTCAGAGTGATCATTACCACCACGGGCGGCGCGATCCCGAGCTTCTCGTGCATCGCGACAGCTCCCGTGGTCATCTCAATCAGACCGTCTTCCACCTGGCGAGTCGCGATACCCTTCTTTCCCGGCAACGCGGTGAGCAGCCACGCGTCAACACATTCGACGCGGCCGTCGCGAAAGAACTGAGAGTATCCAATCACCTGCTGGCCATCTGAGTTTCGAGCGTAAGTGGCAAACCCATCCAGGTTGTGACGCCAATCAAAGCCCCATCCCGAGGGAGGCCGGAGGCGTGTCGGATCGTTGGCGACCACGCCCAGATCGACGGAGCCGCCGCTTATGGCGGCGCCAACCGGCGCGATGTGAAGGATTACCTTTGGCCCTGTCCCCAAAGGGAATGCCACATCATCCGCGACGATGCGGGCTAGCCTCTCCGAGCGGAATTCGCGGACCCTCCGTTCAGCAGAATCTGAGAGGATGCTCAGTGCTTTGATCTCTCTGACGTCCAACTGGTATTTCCCAGCCGACGTGCGAGAGTAGAAGCGAGACACTCCTGACGCTGTGACCATGTGCGGAACATCCCAACTTCTTGGAATCCGGATCACAAGCACTGTGCCGTCCCTCGCGGGAACTGCTTTGATCCGGAGCCCAGGGATGCGTGGATCGATTCCGGCCAACGCGATTGCTTCGAGGCGCAAGATCTCCTCATCGATGTTCACGCCCTCGAGTGGGGCCACGTCTACGGCAACGCCCTTCTCTTCCTTCACTCCGTAGATGATGTCCCCGCCGGCGGCGTTCGCAAACGAGCTAACATCGTAGAGGAATTCTCTTTTCTCCCCGTCGCTGCCGCCCGGAAGGGACTCCTTGAACTCAATCCTGCGACCCTCTCTCTCCCCCGTCTCTGCCAAGCGTTCAATATCTGCGGCGTTCAATTCGTCTAGTGGCTTGGCGTTCAGCGGCATGTATTCCTCTCGCCATCCTCTTCGTTCAAGGCACTTGCGTATAACGTTCATTCTGCGCGCTTCGCATCCACCCGTCATCACGGGAGATCCGCGTCGCACAGGTCGCGACATTCCAACAGAGACCATCAAGGGGCGCGCATAACCCCCCTGTGCACCCTGCCGCATCCCCCCACCCCCTACCCCTCCCCAAGCTCCTTCCGAAAGCACACCATCCTGTCGGTTATCGCGAACCCAAGCCGCTCGTGGGCTGCCAGGCTCGCCTCGTTGTCGGGAGCGGTGTCGCTGGCGATCTCGGTGTGCCCGCGCTCGCGGGCCCAAGCCTCGGCGGCCTCCACCAGCGCCTCGCCCACGCCCCGCCTGCGGAGGTCGGGGTCCACGTACCAGCCTTCGATGTAGGGTACGGGCGAGGTGCGACACCCCTCGGCATAGCTGCGGAGCCCCATCTCCAGAAAGCCGCCCAGGTTGCCCCCCGCTTCACGGTCGGCGACGTACACGGCAACCGGGCCGGAGCCGGACTCCAGGAACGCGGTGATCTCCCGAGTGTGCTCGTCGCCGTCGGACGCCGGCCAGAGGGCGCAGCGCATGCGCAGCCACTCGGCACGGTCGGCTCCGACGAGGGCCCTGATGAGCATTCTGTTGGGGATTGGGGGCTCGAGTGAGTCCCCGGGGGGTGCGGGCACTATACGGGTGGTCCCGTGGGTGCGCCAGAACCCACGACCTGAGCAGGGGCCCTGCCGACCGGCAAGCAGCGGGATCACATTGTAATTACCGCTTCCCTCGCACCTGCTCCATGCCATGAGGACGAAGCTCATCCGTATCGGCAATTCGCGGGGCGTCCGCATCCCCAAGCCTCTCCTCGAAGAAGCGGCGCTGCGGGCGTCGGACGACTCCGGCCTGCTCGACAGGCCCGTGCCCACGGAGTTCGACGAGGCCGAATGGGTCTGGTAGGCGGCCCCCCTCGGCGAGGCGACGTGTTTCTGGTCTCCCTCGATCCGACGACCGGTCGGGAGATCCGGAAGACCCGCCTCGGTCGCGTACCCGCGCCCACCCTCACCAAGGTTCTCCGCGTTCTCCAGGAGATGTTCGCGGAGTAGCAGCGGGCCTCGGCTGATTCTCTCGGGTCGGACGGTCACTCCGAGCGGATGGCTCTGACCGGGTCGGCACGGACCGCTCCCGCGGCCGGCACGGCCCCCGCCGCCAGGGCCACGGCGAGCATGAGGGCGGCCACCCCGACGTAGACCCTGGGATCCGTCGCCGACGTTCCGAAGAGGAGGGGCTGGATCCAGCGCCCGGCGGCGAGGGCCACCAGCGAGCCCGCCACCGTGCCGGCGGCCGCGTACCGCACGCTCCGGCCCAGCACGAGGGCGAGGATGCTCGCGTCCCGGGCGCCGAGGGCCAGCCGGATCCCCACCTCGTGCATGCGCTGCGCGACGTCGTAGGCGATGGCGCCGTACAGCCCCACCGCCGTCACGAGGAGCGCGAGGAGGCCGAACGCCAGGAACATGGTCGCCCCGAGGCGCCAGGAGCGACGCTCGTGCCGCACCACGTCGTCCAGCGCCTGCACCCTCAGATAGGAGCCGCCCGGAACCCAGGCCTGCAGGGCGGCACGGACGTCCTGGGCTCCGCGCGCCGCGCCGGGGCGGAGCCTCAGGAGCAGGCCGTTGCCCCAGGTGCGCCCGTACTGCTCGATGGGCACGTAGTACTGGTAGCGCTCGTCCTGCGTGAGCGTGCGCTGGACGATGTCCTCGGCGATCCCGACCACGGTGCGGCACGGCGCATCGCGCGTGCGCATCCGGAGGCAGCGGCCCAGCGCGTCGGCGCCGGGCCAGAGGACGCCCGCCATGCTCTGGCTGACCACGGCGACCGGAGGCGAGCCCTCCCGGTCGGCGTCCTCGATCCCGCGACCCCGCAGGATGCGCGTGCCCATGGTCCGGAAGTAGTCGGGGGTGGTCGCCTGGTACGTGAACACGCCGAGCATCCCCACCGAGTCGATCCCCTCGACGAACAGCTCCGTCGAGGAGGTGCTGAGGAAGGGCGCGCTGCTGACCCACGCGGCCGCCTCCACCTGGGGCAGCGCCTGCGCCGCGGCCAGCAGGGTGCGCCGGAGCGGAACCTGCACGCTGTCGTCGAAGGTCCCCGGGGCGATGATCCGCTCCACCCGGACCACCCGCTCCGGATCGAACCCCATGGGAGCCCGGCGCACCGCGCCGAGGCTGTGAACGAAGAGGGCCGCCCCGACGAGGAGCACCATCGAGAGCGCCGCCTGGGCCACCAGGAGCGCGGCCCGCGACCGAGCGCCCCGCCCTCCCCCGTCCCGGGCGCCTGCCCGGAGGTCGCGGACCAGGTCGCCCCTGCCCGACGCCAGCGACGGCAGGAGCCCGACGAGCAGGCTCGCCAGGAGCGTGACGCCGACGGTCACGACGACGGTGCGGGGGTGCGGCATGAGCGACGACGCGCCGCCGGCCCGGGTGACGAGAAGCCGCCCGATGAGGCCGCCCAGCACCCGGGCCGTGAGCAGGGCCGCGGCGCCTCCGGCCAGGGCGAGCGCCAGCCCCTCCATCAGGGGCCCGAGCGCCAGCCGCCCGCGCCCCGAGCCCAACGCGCGCCGCACGGCCGCCTCGCGCCGGCCTCGCAGCGTCCGCATGAGGAGGAGGTTGGCGACGTTGGCGCAGGCGATGAGGAGGACGATGCCCGCCACCACGCCCACCCAGACGGCGGTGCGGGCCTCGAGGCCGGGGTTGGGCCCGGCGCCGGTGCGCACGGCGGAAACGGTCGCGTGTGGCTGCGCGGCCTCCAGCGTCGGGAGCTGGGGGTCCTGCCCCTGGGCGAGGCTCCAACTCCTCCGGAACGCCTCGGTCGCGTCGGCCTCGGCCCGCTCCAGGGGCACGCCTGTCTTCCGCTGCGCGAGGACGTGGACCCACCCCCAGCGGTACGCCGTGGCGTAGGTCTCGGCATCCCCGGTGCCCGTGCTCCCCGCATAGGCCGTAATGGGAAGGTAGACGGCCGGCGCCTGCGCCCGGTTGACGCTCTCGAAGCCGGCCGGGGCGACCCCGATGATGACGGGCCGGAGGTTGCCGACGCGCAGGGTGCGCCCGAGGACGTCACCCCCGCCGTACTCCGAGCGCCAGAAGCCGTGGGAGAGGACCGCCACCTCGGCTCCCCGCGGAGGCACGTCCTCGTCGGCGGCGAAGTACCGGCCCAGCGTGGGAGGCGCGTCGAATAGCTCGAAGAACGACGCGCTCACCGCGGCCACGGGCAACTCGCGGACGGCGCCCCCCTCCCCCACTGCCTGGTCCATCTCGGCGAACGCCGCGACGCGGGAGAACGACGACGTCCAGCGCGCCAGGTCGAGGTAGCGCGCGTAGTACGTGGACAGCGCCGTGACCGTCGAGCCGTGTTGCCTCCACTGCCAGTACACGCGGTGCACCGAGCCCGGATCGCCGAGGTGGGCGAGGGGGCGGAACATCAGCCGGTCCACCACGTCGAACATGGCCGCGTTTGCGCCGATCCCCAGGGCCAGCGTCAGGACGACGGTGAGGCTGAACCCGGGGGCGCGGCGGAGCCTCCGCAGGGCGTGGCGGGCCTCCTGCGCGAGCGTGTCCGCGGACATGGGCCGCATCCTCCCCGGCCGACGTGGAACGGCGGGCGCACCGACGTGCACCTCCGACCGTTGGACAACCCGGGGGGTGCTCGGGTTGCAGCCAGGGGAGGCGCGGGGGCGCTACTTCGCTTCCGTGTCGGGCTGGTGGACGCCGAAGAGGTTGCCTTCCGTGTCCGTGTAGTAGCCCTGCCACGCCATCCCGGGGATGGCATGCTTCTCCATCGCCACGGACCCGCCGGCGGCCATGATCCTCTCGTGCACGGGGTCGTAGGCGTCGACCTGTACCGTGCAGACCCACGCGTTCACGGCGGCGCCTGGGGCCGGCTCTGCGCCCACCCGTATCAGCATCCCCCCGTTGATCCCGCGTTCCTGGCCCCCTTCCTCGGCGGTCACGACGCCCCAGTACGGCGGGGTCGTCATCCACTTCGGGAACTTCCACCCGAACACCGACCTGTAGAAGTCCATGGCGCGCTGCGGATCGGCGGCATGGATCTCGAAGTGAATCACACGGTTGCTCACGATTCGTCTCCTCCGGGGTTGTGGTTCGAGGGTTCACGGATGGCGCGGGGCGACCGGCTGCACGGCGGCGGCAACAGGATTGGTGTGTTGGGATTCAGGGAATGGTGGAGTCAACTTGCCGGTGCCATGTCACACCTCTTCAGATGGCGCTCGACGCTCTGGAGGTGCGACGCAGGCGCGTGCTCAAGAACGGACGAAGCCCCGCTCTTCGGTCACCGGGTGCATTCGCAGTAGACGTCGTACGTCAACGTGGTGCGGTGCATCGCAAACCCGCCCTGATCCCACTCCGTCACGTACGCGACGGGCTGGCACTCCCCCGTCTGGCAGTCACCCACGCATGCGTGCTGGTAGTCATCTTTCGCCTTCTCCTGCATAGCCTGTTTCGTCTTCTGGAAGGAGCGCTCGGCGCCGAAGAACCACCGGGTGATGCTCTCGCCTGTCCCGACAGCCCGTAGATCGCCACAGCGCGTCTTCTCACATGAGCAACACGTGTCCTTCATTTGTTGAGCGGCCACCTTCATCTCATTCAGGTTGTCGAGGGTGATCTTCAGGTTGATGAACGCGTCCAACGCCAGGGCTACGGTCACGCCGCCGGACGTCGCCACCGCCGCTTTGCTCGCCGCCACCGCGACCAGCCGCTTCGTCACCAGGCCTGCGATGATCGAGGAAATACCGCTGACACCGACCCCTATGTACTGGTCTCCAATCCCGCCGCCGGTATAGTCGTTGATGAAGCTCCTGAGTTGGTCACCAATGTCCTTGTCGCATGCGAGAATCGCTGCGGCTTCCGACTCGGTGCCGGAGAGGCTGGTATCCATGTGGCAGATGTAGTCGGAGACCTTTCGGCCCTTGGGGTCTGCCAGCGCATTCGCGATCGTGCCCACACCCGGGACCCAGTTGATCCATCCCATGTGATCCTTTCTCCTCTCTCCAAATCGGGGAAACGGACTCAGTCGGCCCCTTCAACGCCCCACAACGCCCCAATGCACGAACCCCCCGCCCGCGGCTGACTCGCGTGCGTGGGGGTACGACGGGCTCCACGAAGGCGCCTGATGGACATGGTGCGGGAGGGTCGGGGCTCGGGTGAGTCCCAGGGGGTGTGCGCACTATAGGGTCATGCGCGGCTGGACGCCAGTCTCATGAGCAGCCTAGCCGAAGGGGTTACAGGGCGGCATCGGAATCCGAGCCGTCATGACCCATCTCCTGGACCCGGACCGAGGCCCTCATGGACCGGGGATCTTCCGTGATCCGGCATCGCAAGCCCCCGCCCTGGCTGCGCCTCGGGCTAGGCGGAAGGACCCCTAGGCTCCCGCTCGCGCGACTCCCGTATGGCTTCCAGGATGTCGGCCCTGCACAGGCCCGTATCCACCCCGGAAACGTCCAGGGGGGACTTGCCGGGCGCCACAGGACGAAGAGCGTACTCACTTCCGTCCCGGCGCTTGATCCTGATCTCGCCGCCGCTACGAGCCTCGTCCAGGAGCCGCGCGAAACGCCGCCGCGCCTCGGAGTACGTGTAGACCCTCATGACTCCACCTCCAGGACCTCGATTCCGAGCTTCCGCGCGATCTCGCACTGCGGACCGTCCAACGACAGCAGGGGGGTTCCATAGCGTCGCGCACATTCCAGCACGTACGCGTCGTACGCGTAGATGCCGTGCTCATGGCTCAGCCTCACTGCCTCCCGGATATCAACGTCCGCGAGCTGAACCGGGATGGCCTCGAACGACTCCACCGCCTTCTGGGCCTGCCCCAGCGTGATGCGCCCACGCTTGAAGAGTGCCGTCAACGCGTTGCCGACCTCCCAGGGGAGCGACGGCGCTGAGCGCAGATCCGCACCCTCCGTGGCACGAACCAGCACGGGCTTGGTGGGCTCGTTGAGGATGACCGCCATGATGGTCGACGTGTCAACGGAGATGTCCAAGCCACCCTCCCGAAGGAGACATGTACAATTGTACCATAGGCTTCGGTCCCGCGTCAGTCAAGCCTGTCGTGGTCGGCGTGCCCGGCTCGCACCGAAACACGAAGGGCCGGCCACCCCGCTCTCGCGGAGCAACCGGCCCTCCTATCCCTCTCAAAACCCCGCGCGACGTCCGAAGGATGTTGCGCATGAGGTGGATCTCCGAACCCCGGCCGTCCAGCTCTCGAGAAGCCTTCCGTTCCCCCAGGGTTCGGAGATCCGCCGACTCGGTAAGCGACGCGCCGAAGGCGCGTCGCTTACCGGTCAGTACATGCCGCCCATGCCGCCCGGAGGCATCGCCGGCCCCTTGTTCTCCTCCTTCTTCTCCACCACCACGGCCTCCGTGGTCAGCAGCAGCCCCGCGATGCTCGCGGCGTTCTGCAGCGCGGTCCTCACGACCTTGGTGGGGTCGATGACGCCCGCCTCCACCAGGTCCTCGTACTCGTTGTTCAGCGCGTTGAAGCCGTACGCGGCCTCCTTCTTCCCGCGGACCTTCTCCACCACGATGGAGCCCTCGGCCCCGGCGTTGATGGCGATCTGCCGGATGGGGTGCTCCAGGGCGCGAGACAGGATCTGGACGCCGATCTGCTCGTCCTCGCGGGCGAGCTTCAGCTTGTCCAGCACCTTCTGGGCGCGGAGCAGCGCCACGCCGCCGCCGGGGACGATCCCCTCCTCCACGGCCGCGCGGGTCGCGTGCAGCGCGTCCTCGACCAGCGCCTTCTTCTCCTTCATCTGGGTCTCGGTGGCGGCGCCGACGTTGATGACGGCCACGCCGCCGGCCAGCTTGGCAAGGCGCTCCTGGAGCTTCTCCTTGTCGTAGTCCGACGTGCTCTTGTCGATGGCTACCCGGATCTCGTCGATGCGGCCCTTGATCTTGGCCGGCTCACCGCCGCCGTCGATGAGCGTGGTGTTGTCCTTGTCGATGACGACGCGCTTGGCCTTGCCCAGGTCACCGAGGACGGTGTTCTCGAGCTTGAAGCCCACCTCCTCGGAGATCACCTGACCGCCGGTGAGCACGGCGACGTCCTGGAGCATGGCCTTGCGGCGGTCGCCGAACCCCGGCGCCTTCACCGCAGCCACCTTCAGCGTGCCGCGCAGCTTGTTCACCACCAGTGTGGCCAGGGCCTCGCCCTCCACGTCCTCGGCGATGATCACCAAGGGCTTGCCTATCTGCGCGACCTTCTCCAGGACCGGGAGCAGGTCCTTCATGGAGGAGATCTTCTTGTCGTGGATGAGGATGAGGGCATCCTCGAGGGCCGCCTCCATCCGCTCCGGGTCCGTCACGAAGTACGGCGACAGGTAGCCGCGGTCGAACTGCATGCCCTCGACGGTCTCCAGGGTGGTATCGAGGCCGCGGGCCTCCTCCACCGTGATGACGCCGTCCTTGCCCACCTTTTCCATGGCGTCGGCGATGAGCTCGCCGACCTCCACGTTGTTGTTCGAGGAGATGGCGCCGACCTGGGCGATCTCCTTCTTCCCCTTGGTGGGGGTGGAGAGCTTCTTCAGCTCGGCCACCACGACATCCACGCCCTTGTCGATCCCGCGGCGGATGGCCATGGGGTCGGAGCCGGCGGTAACGTTCTTCAGGCCCTCGCCGAAGATGGCCTGGGCCAGCACGGTCGCGGTCGTCGTGCCGTCACCGGCGGCGTCGGAGGTCTTGGTGGCGACCTCCTTCACCATCTGGGCGCCCATGTTCTCCACCGGATCCTCGAGCTCGATCTCCTTCGCCACGGACACGCCGTCCTTGGTCACGGTGGGGGAGCCGAACTTCCGATCCAGGACCACGTTGCGGCCCTTGGGGCCCAGCGTCGCCTTCACGGCCTGGGCCAGCTTGTCTACGCCGGTCTTGAGGCGCGTCCGCGCCTCGACGTCGAAATGGAGCTCTTTGGCTGCCATGTTCTCTATCTCCTTCGATCGAGTCGGATGCGTTGCGCTGGATTACTTCACGACGGCCAGGACGTCGGACTCCCGGAGGATGAGGAACTCCTCACCATCCAGCGTGATGTCCGTGCCGCTGTACTTTCCGTACAGCACCTTGTCGCCGACCTTCACGTCCGGCGCCAGGCGCTTCCCTTCCTCGGAGAGCTTGCCCGGTCCCACGGCCATCACGTGGCCCTGCGACGGCTTCTCCTTGGCAGTGTCGGGGATGTAGAGGCCGCCCCTCATCTGCTCGGCCTCCTCCATCGCCTTGACCACCACACGATCGGCCAGGGGCTGGATCCTGGAAGCGGTGTTCTTTCCCATCAGGCCTTCCTCCTCTGAACAAGGGCTGACCCAAAAAAGTGGGGTGCTGCAGGGACGTTGAGTTCGTTAGCACTCACCTTCGGTGAGTGCTAACAACGCATGGAATCTGACGGCTCCAGGGGCGATGTCAAGACGGGTGGGGACCGGAGACGGGGCCCGGGAGGGCCCCCGGGAGGGGCGGCGCGCTCCGGCGCTCAGCTACGGGAGCTCAGAGCCTCCATGCGGGCCACCCCGTCCAGCCCCACGATGGCGTGCACGATCTCGTCGGAAAGGGCCGGATCGAGCCAATGGCCCAACGCCGCGAGGGCGCGGAACGACTCCCTGGCCTCCTGGTAGGCCCGCTCCAGCACGGTGCGGGCCGAATCCCGGAAGAGGCTCTCCACCACCCCGGGGGTCACCGCCTCTCCGCTGCGGAAACGGGCCAGGGCCGCCTTCTCGGCGTCGGTCCCGTGGTGGAAGGCCTGGGACGTCAGCAGGTTGTGGCTCCGCCGCCCCAGGTCGAACTCGAAGTCGGTGAGGTCGTCCACGATCTGGAAGGCCGTGCCCAGGCGGGCCACCGCCGGCTCGGCGGCGGCGAACTTCGCCGCCGTCTCCCCCTCCTCGAGCACGGAGGGCGCCATGAAGGCGAGCGCGAAGAGCGCACCGCCGCGCACGCGGTGCACCCGCTCCACCATGTCGTCGGGAGTGGGCACCTCGTCCACGCCCCCCTCCTCCGAGCCCTCCAGCCTTCCGATGCACGCCATCCGGTCCAGAAGCCCCCGGAGCACCCCGTCGCGCTGAGCGCCCTCCAGGAGCCCGGCGTGCTCCCCCCGGTCCAGCGCCCTGCGGAGAAGGCGCTCGAAGGCCAGGAGCTGGAGGATGGAGCGGAAGCGGGCGCCGGAAGACGGCGCCAGGGGGAGGAGGCTCTTGTCCTGGTCGTCGAACAGGTTGTCCGCCGCCGTGATGGTGCCCTTGATGCAGAAGTTGAGCTCGGAGTAGAGACCGAGCCGCTCCGTACCAACCCCCAGCGAAGCGAAGATGGAGCGGAACAGAATGAGGAAGAAGTACTCCTGCACGAAGTGGAGCCCTTCCGGAGCCAGCGCCTCGGAGGCGCTGGGCACATGGGGATCGCCGGCGCGAAACTCGCTTCCCAGTACCTCCCGCAGGTCGGCGTAGATCGTGCGCACGGCGTCGGCCTGGGCCTGGACATCGGGGGCCAGGCGCCGCCAGACGCCCTGCTCTTCCAGGAGGCGGACCGCCGCCTGGGACCGGAAGACGGGAGATAGGGTCATCGGTGCGGAAATCTCTGAGGTTCGTTCTGCGGAGCCGGTAATCTAGCCCCGGTCACCCCACCGCGGCCATGTGCCCGCCGGCCAGGGCGAGTCCGTACAGCGTGAGGTAGGGCTCGATGCGGTCCACGGTGGCCAGGTGGGGCGCGAGGATCTTGCAGAACCCGCCGGTGGCCACCACGAGGGCGTCGGGCTTGCCCCACTCGGTCTTGATGCGGCGCACGATGCCGTCCACGCCGTCCACGGTCTGGTAGAAGACGCCGCTCTGGATGCACGTCTCCGTGCGCCGCCCGATGACGAGCCCGGGGGGCGCCAGCTCCACCCGGGGGAGCTTGGCGGTGCGCTTGTCCAGCCACTCGAGCCCCGCTGACAGCCCCGGCGAGATCACCCCTCCCAGGAACACCCCCTCCGCGGTGATGCAGTCGAAGGTGGTGGCCGTCCCGATGTCCACGGCGATGGTGTCGCGCCCGAACATCTCCCGGGCCGCCAAGGTGTTCACGACGCGGTCGGCGCCCACCGACTTGGGGTCTTCCACCTCCATCCGGATGGGGAGGGGCGACTCGGGTCCCACCACCACCACGGGGCCCCCGACGAGGCGTTCCAGGCTCCCCCGCCAGACGTAGGTGGCCGAGGGGACCACCGAGCCCACCACGCCCTGGGCGACGCTGCGGGGATCCACTTCCGCGGCCACGAGGAAGGCGCGCAGGAGCACCGTCAGCTCGTCCACCGTGCGCGGCACGACAGAGTTGACGCGCCAGTGGTGCGCCATCTCCAGGGGCGCGCTCGCGAGTCCCACGACCGTCTCGGTGTTGCCGACGTCCACGACAAGCTGCATGACCCCTCCTCTCGAGGATCCCCGTCTACGCCAACCTCACGCTTCCCGCCCTCACCCCTACCCGCGTCCCGTCCGGCCGCTCCAGCAGGAGCGCTCCGTCGGGCGCGATCCCCCGGGCCGTCCCGGGCCCCGCCTGCTGCGTCACCACCTCCCGGTCCCGGAGGACGTCGCGCCGCTCCAGCTCCTGGTGCACCTCACGCTCCAGCCCTCTGCCGGAGCGGGGCACGAGGGCGTGGAGCTCGTGGAGGAGGGCGCTGGCCAGCTCCCCCGCCGAGACCCGCACCGAAGCGGCGCCTTCCAGCGCCGCCGCCCGCACCGCCACTTCCTCGGGGAGCGCGTCGGGAGGAACGCGGAGGTTCACGCCCACACCCGCCACCACGGCTCCGTGGCTGTGCTCGCAGAGGATGCCTCCCACCTTGAGCGCGCCCACCTGGAGGTCGTTGGGCCACTTGATCCCCACCTTCAGGCCGGAGCACGCGCTCTCCGCGGCGCGCGCCGCCGCCACGCCCACCACCAGGGGGAGGTGGGTCGGCACCACCCCGGAAGATGGCAGGAGGACGGAGATCCAGAGCCCGGAGCCCGGCGGCGAGTGCCAGACCCCGCCGCTCCGTCCCCGCCCCGCCGTCTGCTCCTCGGCCACCACCACCGAATAGGGGCGCGCCCCCTCCGAGGCCAGCCTCTTGAGGCGGTCGTTGGTGCTCCCCACGACGTCGTGGGCCTCCACCCGGTTCGCGCGCCACACCCGGGCCCAGACCTGGACCGGCTCGCCGTCCCAGTGAGTGAGGAGCGCCATGGCGTGTCCCTAGCGCACCATCCGGAGGGAGACGTCGGCGCAGGGCGCCGAGTGGGTGAGCGCCCCGACGGAGATGAGGTCCACCCCGGTCTCGGCGATGGCGCGCACGTTGGCCAGGGTCACGTTCCCCGACGCCTCGGTCTCGGGGCGCTGGGACCCCAGCCGGCGTACGCGTGCCACCGCCGAGCGGAGCGTCTCCGCGCTCATGTTGTCCAGCAGGATGCGGTCGGGGCCGAGGGAGAGGATCTCCTCCAACTCCTCCAGGGTGCGCACCTCCACCTCCACCGCCAGTCCCCGGTCGTTGGCCTCCATGGCGGCCTTGGTGGCCCGGGCCACCCCGCCACAGGCGTCGGCGTGGTTGTCCTTCACCAGCACCATGTCGTGGAGGCCGGTGCGGTGGTTCATGCCGCCGCCCGAGCGCACGGCCGCCTTCTCCAGGAGACGCCAGCCGGGCGTGGTCTTCCGGGTGTCCACGATGCGCACGCCCGTCCCCGCCACCGCCTCCACGAAACGACTCGTGAAGGTGGCGATTCCCGAGAGGCGCCCGAGGAAGTCGAGCGCCGTCCGCTCCCCCACGAGGAGGTCCCTCGTGCGCCCCTGCACTCCCACCAGGACCGTCCCCGCTTCCACGCGCTGGCCGTCGGGGACCACGATGTCCACGGCCAGGTCGGGGCCGACGGCGCGGAAGACGTCCCGCACGCAGTCGGTTCCCGCCACCACCAGGGGCTGCTTGGCCACGATGACGGCCCGGGACCGGTGGGCCTCGGGGATGGTCCACTCGGTGGTCCAGTCCCCTTCCCCCACGTCCTCCTCCAGGGCGAGTTGGACCAGGGTGGTCCGGGCCCGGAGAAGCGCGGAGTGGTCGGGGAAGGTCATGGCGTCGGGGCCTGGGGGGTGATCGCCAGCCAGCCGCCGGCGACGAGAACCACGAAGATCGCGCTGAGCGCCAGCCGGTACCAGCCGAAGACGGCCAGCCCGTGGCGGTTTAGATAGCTCACGAGCCAGCGCACCGCCAGCACGGCGGACGCGGTGGCGACGAGGATCCCTACGGCCACGGGAGCGGGCCCGAGCTGGGCGAGCATGGACGGATCCGAACCCAGCGCGTCTTTCGCGGCCTTGAACACGCACGCTCCGCCCAGGGTGGGGAGCGCCAGCAGGAAGCTGAACTCCGCGGCCTGGCGCGGCCGGAGTCCCACCAGCATGGCGGCCACGATGGTGATCATGGAACGGCTCGTCCCCGGCCACATGGCCACGCACTGCATCACGCCGATGAAGAGCGCGGCGCGCCACGACAGATCTTCGGGCTCGGGGCCGCTTGCCGCCTCGCCGAAGCGCCGCCGCTGCCAGGCGCCGATCCCCACCATGACGGCGCCCCAGAACGCCAGAGCCGTGATGACCGCGGGGGGGTTGAAGAGGCGTGCCTCGATGGGGTCGTCCAGGGCGGGGCCCAGGATCCCCGCCGGGAGGAACGCCACCACGAGGAGCCCCAGGAGGCGGAGCCCGGTGGGATCTCGTCCCCGGAGACCCTCGAGCATGGCGAGGACGCGGGGCCAGTAGAGCCCCAGGACGGCGAGCACCGCGCCTCCCTGGATGACGATGTTGAAGGCGTCCACCGCCGCCTTGCGCTCGGGCGGATGGTCCAGTCCCAGGAGAGCGCTGGCCAGGATCAGGTGCCCCGTGGAGCTCACCGGGAGGTACTCGGTGATCCCCTCCACGATCCCCAGGACGGCGGCTTCCCACAGGTTCATCCTGAGGTCACCCGCTCGTAGACACGTTCGTACATAGGCACCACCGAGGAGGCGGAAAAGCGCTCCACCGCCACCCTCCGCCCCACCTCGGCGAAGGCACGCTGCCGCTCCGGATCCGAGAGGATCTCGATGCCGGCGTCGGCCATCTCCCGCACCGACCCGGGCGGGAAGAGATACCCGGAGACGCCGTGCTCCACCACCTCGGGGAGCCCGCCAATCCTGGATGCCACCACGGGGGCGCCGCACGCCATGGCCTCGAGGGCGGCCAGACCGAAGGACTCGTTCTCCGACGGGAGGAGGAAGAGGTCGGCGCACGCCAGGAGCTCCTCCACCGAAGTGTGCTTGCCCAGGAAGAGAACCCGGTTGCTGATCCCCAGCTCATCGGCCCTGACCGCGGCCCTGGGGCGCTCCGGGCCGTCGCCGACCAGGACCAGGCGCGCGTCCACCTTGCCGGAGATGAGGGCGAAGATCTCCACCACGTCCTCCACCCGCTTCACCGGGCGGAAGTTGGAGATGTGCATGACGATCTTCTCGCCTGCGGGCGCCAGCGAGGAGCGATGGCAGGGAACGATCCCCGGGCGCCAGTGATCGGTGTCGATGAAGTTGGGGATGACGTCGATGCGCTCCCGCGGCACATCGAAATCGCGCACGGTCTCGTCTCGGAGGAACTCGGAGACGGCGGTGAGCCCCTGGGACCGGAGGATGGAGAAGCTGGTGATGGACCGGAACGACGGGTGCAGCCCCACCAGCGTGACGTCGGTGCCGTGGAGGGTGGTGACGATGGGAAGGTCGCGCTTCGGCGCCAGCATCTCCCGGGCCACCCAGGCCGAGGTGGCGTGGGGGATGGCGTAGTGCACGTGCATCACGTCCAGCCCCTCCCGGAGCGCCGCGTCGTGGATGGCCACGGAGAGCGCCAGCGTGTAGGGCGGGTGCTCGAAAAGGGGGTAGTCCTCCATCTCCACCTCGTGGAAGAACACCCTCTCCCGGAAGTGCCCGAGGCGGAAAGGCTGCGCGTACGACACGAAATGCACCTCGTGGCCGTGAGCAGCCAGTTGGAGCCCCAGCTCCGTGGCCACCACGCCCGAGCCTCCGTAGGTGGGATAGCACGTGATCCCGATCTTCATCGGCACTCCTCCTGTTCTGTCATCCTGCGCCGGGGACGCCGCCCCGCGCGCGCCATGCGTCCAGCGCCAGCTCCACCCGCTGCGGGAGTGGCAGGGTGGCGTCCAGCGCCACGGTGTCGGGCGGGAGCTGGTTGCGGAACCAGGTGAGCTGGCGCCGCGCGTACCGCCGGGTCGCCGCCGCCACGTCCGCCACCGCTTCGTCCAACGTGAGATCCCCCCGCAGGTGGGCCACGATCTCGCTGTACCCCACTCCCGTCATCCCAGGTGCGCCGGGCGCGTACCCCCGGGCCAGGAGCCCCGCCACCTCCGCCACCAGCCCCTCCTCCACCATCCGCCGTGTCCGGGCCTCGATGCGCCGGTCGAGCTCCTCCCGGGGGAGGTCCAGGCGCATCACCACCCCCTCCAGCGCCTCCCCGTCCGCAGGCGCCACCCGGTGCCATTCGGAGAGGGGGCGTCCGGTGAGGAGCGCCACTTCCAGCGTCCTCGACAGCCGCTGGGGCCCGCCTTGCGCCGCCACCTCCGCCCTCCTGGGATCCAGGCAGCGTACCCAGGCCTCCAGGAGGGGCCTGGGCTGGCCGGCGAGCCAGCGCCGGAGGGCGTCCACGCGCTCCCGGTCCAGATGAGGCTCGGCGAAGATGGGAGCGAGGAGCGCCCGGAGGAAGAACCCGGTCCCGCCCACCAGGAGGGGGAGCCGCCCTCGCTCCTCGATCCCCGCGATCCAGGCCCGCGCGTCGCGGGCGAAGCGTCCGGCCGAGTAGCGCTGGTCCGGGTCCACCAGGTCCAGCCCGTGGTGCGGCACCCGGGCGCGCTCCGCCGCCGTGGCCTTGGCCGTCCCCACGTCCATCCCACGGTAGACCTGGCGGGAGTCCACGGACACGATCTCGGAGGGGACGGCGCGGGCCAGCGCCAGGGCCAACTCCGTCTTCCCGCTGGCCGTGGGCCCCACCAGGGCGAGGAATCGGGGAGCGCTCAAGACGAGCGCCCGAAGCGCCGCTCCAACTCCCCCCGGGACAGGCGGATGATGGTGGGGCGCCCGTGGACGTCGTGGTGGGGGAGCTCGGTGGCGAAGAGCTGGTCGAAGAGCTCTTCCATCTCCGCGTCGCTGAGTGGCTGCCCCGCCTTGATGGCGCTCTTGCAGGCGAAGGTCTTGGCGATGCGCTCGTGCTGGTTGCGCGCCGAGCGCACGAGCTCGGAGCCGTGGGTGAGCTCGTGGATCATCTCGCGGAAGGCCCGCTCCGCCTGGAACCAGGGATGGGGGTCGGGCACGGCGTGGAGGATGACCGCGTCGCCACCGAACCCCTCCACCTCGAACCCCGCCTGGGCCAGGATCCCGGAGAGCTCGGCGACCTGGGCCGCCTCCGCCGGCGTGAGGCGCAGCGTGAGGGGGAAGAGAAGCCGCTGGCTCGCCTGGCCCCCCGCGCCGAAGGCGCTCATGAGCCGCTCGTAGAGGATGCGCTCGTGGGCCGAGTGCTGGTCCACGAGAAGGAGCCCATCCCGAGTCTCCGCCAGGATCCAGGTGTTCAGGAGCTGCCAGAGGCGCGGCCGGCCGGCGCCTACCGGGGGGGGCTCCACCTCCGGGGCGCCGCTGCCTTCCTCCGCGACCTTGACCCTCCCGGGGGCGAAGAGGGCCATCTGGGGGTCCCGGAGCGGTGCGCCGCTCGCCGGCGCGGGAACCTGGCTCCCCCCCTCGCGGACCAGGAGGGCCGCCGGGGCCGTGGCCACGTCGAAGGTGGCGGCGCTCCCCTCCTCCTCCAGAGCGGTCCTCACCGCCGTTTCGACCGCATCCTCCACCCCTGCCTGGTCCCGGAAGCGCACCTCGGCCTTGGCCGGATGGACGTTCACGTCCACGTCGCCGCCGGGGACCTGGAGGTAGAGGATGACCCACGGACGGACTCCGTGCGCGATGGTGGTCCGGTACCCGCGCTCCGCCGCCCGCACGAGCGCCGGCGAGCGGAAGGGCCGTCCGTTGACGAAGAGGTGCACCCGCCGCACGCCGGGCTTCGCGGCGTCGGGGCGCTGCACGAGGCCGCGGATCACCACGCCGCCCGCCGCGCCGGCCACCGCCAACAGGGTGCCGGCCTCCTCCCCGGGCCAGAGCTGAACCACCCGGGACGCCACGTCCGGAGAGGCGGCGACCTCCAGCAGGATGCGCTCCTCGGAGGTGAGGGTGAAGGCCACGGGGGGATTCGCCAGCGCCAGGGTGGTGAGGGCCTCGCTCACCGCCCTCGTCTCCGCCGCCACCGACTTCAGGAACTTGGCCCGGGCGGGCGCGTTGAAGAACAGGTTGCGCACGTCCACGGTGGTGCCTCGGCGCCGGGGGAAGTCCTCCACCCCCGAGATCCCGCCTCCCTCGCAGGTGACGCGGGTGCCCACCTCATCCCCTTCCTCCCTCGTCTCCACCGCCAGCCGGGAGACGGCGGCGATGGAGGAGATGGCCTCTCCGCGGAAGCCGAGGGTGCGCACGCCCCGCAGGTCCTCGGCGGAGGCGATCTTGGAGGTGGCGTGGCGGTCCAGGCAGAGGAGCGCGTCCTCCCGCCCCATCCCGACCCCGTCGTCGGTGACCCGGATGCGCCGCTTCCCTCCGCGTTCCACCGCCACCTCCACCCGGGTCGCCCCGGCGTCCAGGGCGTTCTCCACCAGCTCCTTCACAACCGACGCGGGGCGCTCCACCACCTCGCCGGCGGCGATCTGGTTCGCCACGGCGTCGGGAAGGATGCGGATGCGTCGGGGCACGGTGGGGCTCCTTGGGAGTGGGGCCGGGGGTCTGCTCGGCTACCCCGCGAGCCCGTAGAAGCTACGCGCGTTGGCCGTGGTGCGCGCGGCCACCGCGTCCACGGCCTCGGCCAGGTGCGCCGCCACAGCCTCGGCCACGTGGCGGACGAAGGCGGGCTCGTTGCGCTTCCCCCTCATGGGGACCGGGGCGAGGTACGGCGCGTCGGTCTCCACGAGGAGCCGGTCCGGGGGAACCTCCCGGAGGAGATCGGCCACGGCGAAGGTGCGGAAGGAGGCGACCCCAGCGAACGACACGTGCCAGCCCCGGGACAGGGCCTCCTCGAAGGCGCGGGCTCCCCCGGTGAAGCAGTGGAGGACCCCCCGGGTCCCCGGAGGAGCGGTGCGCAACGCCGCGGCCACATCCTCATCGGCCTCTCGGGCGTGCACCACCACGGGGAGCCCACACTCGGCGCCCAACGCCAGGTGGAGGTCGAAGAGGCGCCGTTGCGCCCGTCGAGGCGAATGATCGTAGTGGTAGTCCAGCCCCGTCTCCCCCAGCGCTACCACCTCGGGGGCGGCCGCCAGCTCGCGAAGACGCTCTTCGGCGTCGGCGGGCGCGTGGCCCGACTCATGGGGGTGGACGCCCGCGCTGCACCAGACGTTGTCGTGGGAGCGGGCCAGAGCCAGCGCGTCGCAGGCGTCATCGACCGTGGACGCGATGGTCACGAGCCCGGACACGCCCGCTTCCCGGGCCCGAAGCAACACCGCCTCCCGGTCATCCCGGAAGGCGGCGTCGGTCAGGTGGCAATGGCTGTCGAAGAGCTCGATCACGGTACCCGCCGGCTGGGAGTCGCGCGCGGCCCTCAGACCGAGGCCGGCTCGGGCTTGGCCTTCTTCTCCCTCAGCTCACCCAGACCCCAGCGCCTCTGGATCTCCAGAAGGGCAGGAGAGGCCACGAAGACGGAGGAGTACGTGCCGATTCCCACCCCCAGGATGAGGACCATGGTGAAATCCCGGATCACCGGGCCGCCGAACAGGAGCAGCGCCACCAGCACCACCAGGGTGGTGCCGGAGGTGAGGATGGTCCTGGGGAGCGTCTCGTTGATGGATTCGTTGATGAGCTCCACCGGGTCGCGCTTGCGCGCGCCTTTCTTGTGCAGGTTCTCCCGGATGCGGTCGAACACGACGATGGTGTCGTTCAGCGAGTACCCCACCACGGTGAGGATGGCGGCCACCGAGGGGAGATCGAAGTCCAGGCGCATCAGCGCCATGAAGCCCAGCGTGATGAGGATGTCGTGGATGGTGGCGATGACCGCGGCGAGCCCGAAGCGGAGCTCGAAGCGAATGGCCAGGTAGATGAGCGTGATGACGAAGGAGAAGAGCACGGCAAGGATCGCCTTGCGCTGCAGCTCGCCGCCCACCTTCGCGCCCACCAGCTCGGTGCGGACGATCTCGAAGCTCTCCCCCCCGAACGCTGCGGTGAGCTGCGCCTCGATCCCCGCCGCGATATCGTCGAGGGAGACCCCCTCCTCGAGCGGCGCCCGGATGACGAACTCGTCCTCCTCCCCGAAGCGGGTGATGGGGGGAGCCTGGGCTCCGCCCAGGGCACTGCGCAGGTCACCCGCGTCCACGCTCACCCCGATGAAGTGCACCTGCACCAGCGCGCCCCCGGAGAAGTCCACGCCGTAGGGAACCCACGAGCCGAGGGTGGCGAAGTTCACGCCGATGGCCAGAAGGCCGACGGCGATGAGCGTCGCGGAGAAGGCGTACGCCTTCCTGCGCGCTTGGATGAAGCGGAACTGGGCGTTGGCGAAGAATCTCATGGCGCGTCAGATGCTGATGGGATCCGTGGTCTTCTTCCCCTGCAGATAGATCAGGAAGAGGGTCCGGGTCACGAAGATGGCGGATACGAAGGACGCGATGATGCCCAGGGAAAGCGTCACGGCGAAGCCCCGCACCGGCCCGGTTCCGAACTGGAAGAGGATGAGGGCGGTGAGGAGGGTGGTCAGGTTCGAGTCCACGATGGCCGACATGGCGTTGGAGAAGCCCTCGTCCACGGCGGTGCGCGTGGCACGCCCGGCGGCCAATTCCTCGCGGATGCGCTCGAAGATCAGCACGTTGGCGTCCACCGCCATCCCGATGGAGAGGATGATCCCGGCGATGCCAGGGACGGTGAGGGTGGCGCCGAGCCCCGCCAGGGCGCCCATGAGCATCACCGTGTAGAACACCAGCGCCGCCACGGCCAGCACCCCGGCGACCCGGTAGTAGACGAGCATCACGACCACCACGAAGATCACGCCCAGGACGCCGGCGATCCTGCCCTGGTCGATGGAGTCGCGTCCCAGCGACGGCCCCACCGTGCGCTCCTCGATGATGTTGAGCTTCGCGGGGAGCGACCCGGCGCGCAGCACCAGGGCCAGGTCGGCGGCCTCCTCCATGGGCGTTCCCGCGCCCATCTCGATCTGGCCGCGGGCGCCGATGCGGTCGCGGATGACCGGGGCGCTCATGACCTCGCCGTCCAGCACGATGGCCAGGAAGTCGCCCACGTGCTGGCCGCTGAAGCGCTGGAACAGGCGCCCTCCCGCCCGGGACAGCTCGAACTGGACCTGCGGCTGGTTGAACTGGGGATCGCGGGCGGCTACGGCGCTCTCCAGGTACTCGCCGGTGAGGAAGGGCTTCTCCTCCAGGACGTAGAGGCGCTTGTAGTTGCGCGCCCCCCGCCCTTCCACCTCGGCGCCCCACTGCAGGACCTGGTTGCGCGGAAGCGCCCGCTGCACCTCGGGGAGGGCGAGGAAGTGCTGGGCCGCGGGAATGTCCTCCACGGCCACGAGGAAGGTGCCCTCGACGTCGCCGAAGTTGAACAGCGACGACAGCGGCCGGAACATGGTCTCGGCCGCCTCGGCGTCCGGCGCGTCGGCCAGGGTATCGCCCACCGTGGTGTCCGGCGCGGCGCTGGTGCTGTCGCCTCCGAAGAGGAGCTGCTCGATTGCGCCCCCCGTCTCCGCGGCGCCTTCCACCGCGCGCCCCATGGCCCGGATGGAGTCCACACCGAGGGAGGCGACGATGGCCCGGTCCATGCGGGCGAGCGCCGCCTGCATGTCCGCCGACGGGAGCACGAGCTTGAACTCCAGGTAGGCCGCGGACTGGATGATCCCCTTGGCCCGCGCCTCGTCGGAGATGCCCGCCAGCTCCACGATGAGCCGGTCGTTGCCAACCTTCTGGATGAGGGGCTCCTCGACACCCAGCTCGTCGATGCGAGTGCGGATGATGCGGTCCACCCGGTCGATGACATCCGCCTTGGCGTCGTCTGTGAGCGTCCCGTCGGGATCGTCCACCTCGAGCACGAGGTGCATCCCGCCCTGGAGGTCCAGCCCGAGCTTGAGCCCATCGGTGTATAGCTGCCAGCCCGCCACCGCCATCAACAGAACGATGACGGTGAGGCGGCCTCTGACCGTGTTCAGCATATCCGGCGCGTCGGTCCGCAGAAGAGAAAGAGCCCCGAAGGGCTGGGGATCAACAGCCTGTAAAGCTGTCCCCCCCCTCAGGGTGTGTCAATCGCGCGCCCGCGGCGGCAGGAATTTCGGAAGGTAGGGGATGTGGGGCGCAGTCTGGGGACCTGGAAGGT
>CAZJFX010000068.1:0-21654 GCA_964545395.1 uncultured Gemmatimonadaceae bacterium | reverse complement strand
GACCTCCCCGCCCGCGCGGGGAAGACGCCCCCACGCGGCCCCGGTAGACCGTCGGGACCGGGTCTTCCCCGCGCGCGCGGGGAATACCCATTCACTGTCGCCAGCAATCTCGGCCCCGACGGTTCATCCCCGCGCGCGCGGGGAATACCCGCCGTCCGGGCCCTTGACGTAGAGCGCACCCGGTTCATCCCCGCGCGCGCGGGGAATACTGTACCTCGATCCTGACCAACTTCGGGCCCTGCGGTTCATCCCCGCGCGCGCGGGGAATACACATATCCGCAGCCCGGGCCAACCTGACCGGCCGGTTCATCCCCGCGCGCGCGGGGAATACACTAAGCTGCAACTCAAAGGCCTGTAAACACTTAGCACCGACGCTAAGTATCTACCGACCTTCAGCCCTGTAGGACGTTCACCTCTCCTGGGTCGAGAGGTCGGAACCGTACCAAGGTCAGCCCGTCAAAATCGACCGGTTCCCGACGGTTTGCCCCAAGGGTCTCGAATGCGAACCCGGAGTCCGTTTGTGTGGTCCAAGCGATCGCCGCCGAGCCATCGTCCAGGAGCTCAGCCACTTCACACCAGATCCGCTCCCGGGTCTTGGCGGTGTAGTCTCCGACATAGACGCCAGCACGAATCTCCGCCAGCCAGAGAGAGAGCCGCCCGCGTAACCGTGGGGGCGCGCTCTCAACCACGATGACCATCATCGCCTGATACCGGATTCGGGAGAGCCGGAGGTTGCCCCTCCGGTGCCTCCGCTGGAGGTTCTACTCCACTGGTTGCGAGCAACTCGCCAATGGTGGGTATGATCCGTTCGAGCAAGTTGGTCCGCCGAAATGCGTCTCGGCAACCGATGCGCACCTGGCGCTCCAACGGTCCGCCGGAGCGGTCGCGCTTCGCCAATCGAGCGGCGACAGCAAATGCTACTGGCACTACCGTCTCAAACTTGAAGAGGTCCGCAACATCATACACGAAGCTGAGAGGCTTCCCCCGGTGAAGAAAACCGATGGCCGGGGCATACCCTGCGGCCAGAATCGCGGCTTCCGTGAGTCCGTACAGACAGGCCGTCCCCGCGGAGAGACATCGGTTGGCATCGTCACTCGCGTCCCAAGCGTCAGGATCGTATTGGCGCCCCGACCATTCGATTCCAGCGGTTCGCGCCAGCTGCCTGTACATCTGCCGGACGCGGGCACCCTCCATACCCCGCAACTGCTCGGGCGAGCGCCGCGCGGGCGGCTCCTGACCGAACCGGTAGCGGTACATTGCGCGGATGACCTTGAGCCGGGCTGTGTCGTCAAGCGCGGCCCTCGCCTGGTATAGCAAGCGGTCGGCCCTCGCGCCTCCTGGTTGACCGGCCGCATAAAGGCGGACACCCGCCTCTCCGACCCAAACCAGCAAGCACCCGACCCGCGCAGCCAGCGCGACCGCCGCGTGGGTGATCCTAATCCCAGGTTCGAGCATCAAGCACGCCAAACCACCAATCGGGATTTGAACTCGCACGCCCTTGTCGTCAACCAAGACAAACGCACCATCGAGAACATCCACTTGACCATATTCCAGGAAGACGATGGCCGAGCGATCCTTGATGGCGATCGGGCGAAGGGGTACGTGTGGCGAACTACCCATGGCTCCTCAAGGCCGACGGACGAGCACCCGACGGCGACCAACGCCCTTGCCGAAACCTATCCCGGGGCTGCATCACACCATGGGGACCACGGACAACAGACCAAGACCCATCGCCTTGCCATGACCGATGCCTGTTTGGAGCGCAGTCCTGAATTTGTCTGGCTCGGTGACCGCGAGTATCCCATCATACAGCACTGAGTAGATCCTGATGCCGTTGCCAGAATGCTGCTTTGCGCGGAGCATCTGCTCCTGCGAGACCCGAACATCGACGCCTTGCCTCTGCGGCGGTATTGAAGGATCGAAGGATGCCAGGTGGGGCAAAGAGAACCCATGCAGCTCTCCTTTTCGCTGCACCCATGCTTCTTGGTCCTCTCGTCGCAGCAACCCCAAACGCTTTCCATTGCGGGTCACGCAAGGGTTGGCGCGCAGCCTAAAGCGAAAGCGCCGACCACCCTGTAGCGAATCGAGTTGGAGTCGGTCTCTCAGATCGATCGGGGGATCGGCCCTTCCCAGCCATCCCGGCACCCCGATAGCCGTCCAGTCCGGGATTGACCGGCTTTGCACCAGAATGCGTGGATACCCGGCGGCATCGGTCTCCGGTTCGAGCCTCCAGAGGGTTTCACTTTCAGGGCACTTCCTGTCCGGCGGGCAGAAGGCTCGGCAGAGCGTGGCATGAAGCTGATAAGGGTCCGCTAGATCGCGTCGCGCCTCCCTGCAACGCGGGTCAAGCTGGATTCTAGACAGCAACATGGTCACACCTCGCCGGGGAAGAGCAACCACTCCGAACGCACGAACCGCGACCCAAAGCGCCGCTCGGCAAACGATGACAGTGGTTGGTCCATCCTGAGTAGACCGGATCCATCCATGGACTCGAAGGACGCCAGGAGCTTTTCGGGGGGCTCTTCCCATTTCCGCCGTCTTGCAATCCATGGCCAACGCGCCAAGGCATCGCGAAGCGGGGCATCCTGAAGTCCGCCATCAATCCAGACCGACTCGGAGGGCACGTAAGACCTGCGCCCTAACCCGAGAGGCCAGACGGGATCGCGCAGGCCGGCGTGAGCGCGTTCTAGTAAGACGCGATCATCACATTCTAAGCCCACCAGGAAAGCGGCATCCGCCAGGTAGTCGCGGGTCGTCACGCCTGTCTCCTGCACTCTCTTGCGATCCGCAGAGATGACATGCTGTGCCGTCTGGAAGTCTCGCTTGGGCACACCCGGCCGGTCGTGACGAACACCCATGCCCATGTGGGCGAGCGGTTCCAGATCGGCCCAGTTGTCCCGGTCGATGCCGAGAGCGGCAGCTAGGAGTCCAATTGCGCCGGACTTGCTGGGCTCCTTTCCGGTATCGCGCTGGTCAAAGCGACTGGTAGTCCCCCAGGACTGCATGGGGCCCACCAGCCGCAGTAAGAGGGTCGACATGTCTCACGCCCCGACGACCGAGAGGCTCTGGTCCACAAGGTCCTTCAGAGAATCCACGGCGGTCCCAAATCCATCCAGCTTGGCCTCGGTCAGATTGAGGACAAACGTCGTTTCCTCACCACCGTAGGCGGCCTGGAGAGCCTTGGCTTTCCTTGCAAGCGCCTCCGCTGATCGGCCCGTCAGCGACTCACCCTTCTTCACGAAGATTGCAGTCTCGAAGGCATTCGCCAGGTTCCGCGGTGCGGCGGTGCGGCGCACTGATACAGCCGCGACTTCCGGTGGGTTGTGGGCGGCAAAGGTATTCTGTTTACCTGTGGGCTCTGCCACCATGAATCCCTCGAGAAAGGCCCGAAGGCCCTTGGCCGCCAGCTGTGTGTCGCCCTGGAGGTTATCCACCAACTTCTCCCAGTCCACCACGGCGTAGCGGTAGAAACAGGCCGAATTAAACTCCACCGTACCCATCATGTCGGCGCCAGCGGTGTCTTCTGGCTTGAGGTCGTCCACCGCGGTGTAGAAGTCGAACTCGCGGTCGACGGCATGGGTCGAGATAGCGTGAGCGACCTGACACGCCGCATTCTGGTTCTTCTCCGGCATATCGGCCAGCATGCGCCCGAAGAGCGCCACATCGACCGCTTTACCGCCATTGAAGACGGCGTCGAGAGCCTTCTTTAGCTCGGGATCGGCGCCCTTTGCGGCCTGCTTCTTGCTCTTGCGAGCCTTCTTCCCCTCGGCAGGGGCAGTCCCCGGCGCAGTGATGGAATCCCATTTCTCGTGAACAATCTTGGCTATGTCAGCGATCTCACGCTGCCCCAGAAACAGGAGATACTCGCTCTTTCCATCCTCTTTCACCGCAAGCTCCACGATCGCCAGTCCCAACCGCGCCTTCTCCGCTGCTTCAGTTTCGGCCCGCCCTCTTGCGACCAGAGCCCTCGTGAGCTCCTGCAAGACGCGCTTGGTCCGCACAGCAAGATTCTCCCGTCCCCAGGCGTGCGCTTTCACCAATCCGCCGAAATGCTGTCGCACGGCCCGCTTCAGACACTGGCTGGAAATACGGGCACGCCGCGAGCCACCGAACAGTGCGTCTTTCGGAGCGCCGGTGTCATCTCGGTTAAGGTTCGACGGCGCGAAGTTCTGCAGGGCATGGATCTCGATCAGAGTCTTCATGGGGTGACTTCCTCGTGGGGAACGGGTTCCGCTTCCGTCTCGGTATTCATGTTCCGATAGAAATCCCGCGCCCAGGCGTTCTGGGTGCGCTTCCGCTCGTCGTTCCAATACAAGAGCCCCTTCAGGAGACCGTCGAAGTCGATGGCTTGCTCGTTGAGAAGGGAGATCATCTGACGGAGCCGATGGGCTAGCTGGTCGGGATCGGCATCCAAAAGGTTGATGAAGCGTCGCTCGGTACTCGCGGATCGGCTTTCCGCCTGGAACGCGGCACAGGCCTTCCCGAGAGACAAAGGTTGCCCCCGGCCACCCTCCCGCCAGTGCGCCGCCCAAACGCCCGCCACGAGATAATGCACCATTCGCCGCCATGAGTTGTCTTCATCCTTCACAAACGGCTCGACGTATGGGTAGGCCGGAACGAACTTGCCCGGGTCAAAGGCGAGGCTTCGTCGCAGCACCGCTTTCACTTTGGCGTCCTTCTCGTTGAGCCTCTCCAGCCAGTCGATAAACCCGCTCATGCGACCTCCTTCTGCGGTGCGAGCTTCGAGATCTCATCGCCCAGTTCATTCAGCTTCCGTCGCACTGGTTCTTCGGCCTTCACGAGGGCACGGATCGCCCAGGCATCGCCCATGGATACGGAAGCGCGATGCTGCGCCCACGCCGCCCTCAGGGTGTTCCTAACGGATTCCAGCCACTGCCAACGAATATCCTCCGAATCGCGGTCGAGAGTGTATTCGCGCAGGACTTCGTGAAAGCGCGATTCAAGGGTAGACCAGTACCAGGCGTTCACCGGCATCTGTTTCACGAACTTCCCGATGTCCACTCTTGCTGGCTTCCGGTCACCTCGGCCCAAGAGATGTCGCGCAAAGGAGCTGCAAGCGGCCCACAGGCTCCCTTGGGCACTCTCGGCATCGATTAGAAGCTGTTTGATTTCCGTGCGAATGAACCGGTCTCCCGCCAAGGCTTCAGGCAACGCGAACCGTTCCATTCGCCAATACTCGACCTTTGCCTTGCTATTTGCCTGACCCATAACCGTGACCGATCGCGGAAAGCGCCCGCGGTCCGATCGGGTGAGGACCGCCGCGTGGTCAACTACCCGAGGCGCCAGACGCGATTCGTCGGGCAGCAACGAGTCGAAATCCCGCCAAAGACCTCGATCACGAAATTGGAGCGGCAGCCTACCCTGCTCGGAGTCAATCCTGTAACCCAGCATGGGGTCAACAGGGTCAACACCCCCTGGCACACAGCCGACTCCGGACGCAAAGGCCAATTCTTCGAGGGTCTGCCCCTCGCCTTGAAGATGGAACTTGATGGATCGCGTCCTCCAGGAGTAGAGATCCGCCCAGCCCCTGATGGCTCTCTCGTCACCCCGTTGAAGCGATGCAAGTGTGTCCGGCTCTCGTTCCCAGAGAGGAAGATCTTCACCGAGCACCGCGGGGTTCTCTGGAACGAGCGAAAGCACCAGCGTGTCGTGAAGGGTCCTGCCCAATGGTAGGACCATTACAGCGGTCGCCGAAGGCGCGCTCTTGGTGTACTTGAAGTCGCTGTTCCCCCCACCAAGGCCGAATGTCTGACAAGCGAGCAGCCATCTGGCGGCCCTGCTGGAAGGGATTGATCCAGGTTCCGTAGTATCCAGGTGGTCAACGAGGACTTTGGTGTTGTCTCCGTTGTGCTCCGCTGCGATCACCGACCAAGGCTTCCATTGCTTCTTCCCCCTCTCTTCTTTCGGCTCGTAGTCCGGCACTTGATAGAACGGATACTTCTCATCGAACAACCAGAATCGGTCCCGCCATTTGTTCAGGTAGTCCGTGATCCTGTCCCCTGGCAGGCCCTCTTTGAACAAAACCCTAGCCTGGTCTATATCGGTCGGCCCTTCCAGTGCCCGGTACAGCACCGCGAGCAAGAACCGATGCAGAGCTGCGACCACCAACGGCGACGGATCCTCGATTTCTGAAATCTCCTTGGAGCGCACCAGCGTTTCGCGGATACCGAGTTCCCGACGCGTTCCGTCAGGGAACCGCAATGGAATCCATTTCTCGTCTATCAGGTTGAAGCGCCTCATTGGGCTTCCTTGGGCTCGTAGACCACCCCCAGGTCCTCATCCACTCGAACCGTCGCATCCTCCATCCAACGCCCCTGCCCATCCAGCGCCAAGGCGTAGCAGTTGCGCAAGAGCGGCGATTCCTTCCAACCGCCCGGCACGCCTTGAGCTCGAAGCTTCTTGACCACGCCCTGGCGCGAAAGGCTCACGGCACCCAAGAACCACTGTTTGGCCTGGTCGAAGTCTGGCGTCGCTTCGCAGCAGAATCCATCTTCCCGTGATAGCGGGATTGCGACGACGGAATCTTCGCCGAGCCGAGTCTGAGCCATGAGGGTGCGATGCACGCCCGGTTCGTCCTCGTCGTAGAGGATGTATCGCGCTGGGTCGTTCCACGATGCGTCATCGGGAAGGCCGAGAATGGCCATATTGGCTTGCTGACTCAGGGCGATGGCCTCTCCCTCACCCTCAATCAGAGCATTCTCCAGCCGCTGCTCGAGAGCGGCTGGCACGTCCATCTGCTCTTCGTAGACCCCTTGCACCAGGGTGTCGATTTCATCCGGGAGCGTCAGGACCTCCTTGGCCCGCAACAGGCTCCAGGTGCGCAGTAGAACATCCTCGCGGTATACCTTGCTCCACCAGAGCGGCTTCCCGAAGGGCGCCGGCTCGTCGCCGACAAGGCCCGCCACCAGCAGAACTGGTTCGGCAACTGGCCTGGCTTTTCGTGCGTGCCGCCACAAGCGCCCCGCTCTCTGGAGCATGAGGTCAATGGGCGCCAGGTCGGTCGCGATAACGTCGAAGTCGAGATCGAGACTCTGCTCGGCCACTTGGGTTGCGATCAGAATCTTCCGCCCCTCCCTCACATCGGTGTTGCCATCGCTGTTGCCAAAGGTATCCAACGTCTGATCCTCGCGCTTCTGACGCCGGTCAGCGGGGAAGCGGGCATGGAAGAGGAGCACCTCGGTCCCATCGAGCAGGCGCTTGCCGACGCGCTGGCCATCGCGCACGAGAACCTCACCCTCTGGAAAGAGGCGGTACAAGTCTTGGGCCCGCTGCACCGTGTTGACCAGAGCCAATCCCGTTCCGCCCCCGGAAAGCTGCGCCTCCAGGGAAGAGCGAATGCTCGGCAGGTCCGGAAGGATTCCTTTCAAACGCAAAGTCAGGCGACGCCTGGGATCGGCCTCGAAGTGTCTTTGACCCACCTTCTCCCCGTTGCAGAAGACGGATAGGCGCGGGTATGGCGGCTCCACCTCCGGCAACTCCGTACCTGTCGCCTTCGCCAGCTTTCGCCGAATAGAAGGCGACAGCGTCGCCGAGAGAAGCAGCACCGATGAGCCCAATGCCAGGAGCCAGCGCAACAGATGGACGAGGAGAGTACCGGTGTAGGCGTCGTAGGCGTGAATCTCGTCGAGGACCACTACCCGGTTTGCGAGCCCCCACAGGCGCACGAAATTGTGCCGCACGGGCAGGATAGGGAGTAGTGCCTGGTCAACGGTACCCACGCCGTATTCCGAGAGGAGCGCCCGCTTCTTATTGGTAAACCACTGGCCCGCCCGAATCGAGCCGCCGGTTTCTGGATCGCAGATCCCGGAGAGTCGCACCTCCTGGAACGTGTCGTTCAGTAGCTTCGCACCATGAAGCAGCTGGAAGTCGAGCCTTCGATTCGCTCCTTGCCCTTGCAGGAATCGCAATGCTCGCTTGAACATGGCGTTGCCTGTGGCCTTGGTGGGCAGTGCCACGTACATGCCGCGGTGTCCGAAGCGCCGTTGTAGCTCCAGGTGTGCAAAAAAGGCCGCCTCCGTCTTGCCCTCGCCCATCGGAGCTTCCACCAACAGGATGGCTGACCTCTTCAAGTCTGGGAGTACGTCGGCCACAGCCTGTTGCACAGGACGGGGAGCGAATCCAAAGACCTGTTCAAAGGACCTCGGCACCGAGGAAAGGGGGGTTCGCGGTTCCCATCCAATCGCGTGCAAGGCATCGTCAGCACTTGCTCGGCGCTTCGCGAACCACCCGGCAAGATCCTCGCAGTCCTCCGGGCTTCCGAAGGGGAACCAGTCCTCGTTGGATCCGATCCAGTCGGCGAAGCTCGTGAGGCCCGCCAACAGCATGAAGTCGGGACCGGTGAGCGTCTTCTTGGTGGGCGTCTGGACGGGCTTGAAGGTACCCAGGACAGCTTGAAACAGGTCTCGGCGCGCTTGTCTCCAGTCGTCTCGTCCGATGGCGCGTTCATCTCCTCCCAAGTCGTTGAGAGCGGTCGGCGAAGCTCGCTCGCCGTGGTGACATCCCATCGCATCGGCCACTAGCTCAGCCAGCCCCTCCGGCCATTTCATCTCCCCCAACAGGTCCGTGAGCGCGATTTGGCTCACGAAGGCATGGTTGATCCGGGTGTTCGGACTGCGAGGGAGTCGCAGCCCCGTCGCGACGAGCAGATCTGGCCACTTGCATTGAAAGCCCGGGCAGGCTTTCCCCAGATCATGACAGGCCACGACGAGTAGGATCCATGATCGAGCGTTCTCCCACTCCAACCCGAGAACGTCGGCCATACGCTTACGAGTTGATTCCGGTTCACGGGCCAGAATGGCATCCGCGCTGGCTGCCACATCCAACATGTGAAGAATGAGAGGATGCCATCCATTGCCGCCGTCCCTGGCCGACTTCGCCCATAGGCTTGCCAATCCAATATCCATCTGTTCACGTGACAGAATGTGAGGGCGCATACAGGACGAACGAGTCATCAGCACCTACGCCGGAGCTGAGGGCGCCGGAGCTCGTTCACAGAGCGAACCTGACGGTTTCCCCACCGCCCGCGGGTTGGAGCCGCTGGCGATACGATGTGAAGACCTCCCAGCAGTATGCCACGAGGGTGTGACAGCGAAGCGGGCCCCCCACGCAGGAGCAGAGAATCGGGGGTGGAGGGGCCGTGCGCCGCGATGGTCAACCCTATGACCCCCCTGTGTGACACGCTCCACCGCGAACATACTCCGCCCACACCCTTCCCGCACTCTCAATTTGCGCTGGCGACCGCCCCTTCAGGACGGACGAGACCCCCCACCCCCCACCCTCGCCGGCTCCTCCGGAATCCCCGTCACGTCCGTGGCGTAGTACACGCGGTCCCGCTTGCCCTTGCTGACCTCTCCCCCCGGCTGATGGACAGGGATTCCAGGCGCCGGATCCCTCTCTGCGCCGGGGTGAACGCGACGCCGAGGCGTTCGGCCGCACCCTTGGTGGTGAGGTAGGCATTTGCCGCCAGCAGGTCCACCAGTGCCAGGGGCGTCCTGGACGCGGCGCGGGCCAGGGTGTCCCGCCATTTCACGAGCAGGCGGTTTGATGCGGCAAGCTGCGGCCGGATGTTCACCCGGCTCAGCGGCGAGCGGATCACAGATGCTTGCGGAACTCTTCCGGAGTGAGGCCCGCGTCCCGTGCGACAGCCTCCCATCGTGAACGCATTTACCGGGTTGTGGCGGGGGATTGTCACGTATGCGCTGGCCATCGCTCATGACGATGTGTTTGCCTTGGCGAGCAATGCGGAAGCCCATCCTCTCGATCACCCGGACAGCGTCGAGATGATTGACGCCCGGGATGCGGGGCATGCCTTAACCGACCTCCACCTCGCGAACCTCGGCATCGTCGAACAGCTCATCGCGAACGGCAAGGTATTCTCGAATCCCGCGAGCAGCTCGCGCACGTCGTCGACCGAGCGGGCGACCCCGGTGAGACCGCCCAGGCTCCGTACCACTTCGAGCCACTGGCGTTGGTGCGGCTTGACCGTGCCCGTCGGCGTCTTGAGCTCGATGCCCACGAACTGCCCGTGGGACCCGTGGATCCCCACCAGGTCGGACGAACCATCGCACTGGCCGGCGGACACCATGGTCGCGCCGGAGAGGATCACGTGGCCCTGGCGCGTACGGCCCTCGTAGTGGCCGGTCCAGTACTTCCGGGTCGCGTTCCGCCAGAGCCGGTGCGTCTGGCTCGCCCCCACCTCGGCGAGGATGTCGAGGGTCAGCGCGGTCTCGGGGTTCATGCCGCAGCTCCGTGGAAGACCACCCACAGGCGCTCATGCACATGGATGCCGAGCCCGTACCACCGCTTCTCCCCGGGATGCCACCAGAACTCACAGGTGCAACGGACGAGGGGGAGGACCCGATCCTCCTGGGGCAGCACGAGGGCGCTGGGCTCAGGGGGGGCCGAGACCGCCGAGGCGGGGCGGTTCTCGAACACGAGAATGGCCAGCTCCCGCGCTCCTTCGGCTGCCCACAGCACTCGCCAGTGGGGGCGCTCGAAGACCTCGGGCGCCGGAAGGGTGGGATCGAGGTACCCGAACACTGCGTTCAACGCGGCGCGACGGAAGAACTCCCGCCAGAGCATGCCGAGCACCATGGACTCCGCCTGGGCCGGGACGCTCACACCCGACCCCTTCCGTCACTGCTACCGTCACGGAAGCCGTCACAACTGACTGGCGAGAAAAAGGGGGGTCCGTTCAGGAAACCCCTTCTCCCGAGTGCCCCGCCAGGGACTCGAACCCCGAACCTACTGATTAAGAGTCAGTTGCTCTAGCCAGTTGAGCTAGCGAGGCGAAGAGCGTATCAAGTTACGGTTTCCCCGGAGTGGGTCAACCTCCCTCCGCTCCAGAAAAAGGGCCAGGGTGAGGGTATCGCCGATGGGATCTCCAGCCGAACGGAGTGTGGGCTTGCCCTGGGGCGGACTGCGGCTGCCTATTCCTCTGCCCGGCGGCGTCCCGGCCGGGGGGTGGAGGGTTGTCCGACCCACCGGAAGGCGTTTCGTACTCGACGGAGGATGCAATGCGGAAGCTCGCCCTGTTCGCGCTCACGACCGCACTGGCCGCCTGCGGCGAGCCGGAGGAGACGTCGCCCGCGGAGTCGGCGCCGGCCACTGCGGCCGCCGCGGCGGCGGTGCACCAGGCCGTGGCCCTGACCCCCGGGCAGCAGGACGGAAAGGTGATCTTCGAGTCCGTGTGCTGGACGTGCCACGGCTCGGGTGGGCACGGGGACGGGCCGGCGAGCACGCAAGCTCTGAAGCCGCCTACGTTCCACACGCCCGACTACGCGGCGGCTTCCCAGGCCATCCTCCTGCAGCGCTTCCAGGCCAGCATGCAGGGAGACGACCCCAGCCACGCTCACATGCAGTACGTGGTGAAGCTGGTGGTCGAAGAGAGCTTCAAGACGGCGCTCACCTACATCCCCGCCCTCGTGTACCCGCCCGAGATCCCGGGGAGCGCCGCCCACGGCCAGGACATCTTCCAATACCGGTGCGCCGGCTGCCACGGCACCTCCGGTCGCGGGGACGGCCCGGGCGCCGCGGCGTTGGTGGACGCGAAGCCGGTGGACTTCACCACCGACACCCTGGTGGCCAAGCGGGATTGGGACGCGGTCTTCGCGAAGGTGCGCGAAGGTGGCCAGCGGGTGCACGGATCCACCATGCCCCCCTGGGGCCAGATCCTCACCGACGCCGACCTGTGGGACCTGGTGGCCTACCTGGCCACGTTCCAGCCTGGGGTGGTGGCGCCGCCCTCCTGGGGTAACTGACTCCCGGATCCCTGGGCGTCGGGGTCCAACACGTCGGGGCGCAGAACATGGAGCACGTAGCCTGCGACGGCGTCGATCTCGCGGGGAGTGAGGTCGTGGATCCCGAAGACGGGCATCCCCGCCGCGTGGCCCACGGAGATCACCCGGTGCAGGGAGTCGGGGTCGGCGAGGCGCCAACCGGGCCGGGTCAGGGACGGCACCTCCAGCCCCTGCGTGACAGCGTAGTCCGTCCCTCCCTGGCCGAGAGGTCCGTGGCAGGTGCGGCAGTGCTCCACGTAGATCAGGTTCCCCAGGACGTGGCACGCTTCCGCCGAATCCCACGCGATCGTGTCGAACGTCGCGGGCGTGAACGATGCAGCGGCCTCCCGGACCTTCGCCTCCCGGTCCGGGGGCTCGAACTCGTGGTGCCCGCACGCCGCGACGGCGAACGCCGCGGCCATCCCGAGGAGAGGCCCGGCGGCACCCCTCATCGCACCGTGTCCGCCACCGTCGGATGGACCAGGTTGGTGCCGGGCTCCAGCGCCTGGGTCTTCGCCAGCGCCTCCTCGGCCGCCTGGGCGTTCCCCAGCGCCTCCTGAGCCATATAGACCCCGAACCAGGCCGCGGCCAGATCGGGAGCCAGCTCGGTGGCCTTGGTGTAATGGGCCAGCGCCCCGGCGAAGTCGTCGGCCCGGAACGCTGTGCTCCCGCTGTCCAGCTGGGCCGCCGCCTCGGGAGACATGGGATCCTGCGCCGGCGGGGCGGCCTCCTGGATCTGCGGGGCCTCGGTCTGCGGGGGCTCCGCTGGTTTGCACGTCGAGGCGGCGGCCACGAGCAGCACGAGCGCCACACCGTGCTTCAGGCTCACGGCGTCCTCCCTTCCAGGGGATTCCTGATGTGGCAGGCGAGGCAGGTCCGGGGGCTCTGCTCCCAGGCCCGCTCCGCGTCGAAGTTCCGCGAATGCGGGCTGATCTTGAAGGCGCCCAGCACGCCGTGGCACTGCGTGCAGTCGTTCTGCTGGTGGCACGTCGTGCAGCTCTCCAGGTTCTGCCGGGCCGCCTGGCCGTGACGGAGGAGCCACACCGCGCCTCCCTCGTGGTACCCCGGCCCCAGACGCCCCAGGCTGGCCAGGCCGACCTGGACGTGGCACTCGCGGCAGAAGACCTGGGTGTCGTGACAGTTGGCGCACTCCGTCTCGCGCCCGTAGGCCTCCGCGGCGTGCCGGGCCACGTAGCCGGTGGGGTGGTAGCCGCCGTTCGCGGGCCCGTCGTGGCAGTCCACGCAGAACGACTCCACGTGGCAGGTGCTGCACGACGTCGCCTCCCCGGCGGCCAGCACGGAGTGGATCTCCAGGAAGAAGAAGCTCTCGTGGCTCGCGGGAGCGTGAGGGGCCACGCCCACGCCGGGGGCCCGCGTCTCCGTCCGGGACGGCAGGGCGGCGAGGGCCTCTGGGTACGGCGTGAGGTGGCAGGCCGTGCAGTCCTCGACGGTGTGGCAGGTGGCGCACGCCGCGCGGGACGCCTGCGCCCCGTGCTCGCCCATCCACCCGTCGCTCCCGTGGCTGGCCGGCACGCTGTAGCGGGCCGGTGCCGGGGGAAGGTCCATTCCCTCGGGGGCGAAAGCCAGGCGCGCGATCTCCGGGCGATCCGTGTCCACATGGCAGCCCACGCACCGGTCGGCGGTATGGCACGTGGCGCAGCGGGCCAGGTTCTTCCCAGCTTCCAGGCCGTGGCCGCCGCTCAGGAAGGTCTCCGCGGCGTGGTCCGCCGGAGCCTCGAAGGCCTCGATGCGCGTGCGTGTGAATCCGGACTCGGCGAGAGGAACGTGGCAGGTGGCGCACGCGGCGTCCACCTGGTGGTCGCTGGCCTCGTGCGCATGGCACGAGATGCACGTCCCCACCTGCACCTGGGCGGAGACCGCCATGCGGTCCTTGCCCTGGGGCACGTGGCAGGCCTCGCAGGGCTGGGCGGGATCCCCGAAGTCCTCCAGGTAGGAGGCGTGCACGTCGTGGGAGAAGTGCACGTTGTTTACGCGGGGGGTGGGCTCCTTCCAGTCCACCCGGTCCAGGATCTCCCCGTCGTGGCACTGCGCGCACAGGTCGGGGCCGGGGTAGAACGCCGCGCTGTCGCCCGACGGGATCCCTTCGTGGCACCCGGTGCACAGCGGGAAGAGCCTGCTGTGGTAATCGTGGGGGAAGGTGGCCTGCTGACGCCCGGCGGCCGCGAAGGCGGCCCCCAAGGCCAGGCCGGCTACCGTCACGGCCACCGCCGCGGGGAGCCCGACCCGGCGGGCCCTCCCCATTTCACCGCCCCGCGAGGTCATCTCACCCTCCTACGGTTCGCGAGCCCGGGATCCTCGCCGATGGCGATGCGCAGCGAGGTCCAGCCGCGGGTCTGATTCCATGGGCTGGTGAACACGCTTCCCCCGTCCCTGTGCCGGAGCACCGACATCCCGCCTGCGAAAGACACCCGGTCGGTGAGGGAGAGGTCGAAGGAGAGGCCGCCGCCCAGGGCCCGGCCATCCCCCACGCGGAATTCCTCGATCTGCTGGAACGAGGTTCCCGAGAGGGAGAGGGCGAGGCGCTCCCACGCCGTGTAGCGCAGCGCCACGTCGCTGGAGCCGAGGAACGCCCCGGGTCCCCACTCGAGCCGGTACGAGCCGTCCACCGTCCACCCCGGCGCCATCTGCCAGCGCGCGCCGAGGTTGGCGCGCCACCCGGTATCGGCGAGGGGCCCCAGCAGGACCTGGGTATCGGTGTCCCCGTACGAGCGGCGTCCCGCCGAGGCCCAGAGTCCGAGCGCCGTGCCCGGCGACCAGGTCCCGCGCAACTCGAGCTCCGAGTAGGAGACCGGGTCGAAGAACCCCCAGATGGTGTTCATCTGGAAGTAGGGGACGTACCGCCGGGCCGTGGCCTCCACCAGCACCCGGCCGCCCTGGAAGGGGAGACCGACGGTGATGTGGCTCTTGCCGAGGCGATCCCGCCCCAGGTCGTAGTCCACGGATCCGGTGAGGCGGAAGTGCGGAATGGACGTCACCAAATCCATCGAGGCCCGCTCGCCCACCAGGGTCGAGCGGTCCGCCAGGATCTCCCGGTGGTAGCGGGCGGTGAACACGGCCCCGTCGAGCCGCTTGCGGACGGACGCGCCGAAGAGGCGCGCGCCTTGGTCCACGAAGAAATCGTCGACCCCCTCGAGGGCTTGGTTGGCAGGCTCGCGCAGGCCCCGGGCCAGGCTGCGGCCACCGTAGGCCTCCGCCTGGGTGGCGCCTACGGCGTAGGCAACGCTGCCCCCGTCGAAGGAGGGGAACCCGAGCCCCGAGCGGACCTCCTGGCGTCCCAGACGGAACCTGAAGGGTCCGTGCTGGAGCTGGGCGTAGCCCAGAAGGGCGTCGAAGGCGTCGTCGGAACGGGGCCAGAGCAAGTCGCTGCCGGCGTGGGCCCGCCCGCGGAGCAGCGCGGTGAAGCTCAGCCCTTCCAGCCCGAAGCCCCAGGCGGTGAAGCTCACATCCTGGTTGGCAGCCACGAGCTGGTCCTTCTCCAGGGCCCGGTAGGCCGTGCAGAAGTCGCCGGCGAAACAGGACACCTGCCGGGCCCCGGCCCACATCCGACCCAGCGAGTCCATGACGACTTCATGCCGGGGAACGGTGTCCTGCCCATAGGGGCGCAGCTCCACCATCTGGACGGTGGTTCCCACCCATCCGCGCACACCCTGCCCGAAGAGGGAGCCCGGAGCCCCCAGGAGGAGGCACAGGACGACCAGCAGGAGAGACGGGAGCGCCGTGGAGGCCCGCCGCTCGGGCTGCGGGTCTCGGACCCGGCCGCTCATGGATTCGCCTCCCTCCCCGCCCGGCGGGGACTCGGCATGGAGTGTTGGACGTACCCTGGCATGGTGGCGGGGAGGTGGAGAGCGAAGCCCACCCGCTCGGCCAGGAGCGCGGTGGCGGTGTCGGGGTGCAGGCGGGGCAGGATCGAGGGGCTGTCCATGTCCAGATCCTGGTGGCAGTCCATGCAACGACCGCCATCCACCTTGAAGTCGTGGGCCTTGTGGCAATAGGTGCAGTCCTCCAGCACCCCGGGCTGCATGTCCTTGTGCATGGGCGAGAGGTCGGCGGCCTGCGTGTGGCACCCGGAGTCGGTGCAGGTCTCCACCGCCTCCTCAGGCGTCGTCTGCTCGTGGGGGTTGTGGCAGGACGAGCAGACCCCCTGGTGGGGATCCGGCTCGGGCATGCGCACGAGCGAACGCATGGCGTGGCAGCTGAAGCACTCCTCCCGGTCCGGCAGGAGAGCCGACTCCACGCTGCCCGGCTGCACGGCATCCGGGGCGGCCGCACCCGTCGGCGCCAGGAAGTTGTGGCACGCCGAGCAGTGGATGGTGAGGTTGCTCATTCCGGCCAGGAGGATCTTCTTGTCCTGGTGGCACCCCGCCTGGGCGCACGTCTTGTCCACCGGCGCGAACTCGTGGAGCGACGTGGCGTGGCACTCGACGCACTGGAGACCCTCCAGCACAGGGTCGTCGGACTCCAGGTGGGCCTTGTGTCCCGCGGAGGACGCTACGAGCCGCCAGCGGTCCGGATCGCCCTCGATGTGGCAGCCGGCACACAGCTCGTTGGGCACCTCGGCGTGGGCGGCGATGTCGTCCGGGTTCTCCACGATCTGCGTGAGCGCCATCTGGCTGCGTGCCATGAGCGTGGGCTGGTGGCATGCCTTGCAGCCGAGCCCGGCATGGGCGCTGGCGGCGAAGAGGTTCGCCGGCTCCTGCATGAGGTGGCACGACACGCAGAAGTCGTTGTCGTGCTGGACGTAGTCGTAGGTCCTGTAGGCGTAGTAGCCGCCTGCCCCCACCGCGGCCATCACCACCACGCCCACGGCGCCCAGCGCGGGTGCGGAGAGGTTGGCGGCCCACTCGGCCAGCCGCTCCGGGAGGCGCGCAAGCACGCCCAGGATGCGGTCCGCCACGACGGCCTCAGTTTCCTGCCTTGCCCAGAACGGGCTCCAAATTCACGTCGCTGGATGCCTGGATCCCGTAGACCCTCTTCAGCTCGTTGATGCTCTCGATGAGCAGCTTCTCGATGAGGAACGGGTTGTGGATGACGGCGCCCTCCATCAGCGCCATCTCCTGGTTGTATCGCGAACCCTCACCGGCGCTGGTGCGCCCGTCCACGGAGTTGAACTCGGCGGCGGGGACCTTCGCCAGGAGCGCGCCGAGCTCGGCGAGGAGCGCGTCGGTGCGCTCGTTCGCCCGCGCCACGGCCGCCCGCGCCACATCCGGGGTACCGTGGCACCCGGCACCGGTGCATGACCGGTAGTCGCGCTGGCTCTCGGCGCACCCGGATGCAGACACAGGCTTACCGGATGCATCCACGCACGGGGTGGCCCAGAAGCGGTGGCCGGTGTCGCGGAAGGTGACGTTGCCGGCGGCGTCCTTGACCTCTCGGCTCCCGGCGTGGCAGGTCACGCAAAGTCCGGCGTTGGAAGCCACGACGCCGTGGGTGGCGGCGACCGTCCCCGGCAGGGAAGCGGGCCGCCAGCCGGCGTCGCCGAGAAGGATGGGTCCCTGCGCCGCGTGGGGCATCCCGGAGAAGTCGATGCCCGGGCGCTCCTGGTGGCAGCGTATGCACAGGTTCGTGGCCGCGCTCGCGGTGTTGGTCGGGAAGCGGAGGCTGGCGTCCTGGGCACTGCCGTGGGGATCGTGGCACACGGCGCACGTCACAGCGACCGCGCCGGTGGCGATGGGCTGCTTCTCGGCAAAGTCCGTGTCCACGCCCCAGGCCTTGAGGGCCCCGTCCCCGGAGTGGCAGGCCGTGCATGCCGCACTGGCCCCCAGCGAGCTGAGACGCGAGTGCCGCGACGCGGCCCACTCCTCGAGCTGAGGCGTCATGGCGCTCCGGTGGCACTCCCCGCACCCCGTGGTGAGGGCAGTGCCGGCGGCCAGGGGCGCCCTGGGGACGTTGGCCTTGGAGGGGGCAGCGATGTGCTGGAGTCCGGCGCCGTGGCAGGCCTCGCACTGGACGTCCTCGTAGCGCTTGTCCTTGGTCGCGGTGTACCCCGACGCCGTGGTGGCCGGGTTCCCCAACTCGTTGGTGGAGTGGCACGCTTCGCAGGATGCCTGGGCGTGGCCGCTCTCCTGGAGGCCGCTCCAGGCCTTGGAGTGGAGCGTCTCCAGCCACTCGGCCTGCTTCTCCACGTGGCAGGTGCCGCAGTAGGTGAGCTGTGCGTCGTGGCCCGAATAGCCCACGAAGCCGGCGGCGGCGTCCGGCACCTCGCCTGGATCGTCGTCGGGCTCCTCGAAGACGACCTTTTCGTCCACGCAGGCGGCGAGGGGGAAGAGCGCGAGCACGAGCAGGGACACCAGGGCCTGGCTCGAAGGAATCCTCATTCGTCAGCTCCGTAGGTATACGGACATCGTACCGTGGGATGCTACCACGACACGTACTCCCGCGCATGAGGGGGCTTTCCCATGGGGCATGTCGGGATTCCCCCCCACTCCCCGGGTTCCAGGTCGGGCCCCGGGGAGAGACGCCGTATCCGGCGTGTCCGGAGTGCGCGGGAGGGAGTTCAGTAGGCGGGGATTCCGGTCAGCGTATGACCGAGGATGAGCGAGTGGATGTCGTGCGTGCCCTCGTAGGTGTAGACCGACTCGAGGTTGGTCATGTGTCGCATGGAATGGTATTCGATGGTGATCCCGTTGGCACCCAGCATGCGGCGCGCCTCCCGGGCCACTTCGCAGGCCATGTTCACCGTCGCCCGCTTGGCCAGCGACACCTGGTAGGGGGTCATGGTCTCCCGGTCCTTGAGCCGGCCCAGCTGGAGCAACAGGAGTTGCCCCTGGGTGATCCCGGTGAGCATCTCGGCGAGGCGGGCCTGCTGCAGCTGCTTGCCTCCGATGGGTCCGCCGAACATGACCCGCTCCTTGGAATAGGAGAGGGCCTCGTGAAGGCACGCCATGGCCGCCCCGGCCGCGCCCCAGGCGATGCCGTAGCGGGCCTGGGTGAGGCACATGAGAGGGTGCTTGAGGCCCCGGGTGGCCCCGGGGAGGATGGCGTCGTCGGGGACGGACACGTCCTCGATGACGATCTCGCTGGTGTCCGAGGCGCGGAGCGAGAGCTTCCCGATCTGGCTCTTGGGGGTGAAGCCTGGCGTGCCCTTGGGCACCAGAAACCCGCGGATGGTGGACGTGTCGCCCTGGGCCCCGGTCTGGGCCCAAATCACCGAGATGTCCGCCAGGAAGGCGTTGGTGATCCACATCTTGGCGCCGTTCAAGACCCAACCGTCGGAGGTCTTCACCGCCCGGGTGATGATCCCCCCCGGGTTCGACCCGAAGTCGGGCTCGGTGAGGCCGAAGCACCCCACCGCCTCGCCGGTGGCGAGCTTGGGGAGCCATGCCTTCTTCTGCTCCTCCGACCCCCATTGGTGGATGGGGTACATGACCAGGCCCCCCTGCACCGAGGCGAAGGAGCGGAGCCCCGAGTCGCCGCGCTCCAACTCCTGCATGATGAGGCCGTAGGCCACGTTGTTCAGCCCGGCGCCGCCGTACTCCTCGGGGATGTTGGCGCCCAACATGCCCAGTTCTCCCATCTCCGGGATGAGCTCCGTCGGGAAGCGGTGGTCGAGGTACGCGTCCTGGATGATGGGCATGACGCGGTCCTCCACCCAATCCCGCACGGTATCGCGGATCATCCGCTCCTCTTCGGAGAGAAGGGAGTCCATATCGTAGAAATCGAAGCCTTCGAACTTGGCAGCCATAGGTCGTTGTCAGGTTGTTGGGGGAGCGCAGGGCCCTTCGAGAACTCGGGCAGCGGAACTCCGGGTCCAGGAAATCTAGCCCCTCCCGCGCGCGGGCAGGGAGGCGCCCGGCGGCCGGCCCGCCTAGCGGTCGTACCAGATGAGCTTCTGTATCAGAGCGTCCACCGCCGAGGCCAGCGCCCCGGGGTCGTCGGTCTCGGCCGGCGCTCCCTCCACCAGGCCGAACCAGGGCACGCGTCCGGTGCGCACGTGGACCAGAGCGGCGGAGACGCGGACGCGGATTCCTCCCTCGCCGGGGACGACCCAGGCGCGCACGGGGAGGAGGGCCGTCTGGGCGTCCACCAAGGCTCCCAGGCGCAGCAGGTCACCGTAGAGCGGGTCGCCCACACGCTGCACCTCCGCCGCCGAGAACACCCCGACCTGGAGACCGTGGATGCGCACGTTGAGGCCGGGCGAACGGTCCAGCGCCCGCTGGAGCCGGGGCGGGAGGACCCAGTCCACCCCCGGCGCCCGATCCCGGAGCGCGAACGCCAGCTCGGCATCCACATCCCCCGCCACTCCCATGGCGCTCTGGAAGGGAAGCACCATCACGATGCTCCCCCGCAGGTCGGGGGGCGTGCCCTGAGAGGTCCCAGGTTCGGGGACCGGCGCCCTCCCCTTCCCGCAGGCCGAGACGGCAAGGGCGAGGGCGAGGGTCGTCGTGAGGTACCGCGGGCGGAAGGCGGAAGAGGTCACGGGTGTCTCCGGCAGGGCGCCAGGGTGGCACGGACCGGGGCCGCGCAGAAAGGGCCGCGGCGCCGGGCCCACGCAACGAAAGGTAGGGCCGAGGAGCAGGTGGCTGAAGAAGGGCTGTTGACTTCGACGGCCACCAGGCGCCCATTTCCGGATTCCACCCATGCCACCACGGAGCGATCATGAGCTCAGGGATCCGATACGCACGCTGGGACAGCATCCGGAAGGAAACGGTCACCGACGTCATCTCCCGTCGCCTCTTCACCGGCAAGCGGATGATGCTCGCCCAGGTCTACCTGGAGAAGGGCGCCGTCGTCCCCACCCACCAGCACGAGAACGAGCAGATCACCTGGATCCTCGAAGGGGCGCTCCGGTTCTGGATCGGCGACGCCGAGAGCGGAATCGAAGAGATGGTGGTGAGCGCCGGTGAGATGCTGTACATCCCGTCCAACGTCCCGCACAAGGCGGAGGCGCTGGAGTACACCCTCGACGTGGACGCCTTCAGCCCACCGAGGCAGGACTGGCTGGAGAAGACCGATTCCTACTTCCACGACAAGAAGTGACAGGTGAGGAGATAGATCATGGACCTCGGATTGAAGGGAAAGGCAGCGCTCGTGTGCGGATCCAGCCAGGGGATCGGGCGCGCCATCGCCGACGCTCTGGCGGCCGAGGGCGCGGACGTGGTGATCAACGGCCGCTCGGCGCAGAAACTGGAGCGAGTTCGGGCCGAGATCGCCGGAGCCACCGGCGCGAAAGTGGTGGCGGTGCCGGCGGACCTCGGCGATCCCGCCGCCGTGGACGCCCTGGTGAGGGCCGCGGTGGTGGCGCTGGGCCGCGTCGACATCCTGGTGACGAACACGGGGGGGCCACCGTCGGGGCTCTTCGAGAACCACTCGGCCGAGGCGTGGCACAAGGCCATTGCCCAGAACCTGGAGAGCGTGGTGAACCTGGTGCGCGCCGCGCTCCCCGGGATGAAGGGGAGGCGGTGGGGGCGGATCGTGAACATGACCTCCATCTCGGTGAAGCAGCCGATAGGGGGGCTCATCCTCTCCAACACGCTCCGGGCCGGGGTCGCGGGGTTCACCAAGACCATCTCCAACGAGGCCGCGCCCTTCAACGTGACCGTGAACAGCGTGCTCCCGGGCTACACGCGCACCGAGCGCCTGGTGGAGCTGGCCATGGCGATGGCAACCCGCACCGGCACCACGCCGGACGCCGCCTACACGTCGTGGGAAAAGGAGACACCCATGGGGCGCCTGGCGGAGCCCGCCGAGGTGGCGGCCGCGGTGGCGTTCCTGTGCTCGGAGAAGGCCGGCTACATCACCGGCCAGTCCGTCGCCGTGGACGGCGGCTGGATCAAGGGACTTTTCTAGGGCCTGTTCACACTATGGTGGTTGCGGTTATATTGCTGCATGGAGATTA
>CAZJFX010000067.1:0-21672 GCA_964545395.1 uncultured Gemmatimonadaceae bacterium | reverse complement strand
CACACGGCGTTGAACTCGGACGCCACCTCCCGCAGGCCGGCTTCCCCTTCGGCCATGCACTGGAACTCGTCCAGCGCCACGGTGATGAGCCTGTCCCGCTTCAACGAGCGCAGCATTCGGAAGACCGTCCGCCACGTGGAGTAACGGCGTGGAAGCGCGAGGAGTTGGTCCGCCTCCGGGCGGTGACCACGCTCTTCTCAGAGGACCGGATGGGGAGGGGACGCGCCCTCGCCTCTCCCCCGCGGCGTGTCCGCCCTCCTCCCCCGGAGACCGGCGACCGGGTGCGGGACCGCAGTATAGCCGCCTACATCGTTGGGATGAGTCAAACGCCTCCCCGTCGCAGAGCCAGGGCCGCGTAGAAGGCCGCGGCCCGCACCAGGTCGTCCACCCGGACCTGGTCCTGGGGGGTGTGGGCGTAGAGCTCGGAGCCAGGCCCCAGGCCGATGGTGGGGATCCCGTGCACTCCCTTCGTGACCACCCCGTTGGTGGAGAACTGCCAGGTGCTCACCTCGGCTCTCCCGTCCAGCTGTTCCCGGGAGGCCTCCACGGCCGCCTGGACCAGAGGGTGGGCACGATCCATGAGCCAGGCCGGATAGAAGGCCTCGGCCGGGACCTCCAGCCCCGTATGGGTCCGGATGGAGTAGGAGGGGACGAACACCTCGGCCTGTGCCGCGGCCACGGCAGGGAGACCGCGGATCTCCTGGAGGATGCCTTCCCTGGTCTCACCCTCCGTCACCCGCCGGTCCAGGTGGATGGTGGCGCTGTCGGGCACGGCGCAGAGGGAGGGTGCCGTGGACCGGATGTCGGTCACCGTCACGCTCCCCTTCCCCAGGATCGAGGCGCTCTCCATGCGGGCATGGAGCTCCTCCACCTCCCGGAGGATGGGAGCCATCCGGTAGATGGCGTTGACGCCCCGGTCCGGGGCCGATCCATGGCAGGAGGAGCCGTGGGTCCTCACGCGGATCTCCGCCCGCCCCCGCTGCCCGATGCTCACCGTCATGTCCGTGGGCTCGGTGAGGACCACCGCGTCCGGAACGATCCCGTCCTCCTCGATGATGTAGCGCCAGTTGAGCCCCTCCACGTCCTCCTCCAGGACGGTGGCGGCCACCATGAGAGACACCCCCGGGGGCAGCCCCACGTCCGCCAGGATCCTCCCCCCGTAGGCGGCCGCGGCCAGCCCCCCCTTCTGGTCCCCGGCACCCCGGCCATAGAGCACCCCGTCCCTGACCACGCCCCCGAAGGGATCCACCTCCCAGTGCTCGGGATCCCCCACCCCCACCGTGTCGCAGTGCCCGTCCAGGGCCAGGAGGCGCTCCCCCGTCCCCAGGCGGCCCACGAGGTTTCCCATGGGGTCCACCCACACCTCCTGGTACCCCAGGGCCACCATCTCCTGGCGGATCCGCTCCACCACGGCTCCCTCGCCGCCCGTGACGGAGGGGATGGCCACGATCTCCGAAGCGAAGGCCGTCAGCGGATCCCGCAGGGAGGAGGCGGCAGCGGCCACCGCTTCCCTCGACGACGAGGTCATCGTCCTCCTCCGTATTCCGGGTCGTAACCCAGGGCTTTGCTGGTCCCCACGCCGTAACGGGCGAGACCGGCGGCCAGGATGAGGGCGCTCACGACCCCGTCCAGGACGGGGACGTCCAGCGCCTCCTGGATCTGCTTGTCCATCCCCGTGAGCCCGGCGCACCCCAGCACGACGACCTCCGCCCCGTCCTCCTCCACGGCCCGGCGGGAGAGCTCCAGGAAGAGGGGGAGGTCGCCCAGCCCCTCCTGTCCCGGGTCCGGAGCCCGGACCGACACCAGGAGATCCTGGAGGTGGTACTTGCGGGCCAGGGCCAGCTTCCCCGGCACCGAGTGCCGGTGGGTGGTGACCACGGAGAAGGCGTGCCCCAGGAAGGTGGCCAGCTTCATGGAGGCCTCACCGATCCCCACCACCGGCTTGCGCGTCGCTTCCTTGAGGGCATCCAGGTTGGGGTCGGAGTGGCAGGCCACGACGAAGGCGTCGTAGGCTCCCTCCTCCCGAGCCAGGAGCGCGATCATCCCCGGCGCGGCCTGCAGCTTGTCGGCATACGTTTCGATGAAGCGGGGCGCACCGGGCGTGGGGAGCGTGGCCACCTGGAAGTCCCCCCGGGCGTGGGCCTCGGCACTCCTCTGGATGGCGTCCGTCATGCCCGGGTCGCTGTTGGGGTTGATGATCAGGATGCGCATCGCCGGGCTGCCTCCACAGCCTCATTCCTTCAGGAGGACGAAGGGATCCGCCCCGGGATTGCGGGCGAGCTTGGCCTCGATGACTTCCTCCGGATAGCTCAGGAGCCGCATGAACTCCCGGGAGATCTCGACCCGGGCCCCTCCCTCGTACCGGCCCTCGGCCTCCAGCGAAGCCTGGCGGGACTTGAGAGCCAGGTAGGCCTCGAGGGTCTCCTCCTCCCGGAAGAGGAGGACCGACCACCTTCCCCGGGTGAACTCCGCCGACTGGAGATCCGTGACCAGGAGCGACCGCTCCAGGTAGGAGCGGATCCCCGAGCCCTCCACCAGCGCTTCCAGCGCCGGCTGGATCTCTTTGTACGCCCCGGGAAGGAGGGGTGGGCTGATGGCCAGCCGCTTCACTCCCATGGCCACCATCTCGGCGAAGGCGTTGATCATCCCCAGCTCGAAGGAGCGGGGGTGGATCTCCACTCCGTGCGTTCTCACTCCCCCTTCTCCCTCCTCCCTCCCCAGGGGCCGGGAAGGGGGTTGCCCGAGGCGTCCACCGCCCGGGTCGTGTAACGCGCCTCCCCCGAAAGGTAGTCGCTCATGAGGGTCAGGAAGACCCCGCTCAGGGCCAGGACCGCCACCAGGTTCGGGAGGGCGCACACCCCCACGGCGATGTTGGCGAAGACCCACACCCGGTCCACCTCCGCCACACCGGCGAAGAGGACGGGAGGGACGAAGTAGAGCCAGCGCAGCCAGCGGGTCGCCGCCTTGCCGAAGGCGTCCACCGACGCGGTCTCGAAGTAGACGTAGAACCCGATCTGGGTGGTGAGGCAGAAGGTGAGGATGCAGAACGAGATCAGATTCCCCGCCACCGCCCGGGGCAAGACGGAGGCGAAGGCCTGGATCACCAGCTCGATCCCCGACTCGCCTCCCGAGAGGACCCCGGTGGAGAGGATGGCGAAGGAGGTGATGGTGCAGATGACGAAGGTGACCAGGAAGACCTCGAAGGCCCCCCACATCCCCTGCTGGAAGGGGTGGGCCGTCTCCGCCGTGGCGTGGGCCATGGGTGCCGTCCCCAACCCCGCCTCGTTGGAGAACATCCCCCGGGCCATCCCCGTCTGGATGGCCTGGAGCACCGCGGCCCCGGCGAACCCCCCCACCGCCGGCGCCGGAGCGAAGGCGTGGTGGAGGATGCTGCCGAACACCTGGGGGACGGAGCGCCAGTTCGCCAGGAAGAGGACGAGCCCCCCTGCCACGTACACCAGGGACATGAGGGGAACGAGGCTCTCGCTCACGCGCCCGATCCGGCGGACACCCCCGATGGCCACCACCGCGGCCACGGTGGTCATGGCCCCGGCCACCAGGTAGGGGTTGAGCCCGTAGGAGGCCAGGAAGGAGCGCCCCACCGTGTGGGCCTGGAGGAGGGAGGCGCTGGAGAGGGCGTTCACCACGATCCCCAGGCTGAAGAGGAGGGCCAGGAAGGGCCAGCCGAGCCCCCGGCGGATGTAGTACATAGGCCCCCCCCTGATCCGCCCCTCCTCGTCGATCTCCCGGTAATGGACGGCCAGGGTGATCTCCGCCGTCTTGGTGATGGTGCCCAGAAGGGCCAGGAGCCACATCCAGAAGATGGCCCCGGGCCCTCCCACCGACAGCGCGGTGGCGATCCCGGCGATGCTCCCCATCCCCACCGTGCTGGCCAGGGCGGTGGAGGTGGCCTGGAAGGGGGTCATCCTCCCCCGGCGGGCCCCTTCCCCCTCCCCGGGAGAGTCGCCTTCACCCGCCAGGAGGCTCCCGAGGGTGGATCGAAGGATGAGCCTCAACCCCCGGAGTTGGAAGAAACGGGTCCGCAGGGTGAGGTACACCGACACGCCGGCGATGAAAAGAAGGGTCCAGACCCCCCAGAGGAGGGCGTCCAGACGGGCGGCCAGGGTCAGGACCAACTCCATCACCGGAGGGTCGCTCCCACCCGGCAGGCTTCGGCCACCGTCTCCAGCATGTCCCCCGTACCGACCTCGGGGGAGATGGCCACCAGGCGGAGCGCGGGGCGTCCGTCCAGGCGGGTGATGGACACCAGCCTGCGCCCCTCCGCCAGGAGGGCCTCGTAGACCCTCTCCTGCAGCGCGTCGAGGCCCTCGCCCTCCACCCCGGGCGCCACCACCCTGAAGCAGAGGATCCCCGTGTCGGGCTCATGGCAGAGTTCCACGCCGGGCTCCTCGCGTAGGGCTTCGTATACGCTGCGGATGGCCTCGAGCGGTCGCCGGAGGCGCTGCCTCACCCCGGCCAGACCCTGATGCCGGAGGGAGGCCACCAGAGGGAGCGCCGAGAGAGGGCGGGTGGAGGGGATGGACTTGAGCCCCGGGTCGGGGGCGGCCCCCTCCGGACGATTCCAGTAGTGGCTGAAGAGAGCCATCCTCCTCAACTCCTCCCCCCTCCGGGCGAAGAGGACCGAGCTGGGAATGGGGACGCCCATCTGCTTGTGGGGATCCCAGGAGAGGGTGTCGGCCCGCTCCGCTCCCGCGAAGAGGTGGCGCCAGCCCGGCACCAGGGCATAGGCGAGGCCGTAGGCCCCGTCCACGTGGAGTGCGATCCCCCTCTCCTGGCAGAGCTGAGCCACGTCGTCCAGGGGGTCCACCGAGCCGGTGGAGGTGGTGCCCGCCGTGGCCACCACGCAGAAGACGTCGCGGGTCTCCCGCACCGCCGAGAGGGTGGCGGCCAGCGAAGCCAGGCTCATGCGCCGGTTCCGGTCCACCTCCACCGTCACGAGCGCCCGCTCCCCCAGGCCCAGGGCGCGAACCCCGTGCCGCAGGGAGAAGTGGGCATCGCGGGAGGTGACCACCGTGAGGCGGGAGGGGTCGCTGAACCCCTGGAGCCCTTCCACACCCAGGTCGAAGCCCTCCTCCTCCGCCTTGCGGTGGAGGGCCATGTAGAGGGCCTGCTGGTTGGCGTAGCTCCCGCAGTAGAGGAAGGTGGCGTCGGCTCCGGGAGGGAGGTGGAAGAGGGAGCAGAGGGCCTGGCAGCACAGTTCCTCCAGGACCGCGCCCCCGGGGGAGACCTGCCAGTTGGTCACGCCCTGGTTCCACTCCAGCGCCACGCGGGCGCCCCAGGCGGCCCCTTCCTCCAGGGCGGAGTTGAACATGGCGTGGAAGGAGGGGAGATGGTAACGCATCAGGTGGGGGAGGAGACGCTCCTCCACCATGGAGCCGAGAGCCTCCAGGGGCACACCCTCCTCCTGGAACTCCACCAGGGGAGCCAGCGCCGCCCTCACCTCCGGAGGGGAGGCGCCAGAGAAGAGGGGGGGACGGGCACTCTCGGGAGGTCCGCTGCGGGGAGCCACGGACGACGCCTCCGTCAGAGGGTGAGGGTGCGGTGCAGGTACCTCCCCCTCCCCGGAGTCCCCAGGCACACCTCCCCGTCGATGATCACCTCCCCCCGGGAGAGGACCTTGCGGATCTTCCCTTTCACCTCGATCCCCTGGTAGGCCGACCAATCGGTGGCCATGTGGAGGGTCTCCCGTCCCATGGTCCAGCGCTCCTCCGGGTCCAGGAGGACGATGTCGGCGTCGGCCCCCACCTCCAGCGCCCCCTTCCGGGGAGTCAGCCCGAAGAGGCGGGCGGGAGTGGTGGAGGTGATCTCCACGAAGCGGGGGAGGGAGATGCGCCCCTTCGCCACCCCCTCGGAGTAGAGGATGGGAAGGCGCACCTCCACCCCCGGTATCCCGTTGGGGCAGAGATCGAAGCGGTCCCTCCCCATGAGCTTGGCCTCCCAGGAGTAGGCGGCGTCGTCGGAGGTCACCATCTCGATGCGGCCGTCTCCCACCCCCTCCCACAGGAGCTCTTGTGTGGCCCGGGAGCGGAGGGGCGGGGAGCAGATCCAGCCGATCCCGTCCTCCCGCTCCAGCATGGCCTCGGTGAAGACCAGATAGTGGGTGCAGGTCTCGGCCCGGATGTCCACCCCCTCGCTCCGGGCCCGGGTGATGAGCTCCAGCCCCTGGGCGCTGGCCAGGTGCACCACGAAGAAGCGGGCTCCCGTCTCCCGGGCCATGGTCACGACGCGGCGGATGGCCCCGGCCTCCACGCTCTCGGGCTTGCTCCGGGCATGGAAGATGGGGGCCGTCTTCCCCTCCCCCACCAGCCTGGGCACGTTGGCCTCGATGGCGTCGTTGTCCTCGGCGTGGAGCATGAGCATCCCGCCGGCCTGGGCCAGGCGCCGGGCGATCTCCTCGAGGTCGTCATCCTCCACCAGGAGGCCGTCGGAGCGGTAGGTCATGTAGCACTTGATCGTGGGCGCACCTGCCGCCACCACCTCCCCGATCTCTCCCAGGGTGGCAGCGTCGGGGCGGGTGATCACGGGGTGCACTCCCCAGTCCACCAGCGCCTTCCCCTCTGCCTCGCGCCTCTTGTCCTCCAGCGTCCGGGCCAGGGAGCCACCAGGGAGTTGGTTGGAGAAGTCCACCACGGTGGTGGTGCCGCCGAAGGCCGCCGCCCGGGTCCCGGTGAGGTAGTCGTGGACGCTCACCGTCCCCATGAACACGTCGTTGAGGTGGACATGGGTATCCACCCCCCCGGGGAGCACAAGGAGCCCCGAGGCGTCCATCACCTCCCCGGCCCGGGCACCCCGCAGATCTCCCAGGGCAGCGATGGTCTCACCCCGGATCAGGACGTCTTCCACGGCCACGGCGCCGTTGCGCACCACAGCCCCTCCGCGGATGAGGAGAGAGCCCTGGAGCGAAGGGGGGGCCAGAGCCTGGTCATCGGCCCCGGCGGCCGGGCTCCGCGCCTTCCGTTCAGCGGCCATGTTCCACCTCCTTCACGGCATCGGCGAGGATCTCCACTCCCTCCCGGTCCGGGTAAGTTGGGGTCCGGGGTGCCGCGCCGCGAGTGGCCCCTCCCCCATGCTTCCCCCATTTTGTGTGATTCGACGCCCCCCCCTCCCCACCGGCCCGAGATCCACCATGCCTCAACCCCCTCGGATCGAGCGCCCCTCCCTCCTCCTCATCCCCACCTTCCTCCTTCTCCTCTCCGCCCTTCCCGGGGCGGGCTGGAGCCAGACGGCGCTGGAGCGCAGCCTCCAGGATCCCCGGGTGACGAGCGCCCTCCGGGCCCTGGAAGAGCAAAGCCAGGAGGGAGCCCGTCTCCTCGTGGACATCGGGGGGATCCCGTCTCCTTCGGGAGAGGAGGAGGCCCGTGCCCGGCGGGTGGCGGAGGAGATGCGGCGCATGGGGCTCTCCCAGGTGCGGGTGGACGCGAGCCCCAACGCCGTGGGAGTCATCCCCGGACGTTCGGGGAGGGCCCTGGTCTTCGTCTCCACCCTGGACGACCTGGCCACCGTGGCCCAGCACCAGAGCAGGGCCCCGGGTCCCCCCCGGGTGGAGGGGGACCGGGTGGTGGGCCCGGGGACCAACACCTCCTCCATCACCGTGGCCATGCTCCTGGCCGCCGAGGCGTACCTGGCCTCCGGCCTCGAACCGGAGCACGACCTGGTCTTCGCCGCCGTGGCCCAGGAAGAGACGGGGCTGGTGGGGATGCACGCCCTCTTCCAGGAGTACCGGGAGCGGGCCGTAGGCTTCGTGGACATCCTGGGAGACGGCCGCAGCATCAGCTACGGAGCGCTGGCCATCCACTGGTGGCGGGTGGAGGGGGAAGGTCCCCCGGGGCACTCCCTCGGGGGAGGGCTCCCCAACGTGAACCAGGGGCTGGCCCGGGCCGTGGACCGGATCCTCTCCTGGGCCCCGGAGGTGCAGGACCCCTCCCGCCGGACCGTGGTCAACGTGGCCGTCCTCCAGAGCGGAGAGGTCTTCAACCACAAGCCCGCCTCGGGGTGGTTCTCCCTGGACCTACGCTCCCTGGACAACACCGAGGTGGAAGGGATGGAGGAGGAGGTCCGAAGGATCCTGGCCGGGGTCTCGGAGGAAACCGGGATCCCGCTCCGCATGACGCCCGTGCAACTCACCCCCGGAGGCCAGATTCCCGGGTTCCGGGACTCTCTCCTGGTGCGAAGCGCCGAGGCCATCGCCCGCCACCTGGGTCTGGAACCTCAGCTCGGCGCCGCAGGCTCCTCCAACATGAACGTCCCTCTCGGCTCCGGCGTGCCCGCCATCGGCCTGGGAGGGAGCCGGGGAGGCGAGCGGGGATTCCCCGGGGAGTGGGCCCACATCCCCGGCATGATCAGGGCAGCCCAGCACGTCTTCCTCCTGGCCGCCACCGTGGGAGGGGCGCCGGAAGGGTCCTGAACAGTAGCTCAGGGGGCCGGCCCCTCCACGGCCCCCGCCCGCGCCGGCTCTCTCACCGCTTCCACTTCTCGAACCAGCTCTGGATGTAGAGCTGGGTGCGGAGGAAGTTGGACGGGACGCTGGAGGTCCCGTGGAACTCGCCCTTGAAGCGGAGCATGACGGTGGGGACCTTCTGGATCTTCAGGGCCTGGTAGAACTCCTCGGTCTGGGAGATGGGGGTGCGCAGGTCCAGTTCGCCGGTCATGAGCATGGTGGGGGTCTTCACGTTCCCCACGTACATGAGGGGGGAGCGGCGCAGGTGCTCGGAGGGATCCTCCCAGGGGAACTTCTCGAAGTTCCGGTACCAGCTCGTGCCGTCGGTGGTCCCCACGAAGGAGAGCCAGTTGATGACGGGGAAGTTGGAGGAGGCGGCGGCGAAACGGTCCGTGTGCCCCACGGTCCAGGCGGTGAGCACCCCGCCTCCCGAGCCTCCGTACACGAAGAGGTTCCGCTCGTCGATGAACCCCTTGGCCAGGAGCTCGTCCACACCCCTCATGAGGTCATCGTAGTCGTTGTCCGGGTAGGCGTTGTTGATCTCGTTGCCGAACGCGCTCCCGTAGCCCGAGCTCCCCCGGGGGTTGGTGTAGAGCACAACGTACCCTTTGGCGGCGTGCTCCTGCCAGGAGAAGTTGAATCCCACCCCGTACATGGAGTGGGGACCCCCGTGGATGGTGAGGATGAGGGGGTACTTCAGTGAGGGGTCGAAATCCGGAGGGGTGACGTACCACCCCTGGATCTCCAGGTCGTCCACCGACCGGTACCGGATCTCGGTGACCTCCCCCAGTTCCACCCCTTCCAGGAGCGTCTCGTTGACGTGGCTGAGCCGACGCATGTCGGCGGGCCGCCCGAGGTTGAAGGCCACCACGTCCCCCGGCTCATGGTAGCTGGACAGGGTGCCCACCACGTTCCCGTTCCGGTCCATGGAGGAGAAGGAGAGCATGTGGTTCCCCTCCGTCACCGCCCGGGGCTCCCCTCGCAAGGAAGCGAACCAGAGGTTGGAGGTTCCCTTCATGTTGGCGTTGAAGTAGAGCCCGCTCCCGTCTGGGGCCCAGGTGAGGTTCCCCATCCCGCCCCCCATCTCCCCGGCGATGCGCCTGGGGTCGGATCCGTCGGCGCCCATGACGTAGAGGCCGGGTTCCACGTAGGTGTCCGTGGACCAGTCCGATCCCTGGTAGGCGACCAGGCGCCCGTCGGGGGAGGGCACGGGGCCCGAGTCGGGACCCTTGCGCGTGGTGAGCTGGCGGATGGCGCCCGTCTCCACGTTCACCGCGTAGATCTCCGACTCCCGCCACTGGTAGTCGGCGTCCTCCACACGGAGGGAGGTGAAGAGGATCTCCCGGCCGTCGGGCGTCCACTCCGGCCCGGAATGATTCCACTCCCCGTCGGTGAGGCGCTTGGCGACGCCGCCGTCGGCCCGGACCACGAAGATGTGGGAGTGGCTGGTGTCCACGAACCCCTGCCGGTCCCTCCGGTAGTTCAGGCGGTTCACGATCTTGGGGCTCTCGGTCCACTGGGCCCCCGAGGGCCGGTCCGGGAGGCGGATGCTCCAGGGCTCGGCGTCTTCCACCTGCATGGTGAAGGCGATGCGGGTCCCGTCCGGAGACCAACGCAGGTTGGAGGGGCCCCGCTCCACCCGGGTGACCTGGGTGGTGGCTCCCTCCGCGTCCATCCAGCGGACGAAGATCTGGGAGCCGGACGGCTCGCCGGAGGCGGTGAAGGCGATACGCGTGCCGTCGGGGGACCAGATCGGGGAGGAGCCGTCGGTGAGGTAGCGCATGCGGGAGCCGTCGGCCTCCATGATCCAGATGCCCGAGTAGCGCCGGTCGTTCACCTTGTCGATCCCCCCTCGGGTGAACACGATCTGGCGCCCGTCCGGAGAGATCTGGGGAGAGGAGACGGACTCCATGTCCAGGAACATCTCCAGGGAGAGCGTCTTCTGCTGGGCCTGGAGGGCGAGGGGGAGGAGGGCGGTGAGGGCCACAACCGCCAGTCCCCTCCAGAGACGAGAGGAGCGGGAAGGCATGGGAGGACCTCCTGGATCGAGGGCGGAATCTCGCTGTGAGCTCAGGGAGGAATCGGGGAATCGCATACCCGGTCGCGCCCCTCGGGATGGGCCTTGGAAAGGCCCTTCTCGCCTCGGAGCCAAGCTAGGACGCGGGTTCTTGGACAGCAAGAAAAAGCCTGGAGGGTCGGGTGCACGCGACCGGGGTCACGGCCGGATGACCACCCCCCGGTAGCGCTCCACCACCCGCATCTCTCCCATCGGGAACCGCACGGTCTGCCGCCGGGTCAGCGGGCCCCCCAGCTCTCCATCGGGCCGCTGGAAGGAGCCCACCGTCACCCACGCCTCCACGCCCCCGTCGGCGTGGTCCGGCGCTGCGTTCCCGGTGAGGCAGGCCAGGTTGTGGAGGATCCCCATGCGGGTGAGGCCGACCAGGAGCGCCTCCCGGAGGTGGGGCGGAACGTCTCCCTTCGCCAGCTCGGGACCGCTTCCGTAGGAGAACGCATCGGCCCCGGCCATGAGGCGGAGCTCCACGGGCTGCCCCCCGAGGTAGCCGGTGGTCGCCAGATCCACGCCGCCGCCGCGCTCCATGGACAACCGCCCCCGCACCTCGATCTCCTCCTCGACCAGACGCCCGCCTTCGATCGGGGTCCCCGCGCTTGCCCTTCGTTCACCCCCACCCTACCGTGCGTTTCAGCCCCACAGCGCCGCTGGATGCCCTATTCTCCAGGGATGTGCCGGATCCGAGGATGGGCTTCCACTCGGAGGGACGGCTGACAAGGCTCGCGGGAAGAGGGCGAACACCCATGGAGTCAGAGGGTCGCAGGGTCCATCGAAAGGGGCACCCGGGTCTGCGAATCCGAATCTCCTGGAGGAGTCGGCTGAGTGGAGGAAGCGCAGTCTTCATCCTCCTGGTGATTCTGGCCGCCGCAATGGCGCCGCCTGTCGGGGCCCAGATCTTGGACCGCCTGAGGAAACGGGCCGAGGATGTCCTGGATGAAGCCTCGGTCCCTCTCCTGACGAGCTGGTTCGGGAGGTGCCCAAACTCCGCTGGAACTATCATCCCGACGGCTACTTCATTCGGTTCGAACCGGAAGGGTACGCCCTGACGCATGTCCAGACCTACGTGCCGGAGATATACCGGGTACGGCGGGACGGGGAGGGTCGGGTTGTGGATCTGGCTGGCCCCAGAGGGATCCGCCTGACGCTGGAGTACAGTGAGCGGAATGGTGGGGATCGGGAGAATGTGGGCCTTCTGACGAGGGTGCAGGCGATTCGCGGTGGCTCTACGCAAGCATCATGGGATGGGGAAGCCTGGACCTTCGTAGGGAATGACCTGGGTGGCGGGGGCCGGGAGGGGGTCATGACGGAGGGTGAATGGGGGGTCAGGAGGGAGAGGGTCCGGGAAATCCGGGAGCAGACCCGGAACGTGATCGCTTCCGCCAAAGGGTCGGATCCGGAGCATCCGGGCACGGACCTGGCAGACCTGTCCCACCTCCGCACTGCTCTCCTGGAGGCTCCGGGCAGGGCCCCCGAGGTCATCCTTACCCATCTGGCCAACGCCTGGCAGTACGCCCTCTGCTTGGAGGCGGGAGGTTGTCCAGGACCGAGATTGGGGTGGCGGGAGCCTGCCCCGGGGAGTTGGAGCCGGGACGAGATGCACGGCAGTGAAATCCATGGTCCGGCAGTCCGGCCCTCTCTCAGCTTCTATGAATCCATCCCGGGAGCGCCACTCCTGCAGTCCGGCGGCGGTGCCAATGGTGCCAATATCGACTTCGGAGGGAATGTGGCTGCTCCCGGTAACACCGGTTCCCAGCGGCTTCTTCAGTCCGGAAAGTCTCCAGTGGAAAGGGCGAATCTGGCCATGAAGGCCCTGGGCGTGTTCCTGGCCCTGGCCGACGTCGTCAGCTCCAGCGGCCTGGGGTCGGCGGCCTACAATGCACTGGGAGCCTTCGGACTCCCGGTGGGACACCTGGGAATTCCAACCATGTTGGCGGGGGCCATGATCAGCCAGGTGGTGGGCGCCTGGTCCACGGCCACGGATGCTCTGGCCGGAGACACCGGGTCCGGTGTGGGTGGGGAAAGTGGTGGGGATGAGGGTGGGGAAAGCGGGGAAAGTGGAGAGGGATGGGGAGGTGACCCAAAGGGTCAGGGTCAACCCGGGGACCCTGGAGAGCAGGGCACGGATCCCGATTCTCCCGGCGATGTGGGGGGATGGCAGGAGACCCGCTCCGACGGTCAGGACTTCGAGAACACGCCACCGCCGAGCCCGCCGCCGAATCCGTCGCCTCCCCCTCCTGGCAATGATGTATCTCCTGAGCGGACCGAGTCCTACAACGGCCTTGGAAACGCTCTCATCGAGACCCTGTATCACACCCAGAGCTTGACGGATTCCCAGTTGAGACAGGAAGCCGCCTGCCAAGCCGGAGATGTGGAGTGGGCCCAGCAGCAGGCGGACCTGGCGGGAGAGCATCAGGATCAAGCCGCTCTGGGAATGATGGAGATCGCCCGCAGCCTTGAAGAACTTCTTGATGTGGCGGAAGCGGAAGGTGTCCTGGAGTCGCCCTATGTCTATGCGGAAGACTTCGCCGGCGTCCAGGAACGCCTTCGGACCCAGGGCTGGATGGGAGAGGAGATGACGTTTGCCGACGCGCTCAGAATCACGCCGGCAGAGATGGAAGGGTTAGGCCAGTACCTCATCTCACAGGATCCTGAAGTGATGGCCGGGGAGCTGGGGGAGGCCGCGGCCCTCTGGGCCAGGGAGATGCGGACGGCCGGGATTCTCTGGCTGGCGCTGCCCGAGCCGATCGGGGGCTGCCGGTAGGAGAGAGGATCCGCTCTGGCAGGCAAGTGGGAGCTACCGTCGGATGGCGAAGAAGCCCTGGTGGGGCATGGGCTGCATCGCAGCGGGATTCGTGGTCGTCGATCTGGCGTCTCTGTGGTTCAAGAGGTCCATTTCCTGGAGGGGTGGTCCTCCCATCACCCGGGCCGCGATGCCTTCGGTTTCTTCCCAGAGACGCTGTGCCGGGGCATCGTCGTTCCCATGCTTGCTGGGCTCGGCCACGCTGCAGTCTGCCCAGTACTCTCCGGAGATCCGGGCAGCACCGGGATGGGCCGCCACATGGCACTGGGTGGCGGCAAGCGTCTTCCGCCGCACGGACGGCGGGCCCCCGCCCCCGCCCCTGGACCCGGCTTCCCAGGGCCTGCGGGAGGTGCGCGCGTTCCTCGGACACGTGCGCACGGCGGCGGCGGTGGCGGAGAAGCATGCCCGCCACCCGGGCGTGCTCCACGCCCTGAATCACCTGGACCGGGTGTGCGCCCTCTCCCGGGACATGGCCCAGCACCGCAAGGCGCGGAGGCTGGAGGCGCTGGCCCTGGCTGTGTCCGGCGACGTGAATCCCGACGCGGCCCTGGAGCGGCTCGAGGCGCTGCGCTGGCTGGACCGGGTCACCTACCACGTGTGGCGAAGTGTGCGCCACCCATCGGCTCCGGGAGGCGAGCCCGCCGCGGGACGAGCCCCCCCGCTCCGCAGGTCATCCGGGAACATCCGCGGTGATGGACGGGTCCAGCACGGGGCGACTACACCGAAACCCGCTCCTCCGCGAGATTGACACCTTGTCCCGTTTCACCACGATCGGACGCCCCGAGAGGTGCCCGACTCAGGAAGAAGACGACTGATGCTCCGGATCCCCGAGTTGTGCCATCCCATCCGCCGCTACTACTGGGCCATCATCGCACTGGGCTTCGCCTCCATGGCGGTAGGGGGCTGGCTAGCCTCCAAGCTCGAGGTAGACTCGGACTTCGCGGCCCTCCTCCCCGACTCGTACGAGAGCGTGAAAGCCCTCAAGGCCATGGAGGAGGCGGTGGCGGGCGGGGGGAGCACGCTGCGCATCGCCGTGAAGTCCCGGGACTTCGCCGCCGCCCTGGCGTTCGCCGAGGAGCTGGCGGCGCGCCTGGAGGAGTCGGAGCACGTCTCCACGGTGGACTGGCAGAACGACGTGGATTTCTACGAGCGCCACCTCCTCCTGTTCCTGGAACCCCAGCAGCTCGATTCGCTCCACGATGAAATCCAGTCGGCGCTGGACCGGGAGCGCCAGGCCGTCAACCCGTTCATGGTGGACGACCTCTTCGGTGACCCGTCGGCGGGTGTGGTGGATGAGGGCGAGGACCTGAGCGCCCAGCTGGTCCGCCTGGAGGAGACGTACGAGGCGGAGCTCCCGTCCCAGTTCTACCTGAATCCGGACAGCACCGTTCTCGTGCTCACGGTGAACCCTGCGGAGGGAGGCACCGGCCTGGGCTTCGCCCGGAGGATGGTGGCGGACGCCCGCCGGATCGTGGCCGAGGCGGACCCGGCGTCCTTCGCCCCCGACATGGAGATCTTCTACGGGAGCAACATCAAGAACCGCATCGACGAGTACGAGACCATCATGCGCGACATCCTGGGGACCGCCGGGTACGGCGTCACCGGGGTGTTCCTGGTGCTGGCCATCGTGTTCAGGAGCCCCATCAGCGCGTTCCTGGTGTCCCTGTCCCTCTTCGCGTCCCTCACCTGGACGTTCGGCCTCACCTACCTGCTGCTCGGCCAGCTCAACACCATCACCGGGTTCCTCTTCGTGGTGCTCTTCGGCATGGGCGTGGACTACGGGATCCACGCCATGGCCCGGTACCGGGAGAGCCGGCAGGCGGGGGTGGACGTGGGCGGAGCTGTCCACCGCATGGTGTGCCTGAGCGGCTCGGCGCTGGTGACCACGGCGCTCACCACGTCGGCAGCGTTCTTCAGCCTCCTGCTCCTGGAGTTCCGCGGGTTCTCCGAGCTGGGGCTCATCACCGGGATCGGGATGATCTTCGCCGTGACGGCCATGATCGTCCTCCTGCCGGCGCTGGTCATCGCCGCGGAGCAGCTGGGGATCCTCAAGATCAAGCCGGTGGAGGGCAAGGCCCTCACCGCCACCCGGCGCCCCCTGACGTGGGCCCGACCGGTGCTCGCCGCCGGCCTCGTGCTCCTCGTGGTGAGCGGCTACCTCTTTTCCAAGGTCCATTTCCAGTACGACTTCACGAACCTGCGCATCATCACGCAGGAGCGGGAGGAGTACGCACGGGAGACCACCGGCGTCTTCACCCGGTCCGAGTCCCCGGCCCTGGTGCTCGCGCCCGACCCGGAGGCGTTGGAAGAGGTGGTGGCGGCGGTGGAGGAGATCATCCGCACCGACACCGTCTCCCCTACCGTGGAGAGCGTCCGCTCCATCCTGTCGGTGGTTCCGCCCGACCAGGACGTGCGCCTGGACAAGATCGCCGCGCTCCGCAGGCTGGTGGAGGAGGAGGTGGACGGGCAGATCGACGACGAGGACCAGGCCCGCGTGGATCGCCTCAAGCGGTTCCTGGTGGTGGAGGAGCCCTACACGTGGGACGACTTCCCCGCCAAGGACCGCCTCCGCTTCGCCGACCGGGAGGGCAATCCCGGAAACTTCGCCGTCATCTATCCCAGCGTGGCGCTCCGCGACGGGCGCAACGCCATAGCGTTCCGCGACGACATCGGCACCATCCGGGGGGCGTCGGGCAACGTGTACCACGCCGCGTCCGGCAACATCATCGTGGCGGACATGCTCACCATGATCACCCATGAGGGGCCCCTGGCCGTCCTTCTCTCGGTGGGCGTGGTCTTCCTCATCATCCTGGTGAACCTGCGCTACCTGAAGGGCACGCTCCTGGTCATGACCCCCCTCCTCTTCGGCATCGTGTGGATGGGGGGCGCCATGTACCTGATGGGCATGGAGTTGAACTTCTTCAACCTGGTGGTCTTCCCCAGCCTGGTGGGGATCGGCATCGACGACGGGGTGCACATCTACCACCGGTACCGGGAGGAGGGCCCCGGCTCCCTCCCCTTCGTCCTGCAGCGCACCGGTATGCCGGTGCTCCTCACCACCGTCACCTCGTGCGTGGGGTACTCGGGCCTGCTGTTCGCCCACCACCCGGGGCTCCAGTCCATCGGCAAGCTGGCCGTCGTCGGCCTGACGGCCACCCTCGTGAGCGCCTACCTGATCCTTCCGGCGCTCCTCGAGGTCTTCGGCGCCGGCCGCAAGCAGGGGGCGTAGGGACCGGGGCCGTCACCGCGCGGCGGACTCGGCCCGCGCGGCGAGGAGGAATTCGAGACAGCGCTGGACTCCGGGATGGAGGCGCCGGGGCGCCCCCTCCGGGGCGCCTCGGGCGAGCAGCAATCTCACCGCATCTTCCGATCCCGACTCTGCGGCGAGCACGAGGGGAGTAAGGCCTTCCTCGTTGTCCTTGCGGTTCGGGTCGGCGCCGGCCCGGAGGCAGTCCGCGAGTCTTCGCCAGGGTGACGGCCACTGGACGAAGGCGGTGCGCTCCGGGTCGCGGCGGTGCGCTCCGGGTCGCGGCGGTGCAGAGCGAGGGGGGGGGGAATCGTCCGGCTGTCAGGGTACGCCCATCTCTACCACATCCCCGGCGGCGCCGTGCCCGTCATTTCCCAGCGGATCATCGACACCGGGATCAGGCCCGAGGCTTCCATGTCGTCCATGAACCGCTTGAACGAGAAGGCGTCGCCCAGCATTTCCGCCCGCTCGGCCATGAGCTCCTCGATCTGGTGCTTCCCGGTCAGGTAGCTGTCGCCGTAGAAGGGCTGGTGCAGGTAGAGGTCCTGCTCCCCCCACACCGTGCCACTGTCCTCGGGCATCCACCCCCGGGGGGTCCAGCGGGCGGCGAACGCCACCGCTTCCTGCTGGGTGAACATATTGGCGTGCATGAACAGACCCGCCAGCGCCCGTGCGGCCCGCTGCGCCACCAGGATGTACATGAGCTCCCGGGAGCGGGGCCGGGCGTCGAAGAGCCCGGCGTTCATCATCCACTCCTCCATCCCGGTGGCGACGCCCTCTGCCCGGCTATCCCAAATGTTGTAGAGGAGCGGATTCGCCCGGATGGGGCTGGGGTGGGGGTCCGTGGCCATCATGGCCAGGTCGAACCAGTGGTGGCCGTGGGTCCGCATGGTGAGGGGATCGCGGTAGCTCACCTCCGAGAAGAACCCCCGCAGCGCATCGGGCGGGTCCACAGGCTGGAAACGCCCGATCCTCTCCCGGAGCGCCCGGTCCATGTACGGCCTCATGGTGAGGAGGCCCCGGTCCTGGAGGAAGGTCACGTAGTCGGTCACGGCCTGGTTCAGGCGCTGGTCGTACTCGGCCGCCGTGGCGATGCGGCTCTGGGCGGGAAGGCGGCGGTTGCGTTCCTCCTCCAGCCTCAGCGCCGCATGGGCCCGGGCCAGCTCCCGGCGGTGGAGCCCTACCAGCTCAGCCCAGGTGAAGGGGACCAGGTGCACGTTGCGCACGTACCAGTCGTAGGCCTCCACGCCCACGCCCGACGGTCCCGTCTTGGAGGGCGCCTGCTCCTCCAACCAGGCCACGAATGCGTCGGTGGCCTCCCGGGCGGCGGCGATGACCCCGTCCAACTCGGCGCTGGTCCCTGCCACCTCGGCGGCCAGCTCGGCCAGGTCGGTGCTCTGGCCCCGCACGACCCGGATCCCGCCCAGCCACAGGTCCCGGGCGTTCCCCGTGAGGTTCACCCGCGCCTGTTCCAGGACGCGGGGCAAGGCAGCGATCCGCCCCGCCAGCTCCACGGCATCCTCAACCGACAGAGGGTAGCGATACGCCCAGGTGTCGATCCACCCGGCCAGGAACGGTCCCTCGTGGGCCGGCACGTCGCTTTGCCCGGCGTGGATCATGGTGTAGAACCAGGGCATGCGGGCCCAGGGTCGGAGCACCCGGTGGTCGAAGTCGAGACCGGCCATCTCGGCCTTCACCAGGTGCCAGTCCACCTTTTCGGACACGGACCATCCGGCGGTGTCCACGGCCTCGAGCCGCGCCTGCCAGCCGGCCAGCTCCTGGTGCTGGCGGGTCATGGCTTCGGCGGAGTAGTCCGGGACGCCGTCCACGAAGACGGGCTTCTGGAACTCCCGCCACTCGCCGTAGAAGGCCACCAGGTCCTGGTGGGTGGTGGGGACGGTGCCGGCGCCGGGACCGGGGGGGGCCTCCCCGGGCCCGCAACCGGCCGAGAGGGCGAGCAGAAGGGCTGAAGCGGGGGCAAGGAGCCGGGCGGCGGCCCAGCGAGTTCCGGTCGAGCGCGAGGCGGTCATGACTTCCTCCCTGGCCCACGGCCGACAGGCGATGGCGTCGATCTCCATCCGGAGGCGGGGATCGGGAAGGGCCACCACCCTCCTACCGTGGTGCGGGTGGGGCGGTGCTCCCCGAGCACCCGGCCGCAGACGGCGTCCATCTTCTCGAAGTCCCGGTCCCGTGGCAAGAGGCGCCCTGCCAAGGCGGCCGATGCGGGCCTACTCCTCCACCACCACATGGTCGTGGGTCTTCCGCAGCGGGACCTCGGGAATCCGGAACGCCAGCGCCAGCGCTACGGCCAGGAGAATCACCGCGACCGTGTAGATCCGGTGGGTGGCGCGCACGAACGCACCGCGGACGTCCTCGCGGACCTCGCTCGCCGCGGCCTCCCCAGCGGCCGCCACGCCCTCCGACAGCCGAGCGGCCTCGGCGCTCTTCGCTCCGGACGAAGGCACGTCCGACATCGCGAGCACGGCGAGCGCTCCGGCGATGTCCTTGGGGACGTCGGGATGGAAGGCCAACGTGGCGAGCGCCACGCGGTCCTGGGCCGTCACGGCCGTGGCCACGTTGCGTGCCAGGCCCCCGTATGCTTTCCGCACGCGATCCGGCAACCCACCACCTCCGGCGGCCGCGAGGCGCTCGACCGACGCGCTGTCGTCCGCCGCGATCGACAGCGGAAGCTCGAGGCGCGCGAACGAGAGCCCGAGCGTCGTCGCCAGGACGGCTCCCAGCCCCGCCGCCCCGACGGTCGCGCCGATCTGGCGGAAGAACTGGGCGGCGCTGGTCGCCTGGCCCATCCGGCGCCTGTCCACCGAGTTCTGCACCGCGAGGATGAAGAGGGGCATGGACGGCCCCATGCCGATCCCCGCGAACGCCATCGTCACGGTCACCTGCCGGTACGCCACGTCGGCGTCCATACGCGCGAGCACGATCAGCGCGCCCAGGAGTACGAAGCCACCCCCGAGCACGAGGTCGCGCAGGTGCCCGTAACGCGACACGAGCTGGCCGGAGAGCGTCGAGCCGACGGTGATGCCCAGGGAGTAGGGAATGAGCGCGGCCCCCGCCCTCGTCACCGAGACCCCCAGCACGTTCACGAGGAACAGCGGGAGGAAGATCACGATGGACATGAACGTCGCGCCGTAGAAGAACGACGACGCGTTGGCCCGCCGGAACATCCGATTGTCGAACAGGGTCGGGTCGAGGATCGGGCTCTTCGCGTTCCGGTTCCGGAGCCAGAACACGACGAGCACGGTCGCGGCGACCGCAAGCACACCGGCTGTGAGCCCCGGAGCGCGGAGCGGATCCAGTTGAAGACCGATGACGAGCAGGACCAACCCCCCCACCAGCAGGACCGCGGCCGTGAGGTCGGGACGCGCGTGCTCCCCGGGCGGGTCGAGGCGCGGCATGCGCCGCGCGAGGAACCAGAGCACGAGGAGCCCGAGCGGCAGGTTCACGTAGAACACCCACCGCCACCCCTCCACACCGGGGATCAGCCCACCGGCGTGGTCGGTGAGGACCCCGCCCATCAGGGGGCCGAGCACGGACGCGATCGCCCAGACCGCACCCAACAGCCCCTGGTAGCGGCCCCGCTCGGCAGGCGTGTAGAGGTCCGCGATCACGATGACCGTCAGCGACATCAGGCCCGCTGCGCCGGCTCCCTGGATCCCGCGGAAGAGGACGAGCTGGTTCATGCCGTCCCCCAGGACCGGGAGCGGACCGAACTCACCGGACAGGCCGCAGAGGAACGAGCCGGCCAAGAACAGGATCACCGCCCACGTCTGGATGTGCTTACGCGAATAGGTGTCGGCGAGCTTGCCGTACACCGGCACGAGCACGGTCACCGCAAGGAGGTAGGCCGTTGCCACCCACGCGTACCGGCTCACACCGTGCAGGTCTTCGATGATGCGGGGGAGCGCGGTCGCGACGATCGTCTGGTCCAACGCCGCGAGAAAGACCGCGAGCAGGATCCCGGCCAGGATCAGCGTGCGGTCGCGCTCGCCGACCGGCGCTGGGAACGGGTGGGTGCGGGGCATGAGATCGGCTCCGCGCTACTCCGTGAGCGAACCAGGCCGGTCAGAGGGCCTCGACCTCTCTGCGCGCACGGTCCAGGATCTCACGGATCTTCTCGGTCTCCTCGAAACCCGCGCGGGTCGCGGCCTTGAACGCGGCCCTGGTGAGCCTGCCCCACGAGCCCCAGATCTCGGCCGACTCGGGACCCATGCTGATGCCCCACTCCTTCCAGCCGCCGGCCCGCCGCCAGATGCGCTCGACGGCCTCCTCGTAGAGCTTGAGCTCCTCGCGCCCCGCGTCCGTGAGGCTGTAGACCTTCTTGCCCTCTTGCTCCTGCGCGCCGACGAGCCCGTCGTCCTCGAGTTGCTGCAGCACCGGGTAGACCGTCCCGGCGCTCGCCCGGTACAGGTACCCGGAGCGGTCCTCCAGGCGCTTCATCAGCTCGTAGCCGTGCGCCGGGCCGTCCTGGAGGAGGGAGAGAAGCGCCAGGCGCACCTCCCCCTGCCGGAAGAAGGCCCTGCGCGGACCTCGTCCCCCCTCCCGATGGCCACCCCTGTGACGGCCGCCCCAGGGGCCGAACCCGAAGTCGAAGTCGAAGAGCCAGTCGGAATCCCGATTCATGTGCCCGATCCCCCGTGAGTTCATGGTTTTCCCCAATGTTGTTCGCGTCATAACGTCAGATCAGTCGTAAGATGTATCGTACGATATACTCTACGTACGGAATCCGCAAGGGACTTCCAGCGTCACTCGCCACCTCCGACCGCTCCTCCCCACCTGCTCGGCCGCGCTTGCCGCTCCGTCACCCGGGGCCTACGGTCTGACGCTCCCGATGAGGGTCGGCACCTCGAACCTCTGCATCCAGCTCGTGGCGGTCGGCAGCACCGCGGAGGTGGACTTCATGGGCCTGCGCTACGAGGAGGAAGGGCAAACGCACACGGCGGACCTCGACGACGCGCACCGCCGCGTCGTCATCTTCCGCCCGGGGGAAGGGGGATGAGACCGTACGGGAGCCCGCAGGCAGCCTAGACTGAAGTTCCCACCGTATTTGGAGCCCTGATTCCAGTCAAGAGCCCTGG
>CAZJFX010000066.1:0-22348 GCA_964545395.1 uncultured Gemmatimonadaceae bacterium | reverse complement strand
CCCGTCCTACCGTCCCCTATCGCCCCCGCGACTCTTCAGGTTCCGAAATGGCTGGTTCTCTTTACGCCTCCACCCTCGGGAGATACACCCGGAACGTCGTCCCCACGCCGGGCCGGCTCGTGACCCAGATGCTCCCGCCGAGCTGCTTCACCATCCCGTAGACGGTGGCCAGCCCCATGCCGCTCCCGGTGCCCCGAGCCCTGGTGCTGAAGAAGGGCTCGAAGATCCGCGCCCGCGCCTCCTCGTCCATCCCCCGGCCCGTGTCGGAGACGGCGAGGAGCGCGTGGGAACCTGGGCGCGTGGAGGGGTGCTCCTGCGCGAAGGCCTCGTCGAGCTCCACCTCCTCGGTGGCTACGACCACGTATCCCCCGTCCGGCATGGACTCACGGGCGTGCTCGACCAGGTGGAGCAGGACCTCCTTGAGCCGCGCCGGGTCCGCGCTCACCCGGGCTGCCCCGGAGCAGGGACGGAGCAGGAGCCCGATGTCCGAGGGGAGCGCCTCCCGGAGCGCATCCTCCGCGTCGGCCACCACGTCGTTGAGGCCGAGCGTGCGCACCTCCAGCGGCTGCCGCCCCGCGTAGGCCAGGAGCTCGCGGACGAGGCTCCTCGCCTCGCGTGCGGCTCCGAGGATCTCCCCCAGCCCGGCGTGCGCGGCCGCCCCCGAAGAGCCGCCCGACTGGAGCACCTCCGCGGAGCGCACGACTCTCCCCAGGATCCCTTCCAGTTCCTCCGCGAACCCTGTGGCCAGGCGCCCCAGGCTCTCGTGCTTCTGCGCCATCCAGGCGCGGAGCGCCTCCCCCTCCAGGCCCGCTCCGGCCTCCGCATCCTCCACGGCGGTGGCGGGGTGGGCGAGGATGTCCCGTACGTAGAGGGCGAGCACCGTCCCCTGGTCCCCGTCCAGGCGGGTCGCCAGGACCTCCACGGGAACGCTTCCCCCAGACGCGGTGACCCAGCTCCGCCTCTGTGGGCGTCGGTCCCCGCACGCCAGGGAAAGGAGGAGGTGGGAGTCCACCTCCTCCGGGTTCCCCGCGTCCAGGTCGCGGAGCGCGCGGCCTTCGAGCTGCCCCTGGGGGTGGCCGAGGAGGCGCTCCAGCGCGGTGTTGGCACGCACGACGCGGCGGGAGCGCACGTCCACGAACGCCATGGGGACGGGGCTGTCCCGGAAGAGGCCGGCGAGCACCCGCGCCGCGGGGCTCGGGCCGGGCACGGGTGCGGCCTGGCGGATCGGAATCGTCATGGGGGGGACCCTCGGCCCACCCCGGGGGGTTGGAGGGATCGACAGCAAGCTCCGTACCGGCTTCCCGATCCTTGCAGGGCGGGCAGGTCCGGAGGGTGGAGGGCCCGGGACGCGGGCACTGGGTTCCTCCAGCGGCAAGAAGTGCCCGGCTTGGCAGGCGGTCCCGGAGATGCCGGCGGCGCTCGGGTCCACCGTGCGCGCGAACCGCCCCGAGGCGATGTGACCGATCCCCGCTCCTCCAGCCCATTCGCTCCCTTCCTCCGGGCCCAGGGGTTCGTCCTCCTGGACGGTGGCCTGGCCAGCGCCCTGGAAGTCCGGGGCCACGACCTGCGCGACCCCCTCTGGTCGACGAGGATGCTCCTGGACGCTCCTGACGAGGTCCGTCGGGTCCATCTGGACTACCTCGGCGCCGGCGCCGACTGCATCGCGACGGTGACGTACCAGGCCACCTTCGACGGACTCCGCGCCCGGGGTCTGGACGAAGCCCGCGCCGCCGCCGCCTTCGGCCTCGCCGTGCGCCTCGCCGTGGAGGCCCGGGATGCCTTCTGGTCGGAACCGTCCCGCCGTGGGGCCCGCGTGCGCCCGCTGGTGGCCGCCAGCGTGGGGCCGTATGGCGCATATCTTGCGAACGGCGCCGAGTACACCGGCGAGTACGACCTGGACGAGGATGCGCTGGTGGCTTGGCACCGGCGGCGCTGGCACCTCCTGGCCGCCTCGGGCGCGGACCTGCTCGGGTGCGAGACCATCCCCTCCTTCCCGGAGGCCCGGGCGCTGGTGCGCCTGCTGGCGGAGACGCCGGGCCGGTGGGGGTGGATCAGCTTCCAGTGCCGAGACGGGGAGCACCTCGCTGACGGCACTCCCCTGGAGGATGCGGCGGCGTACTGCGGCCGAGCCCCGGGCGTGGCGGCGGTGGGCGTGAACTGCGTGCCGCCGGCCCGCGTCTCCTCGCTCCTCGGATGTGCCCGGCGGGGCACGGACGGGACCCTCGTCGCCTACCCCAACTCCGGCGAGCGCTACGACGTCTCGGCGAAGGCGTGGTGTCCCGGCGACGCCGGGGACGATCCCGCGGCGTGGGCGCCCCGCTGGTTCGCCCAGGGTGCGGCGGTCCTGGGAGGGTGCTGCCGCACCGGGCCCGATACCATCGCCCGCATGCGGCGGGCTCTCCTGGACGTCGACGCGGGACCGGTGCAGATCACCCCTTCCTGAGCACCAGCACGTTCCCGGTGATGACCCGGGCGCCGGGGCCCGCCAGGAAGAGGATCACCTCCGCGATCTCCTCCGGCGACAGCCAGTGGGCCCCGTCCGTCCCGGGCATGGCGGCTCGGTTCGCGGGCGTGTCGATGACCGTGGGGGCCACCGCGTTCACCGTGATTCCGTCGGCCGCCAGCTCCTCCGCCAGGCTCCGGGTCAGGCTCACCAGCGCCGACTTGGACGCGACGTAGGCGGTCATCCCGGGTGCCGGGCCCTCCACGGCGGCGGCCGCCGCCACGTTGACGACGGCGCCACCTTCCGACGCCCTGAGCAGGGGGATGGCGGCCCGGATGGAGAGGAACGGAGCCGTGGCGTTGGACGCCCACATCCGCTCCCAGGTGGCGGCGTCGGTCTCCTCGACGCTCCCTGCGGCGTACGCGCCCGCCAGGTTCGCCAGCAGGTCCAGCCGGCCTGACGCCGTGCCCACATCCGCGAAGAACGCCGAGACCGACTCCGTGTCGGTCAGATCTCCCACGGCCGTGGTCAGACCCGGGTGTCTGCCGAAGCGCGCCTGCATCCCGGCCGCGCCCCGCCGGTCCCGGACCGGCACGTGAACCCGCCAGCCTCTGCCCAGCAGTGCCTCCACCACGGCCTGCCCCAGGGCGCCGGCGCCGCCCGTGACCACCGCTACCCTCTCGCTCACAGCGACCTCCTGGGAAGGGGGAAGAACCAAGATCGGGCGCGCCTCCCGGGCAGGGAAGGTCGCCTTGCCCACCTCCGCGGCGGCGGCATAGACTTGTGGGCTCTTCCGTGCTCCCCGAGGGCCGTCCGGCATCCAGGCCCTCCTTCCCCGGGATCCCTCCATGCAGGTCGCATTCCACGGCTCCAACGCCCTCTCGTCCGACACGCATCTCCTGGCCGTGGCGGTGAGCGAGGGCTCTTCCGCGCTCGACGGTCCTCTGGCGCCGCTGGACGCGCACCTCGGCGGCGCCGTGGCCCGCCTCATGGACGCGGGGGACCTGAAGGGCAGGGCTGAGGACGAGACCGTACTGTACGCGACTGGCGGCGGCCCGCGGCGCATCGCGCTCCTGGGGGTGGGGAAGGCTTCGGAGTTCGACGCGGAGCGAGTGCGGCGCTTCGCCGCCCGGGCGGTGCGCGTCGCCGAGCGCCTGGGCGTGGCGTCGCTCGCCATCCACCTCGACGGCTTCGGTGCGATCGAGGGGAGCGTTCTGGCCCAGGCAGGCGTCGAAGGCGCCGTGTTGGCCGCGTGGCGCTTCACGGAGCTCAAGCGACCCCCGGAGGAGGAGCGGGCGGAGGTCGGCGAGGTCCGCTTCTTCGCCGACGGGGAAACAGCCTCCCTGGCCGATGGCGTCCGCGTGGGGGAGATCGTCGCCCGGTCACAGAACCTGGCGCGCACGCTCCAGTCGAGGCCCGGCAACGTGGCCACCCCGTCCCACCTGGCCGAGGAGGCCCGGCGCGTAGCCGCCGATTGCGGCCTCGGCATCACCGTGTTCGACGAGGCCCGCCTTCTCCAGGAAGGGATGCACGCCATCCTCGCAGTATCCCGGGGGTCGGACGAGGAGGCTCGCTTCATCGTCCTCGAGCACAAGGGAGGTCGCGAGGGAGAGGCGCCCCTCGTGCTGGTGGGGAAGGGGCTCACCTTCGACGCTGGAGGGATCTCCATCAAGCCAGCGCCCGGCATGGAGGACATGAAGTTCGACATGTCCGGCGGTGCTGCGGTCATCGCCTCGATGCAGGCGGTGGCCGAGCTCGGGGTGATGGCCAACGTGGTGGGGATCGTGCCCTCCTCGGAGAACCTCCTCAACGGCAAGGCGGTGAAGCCCGGCGACGTCATCCGTACACTGGCGGGGAAGACCGTGGAGGTCATCAACACCGACGCGGAGGGGCGGCTCATCCTGGCCGACGCGCTGGCCTGGGGCGCCCGCCTCAAGCCGGCGGCCATGGTGGACTGCGCCACCCTTACCGGCGCGGTGGTCATCGGCCTGGGCCGGCACGCGGCGGCGGTCATGAGCAACGACGACGCGCTCACCGAGGAGCTCCGGGCCGCCGGGGAGCGCTCCGGCGAGCGCTGCTGGCCGCTTCCTCTCTGGCCCGAGTACGCCAAGCAGCTCGAGAGCGAGACGGCGGACCTGATGAACGTAGGGGGGCGGGAAGGGGGCTCCATCACGGCCGCCTGCTTCCTTCAGGAGTTCGTCGGGGAGACACCCTGGGCTCACCTGGACATCGCCGGCACGGCATACGGCGACGGCAAGCTTCCCTACCAGCGAAAAGGAGGATACGGGTTCCCCGTGCGCCTCCTCGTGGACTGGGTGAGGAGCCGGGCCGGCTGACTGTGGAGCGCTCGCCCACGGACCTGTACGCCAGCGGCTTGCGCCGTGGCTCCATTCCGGCGCTCACCCTGGCGGTCGCCCTCCTCCTGGTCGCACCGGATCCGGCAGCTGCTCAGGTTCCGCCGGACACGCTGCGACCGGACACCTCGGTTATAGCGGATACACTGCGTCCCGACACTACCGTCCTGGCCGATACGCTCGCACCCGACACGGAGCGGGCCCTGGCCGACTCGGCATCCGCCGACACGGTTTTCCACAACCTGCCCGACGTGGGCGTCCCGGGGCCCGCGGGTTGGGCGCAGGGCGTGTGGGTGTGGGAGCAGGAGCACATCGTGAACTCGGGGGCGTTCACCCTCGCCGAGTTGCTGGCGGACGTCCCCGGTGTCATCCCGCTCCTATCCGGAGACTACGGGACCCCGGTGGGCATCACCGGCTTCGGCGCGGGTGGAGGCAGGGTGCGCATCCTCCGGGACGGTTTCGAGGTGGTTTCCCTCGAGGGTGGTGTGGCCGACCTGGCCCGGGTGGGGCTGGTGGGGATCTCCCGGGTCCGCCTGGAGCGCTCGCTGGGGGAGCTTGTCATCCACATGGACGGGCTTGAGCACACCGACGGACGGACCTACTCCCTGGTGGAGGCCGGCACCGGCGACCTGAATACCAACTTCTTCCGCGGTACCTTCGCCGATCCGGTGGCGCTGGGGGGGAGCGTGGGGGTGGGGTTGGAGCGTGTGGACTCGCGCGGGGCGAGGGGAGACGAGCCCGGCAACGTCACCGGGTCCTGGCTCCGCTATCAACTCCACCGGGGTGACGCGGCGGGGCTGGCCGTCGACTTCAGGCGCGTGGGGTCGGAAAGCGAGGCGGGCCCCTACGCCTCTCCGGTGAGCCGCTCCGACCTCACCTTGAGGGGGCGGGCGGAACTCGCCGAAGGAGTGACCGCCGAGGCGTACTGGGGGAAGTCCACCCACGATGTGAAGGACGAGGACCCCGCCTACGCGCTGGAGGGCGGGTCACGCTCGCAGCTCGGCGCTCGGGCCGGCCTGGTCCGAGGTCCCTTCTCCGCCGGCGCGGCGTGGCGCCGCTATGGAGGCGAGGATCTCCCCGGCTCCCGGATCGATCTGGAGGCGGGGGTCGACGAGCCGCGCGTGGGCGGGCTCAGCGCCGTCCTCGCCCGGGCGTCGTGGCCCGGGAACGCCACCCGCGCCACCCGCGTGCGCGCCTGGACGCGTCCGGTCATGGGCCTGTCCCTGTTCGGGTCCTGGGAGTCGGGGACCTTCGGCGCCCGCTCCCTCCCCCTCGCCTCTGCGCCGGAGTCCGATTCCGCAGCCGCCGAGGAGCCGGACAGTGCCGCCGCCGATCCCCTCTTCCGGGTCACCGACGGGACGGCGAAGCGGGCGGGGGCCCAGTGGGCGTGGCGGGACTTCGCGGTCTCGGGGGCTGTCCTGGAGATGGACGTGGACTCTCTCCTCCCCCTGGGCATCGAGCCCGACCGGGGCGGGCCGGCCCTCGCCGGCGGGAGCCGTTCCGGGTGGGAGGTGTGGGGGCGGCTCCCCACGCCCTGGGCTCCCCTCCGGATGGAAGGGTCGCTCCAGCAGTGGGAAGAGGGTTGGTCGTATCTGCCGCGGCGCACGTACACCGCGGCCCTCTCCTTCCACGACATCTATCTGGAGACGGGGAACCTCGAATGGTGGTGGACCATCGGGGTTCGGGGCCACGACCCCATGACCGTGCGGCAGGTAGTGGGCCAGGAGGTGGACGAGGAGGGGAACGCGATGAGCCCCGAGCTGGCCACGGTTCCCTTCTACCAGAACTGGTACGTGCGCATGCAGATCCGAATCGTCTCGGTGCGGATCTTCATCGGCTGGGAGAACTTCGCCGTGCGCCGCAACCTCCAGAACTTCCCGGATCGCCTGCTCCCTATCACCCGGGCCGTGTACGGCCTGCGCTGGACGCTCTGGAATTAGGAGAGCAGCCTTCGATCCGGGGCTCTGGGACGTTATTTTTTTAGGCTCCACTGGAATCACGCGGATGAGGGCCGCTCAGAGCATGATCCGAAGCATGACGGGGTACGGCGAAGCCCAGCGGGACACCCCTGCCGGGCACCTCCGTGTGGAGGTGAAGTCGGTCAACCACCGCTTCCTCAACGTGAGCCTGAAGACGCCCAACGGCTTCGACCGCTTCGAGAGGGATCTCACCGACGTGCTCCGCGCCCACGTGACCCGCGGGCACGTGAGCCTGTATCTGGCCGTGGACCGCAGGGTGTCGGAGAACGGGGGAGAGGTCCGAGTGGACCTGGAAAGGGCCCGGGGGTACCGGGCTGCGCTGGAGGAGATGCAGGCGGCCCTGGGGATTCCGGGCCAGGTGGACCTGGCCATGCTGGCGCGCTTCGGCGACCTCTTGCGGGCCCCTGAGGCGGAGCCCGCGCCCGAGGTGGACGCCGCCTTGCTCCAGGAGATGGCGGAGGAGGCGATGCAGGGACTCGTCGCCCTTCGCATTGCGGAGGGGGCGCGGCTCCGGGAGGACATGGAGGGGCGGCTCGCCGCCCTGGCCGCGAGCCTGGAGGTGGTGAGCACCCGCGCCCCGGAGCGCCTCGTTCGCGAGCGCGACCGGCTCCGGGCGGCCATCCGGGAGCTCTCGGAGCAGGTCGGGGTGGACGAAGATCGGCTGGCGAGAGAGGTGGCATACCTGGCCGAGCGCTGGGACGTGAACGAGGAGATCGTGCGCTTCCATGCCCACCTGGCCGCGTTCCGGGAGGCGCTGGACCTGGATGGCGGCGAGCCGGTGGGGAAGCGTCTCGGGTTCCTGGTGCAGGAGATGCTCCGGGAAGCCAACACCATCGGGTCGAAGGCCAACGACGCTGCCATCGCACAGGCCTCCATGGCCATGAAGGAGGAGATCGAACGCCTCCGAGAGCAGGTGGAGAACGTGGAATGAGCGCGCTGGCCCACGGGCCCTTTCCGGTGGTGCTGGCGGGGCCGAGCGGCACGGGAAAGACGACGCTGGCCCGGCGGCTGGTGCAGGGGTCCCAGGACTTCTGCTTCAGCATCTCGGCCACGACCCGGGCGCCGCGGCCGGGGGAGCGCGCCGGCAGGGACTACCACTTCGTGGACCGCACCGGGTTCGAGGCCATGGTGGCCGCCGGCCAGTTGGCCGAGTGGGCGGAGGTGCATGGCCGCCTTTACGGGACGCCGAGGGTGGAGCTGGAGACGGCAGCCCGGGACGGACGCCACGTGGTGCTGGACATCGATGTGCAGGGCGCGCGCCAGATCCGGGACGCGGTGCCGGAAGCGCTCCTCGTGTTCGTGCTCCCTCCCTCGGTGGACGCGCTGATCCAGCGCCTCACGGGGCGGGGGACGGAGGCCGACGAACAGGTGGCCCGGCGTCTCCAGACCGCGCTGGACGAGCTTCAGGCGGTCACCGAGTTCGACCACATTGTGGTGAACGAGGATCTGGAGACGTGCCTGGCGGAGATCCGGGGGATCGTGCGGGCGGAGACACGACGCACCGGCCGTGCCCAGGCCCTCCGGGACGAAGTGGAGCAGATGCGGGAAGAGATCGCCCGAGTCCTGCAGGAACAGTACGCCAACGTCAGAGGATAGGAGAACGGCATGCGAGTATTCACCCCCGCAGAGGTGGCCAAGGGCACCGAGAGCAAATACCTCGGAGTCCTGGTGGCGGCCAAGTATACCCGTGAGCTCAACTCGCTCCCCCGCGAGGCTCTGCCCCTCGGGGAGGAGAAGAAGCTCACGACCCGGTCGCTGGAGGCACTCACCTCCGGGCAGATCGAGTTCCGCCTCGTGAAGAAGCGGCGCCACGAGGAGCTGTAGGGCGTGAGCGCCGCGCTGTCGCCACGCCGGCCCTGGGCGGGCCGGCACGTGGTCCTCGGGGTCACCGGGGGCATCGCGGGCTACAAGTGCGTCCAGGTGGCCCGGGACCTGACACGTCTCGGTGCCATCGTGGACGTGGTGATGACGCGCGCTGCCCAGAATTTCGTGGCCCCCCTCTCCTTCGAGGGCGTCACGGGCCGGCGCGTGCTCACGGATCTGTTCAGCGGGGAAGGCGCGGCACTCCACATCCGGCTGGGCCGCGATGCCGACGTGGTGTGCGTGGCGCCGGCCACGGCGGACTTCCTGGCCAGGGCGGCTCAGGGGCGGGCCGACGACCTGCTGTGCACCACCCTCCTGGCGACGCGCGCGCCGGTGGTGGTGTGCCCTGCCATGAACGACCGCATGTTCGCCCACCCCCAGGTGCAGGCGAATCTGGCCCACGTGCGGGACTTCCTCGGCTACCGGGTGGCGGGCCCCGCCGAGGGGCTGCTGGCGGTGGGGGAGGGGGAGGGCCCCGGCCGGATGCTGGAGCCCTGGCAGATCGTGGAGCACGTCGGCCAGGCCCTGGGCCGGGACGCAGCGCTGGCGGGGCGGAGGGTGCTCATCACGGCGGGCCCCACCCGGGAACCGTTGGACCCGGTCCGCTTCCTGGGGAACCGGTCTTCGGGGCGCATGGGGTACGCGCTGGCCCAGGCGGCGTGGCGGCGCGGTGCCGTGGTCACCCTCGTCACCGGCCCGAGCGCGCTGCCGCCCCCCGAGGGGGTGGACATCGTCTCTGTGGAGACGGCCCAGGAGATGCTGGACGCCGTGGAGGGGATGATCCCGTCCGCCGATGTCTCCATCTTCGCCGCCGCTGTCGCGGACTTCCGTCCCGAGGCGTCTAAGCTGCGGAAGATCAAGCGCGGCGAGACGGGGGATGCCCTGACGCTCCGGCTCACCGCGAACCCCGACATCGCGGTGCGCACCCGCGCTCTGCGCCGGCCGGGGAGCGTGGCAGTGGGGTTCGCGCTGGAGACCCACGACGTCCTGGCCAACGCCCGGGGTAAGTTGGAGGCGAAGGGTTTCCGCATTCTCGTGGCCAACGACGTCACCGAGGTGGGGGCAGGCTTCGAGGTGGACACCAACCGCGTCACGCTCCTGGATGCCACTGGACGCGTGGAGGAGCTCCCGCTGCAGTCGAAGGACGAGGTGGCCGAGGCCATCCTCGACCGCGTCGCCTCCGCGCTGGCGGAGGGGGTGTGAGCGGGCCGGCGCCCGATCCCCGCATGGTGGCGCGCCTTCTTCGCCAGCGCGCCGAGATGGGTGGGCCCGAACTCTTCCTGGAGGGCCTGAGCCGCCAGGAGGCCCTGTCTCTCGCCGCCAGCGCCCGGACCCGGCCGGTCCCGGCGCCCGGACCGACCCCCTCCGGGACCCGGAAGGCGGCGCCGCGCCGCCCGGCCCCGGAGCACCCCCAGGCTCTCCCGGTGCTCCCGGTGTCGCACGAGGAGCTCCGCGCCATCGCCCTGGAGTGCACCCGCTGTCGACTGTCGGAGACCCGCACCCACGTCGTGTTCTCCGACGGGGCGGTGCAGGCCCGCCTGGTGGTGGTGGGGGAGGCCCCGGGTGCCAACGAGGACGCCACCGGCGTCGCCTTCGTCGGCCCGGCGGGGCAGTTCCTCGACCTTCTCCTGGCCACTGTGGGCCTCTCCCGGAAGGACTCGGTCTACATCTGCAATGTCCTCAAGTGCCGCCCGCCGGGGAACCGGAACCCGCTTCCCGACGAGATCACAGCGTGCTCGCCCTTCCTGAGGAGGCAGCTCGAGCTGGTGGCGCCCCAGGCGCTCCTGGCGGTCGGCTCCTTCGCCGCCCAGCTCCTCACCGGCGACGCCCGGCCCATCGGGCGGCTGCGGGGGGACGTCCACGGCTATGAGGGCATCCCCCTCGTCGTGACCTACCACCCCGCCGCGCTGCTCCGGAACCCCGGGTGGACCAGGGCCTTCTGGGACGACCTCCAGCTCCTCCGCAGCGTCATGGACGGGGGCTGACGGGACCTTCCAGGCATCCGCTCGCACCCACCCACCGGCGAGCGTAGATTCACCGCTTCCGGCACCCCGACCGATCCCTCATGCAAGCACCCCCCGACTTCGCCCAGGCTGTCTTCGACCGGACTCCGCCCTTCTCCGGGGAGGCCGAGACCGCCGTGTTGGGCGGCATGCTCATCGACCGCGAGGCGGTGAGCCGGGCCATCGAGCATGTCAACGAGTCCATGTTCTACCGGGAGGCGAACCGACGCCTGTTCCGGGCCATGGTACGCCTCTATGAGCGGGGTGACGTCATCGACGTCATAACGGTCTCGGAGGAGCTCAAGAAGACCGCGGAGATGGAAGCGGCAGGGGGGTTCGGCTACCTCGCCCAGCTGGTCGACGCCGTGCCCACCGCCGCGAACGTGGAGTACCATGCGCGCATCGTCCGGGACAAGGCGCTCCTGCGGAGGCTGGTGGAGCAGGCGTCCCAGATCATCCGCGACGTCTACGAGCAGGGCGAGCGGGACGTGCACGAGATCCTGGACACCGCGGAGGCGAGGATCTTCCAGGTGGCGGAGAGCCACAAGCGCGAGGGGTTCGTCTGGATCAAGGAGATCCTCTGGTCGGCCTTCGAGCACATCGAGAAGCTCCAGGAGTCGGGGGGAGGGATCACGGGAGTTCCCACCGGCTTCCCCGACCTGGACCGGATGACGACGGGGTTCCAGAAGGGCGACCTGTGCATCGTCGCCGCCCGCCCCTCCATGGGGAAGACGTCGTGGGTGCTCAACGTGGCCGCCAACGCGGCCATTGGGCACAACATCCCCGTGGCCGTCTTCTCCCTGGAGATGTCCTCGGAGCAGCTGGTGCAGCGGCTGCTTTGTGCCGAGGGCCGCATCGACGCCCAGAGGCTGCGCAGGGGCCGGCTCTCCCCCGAGGAGCACCAGCGCCTCGCGGCGGCGGCGGGCCACCTGAACACCGCTCCCCTCTGGATCGACGACTCCCCGGCCAGCAACGTGCTCGAGATCCGGGCCAAGTCGCGCCGGCTCCAGTCCGAGCTCCGCTCGGGCGGCAGGGAACTGGGCATGGTGGTCCTGGATTACCTCCAGCTCATGTCCGGTGCGTCGCGCGCGGAGAACCGGGTGCAGGAGGTGAGCGAGATCTCCCGGGGTCTCAAGGCCCTCGCGCGCGAGTTGGAAGTTCCGGTGGTGGCCCTTTCCCAGCTCAGCCGGGGGCCCGAGCAGCGCACCGACAAGCGCCCCATGCTCTCCGATCTGCGAGAGTCGGGGTCCATCGAGCAGGATGCCGATGTAGTCATGTTCCTGTACCGCCCCGAGTACTACGCTCCGGCGGACAAGCGGGAAGAGCTCGAGGGGAAGTCCGAGCTCATCATCGGCAAGCAGCGCAACGGACCTACGGGCGTGATCGAGCTCTACTTCCAGAAGGCCTACACGCGGTTCGACTCCATGGACAGGTCGCCGCAGGAAGGGGGTGCCAACGCCCCGGGACCGGACTTCGGCCCGTGAGTGGGGCGCGCCCCGTCGAGACGGTCCGGGTGGGCGTGGCCGTGCCGGCCGCTGGCTCGGGGCAGCGCATGGGCGGGGCCCGGAAGCCGTTCCTCGAGCTGGCCGGCGAGCCCGTGCTTTTGCGTGCGCTCCGTCCTTTCCTCGCCGATTCCAGGGTGGTGGCCGTGGTGGTGGCCCTCGCGGACCCGGACGCGGCTGCTCCGCCCGCCTGGCTGACGGGCCTCGACGCCCGCATCCAGGTGGTGTGTGGGGGCGAGACCAGGGCCGAGTCGGTGCGTCGTGCCCTGGCCGCGCTACCCGAGGACCTGGACGTGGTGGCGGTGCACGACGCCGCACGTCCCCTCGTGACCGAGGAGGTCGTGGCGCGATGCATCGATGTGGCCGCGGCGGGGGAGGGGGCGGTGGCGGGGTGTCCGGTGGTGGACACGATGAAGCAGGTGGACGGCGAGGGAAGGATCGTGGCTACGCCGGACCGGGGCAGAATCTGGCACGCCCACACGCCCCAGGTGTTTCCCGCAGGTGCTCTCCAGCGCGCTTACCAGGGTGATCTGGCGGGCGCCACCGACGATGCATCGCTCGTGGAGCGGGGCGGGCTCAGGGTCCGCATGGTGGACGGCGGCCCGGCGAACCTGAAGGTGACGCGCGCCGGCGACCTGGCGCTGGCCGAGGCGATCCTGCGCAACCGGGAGGGGCGGCGATGACGCGGCCCACGCTCCTGGATCTGCGGGGTACCCTCCCCACTCCTCCGGAGCTCGCCCCGGTAGCGGATCACCTGCGGGGAGGGGGGCTCCTCGCGTACCCCACCGAGACCGTGTACGGGTTCGGCGGCCTGTGCACGCCGGCGGAGGTGGAGCGCGTCAGGGATCTCAAGCGGCGCACGGTGGATCGGCCCCTTCTGGTGCTGGTGCGGGACGCGGAGGCGACCGCGGGCCTCCGGTGGAGCGACGACGCCCGTGAACTGGCCTCCATCTTCTGGCCTGGCGCCCTCACGCTGATCCTGTCCGACCCCGAGCGCGCCTTCCCCGAAGGCGTGCGCAGCGCCGAGGGAGGGGTAGCCGTGCGGGTGAGCCCCCATCCCCTGGTGGCCGCGCTCCTCGAGCTCCTGCCCACGCCCCTCACCTCCACCAGCGCCAACGCGCACGGGGAGGCCCCGGCCAGGAGCGCTGAGGAAGCGCTCCACGCCGCGGTGACGCTGGGAGCGGGTGAAGAGATGCTGGTGGTGGATGGGGGGCATCTTCCTCCCTCAGGCCCGTCCACCATCGTGGACTGCACCGGTCCCGCGCCTGTGGTGATCCGCGAGGGGACCCTTCCCGTGAGCAGGCTGCGCTGCGCCCTGCCCGCCCTCCATGCACGCTGAGCGTCCCGCCACCGAGCCGTTCCGGCTCCTCTTCGTTTGCACGGGCAACACGTGCCGGAGCCCCATGGCCGGGGTGATCGCGCGACGCATGCTCGAGGAGTGGGGCTGGAGCAATGTGGAGGTACGCTCTGCAGGCGTGGCCACGGTCAACGGCGGGCCCGCATCCGAGGGAGCGGAGCGCGCCGCCGCTCGCCACGGCCTGGACCTCTCCGGGCACCGCTCGTCCGTCCTCACGCCCGTGCATCTCGAGTGGGCCGACCTCGTCCTCACCATGTCCGCCGGCCACCTGGCCAAGGTGCACGAGGCCGGCGGCGGCGCGAAGGCGGCTCTCCTGAGCGTTTTCGCGGCGGGGGAAGACCCCTCCAGACCGGCCTCATCCGTCCCTGATCCCTTCGGCGGCTCCGACGCCGACTACGAAGCCACGTTCAACCTGCTGGAGGAACTGGTGGAGCAGGCGCTCCACCGGCTCGCTCCCCTCATCGCGCCATGATCATCTCCTCGTCGACCAGGGTCCTCACCCTGCTGGGTGACCCGGTGGGCCACTCCCTTTCCCCCATCATCCAGAACGCCGCCTTCCACAGCGCGGGCGTGGACGGCGTCTACGTTGCGGTACGGTGCGCTCCCGACGACCTGTTCGGTTTCATGCGGGGCCTGTCGCGGGCCGGGGGGGGCGGCAACATCACTCTTCCCCACAAAGAGAAGGCTGCCGCAGTGGTGGACGTCCTCAGCGACGCCGTCCGGCGCACGGGCGCGTGCAACACGTTCTGGGGCGGGCCCGACGGGAGGGTCCACGGCGACAACACCGACGTGGACGGGTTCAGGCGCGCGGCCACGGCGTTTGCGGGGTCCTTGAAGGGCATGAGGGTGCTTCTCCTGGGCGCCGGCGGGGCGGCACGCGCCACGCTCATGGCGCTTCTCGAGGAGGGCGCTCGTGAGGTGCTCATGCTCAACCGGAGCGTGGAGCGAGCCCGGGCCGTAGCGCGGCGAATCGGAGGCGCGCAGGCCAGGGTGATTCCCCTGGCCGAGGAGTTGCGGGGGCAGAGCTTCGACCTGGTGGTCAACGCCACCCGAGTGGGTATGGACCCGGAGGATCCCTCCCCCTTCGATTTCGAGCTCCTCGCCCGGGCCGGGGCCGCCATGGACCTTGTGTACGGTCGGCACGTCCCGTCCTTCGTGCGGGCAGCGGAGGACTTCGGTGTCCGGGCTACAGATGGGTCGGAGGTTCTGATCCAGCAGGGCGCTGCCTCGTTCGAGCGCTGGTGGGGTGGCGTGCCGCCGGTGTCCGACATGCGCGAGGCCCTACGCCGGAGCCGGGGGCGGTGAAGCCGGCCCCCTGGGCCAGGGGGCTCCTCGATGTCCTCCTGCCCACGGGGTGCCTCGCGTGCGGCACCTGGATTCCCGGGGGCGCCGAGGGCTCCATCGTGTGCGGCCCCTGTCTGGCACGCCTCCCCGTGGCGCCGTGGCCCCGATGTCCGCGGTGCCATCACCCCAGGGGCACCGGGCGCGGCGAGGAGCCGGTGTGCAGGATGTGCCGCGCGTGGCCCGATGCCCTGGCGCATGCCCGGTACGCCTACCTTTTGGCCCCCCCCGCGGATACGCTGGTCCACGCCCTCAAGTACGAGGGGTGGAGGGAGTTGGCCCCCCTCATGGGGCGCGCCATGGCTTCTGTCCCGCTACCAGCGCACGCACCGGGAGATAGGCGGGTCGTGGTGCCGGTGCCCACCACGCCCCAGCGCGCCCGCCGCCGAGGGTACAACCAGGCTCTGCTGCTGGCCCGCGCCGTCGCGGAGCGCCTCGGGTTGGACCTGGTCGAAGGGCTCCTGAGGAACAGGGGCGGGGCTACCCAGGTCGCCTTGCACCCCTCCCAGCGCCGGGCTAACGTCAGAGGCGCCTTCCAGGCTCGGGAGGAGGTCGTTCCGAGGTTGCGAGGTGTGCACGTCCTGCTCGTCGACGACGTCCTCACCACCGGGGCGACCGCCGTCGCTGCCGCGGCGGGGTTGGCCTTGGCCGGGGTGTCGGAGGTCACCCTCCTGACATACGCGCGCGCGCTCCCGTTTCTGCGGAGCACCGGGCGCTGACGTCCTCCACTGTTCCGACCATCACTCCCCGTTCGTCACCAGGAGCTTCGAAAACCGATGGCCATCCGTGTCGCAATCAACGGCTTCGGCCGCATCGGCCGCAACGTCCTAAGAGCAGCCAAGAAGGCCGGCCGCAACGAACTTGATTTCGTAGCCGTCAACGACCTGACGGACAATAAGACCCTCGCCCACCTGCTCAAGTACGACTCCGTACACGGTCGGTACCAAGGGACCGTGGAGGTCACCGACTCGGGGCTCAAGGTGGATGGCGACGACCTGCGGGTCCTCGCCGAGAGGGACCCCTCCAAGCTGCCCTGGAAGGACATGGGCGTGGACATCGTGGTGGAGTCCACGGGCATCTTCACGTCCAAGGAGAAGGCGTCGGCGCACCTGCAGGCAGGGGCGAAGAAGGTCATCATCTCCGCTCCGGCGAAGAACGAGGACGTCACCATCGTGCTGGGGGTCAACGACCAGATGTACGACCCCTCCCACCACCATGTGATCTCCAACGCCAGCTGCACCACCAACTGCCTGGCGCCCGTGGTGAAGGTGGTCATGGAATCCTTCGGCTTCCGCCGCGGATTCATGACGACGGTGCACTCGTACACCAACGACCAGAACATCCTCGACCTGCCCCACAAGGACCTGCGCCGGGCCCGGGCCGCGGCCATGTCCATGATCCCGACCACGACGGGCGCGGCGAAGGCGACGGGGCTGGTCATCCCCGAGGTCAAGGGCAAGATCGACGGCATCGCCATCCGGGTGCCCACCCCCGACGTGTCGGTGGTGGACCTGGTCGCCGAGGTGGAGAAGGACACCACCGTCGAGGCCGTGAACGCCGCATTCCGGGCGGCGGCTGAGGGTCCCATGAAGGGGATCCTCGGCGTCAGCGACGAGCTCCTGGTCTCCATCGACTACACCGGCAACTCGCACAGCAGCATCGTGGACCTGAAGTCCACCAACGTCCTCGACGGGCGCATGGTGAAGGTCCTATCCTGGTACGACAACGAATGGGGGTACTCGGAGCGAGTCGTGGACCTGGTCCGCTTTGTGGGCCAAAAGCTCTCCTGAGACGCTCCTGGCATGGACCAGCGTGAGCGTGGGGCACCCGAGTGGCACAGCTACCGCTGTCCCGTCTGCGGGCACACCGATGAGGTGGACCTGGAGAGCGGGCCGGCGGGCACGGTTCCGTGCAGCCACTGCTCCACCCCCCTCGAGGTCCTTGTGCGTTCCCCGGATCAGGCGGCGGCCACCGTGAAGGTGGCGTCGCGGTGGCGCCGGGCGAGGTGACGGGGCCCGGGACCGAGCCGGGCTGGAATCACGGCCGGCGGGGGATCTCCCCCGCCGGCCGTGGTCCATGTAATCGTGTGGGCGCGGCCGGCGTATAGCCGGGCAATGCAGACGCAGAGGCAGACTCTCGCTTTGACGACTCGGAGAATCCCGGTCCGTCACGTGCCTGGCCTTCCCCAGGACTTCGAGGCCTGGTTCCACGAGTACCGTGGTTCCGTCTACCGCTACGTCCGCTTCCGGGTCGCGACGAGGGAGGTCGCGGAGGACGTGACCTCGGAGGTCTTCATGAAGGCTCTCCGGTCCATCCATCGCTACAATCCCGACATCGCCTCTCCCAAGACCTGGCTCCTGCGCATCGCCCACAACGCGGTCACCGACCATCTCCGGGCGCTCCGCAGGAGAGGATCCCTCCACGTGTCCCTGGACCGGGTCCCGGATCTGGTGGCCGACGCACCCTCCCAGGAGGAGCGCATGGTCCGGGAGGAACGGATCCAGAGGCTCCTCAACGGGACACAGACCCTTCGCAAGGCCGATCAGGACATCATCTCCCTGCGCTACGGGAGCGGCCTCCACAACAGCGAGATCGCCGAACGTCTGGGCATCAGCAACAACGCCGTGGCGGTGCGGCTGCACCGGGCGCTCCGGCGCCTGAGAACGGCCGTGGACGGCTCCGACAGCGACGCGATATCGGATTATGACGGATAGAACGGACTTCGGACCCGAAGATCTCCCTCGCGAACTGGCCGAGCTCGACGCCGAGCTCTCCTCCATCCGGTACGAGGAGCGACCTTCCTTCGCGCCCGAGCTGGAAGCCGAGCTGGCACGGGAGTGGAGCGCGCTCCAGGGCCGGCGCTACTGGCCGGTGAGGGAGCTCATGGCGGCGGTGGTGGCCGGTCTCCTCCTGGTCGGCCTGGGCGTGCCGTCGGCTCGTGCCGCCCTCGTGCGCTTCGCGGGTGTCCTGGGAGGGCTGGTGAGAGAAGCCCCGGAAGCGCCGGCGACGGTTACCGCCCCTGAGCCGTCCGGGACACTCCCGACCGTCCGGGGGTCCGAGTCCGAGCTCCTGTCCGTGACCCAGCCGCCCACGGTGCCGCTTCCCGGCTCCGCCGGATCGGATCGCTATGCGGTGCTGGAGGCGACCTTCCCCGAGCTCCTGGACCGGTCCCGGGCCGAGGCTCTCATCCGGCACAACTACCCCATCTCCTTCCAGCGAGCGGGGATCGGGGGAGCGGTGGGTGTGCTCCTCTGGGTGGACTCCACAGGGACGGTGGGCTTCGCCAACTTGGGGAGGAGCTCGGGGGTTCCCGACCTGGACCGCGCCGCGCTACAGGTGGCGCCGATGCTGCGGTTCACGCCGGCCCGGCGGCAGGGCAGGGCCGTGGGCACCTGGGTGGAGTTCGACGTCCGCTTCGAGCCCCGGACGGAGAGCGGAGGGGAAGACTGGATCCGCAGTGGGAGGGGCGCGTCGCCTCCCCCAGCCTCCGAGCCCCTGACGCCGGAGCTCCTGGATGCCGCGGATTACCTCGTGTCGGCCATTGCCGATGACCGCGTGGTCGCGCATCTCGGGTCCGCAGGGCAGATCCTCCTCGGAGAGCCTCCGGCTGGCCGCGCCCCCACCGAGTGGCGGTCCGAGGCAGTGCCGGTTCTCGAGGCCGCCATGGCTCGCGCGCCCGACAACCCGGCGCCGTTCCTGGCGCTGTCCAGGATACGACAGCGACAAGGGCTCCGCGGGGAGGCCCTGGCCCTCCTCGAGCGCGGGCTTCAGGGCATCCGCAGGTCCAGCGGCGCGGTGTCGCCACGCATCGTGGCCGATGTGCACTTCGAGCGGGGCTCGCTGGTGAAGGGGAACTGGCTCGGGTTCCGCAATCTCGGGCGCCTCCGGTCCGAGAGCCTGGTTCCGTTCACATGTCCCCAGGCGCCGTCGCCAGCACGGCCGCCCGCGGCCTACGCGCCTGTGGAGAGTATGATCGCCTGGAATTACCTGTGTCCCGAGGAACTGGGCGAGATCCTGGGCCGCTCGTTCCAGTCGCTGGAGCAGGGGGGCGCGGCGGACCGGGCGGTGACCATGGCCTCATTCCGCTCGGCCGTGGAGGCTGATCCGGCCCACCTCGGAGCGAACATGGAGGTGCTCCTCGGCTTGGCGGAAGAAGAACGCTGGGAGGATCTGCTGACCAGCGCGCAGCGGTTCGTGTCGGCTGCGGAGGGCAACGCCCACGGACTGCTCCTCGCCGGCCTCGCGCTCCAGCGCCTGTCCCGCTCCGAGGAGGCGGCGGAGTTTTTCCGGTCCGCCCTCGATCAGCTCCCGGCCAGCGAAGCGGATCAGGTCGAAGATGTCGCGCCTTTGCTGCTTGAACCACAGGCCTCGGAGTACGCCGCGCTCCCTGACGACCGGCGGGCGGCCTGGCGGGAGGACTTCTGGAGACCGCTGGACCCCATTTTGGCCACGTCCGTGAACGAGCGCTTCATCGAGCATCTGGCGCGCACGTCCTACGCTCTCTTGCGCTTCGGCTCCACGCTCTCCGACGCCGGGGAGGTGTGGGTCCGGTATGGGCGACCCGAGGTGATCCGAGCGTTCGAGGAAGGGCCGGGAGTGCGCATGGAGCTGTGGGATTTCGGTCCCGGCCCGGATCTGACCTTCCGCCGGCTCTCCACCTCCGACGTGCCCGCCCTCACGCCCGAGGGGAGGACATACCTGGAGGAGGTGCGGCAACTGGTACCGCACCGGTACGGCGACGCTTCCCGCGTCGTGTTCTTCCTGGGTGCGCAGGTGGCACGCTTCATGGATGCGGGCTCGGCGGGGCTGAACGTGGAGATGTACGCCCGCGTTCCCATGCTCTTCGCCGGGGCGCCCACCGACTCCCTGGAGGTGGGGCTCGTCCTCCTCGGTCAGAGCGGCAGCACGCTGTCCGTCGCCCGGGCCAGGGTGCCCGCGGTGGAGGGCGACGTGGCGCTCAGGGCCACCGCGCACGCCGCGGTCGCCGGAGAAGTGGTGGAGCTGTACAGCCCGGTCACGGGCCAGGCCGCCGCCCTGCGACGCTCCGTGCCTCCGTTGGCCACGGCCTCAGGCGCCACCATGTCGGACGTGGTCCTCACCGCGGCGGCGTCGCCCCGCAAGGACGATATCGGCCGCGACAGGGCCTGGCTGGAGCCGTTGGCCCTGGACCTGCCCGTGCAGAGCCACGCCATCGGCGTGTACGTCGAGCTCTATGGCGTGACCGGGGTGTCTCCGCGTTACCGGCTCCGCGCAGAGCTGCGGGACCGGGCCACCGGCGACCTGCGCGACCTCCCCATCCAGCCTGCCGGTGAGAGCGGGTTCCGCTCCACCTGGGAACGGACCACTGCCGGAAAGGACGTTACCGCCGAGTTCATCTCCGTGTGGCTGGGAGACGTGCCTCCCGGGCGCTACGTCCTGCGTGTGGTGGCCGACCTCCCCGGAGCGGAAATGCCTCTCTCGGCGGAGCAGGCTCTGGATCGAAGATAGGCTCGCCGCACAGGATGCTGGCGGGGCCGGGCCGGCGGGCGGAGCGTACCGCCCGGCGGCCCTCTCTCTTACGTTTCATGAGCCCTCGCCGAACCCGCCTCTTCCCTACGGCGCAATGAGCAAGAAAGCCCTGAGCGACCTCGCTCCCAGCGACCTGGCCGGCCACACCGTGGTGGTCCGTGCCGACCTCAACGTTCCCGTCAAGGACGGCGTCGTCACCGACGACACTCGCATCCAGGCGTCCGTGCCCACGCTCCGCCTGCTGATCGGCGCGGGAACCCGCGTCGTTCTCCTCTCCCATCTGGGGCGCCCCAAGGGTGGCCGCGAGCCCAAGTACTCGCTGGCGCCGGTGGCGACCCGCATGGGTGACGTCCTGGGCAGGCCGCTTCGCTTCGTGTCTGAATCGGCGGGTCCAGCCGCCCGGGATGCCGTTGCCTCCCTCGCCCCGGGCGAGGTGGTTCTCCTGGAGAACACGCGCTTCCTTCCAGGTGACGAGGGAAACGACGCAGGGCTGGCCAAGGACTGGGCCTCCTTGGGCGACCTGTTCGTGAACGATGCTTTCGGCGCCGCCCACCGAGCGCACGCGTCCACGTCGGGGCTGGCCGAGGCCATGCGGGCCAAGGGCGGCCTTGCCGTGGCGGGACTCCTCATGGCCAAGGAGCTCGAGTACCTGGGAGGAGCCCTGGATCGGCCCGAAAAGCCCTTCGTGGCCATCCTGGGGGGAGCGAAGATCTCCGGGAAGATCGATGTCATCGAGGCACTCCTCCCCCGCGTGGACCGGCTGCTCATCGGGGGGGCCATGGCCAACACGTTCTTCCGCGCGCTCGGCCTGCAGACCGGAGCGTCGCTGGTGGAGGACGACCGCGTCGAGATTGCCCGCGCCACGCTGGCGAAAGCGGCGGACCGGATCCTCCTCCCGGTGGACTGTGTGGTGGCTTCCGACATCGCGGAGGGCGTGGCCACGCGCGTTGTGGAGCGGAGCCAGGTCGGGTCCTGCGACCGGATCGGGGACATCGGGCCCGCCACGCGGGAGATCTTCGCCCGCGAGATCGCAGGGGCCCGCACCATCGTGTGGAACGGACCCATGGGTGTCTTCGAGGTAGGTGCCTTCGCCGAGGGCACGCTGGCCATCGCCCAGTACATGGCGCGGGCGTGCGACGGAGGCGCCGTGGGCGTCCTGGGCGGAGGCGATTCGGCCGCCGCGGCGGAGAAAGCCGGCGTGGTGGAGAGGCTCAGCCACGTGTCCACGGGAGGCGGCGCATCCCTCGAGTTCCTGGCCGGCGCCAAGCTCCCCGGCGTGGTCGCTCTGAACGAGGCAGACTGACATGGCCGTGATCGCCGGCAACTGGAAAATGGTGCACGGTCCACGCGAAACCCGTGCCTTCTTCGCTGCCCTCCAACTCCCGCCCAACGCCCGGGCCCACGAGCTCCTCATCTTTCCGCCGGCGCTCTCCCTGGCGACGGCGGCGGCGAGTCCCGAGCGGGATCAGCGCATCCAGCTGGGGGTGCAGAATGTCCACTGGGAGGACGAGGGCGCGTTCACCGGGGAGTCCTCCGCCGCCATGGCCAGAGAGGCGGGCGCGACGTTCGCCCTCATCGGGCACTCCGAGCGCAGGCAGCTCTTCGGGGAGACCGACGAGCAGGTGGCCCGGAAGGTGAGGGCGACGCGGCGGCACGGCCTCGTGCCCGTGGTGTGCGTGGGCGAGACGTTGCAGGAGCGGAAGGCGGGCCGCGTCGAGGAGGTCATCCTCGGGCAGTTGGATGCGGCTCTGGAGCCTCTCCTGGAGACGGAGGGGAGGTTCCTCCTGGCCTACGAGCCTGTGTGGGCGATCGGGACCGGCGAGACCGCCACGCCGGAGGACGCCTCGTCGGCGCAGGGTGCACTCCGGGGCCGGCTGGACCAGCGGCTGGGGGCGGCGCTCTCCACCCGGACGCCTATCCTGTATGGCGGGAGCGTGAAGCCGGACAACGCCGCCGAGCTCCTGGCGGCCCGCAACGTGGATGGCGTCCTGGTGGGCG
>CAZJFX010000065.1:0-22512 GCA_964545395.1 uncultured Gemmatimonadaceae bacterium | reverse complement strand
GCCGCCCCCGACAATTACCCGAAAATGGCCCCCGCAAAGTGCGGAATGTGAGGCTCGACGCAGCGATGACTCTCTCAAGGAGTCCTTCGGGCTTCTGTGTCTGATAACCGAGCCGCTCCTGATCGCGAGGCGATAGCCACCTCACGTCCTCATCAATACCGTCTGTCGTTCCGAATACGGTTCCCTTGGTGTAGGGTTGAAAACTCCAGATGTCCGACGTGGCGGGTCCAGCTTCGGGTAACACCGTCATCTCGTACATCGGCCACGCTTCGCCCGGAGTGATCGTTATGAAACCCTCGTCGTAAAGAAGATCCAGCTTCTCGTGTTGGGTAAGGCCATCGGGGTCGATCCCCACTTCCTCCCATATTGCGCTGGGAATGGCCCAATGGCGGCCTTTTGCGGTAGGGTTGAAGCCACGCCATACCTTACCTGACTCTCCACCACGTTCACCCGATCCGGTGAGCACATTGCCGTAGTAGTTCGTCTTGTAGCCCCCTTTCCCGTCAGGAACAAAATGCTCCCTTACGTGGCCAATCATGTAGGGCTGGCGAGGTCGATTCCACGTGAACGTTTGGCCCTTGACGTAGAAAAGAATCACGTCGTGAAGCGGAGCCCATCGTCTCGCTTTGTTGTGCGCTCCAGTCCGTCTCCAAACAATCTCGCTCAGGAAGTCTCCGCCACCTGGGATAAAGACGGCATCGCAAACGAGCTTCAAGTAATGGCTCGCCGTCGGATCGCAATGCAGGTAGAACGAGCCAGTCGATTTCAGGACACGGTGTATTTCCGTTATCCGCAGCGACATGCTGACCAGATAGGCCAGGAGGCTACCCTCACCGAGTACGCCGTCTAGGCCCTTAACAAGTTCCATAAGCCGGGGCTGAAACCGGGCATTCGCGTTGGACAGAATCTCGTCCCGGCCCTTGATCGCGCCGTCATTCCATTCCCACGTGTCGATGAACGCCTGCGCCTGGGCGCGATCGGTTCCGGTGTTGGTGTAGATCTGATTGTAATTGCGCTTTGAGTTGAAAGGTGGGTCGATGTAGCAAAGGTCAACGAACTCCGGCGGTATCTTGCCGCTCCGGAGCACGTCCAAGTTATCCCCATAGAAAAGCTGGTTGGGCGCCATCACGCGACTCCTAGCACTTCCTGCGCTTCCAAGAGACCCACAACCTCCTCCATTGTCCAAACGTGATCCGCGACTCCTGCCTCCATGGCCGGGGTGTAGTGGATGCCCCCGTGCGCCTTGGTGAGCGTCTGATGCTTCCGGCAGAAGTTATAGTACATGTAGTGAAGGGCCAGCGCATGCCGGTGGTTCTCGATCTTCTTCGAGAAACCGTTGGTGAGCCGGGTCAGCCGTCGGACGTTCATCCTCATCGTGAGGTTCTGACGCTCGATGTAGGACGTTGAAACGTGGTCCGGGTCGGGGTTGCCCATGATCGGCGTCTCTTCGATTCCAACGATCTCTGGCGGGCTGTAGCGGCGCTGCCCCTCGGGGGCTTGGCCGTAGAGTTTGACCAGCATCGCGTAGTCGATCCTGCCCCACCCGAAGGCGCCTTCGACGGCGGACAAGTACACCTTGAGGCCGTCGGTGGTGAGCTGGACCCGATGCGCGAGACGCGATGCTAGATCCTCCATGAAGAGATAGGCTGCGTTGGCGTCACGCGCGCCAACATGGAAGCAGGGAACCAACTTACTGTCGGCGCAAACCGCCGCCCAAATCCAGGCGTCGCCGCGGCCGCGGCCCTTCTCGTCACGCGGGACGTTGCGCTCCTTGGCACCGACGAAGCTCCAAACCTCGTCCGCCTGGACCTTGGTGCAGGGCAGGTTCACCAGCGTGGCCCGCTGGTATTCCAAGCACACCGGGCCGATGTCGGCCAAGAACTTGAGGACCGTGACCTTGGAGACCCCGACGATCCGAGCCGTGGCGCTGACGGACGCGCCCTCGCACAGACTGGCGAGGATCGCGGTGCGCTTTTCGGTGCTGAGGCGGTTCATGCTTGGCTAGTCCGGTCATGGGCAAGGTAACTGTACTAATATGCTTGCTTGGGCTAGGCTAGTCAAGAGGCAAACAAGGACTACCTACGTCACAGATTCCGATAGCAACGCGACCGGCTCACGGACAGCAACCCACCGCATCCTGCGGCCCTCTCCCACCTTCTTAACCTCACCCCTATTGACCAGGCGCTTCAGCGATCCGAATAGCGCCGCCTGGAGGTTCTTGGCCTCAGATTCAAGCCCCCCTGCCTCTAGGGCTCGTGCGATCTCGGCCGTCTTCCTGGGGATCGATTCACCCCGGAGATAGGCCAACGCGGCTGCCTCGTTACCCATGCCCACGTAGGGCGCGTTTCCGTTGGCGTGCGGCGCGGCTACTGGTGCCGCGACGGGGGTCGGACGCCCCTCGGTGGGACGGGCCGATGCCAGTTCCCGCTCGGCGTGGGCGCGGGCGATACGAACCTCCACCAGTTCGCGCTCCAGCCTATCTTCCCTTTCTACCAGCCTACGGACGTAATCTACCAACCCCATATCGGCGTGTGACATAGGCCCCCCTTGATCTGGGTCCAAGTAACTATTAGTCTTCTAGGCAAGAAAGGGCCGTCGGGGGCGGGTTTCCCCGCCCCCTCACCCTTTCTAGGGGTGGCTAGGTTTTCACGGACCAGCCTCCCGCGAGATGATGGTTGCGGCGGGCGAGAGACCAGCGGCCCTGAGAAGCACCGGTCTCTCGCCCGCCTTGTTTTTCCCCGACGGGGATCGCCAAGGTAGAAATACAATAGCGGCGCTAGCGGGGTTTAGCAATAGCTTCCGCTAGGCTCGTTAGCGCGAAACGGGATTTGTTCGGGTATGTGCTTCTAGGGCTTGGACTTCCAGCGGGTAGCGGCAGCGCGCTTCGCAATCTGTGACCGCTCCCCAGGCGTCAGCTTCTCGGCGCGGCCCTGGCCGCCCCTGGAGGCTCGACGCTCCTTCGGGGTGGGCTCCGGCCCCTCGTCGCTCACCTGGCTCGTGGTAAGGTCCACGATGCGCTTGGCGAGCTGGTTTAGGTCCCGTGGGCGTTTCGGTGTCTTGGCCATGCACGAAAGCTAGGGACACCCTCGCGCGACGCAACGGGACATCCGATTCAAACTGTACCACTACCCCGACGACGGACGACTTGCCGGCGCCGTTCACGCCGGCGATCATGACGATCTCGGCCTGCCGTGCCTGGCTCAGGGCGGGGCTCCGGCCCTCGGCTTGGCGCCGACGGACTTCTCAGGCGAGCGGGACTTCGCGGCGGCCTCACCTAGCTCTCGGCCGCTCATCGCGAACAGCGCGGTGACTCCGGTGCGGTGCGCGTCGGTTTGCATGCGGGCGACGCGCGCGTCGAACTCCTCCTCGAGAGCCGCCAGGTCCGGCTCCCCGTGTCCGATCATCTCCCGGAACTCGTCGACGGGCACGAGCACGGCCTGCGGCTCGCCGTACCGCGTGATCACGACCCGCTCGCCGGCGGCAACCCTCGTCAGCACATCTCCCAGCCGGTCCTGGACTTTCGAGGATGAGATCTCGCTGGTTCGCGGTGTGGCCGGCACCCGCACGGTCGGGCGCTTCGCGCGCTGGATCATGTTGCTCCGGGGGTGGGAACCTGGTTATTTCGCCAACATATGATACGGATCTTCCGTAACATGGGCAAGCTCATCACGACCGGCGACGGGCCTCAACCAAGCGAAAGTCCCGCCCAGTCTCTCGACCAAGCGGGACTTCGTCCTTCGCTCATGGGCCTGGGTGGACTCGAACCACCGACCTCACGCTTATCAGGGGGGTGGCCGGGGTGTCGAACTCAGGCAGGATGTCGGGAAGCCTCACCCCTGCTTGCCGTCCAAGGGTCTCGCGCATGCCGGGTTCCGCCGTCTTCGTTGGACACCTCCGCAGACACCGGGCAGGGGGATGGTGATCATCATCATCATCATCTCCACCATCATCACGCTTACGAGCACCATGAACGCCGGGCAACCCAGTGCCCGGTTGAGCCGGCCGCTGCCGCTCACCGGTTGATCGGACGGGGCCGTCGCACCATGGACACAAGCGGACATTACGTCCTATTTTGTCCATAACCCCTCCGGAGGCTCCGCACCATGCCCGGCCGCGAATACGAGAAGGCACTCGAACTGGCCACGGACCAGCACGGCTACCTGACGACGGCGCAGGCGCAACAACTGGGAATCGGCCGGGACACCATCCGGAAGATGGCCGCGCGGGGCACCCTCGAGCGCGTGAGCTGGGGCGTCTACCGTCTCCCGACCTTCCCGGTTTCGACGTTCGCCGAGTATATGGAGGCCTGCCTTTGGCCGGCCGGCGTGCGGGGCGTGATCTCCCACGAGTCGGCCCTGGCCATGCGCGATCTCTCGGACGTGAACCCGCCGAAGGTCCACATCACCGTCCCGAGGACATTCCGAGTCCGGCGCGCGGTCCCTAGACACATGGTCATCCACCACGCTGACCTTCCCGACGCCGACATCGAGTCGGTGGAGGGCGTCTCCGCGACCACCGTGCGCCGCGCCATTGAGGACTGTTACCGCACGCACTTGGGTCCGGCGCTTCTGCGCCAGGCCATCGAGGATGGCGAACGGGAGGGGTACCTCAAGCCTGATGAAGCGCGTGAGCTCCGCGAGCTGGTCCTGCCATGAGCCGGCCGAGGAGCGTCGCTTCGCGCCTCATAGCGCCCCTTCTTCCAGAAGTCTCAGAAACTCGCTGACGAAGCCCACGACATCCGCCTGCAGCGTGTCGTTCGGCTCTCCAAAGACGAACTCCGCGACACGGCGGGGGCCGATGGCCTCATGATCCAGGAAGTCGGCCCGAAGGACAGCGATGGCCTGAATCGCGGCTTCATCGGTCAGGAACGGGCGCAGCACCGCAGCGACCTCCCTTACGCCGGCTCCGTAGTTCCTAAGGACGTAGTAGAGGTCATAGGCGTCCTTGTTCTCGCCACGGTTTCGAACAGCAAGCGCCTTGAGAACCACATAGGCGCCGGCACCGCACACCCACACATCCCGCGTGGCCCGCTCTCCGAAGATCGTCACGCCAGACAGCGTGACGCGCCGTCTGTCGAGAAACGCGAGGCCGAGCCCCGGCGTGATGAGCGCGGCGAAGTCCGGCTCCAGGCTCCGAATCGTGCCACCCTCGTCGCTCTTCAACGTGGGCGGGATGAGGAAGTCGAGAGTGACCTTCTCCGCCCCTTCGATGCGCCACCGCTGGCGGGTGGAGTTCCCCTGCTCGTTCTCGTCCGGTTCGAAGCCGGCACGCCGGAGGCGGTCGCTGAGCGTCGCATACCGACCTTCGTCCAGCAGCGCCACCGTGAGGCCCACATCCAGGTCGGTCGTACCGACGTGCCTGTCGGCCCCGGCAGGAAGGTTGTCCTGGTCCACAAGCAGCGAGGGGGCCAGCCCCCCCACCACGACCAAATCCTGCATGAGGTCACCGAGCTTGGTGGCGATGTAAAGGCACGTCGAACGCACCAGCTCGAGGTAGTCTGGCGTATAGCCGGCGGCCGACGTGGGTTTGGCGACCATCAGGCTACCACTTCAGGAGGCGGGACCGGAGCTCGGCCGCAGCCTCCTGGGCCCGCTCAGGGTGGGCTGATAGGTCCAGATACGCCTGCACCGGATGGACGCACCGAGCTGCGGCGTGATCCTCAGCGCCATCGAAGACGCCGGCATCGTTGGGCACGACCAACCAGACGTTGGCACCCTGCTCACCCTCGCGGACACCCAGTTGCCTCAGGGCATGGTCCCCCGCTCGCGCGTCGATGTAGACGGTGACGATCCGGAATCCCGCGTAGTGCGTCAGAGCCCACGCTGCTGACAGCCCCGTGGCGGCGTAGGGAATGCTCGCCTCCGAAAGTCGGGTGGCCAACGAGTTCAGGAGTTCCTCACCTGACCGGGCGGGCATATGCCCCTTGAAGATCCGGTGCTTGGAGAAGTCGTACTCTTCCTTCCACGCATCCAAGAGAATGGCGGCGTCCCGGACCTTTACGGCCCCGCTAGTGTCCCGGGTCACCAGAGCGTCCCTCTCGAGTTTCGCCACGATTCGACTCGTGAAGCCTTCGTCCACGCCCGTGGCCTGCGCGATCTCCCGCTGCGTCGCAAGCTGCTGCGGGTGCATGAGCAGCCAGCGGGCGATGCGCGAGCTCTTCGGTGCGAACGCACTTGACGGCCGCCCCCTCCTCTTGAAAAGGTTCGGCTTCCCCTCGACAACCACCCGGAGGCCGGGCGCCACGATTCGTGCGTTTCCGCTGAGGTCGAGCCAGTTCACGCCGGCCGCTTCACACCGAACGCTGCCGGCGGCTCCCATGAACGGGACCGCGACGAGGGGTATGGCTCGCCCGCCTGAGCCTCCTGCATAGCTTCCGAGCTGCTCAATGGCGCGCGCAACGGAGGCGGCTGCGCCGGAGCTCTTCCACTCGATTACGAAGCGCGCGCCGCCCAGATCAACCAGGGCGTCCGGTTTGTCGCCATGGGCCTGGCGTACGTTGGCCTGAGTGCGGTCGAGGTCCAGCAGCTCGGCCAAACGCTCGACCACCCGCTCAATTGCCTGGTGCTCCCTGAGCTGGCTCATGGTTGTCTAAATACGCTTACTTGACCACCGTGTCAAGACACGCCTTTTAGTCAACCCCCCTGTCGGGTGAGCCTCTCCTCTTCCCCCGCCGTGCGGACCACCACCGGCACCGGGAGGCCGACCACCAAGGGGAGGAGCAGCAGGAGGATCACCACCAACAGGAGGAGCACCACCATGACGGGGAAGACCATAGCCATCACCACGCACCCGCCCCGCAGACACCCTCGTAGACACCCCACCCCCAAAACGCAGAACGCGCTGCCCGAAGGGACCCCAACAAGTCCCGCAGGGCAACGCGTTCCCTCAGTGGGCCTGGGTAGACTCGAGCCGGAGGCCGCGTCAGCGGCCGGAGACGACTGAGGATGGCCCGGAGGGCCACCGCAGGTCCACTACCGACCTCACGCTTATCAGGCGCCGCCGAACGCACCCAGGCTCCGGCAAGTTGTTGGGATTTCGGGGCCTGGGAAGAGGACCGCGAGCATCGGCCAGGAATGACGGCGGGGATTGTCGGGGTCAGCAGACTCCTTGTAGACACCCTTGCGAAACCTGCCGACTCCCACCCACGCCTGCTTCCCCCGGGTGCGCTGCACCGGCATGCCTCGCTCTGTTGGACAGGCGCTCGTAGCTATCCCACACTATCGCCATGAGCCCAAACCGAAATGACCTATGCCCTTGCGGGAGCGGCAAGAAGTACAAGCACTGCCATGGGAGGGCGGCGCAGACTCCAGCCTCCTCCGATGACGTCGCGTGGCGCAGGCTCCGTGCCGTGCTGGACGGCTTCCCTACCACCATGCTCCGCTTCGTTCGCGCCGCTTACGGAGATGCGGCCCTGCACGAGGGGTGGGACGAGTTCAACCTCTGGGAGGAACATCAGGAGGGGTTCGATCCCGACTCGCCTCACCTGCAGGTCTTCATGCCCTGGTTCTTCCACCGGTGGGCGCCCGACCCCCAGGAGACGCGCGTGGCGGACGCCACCCTGCACGACCGGGCACCCACCAGCGTCTTGCTGGAGCGGAAGGGACGTCGTCTGGATCCGTTGTTGAGGAGGTATCTCGAGGCCTGCGTGGCCGCGCCGTTCAGCTTCCACGAAATCGTGGGCGTCGAGCCCGGCCATGGGTTCCGCGCCCGGGACGTGTTCACCGGCGACGAGCGCCAGGTCATGGAGCGCTCGGCGTCCCATTCGATGGAGCGTGGCGACATTCTCTTCGGCCAGCTCGTCACCTGCGATGGCATCACGATGATGGAGGCGTGCTCCGCGCACGTGCTCCCTCCAGACGACAAGCTCGAGCTCATCGACCTTCGGGAGCGCATCGGGGCCCACGGTGCGGTCTCCCCCGAGAGTCTCGCTGAATGGGACATCGAGCTGCGGGAAGCATACCTCGACCTCATCGAGGCCCTGAGGCACCCGCCGATTCCTCGGCTCCAGAATACCGATGGGGAACCCACCGTCTTCCACCGCCTCTCGTTCGCGATCCCCTCGGCGCAGGCGGCGTTCGACGCATTGAAACACCTTGCGCTCGATGAGACGGAGCCGGACCTGCTGGAGTCCGCCGACGTGGACGCCGACGGACGGGTACGGAGCGTGTCGTTCGCCTGGAAGGTGGCCGGCAACCCCGTGCACCCGGGTTGGCAGAACACCGTCCTCGGCCAGATCGAGATCGACGGCGACCGGCTCGTCGCTGACGTGAACTCCACGGAGCGGGCGGCCAGGTTGAAGGAAATCGTGGAGTCCCGGTGCCCGGACGCCCGGCACACGGGCACGGACGTGCAGACGCCGGAGGAGGCGCTGGTCCAGCGCGCCGGCGATGAAGAGCCTCCTGAAGACGCGGAGGCCGCATCCCTCGCGCAGCACCCTGAGGTCCTGGAACGGATCCGGGAGTTGACAGCGGAGCACTACGAGAATTGGATCCACCAGGAGATCCCCGCCCTGGGTGGCCTCTCGCCGATGGATGCGGTGGAGGACAAAGGTGGCCGCGAAAAGGTCGAGGCCCTGATCACGCAGATCGAGCGTGATGGCCGGCGCATGAGCCCGCCCCTGGACAGCGCCGTCATCCGGAGGATGCGCCAGCGGCTCGGGTTGGGGGAGTGACGCTCGGGCGAGACGATCCACCCTGGCTGCTGTGTGCCGTTCCAGAGGGAACAAATACCCGTATCTGCGCCGTCTCGCATTCATACTTGCTACGGTGCGCTTCTAAGGGTATAATATATACCCGTTGATGCGCACCGCAGCACGTCATGAGGCCAACCCACTTCTTCCGAAACCACCCCGTCTTCCGACACGATGAGTTCGTCGAGGCGCACTCCGGGTCGGGGACACGGAGCCCCCTGACGAGTCAGGCCGCCCTCAAGCAGCACGTGGCCGCCGGCAATCTCATCCACGTCCGCCGCAGCCTCTACGCGGTGGTCCCGCCGGGACTGCAGCCCGCAGAGGTACCGGTGGACCCGTACCTCCTGGCCACACAGCTCACCGATGACGCGGTGGTTGCATTCCATGCTGCCCTGCAGTTCCACGGGAAGGCCTATTCCATCTGGCGCCGGTTCCACTACCTGACCCGGAACCGAGCGCGACCGTTCTCCTTCAGGGACGCGGAGTTCGTCCCGGTCCTCGCACCTCTCCACTTCCGCTCCTCCCCGGACCTCGGTGGCGGGGTACTCGAGCGATCCCACGCCGGCGGGGTCGTCCGCGTCACTACCCTCGAGCGCACCCTCGTCGACATCCTGCATCAGCCAGGAAAAGGGGGCGGTTGGGAAGAGACCTGGCGTTCCCTCGAGATGGTGGAGTTCTTCGACCTGGACGCCGTCGTGGAATACACCTCGAAGGTCGGGTCGGCGCTGGCCGCGGCCCGGGTCGGGTTCTTCCTCGAGCAGCATCGGGAGGCCCTCATGGTGGAGGACCACCACCTGGATGCCCTCCGCGAGCGGCGTCCGGCTCAGGCGGCCTACTTCGATCCCGCACGCACGCCTGGAACCCTGGTGGCGGGGTGGAACCTGGTGGTTTCCGAGCAGATACTGCAGCGCTCCTGGCAGGAGGTCGGTTGATGCTCACCGAGACGGAGTTGCTGAGGGAAGCGGCCTCCTCCGGCTTCCGAGCCGACGTGCTTGAGAAGGCCATCCGGCTTATGGAATTTCTGGAGGCGCTCCGGAGCCACCCCTATCTCAAGACGCGGGTCGCGCTCAAGGGAGGCACGGCTCTCAACCTGTTCGTCTTCGACGTGCCGCGGCTCTCGGTCGATGTGGATCTGAACTACGTGGGAGCGGCCGAAGTGGACGCCATGGTCCAGGAACGCCCGAAGGTCGAACAGGCAATTGAGGCGGTGTGTGGTCGGCTTGGAATCGGCGTCCGGCGGATCCCCTCGGAGCACGCGGGAGGGAAGTGGCGTCTCTCGTACGCCGGGGTCAGGGGCCCTGGCACGCTGGAGCTGGACGTGAACTTTCTCCTGCGAGTCCCGCTCTGGTCACCGACTCCGGTCGACTCGCGGTCGTTGGCGAACCACACGGCCACGAAGGTCCCGGTTCTCGACCTCCACGAGCTTGCCGCTGGGAAGCTGGCTGCGCTCTTCGGACGTCAGGCCAGCCGAGACGTCTTCGACGCCAGGGAACTGCTCCGGCGGGCGGGCCTCGACAGACGACGACTCCGTCTGGGCTTCGTAGTGTACGGGGGGAGCAACCGGCTGGACTGGCGTACCCTTTCCGTGGACATGGCCGGGACCAACCCGAAGGAGGTCGACCGGCAGCTCGTTCCCATGCTTCGTGGCGGTCTGGCGCCCGGGCGCACAGAGCTCGAGGCGTGGACGTTGCGGCTCGTCGCCGAGTGCCGGGACCTCCTGCGTGCTGTCCTGCCTTTGGAGGAACACGAGCTCGCGTTCCTGACGCGGTTGAACGACGGTGGTGAGATCGTGCCGCAACTGCTCACCGACGACCCCACGGAGCAGCGGATCATCTCCTCTCAGCCCGGCCTTCTCTGGAAAGCCCTGAACGTCCGAAAGCACTTGGGGCTTCCTGCGGACGGCGAGTAATCCTGACCTCGCGCTGAGGCCAGACACCTCGCGGGTGTCTGCGGATGCCGAGACGCGGAAACCCCACCCGACGTCGTGACGCCGAGCGGGGCTTCGACTCCCATAGGCCTGGGTAGACTCGAGCCGGAGGCCGCGTCAGCGGCCGGAGACGACTGAGGATGGCCCGAAGGGCCACCGCAAGTCCACTACCGACCTCACGCCTATCAGGCGGACAGGCCTACGGCTCCGATTCCGGTAAGTTCTCGGATTTCAAGGCGTTACCCCACGATCTGCACGGGGTCCGAGGGCGGCGATTCGAGGCTCTCTCGGCGTGAACTGGCACCGGAAGTGGCACCGGCTCAACCGGTCGTTCCGAGGTAGATGCCCGTGCGACCCGAGCACGACCACCCGCCGGGCGACCTGTGGTCGCGGAGGCGGGTGTCGTATCGGTCCCGGTAGAACCGCTTCTGGCAGACCGGGCACTGGATCACGTGACGGGTCTGGCCGGGTGGCTTCCCGCAGCTCGGGGTCTTTCGGGCGGCGGTCTTGAACGGCCTTGGCGGCGAAGGCGCCTCGCGTGCCGCCACGCCGATTCCGCCGGCACCCACCTCCGTTGCGAAGCGCGGCACGAACGATTCCTCCGTGACGTTGACCCTGCGGATGCGGTCGACCCGGAAGGAGCGGTGATCGGACCTCCGAAGATCGAAGACGCCCAATACGATGTTGCCTTCCGTAGTCTCGTAGAGGGTGTAGGGCTCCACCCTCCTCCTGCTGAAGCGCCCACGCTCGTCCGTGTAGTCGAACTCGACGACAAGCCGACTCTGGGCGGCGTAGCGAAGGAGCTCCACGGGGCTTCCACCCCATGTGCGCATGGTTGGGGGCGGGGTCCAAGAGGTTCTCCCCCCCGCAGCGGACGGCAGGGAGGCCAACGCCCGCGGTGGTGCAGCTCCTTCGAGCCAGGCGAACAGGTTCTCGAGCTCGTTCCAGAAGACCGACCACGGCGGCAACTGGGGGAGCTGGTGGCCCAGCATGCTCTTCCACTCGCTCTCCAGCTCCCCGCGCGTGGGCGAGTCCCGTAGTTGCGCGAATGTGGGAACCGAAACGCCCTTACGCTCGCACTTCTCCACCAAGAGGGACCTGAGATCCTCGGCGTCAGGTCTCACGTCGGAGCGACGGAAGAGGCTGATGATGTCGTAGAGATCCCGAGGCCGACCGCGCTCCCTCATCGCCCGGAGCTTCTCCGCGAAGACCTCTGCAAAAGAGTAGCACAGGACGGTCGCCGGCTCCGGAAGCCCGTCGTCGTAGGAGTGTGCGATCTGCCTCCACTCGGCCTGTCGGCAGACCCGCTCCTCGCCATCCAGGTCGAGCTTCACGCTGGCCGGACCGGGTGTGCTGCGCGGCCCGATGTAGTAGATGCGCCCTTCGGCTGCCCGGCGGCCCGGCCGGAGCCGAAGTCTGGGCGCTTCAACAGCGAGGTCGATCCCGGACGCATCGTACACCCGATCCAGAACCGCCCGGAGGACCGGGAGCACTTCGTCGGGAGCGATCGGACCCGTGTCGAGGACTGTGAAGTCGAGATCCTCCGAGAACCGATACGTCTCGAGGTAGCACTTCTTGAGGCAGGTGCCGCCTTTGAAAACCCAGCGCTCACGAAGCGCGGGCTCCGAGCCGATGCCCCAGAGGACCCAACCCAGGACGTAGTCCTTCTCGACGACATCCTCGCGGAGCCCCCACTCCTGCACCCGCTCGTTGAGGCTGACTCGGGAGATCATGAGAGCGAGGATCCAACCGTGGCATTGGCGATGAGCCTCCAGCGGCCCACCCTGCGCCCACCCTGCGATCCTGACGGGTCCAGGCGCACCACGCCTTCGCTCATCCTCCGCTGGCACGCCTGGATGAGGTCCGTGGCCGGGATCTCCAGCGCCTCGACCAGGAAACCGAGGCGCTTGTAGACCGAGCGGTTGCCAAGGCGCTCGGCGTACTCCAGCAGGAGGCCATCGTTCCGCATGTCACCCTCGAACCAAGTGCGGAGCACGTCCGACACGTGACGGATCCCGCCGCCCAGCGCGGGGTCGTCGAGAAGTTCCAGGATCGTCCGCGCGGGATCCGAAACCTCCACGCGCACCCCACTTCGCCACACGGGGCGAGTTCCGAAGACGCGCTCCGGCCTGATGACCTTCACCTTGTACGACGTCCCCTGGATGGTAGGCGTGCGATCCCGGACCCATCGTGCGCTCAGGATGACCACGCTTCGGAACAGCTGTTCGGTCAGCCCCCAGTGCTCGCATGCACTCCAGCCACCTACGTAGCATGGGGCGAAGACCTGGGCGGCGACGACCCACGGGTCCGTGCGCCACTCGGAGGGCCTCGCGGCCTCCAGCGGCACCGCGGCGTAGAGGCCGGGCCGTATCCGGACGAGCCAACCCCGGCTCGCCAGGTACGCAAGGAAACGCCGCGCGCGGGGCGCCGACATGCCCAGCGCGGCCGCGGCGTCTTCCACCGTAAAAGGGCCCGGACCCGAGCGGAGCAGGCGTGTGAGGCGGTTTCGGTTCTCGGCGTTGATTCCGAGGCCGGCATGCGACAACTGTATTGCGTTAGTGCCCATGTCACGAACTATACCGCAAGATCACTGTCAGCTCAAGCAGGCCCTTGTGACCCTCCGAGGTTTCGCCGCCGAGCTCAAAGGCGCGAGCCTGAAGGACCTCTGCGCCCTGGGCGGCTGGAAGGACCACAACACGGTCCTCAAGTGCTACCAACAGCCGGACCCCGACGCCATGCGGGTCGCGCTCGGTGGGTGGAACCTGACCGAACTGGCACCACGAAGTGGCACCAACCCGTGCCACCTGGTCATGCAGAAGCGCCGCCGGCCCTGGATGGGGCCTGCGGCGCTTCGTTTTCTCTCTATGGGCCTGGGTAGACTCGAACTACCGACCTCACGCTTATCAGGCGTGCGCTCGGAAGCTCGATTCCGACAACCTGCTGCGTCTCCGCAAGTTACGCGGCCAGGTGCCGGGATTTCGGCTGGCTGGAATCGGGATCCGTCGCGGTCTGTAGACACCTTGTAGACACCCGCATCGAGCCGCGGGGACGACCCCGAGGGAGCTCAGCAGTCTGAAACCCTCACTCGTCCGGTCCCCGGTGCTCCGTGTCCTGCTCGTCGACCCAGTCCTCCTCCTCCCACGTCATCCCGCGGCGACCGGGCACCTTCCGGGTCGGGCCAGGGCGGTAGAAGGGGCAGCTCTTCGGCCCGTAACAGAAGGTCTCCGTCCGGTACGTCTTCCTCGACGGGTTCCAGTGATCCACGATGATCTCCACGGGCATCTCGCAGCCCCAGAGGCAGGCCAAGCACCGGGAACGGTACGTGGTGGCCGAGAGGCGGCGATGCCCGCGCTCCCTGTACACCTCGAGGTCTGAAGGCACGCCGAGATAGGGGGGTGGATCTCGGCCCCGATCGGGGCCGCGGGCCAGCAGCCGAAGACCACTCGCCCGGTAGAGATCAGCCGTCTCCATTCGCCGATCCGCCACCGGGGATCCAACTCCGGACACCCGATCTCCCAGCCGAAACTGGTGCTTCGCATGAGCGGACTTCCCCACCGAGACCGTGAACTCCTGCGGTTCGCCGCTCAAGGTCCCTCGGATACGAAGCACATAGCCGAGGTAGCTGTGGCTGCGCTCGTCGAAGCTCCGAAGGAGCCGAATCCGGGGCTGCACGGAGAGGACCTCTCCCTCCCACGGCACCTTGCCTCCTGCCGCGCTCATGAGTCCACGCCCCCTTCACCCGTTGCCTTGCGCCATCGGGTCCGGGCACGATCAACGAAGGAAGGCCCCGAAAGAGCCTTCCCCGCCACGAGACGGTCGAAGCCCGGCATGAAGCGGCTCTTCCGCCCGTGCCTGGACCGGATGTCGGAGACGAGAGCATCCCAATCGGAGGTCCTCTCGTGCTCGAGGAGGATCTCGCGCACCCGCTGTAGATGGCCGAGGGCCGTCGGGTAGGACGGGCTCTTCGCGGCATTCAGGATGCGGGAGGCCATGATCCAGTGGAGCTTCGCGGAGAGAACGGGGTGCGGAGGGAGGAGCTCCGCGGCCGCCCTTTCCAACGAGTGGTGGCTCAGGAGCAGGAGCTCTTCGTCGAGAGCTGATTCAACCGTTCGGGCCAGGCGCTCCACCGCGGAGGTCTCGACGAACAACTCCACCCGGAGATGCAGGCCCGCCTCGTCCGCCGCCTCCATCGCCCGGCCATGCCACTCATCCCGATTCTCGTGGGGCACGAGTTCCATGAGCTCCCGGTAGGCAGGTCCGGAGGGAGAGCTTCCGAAGTCGTCCCACGCCGAGGCGAGGGCTTCCCCTTCGCGACCCAGCTCCAACAGGACGCGCCGGCGAATCCGGGGCAGCTCCCACGCCGCCCGGTGCGCCCGCTCCCCCCGCTCCTTGATCTCCAAACCGCGCTCCACCCACGACAGCGCCTCTTCCGCCTGTCCGACCCGCAGGTAAAGGCGTGCCAGTTGCTCGCAGTCCCTGGACGCCCAATCGTCCTCTTCCTCGCAGAGGGCAACGTAGGCCTCCGGATCGCCCCGTGCGATGTAGATCGCCCTGAGCACTTCCGCCCTTCGGCGCCGATGGAAGGCGTCGGGCGAACCGCCCCCACCCCACCGAGCTCCCACCGCCCTTTCGAAGGCAGAAAGTCCGGAAGCGTCGACTACCTCGACAGCTCGCGCCTCGAGCTCGTGGCAGAATCCGTAGTCATCGGCCTCCATCCACGACAGCAGGACGTGGGCCGTGTCGTCCGGATCCGCGCCGGCCACCTGCCGCGCCCGGATCCAATCGCAAAAGAGCTCGCCGACGAAATCACCGAAGGTGCCGCCGGAGTCGTCGATCTCCTCGGCTTTCTCGTAGCAGCCCGCGATGAACAGTTCCAGGAGGCCGACGGCGCGATCCGCCTCGCCCTCAGCTACAAGAGCGAGGACGGATTCCCGGACCTCCTCCAGCTCCTCGACGAAACCGGAGCTCCGCCGATACGAGATGAAGTAGCCGGGCTCGAGCGCAGCCTCGATGACCCGTTCCAACCCGATGGATCTTTGTTGCGGGCGGGCCTGCCTCGTCGGCTCCCCCCTTCGCTCGCTCATTTCCCTGCCTCCTCGTCAGAGGCGGTTGAGCTCCCACCGGTGCCGGCCTCCAACCACCGGACGACCTCTCGGACTTCCCCCGGTTCCAGGAGCCCCGCAGCGTCCTGAAGGACCCGGGCCTCCCGCTCTACGGGTTCGAGGGGTTCGTCCAGGGAAAGGTACCCTTGTTCGACCAGCCACGTCTCCAGCTCCTCGATCTTCGACCGCCAGAAGCGAGGGATTCCAGGAAGACGGTGTAGGAGAGCGGTTGGATCGCCATCCACCTCCCCCAGGAGGTCGCTCACTCGATCGATGAAGGTGTCCGATACGGCTCCGCTCTGCTCCAGAGTGCTCCGGTCGATCAGCCGGCTTCGGCCGGCGCGCCACGCATCCACCCAGAGCCGGGAGACGCGGCACCGCGCGCCCACACGCCGACGCGCATCCGGATCCGGTACCGCGTGCTCTGCCGCGGCGCTGTCGAGCAGGAGCTCGACCTGGCCCTGCGTGAGGAGTCCCCAGTCCGACATCAACCGGTGCACCCGGGGTAGATCGTCCCGAAGGAGATGGAAGACGTGGATGGCGCCCGGGTCTTCCCATGGATCGATCGGTGGAACTCCAAGCCGCGCGGCGTACGCCTCCCGAGCTGCCCCGTCCGGTTCCGGAATCTGCTCCCTCTCGGGAAGGGTGAAGTCGTGGGCTCCCATGTCGGATGGCAAGCCGAAGCGCACCTGGGCCAAGTCAATGATCCGTGGCGTCTTTCCCAACGCCCGCTCCCAGAGCTGTACGTCCGTAGGCTGAGCGCAGAGATAGAAGATCTGGCGGCCCTCTTCGTCCGCCAGGGAGGCGAGGCTCTTCGCGATCAGCGAGAATCGGTCCGGGTCGCTGGTTGTGAGGGCCTCATCCAGGAATAGAGGAAGCGGCTCCCGGTCTTCCTCGAGGATGCGGGTCCAGGCGACCCGGACGGCCAGGAGGAGCTGCATCCGGGTCCCGGAGGAGAGTTGGCTGAGGGATCGCCTTTCGCCCATCCGCTGATCGAACGCTCCGAAGATCCCGCCATCCTGCAGGTCGAGGGTCCACTGGTGTTGCGTGAACCGTTCGAAGCGCTCCCGCGCGTCCCGGAGGACGGTGGGCTCATGTTCCGTCCGGTGCTCTTCCTTGACTCCCTCGAGAAGGAACTGTCCCGCCTCCGCAAGGAGCGTCGCTTCGAGTGCCTCTTCCAGGGCCGTCCGCGCCTGCTCCGAAGCGGCCATCGCCTCTTCCAGCTTGCGGTCCGCACCCGCTTCCTGGATCCGCGTCACGATCGCCGTGCGCTCCTCCTTCAGCCGTTCAACCTCCTCGGCTCTCGCCCGTAGTTCATCGAGGTTCGCCCGAAGCGCCGCCTCGTCGTCCGACTCGACCCACGCCAACAGCTCCTCCTCGCCCTCCATGCCCGAACGAAGCTGGGCCTCGGCGATCCGAGCCTCGCGGAGCTTTCCCTCCCGTTGCCGGAACGCCTCCAGCGCCTCCAGACGCTGGTTCAGGATCCCGCGGGCCCCAGGCTCCAGGCCGGCTCGCTCATAGACCTCCCGCTCCTCTACGCTCAGCCGATCGCGTTCCGTGTCCAGCTCTTCGATCTCTTCGTTCGCCCTCCCGATTGTGCCTCTGGCCGAGTCCGCCTGGGTGCACCGCCTGGTGAGGCGCGTCAACGCAGCCTCCAGAGCGTCCACGATGATTTTCCAGTCGCCCGGGAGTTCGGAAGCATCCTCTTCCGAGGAGCCCCCATCTTCGCGGCTGATCGAGTCCCACTGCGCCAGGAAGGAGCGGACTATGCGCACATGCTCGCCAATCCTCGTGTCAATTTCCGCGACGGCTTCTTTGGCACTCTCCCCCCGGACCCTCCACTCATGAAGGCGGTCCACAAGCCGCACGAACTCGTGAAGCGAGGCCGCAGTGCAGTCCGGCTCGAAGCCGACCTGTAAGGCAAGAGCGCGCTTCCGGGCATCAAGTTCCTGGAACCGTTCGCGAGCCGACTTGAGCCGTTCCCCGTCCGCCTCGACGCGAAGGCTCCGCGCTTCGGCCTCTCTCAACTCGACGATCCGTGCCTCGATCTCCTCGAGACGCACAATCACCTCGGAGACGGTCCACCGCTGTGGAGCCTCGACTCCCTGTTTCGAGAAGCGATCGCGGGCCGAGGTCCGCTGCTCCCGGATCATCCATGAGAGGGCAGCGACGGCGGCAGCTGCAACCCCTGCAACGATCGCGGCCCCGAGGGACACACCGCTCCACCCGGCGATGAGCGCGGTCACGGCGACGGCCGACGCCGCGAGAACCACGAGCCCCGGTATCCACAACCGCTCCGTGTGATTCGCCGGCCCTGCGAGCCAGGCGCGAAGTGCCGCAGCAGCTTCCCGGTTGGCTTCCAGGCCCGCCGGATCGAGCGAATCCGTCGCTCCGGACAGCCGAGCCTCCAGCTCCTGGATCGTCTTCCGGACGCCCTCGAGCTCTACCGCCAGCGTCTCGGCTTCCGACACCGTCCCTGGGTCCAACGCCGGCCGTCGACCGTCCGGGACGCCCAGGCGCTCGGCCGCCACTCGTTCCTCGCCGATCGCCCGCCGGCCGTTCTCGAGTTCCGCCGTGCGATCGCGGAGGAGCTCCCGCGCCTTCTGAAGGTTCTTGCTGTGAAGCTCCAGGTCCTCGCTGTCGGGAGCTTCCTCCTCCAGCCCCGTTTCCTTAATGGCGACCTCGGCATCGGAGCGCTTCCCACGCCACTCCCCCCGCTTCTTGTCCAACTCTTCCCGCCGCGCCGTCAGCTTGTCCAATCTCTCGGCTTCATCTCCCTGTAGGCGCGCCATCTCCTCCGCCGTTGCGGGAAACTCGGCCAGGGCCGCCTCGGCCCGGATCCGCTCTCGCCGAGCCGCGAGAAGATCAAGGGCTCGTGTCGTTCGCTCGATCCGCTCCGGAATCCGGGCCCCTTCCTCAATGCCGCGTTCCAGGTCGGGCAGACGTTCACGTTGCCGCTGAAGGCCCTGGTACGCTTCGGCGACCTGCCGGACCCCTCTCCGGGCCTCACGTAGCGCGCCTGACTCACGGCCTCCATGTCTTGCGCCTACTCGGAAGGGCCCGTCGGGTCCCAGGAGGCCGTCCACATCGTACCCGCCGGTCAGCTCCCTCCGGAGGCGAAGCGCGATCTCGTGGTCACCTTCGTGTTCGGAGCGGAGCAGGTCCTCAGCCGCCAACCAGTAGCAGTGGAAGAACCGCGGATCGGGCAGCGGAGGGGCCTCGGCCGCCGCTCCGTCCCGCTGCCACACGACCTGCGTTCCGGTGCGGATCACGAGCCAGCGCCCCGTTCGCCCTTCCAGCTCGGCCTCGAGGGAGAGGGCCGGGGGATCGTCGCGATTCCTTCCCGCAACCAGATACCGTAGTGCGCGCACCAGACTGCTCTTCCCTGAGGCGTTCGGTCCCACGATCAGGTTGATTGCGGGATCGACACCTTCCAGCTCGAAGCCGGGCCGGATTCCCGGAAGCTGCTGGATCCCCAGCCGTACGAGCTTCATCCTTCGTTCCTCCGGGCGAGAAGGAGATCCAGGGCTTGCCTCCCCGCTCTCCGGAGCCGCTCCGCCGTGTCCTCCGAGCCCGGAGGGTCGGCGTTCAGTCCTTGCCAGACGGGATCACGGGTCACGCGCTCCAGCCGCTGCCGGGCACCGGCCAGGAGTTCCCGCCGCTCCGGGTCTTCTGCAGGCCGCTCGAGAAGGAGGAGCCGACGCGCGAGCAGTCCAGCGGGATCGCTCTGCCGAGCCAGCGCCTCCAGGTCGACCTCAGGCAGGGTGTCGATCCGGAGCGTTTCGACGAAATAGTGGACGCTCCCCGCGCCGACACCTACGTCCTCGAGGTCCTCCCGACGGAAGAGCGCCTCCAGGTCCTCACGGAACCGGGTGCGACCGGTGAGGGCCGCACGGAGACCCACAGCTCGAGGAGGAGTCAGCTCTTCGAGGACGGATGCGTCGAGATCGCGAATCCCATCCAGGAAGCGGCCCCATGCCGCCTCCGGCTCGTCGATCCCGTCGACGTTCACGTCCAGCCCGAACCACCGGAGCGGGGCGATCGCGCGATGCTCGACGCTGCGGAGGGCACCCCGGTCGACCTCCATCAGCCAGGCGCCTCGATGACCCGGCTCTCCAGGATCGAGGCCGGTCAGAGAGCCCAGGTACCCCATGGGATGAGGAGCCGAAAGTGGGTCGGGCCGGTGGATATGACCGAGAAGCCATCCGTCCAACCCAGCGGCCTCCAGCGCCCGCGAAGGCACGGGCGCGTACGGCGTGCCGACCTGGGCCCGGTCACAGTGAAGCATACCGACGTTGACTCCCGGTCCGCGCTCGAAGACGTGTCCGGTCACGGGGTCCTCCCGGACCACCGGGCGCGGGAAGGACCATCCCCAGATGGTGGCCTCCTCACCTCCTCCCTCGAGAGTGACGGCCTCCCATTCGCCGCCACGTCCCAACAGCTCGAACCCCGCCAACTCGTCGGCGAGGTAGGGAAGGACCTTCGTGTCGTGGTTTCCCGCCACGGCCAGGACGCGGATGTCGCCTTCGAGCAAACGGAGGACGCCGCTTCGAAGCTCCGCGTGGGCTTCGAAGAAGTCCGACTCCCCTTCCACCACATCGCCGGCCAACAGCACCGCGTGCACCCGCTCTTCGAGGGCCAGGTCGACCAGCCGCGTCCAGGCGCCGGTCGGACCGAGGTCGCGGGCAGCGTCTCGGTCCGCCAACGGCCCTGGGAGACGGCTGGGGCGACGTCCCAGGTGGAGATCGGCCGCGGCAACCAGCTTCAAGGGCATCGCACGATCACCTCACGTTCTAACGGCCCATCCGGAGCCACGCCGCGCCGGAGACAGAGCCCCGTGTCGTGGACCTGAGATCACACGGTCCGCATCAGCCTTCATCTCGGGGCGGATCACCCGCCGCCCAAGAGAGTCCAGGACAACCCTGCGCCCTACCCGGCGCGCGCACTCCAGCGCCGCTACTTCGTTCCCCAGATAGCGAGCGGCGAACACCGGCCGAGAGCCGCTCAACGGTGTGGTACGACGGCGGGGAAGGAGTGGGTTCGTCACTCCCGGGCCTGCAGGGCTGCAATCAGATTCATCCATCACGTCGGCCGGATCGGGCGGCCGCCGCCGACCCGAGACTTTCCTGTCCAACGCCCCGCCGACCAGCAGCGACATTCGGTCCCACACGAGCCCACCTCCCGAGAGTGATTCGACCCCTGCATCGCGTCTAGGCAAACCAACCTGGGCCACTGACGCGAATCAGCAGCCAGGATCGTTACGTGGGCTCACAGCAACCTTCCTCCCCTGCTCAACTCCGTCAAGCGTTGGAGCGGTTCGACCAGGTCCGGAGCGGTTGGGCCCACTGCTGAGGGTACCCCCCACCCCAACTGCCACCTCGCCTCGAACCGCCGAACCCCCAACGCCGCTGTCAGGCTGTGGCGGGGGGCAAGTACACACGGGTCGGAACTCCCACCCGCCCATTGCCGTTCACGCGAGACCGCTGGTCCGCGACTATTGACATCTGCATAAAGAACGCAATAGCTTGAGGCACTCCCAGAACCGGAGGAAGCCTCGATGCGTCCGAAAGGCGGAGCGGCGGTGCTGGAGGCGCGCAGACGACGCGCGCTGAAGCTGTTGAAGAAGGGGCTGTCTCTGAACGAGGTGGCACGGCGACTGGGATGCGCGCCGAGCTCCGTGATGCGATGGCGCGACGCGGTGGAGCACGACGGGCCCGCAGGGTTGAAGGTGCGGGCCTCGCCGGGCCGGCCACCGAAACTCGCCTCGCCCGAACGCGGGAAGCTCCAGGAGGTGTTGCTCGCCGGGCCGCTGGCTTCGGGCTACCGCACGGATCTGTGGACGACCGCACGCGTGGCGCGCGTGATCCGCAAGCGCTTCGGCGTACGGTATCATCCGGACCATGTGGGTCGGCTGCTGCATCAGATGGGCTGGAGCGCCCAGAAGCCGGAACGCCGGGCGCTGGAGCGCGATGAGGCTGCGATCGAGCGCTGGAAGAAGCGGGACTGGCCCCGGGTAAAAAAAACGCCGCGCGGCTGGGAGCCCACCTCGTCTTCCTTGACTAATCGGGATACCAACTGACGCCGAGCGTACGGCGCACCTGGGCGCCACGTGGCCACACGCCCCTGCTGCGCCACTGGCAGAAGCACGACCGTGTCTCGGCCCTTTCCGCCCTCTCGCTCAGCCCCCGCCGGCGTCGCTGCGGCCTCTACTTCCGCTGCCAGCTGAACGAGAACTTCCATGCGTCCCACGTCGTGACGTTCCTCCGCCACCTGCTTCGTCATCTCCGCGGCCCCGTCTACGTGCTGCTCGACCGCGCCAACATCCACCGCGGCCCGCTCGTGCGCGCTCTGCTCACGCGTCACCCTCGCCTTCGTCTCGAATACTCCCCCTCTTACGCGCCCGAGCTCAATCCCGACGAGGGCGTGTGGCGGTGGACCAAGGACGACCTGGCCAACGGCCAGCCCGACGACGGCACCGCCCTGAGGCGCCATGTCACCCGTTCCCTTGGTCACTTCCGCCGCTCCCAAGAGCTCCTGCGTGCCTGTATCACCCACTCGCTTCCCATTCGCTTGTCTTGAACGTTGCATTACTTATGCAGAGGTCAATAATCTGAAGTTCCTGACGCCAAGAGGCGAGAAACGGCGTAGAACAAGGGGTATCGAGGAAGGGCAGGTGCGGGCGTCTGCCAACGGGTTGAGCTACGGGCAGATGGTTTGGATCAGCTGGTAGGCGCGTTGTTGGGTGGCGTTGGGCGTGGTGAGGACGTCAAAAGCGGGGGCATCGGCAGGTGCGC
>CAZJFX010000064.1:0-22601 GCA_964545395.1 uncultured Gemmatimonadaceae bacterium | reverse complement strand
CGCTACGAGCTCGTCGGATAGCCTGCGCGGACGGAAACAGGTGAAGAGCCGAAAAGAAGTGGGAGCGACGCCGCTTCGAGATGAAGCTGGTGAACCCGGCCAACAAGCGGAAATACGAGGTCATCATCGTGGGCACCGGCTTAGCGGGGGCGGCCGCCGCGGCGACCCTGGGCGAGCTCGGGTACCGGGTGAAGTGCTTCACCTACCATGATTCGGCGCGGCGGGCCCACTCCATCTCCGCCCAGGGCGGAATCAACGCCGCCAAGAACTACCAGGGGGATGGCGACAGCGTCCTGCGGCTCTTCTACGACACGGTGAAGGGCGGCGACTTCCGCTCCCGTGAGGCCAACGTGCACCGGTTGGCCGAACTCTCCGTGAACATCATCGACCAGGCGGTCGCCCAGGGGGTGCCCTTCGCCCGTGAGTATGGCGGGCTCCTGGCGAATCGCTCCTTTGGCGGTGCTCAGGTGTCACGGACCTTCTACGCCCGCGGGCAGACCGGGCAACAGCTCCTGCTGGGGTGCTACCAAGCGCTCCAGAGGCAAGTGGCGCTGGGTACGGTGACGCTCTACACTCGCCACGAGATGATGGACCTGGTGGTGGTGGACGGGGTGGCCCGGGGGATCGTCACCCGGAACCTCACGACGGGGAAGGTGGAGAGCCACGCCGGCCACGCCGTGGTGCTGGCCACCGGTGGCTACTCCAACGTGTTCTTCCTCTCCACCAACGCGAAGGCGTGCAACGTCACGGCCACGTGGCGTGCCGCCAAGCGGGGCGCTGGCTTCGCCAACCCCTGCTTCACCCAGATCCACCCCACCTGCATCCCCAGCGCCGGCGAGTACCAGTCCAAGCTCACCCTCATGAGCGAGTCGCTGCGCAACGACGGGCGCATCTGGGTACCGAAGAAGCAGGGCGACACCCGCGCCGCCGGGGACATACCCGAGGATGACCGCGACTACTACCTGGAGCGCTTCTATCCCAGCTTCGGCAACCTCTCCCCCAGGGACATCTCATCCCGGCGTGCCAAGGAGATGGTGGATGGCGGCCATGGGGTGGGGCCGCTCCGCAACGGCGTCTTCCTGGACTTCAGGCACGCCATCGAGCGCCTGGGCGCGGACACCATCGCCGAGCGATACGGAAACCTGTTCCAGATGTACGAGGAGATCACCGGCGAGAACCCCTACAAGGTGCCCATGCGCATCTACCCTGCGCCGCACTACACCATGGGGGGGCTCTGGGTGGACTATGACCTCATGAGCAACGTCCCCGGGCTCTTCGTCCTGGGTGAGGCGAACTTCTCCGACCACGGCGCCAACCGGTTGGGGGCCAGCGCCCTCATGCAGGGTTTGGCCGACGGCTACTTCATCGCTCCCCTCACGGTGGGACACTACCTGGCCGACGTGCCCCGCACGCCCGTGAGCATCGACCACCCGGCATTCGCCGACGCGGAGCGTGAGGTGAAGGCCCGCACCGCTCGTCTCCTGGCGGTGAACGGGAGCAAGACCGTGGACCAGTTCCACATCGAGTTGGGCCGGCTCGTGTGGGAGAAATGCGGCATGACGCGCGATGCGGCCGGGCTCAAGGAGGCGCTGGCGAAGATCCCCGACATCCGGGAGCGCTTCTGGAAGGAGGTCCGGGTCCCAGGCTCCAGCACCAACCTCAACCAGTCGCTGGAGAAGGCGGGGCGCCTGGCCGACTTCCTGGAATTCGCCGAGATCATGTGCTGGGACGCGCTCGAGCGCGACGAGTCGTGCGGCGCCCATTACCGCTCCGAGCACACCCACCTGGACGGCGAAGCCAAGCGCAACGACGACGAGTTCTCGTTCGTCTCGGTGTGGGAGCACAAAGGCGAAGGCCAGGATCCGGTCCTGCACAAGGAGCCGCTGGCGTTCGAGAGCGTGAAGCCAGCCACCAGGAGCTACAAGTGATGAACCTGACCCTGCACGTCTGGCGGCAGGAGGGTCCCACCTCCACCGGCCGCTTCGAGACCTATCAGGCCAGGAGCGTGAGCGAGCACGCTTCCTTCCTGGAGATGCTGGACCTGGTGAACGAGGGGCTCACCCGGAGCGGTAAGGAGCCCATCGCCTTCGAGCACGATTGCCGTGAGGGGATCTGCGGCAGCTGTGGCATGGTGATCAACGGCGTGCCCCACGGCCCCAGCGCCCGGATCGCCACGTGCCAGCTTCACATGCGGCTCTTCAAGGATGGGGACGTCATCTGGATCGAGCCCTGGCGCGCCACCGCGTTCCCCATCATCAAGGACCTGGTGGTGGACCGGAGCGCGTTGGACCGGATCATCAACGCCGGCGGGTACATCTCGGTGCGCACGGGGAGCGCGCAGGACGCCAACGCGATCCCCATCCGCAAGCAGGACGCGGACCTGGCCATGGACGCCGCAGTCTGCATCGGGTGCGGTGCCTGCGTGGCGGCCTGCCCCAATGCCTCGGCCATGCTCTTCACCGCCGCCAAGGTCAGTCACCTCGGGCTCCTCCCGCAGGGCCAGCCCGAACGTTACACTCGCGTGGTGGACATGATCGCCCAGCACGACCGCGAGGGCTTCGGCACCTGCACCAACCACGGCGCATGCCAGGAGGCGTGCCCCAAGGGAATCAGCGTGGATTTCATCGCCCGGCTCAACCGTGACCTCCTCGTGGCCAGTTGGAAGGCTGCCGAGCCCAAGGCGGCGCGCATGGGAGGGCACGGATAGCTCATGGTGGAATCCGCGATGGGCGGTGACGTGCCCTTCCTGTTCCTGACCGATGCCATGGATCCGGCCGGGACGGCGACGCCCGAGGACCTGGGTGAGGAGGAGCGCCTGCTGGTGCGGGCGGTGGAGGACTTCGCCGAGCGGGAAATCCGCCCGCACATGGCCCGACTCCTGGCCCGGGATCCGGAGATCACGCGGACGCTCTTCCGGAAGGCCGCCGGGCTCGGGCTCTTCCGGGCCGAGGTTCCCGAGGCGGACGGCGGCCTCGACCTGGGCGTCCTGGCGGTCACGAGCATGCTCTCCAGCCGGGCCCGGCTCGGCCCGCTGGACACCATGATCGCCATCCACCAGGGTGTCGGCACCCTCCCTCTGGCGTACTTCGGCACCAGCGAGCAGAAGGCCAGGTACCTGAGCGGCTGCATGGACGGGACCCAGGTCGCGGCGTTCGCGCTCACCGAGCCCAGCAGCGGGTCCGATGCGATGAGCATCCGCACCAGGGCCGATCTGGATCCCGCGGGGACGCACTACGTGCTCAACGGAGCGAAGCAGTGGGTCACCAACGCCGGCTGGGCGGACGTCTTCATCCTGTTCGCCAAAGTGGACGGGCAGCGCTTCACCGCGTTCGTCGTGGATCGGGACACCCCGGGGCTCATCGTCACGGAGCCGAAGAAGCTGCTGGGGCTGCAGGGTGCGTCGGTGTGCGACCTGTCCCTGGATGACGTCCCCGTACCCGTGGGGAACGTGCTGGGCGAGGTGGGGAAGGGGTACAAGGTCGCCTTCTGCACGCTCAACATGGGGCGGCTCAAGCTTGCCGCCGGAGCGGCGACCGGCGCGAAGCTGGCCGTCGAAGCCGCAAGCCGGCATGCCGCGGAGCGCATCCAGTTCGGCATTCCCATCGCGCGCTTCGGCCTCGTTCAGAGCAGGCTGGCGGACATGGCCGTCCGGGCGTTCGCCGCCGAGTCGGTGGCCTACCGCACTGCGGGGCTCGTGGACGACGTCCTCGGGGAGCTGGGATCGATGGGCGCTGTCACCTTCGAGGCCCGTCTCGAGGCGCTCTCCCAGCTCTCGGCGGAATGCGCCCTGGCCAAGGTGTACGCCTCCGAGGCCTACCACACCTCGGCCGACGAGGCCGTCCAGGTCCTCGGTGGCGACGGCTTCAGCGACGAGCGGCCCGTCGCCCGGATGTACCGGGATTCCCGGGTCACGCGGATCTGGGAGGGGACGAACGAGATCTGCCGGCTCCACGCGCAGCGGACCGTGATCAGGACGCTGGCGGGTGGAGGGCCGGAGGGCCGGGCCCTCACCGGTTGCGGGGTGGTCCTGGAGCAGCTCCAGGCGGCCCGGGAACGCCGTGCCCGGCACGGGATCCAGGGGAGGGCGGCCGCCGACCTGGAGGTTGTGGCCGGCATGAGGCAGGTCTATTTCACGCTCCTGGAGGATGTCCTGGCCACGGTGGGTACCGAGAGGCTCAAGGGTCCCGATCAGCAGGCCCTCCTCGGGTCGCTGGCGGACGTCGCCATGGAGACGTTCGTCGCGGAGAGCGTGGCGCTGCGCGTGGCGAAGCTGGAGGACCAGGACACTCCGGAGGCCGCCGAGATCCGCGCCGCCCTGGTGGCGCTCACGCTGGATCGCGCGTCGGAGCGCATCCACTCCGAGGCGAGAAGAATCCTCGCTGAGATCCGGGCGGGGGAAGAGGGCGCTCGCCGCCTGGCCGAGTTGGATGCGCTCCTGCCTGGGCCCCGTGCCCTCATCGAGACCCGGGCCCGCGTGGCGGGGTGGCTCGTGGCCCATGGCGGGCTCCTTCCTGGCGAGGCGCCCTGAGGCCACCCCGGACCCACGCCCATCGGAGATGATCATGTCGCGTGCGACACGTCACGCCCTCCTCTTCGCCCTGGTTCTCCTCGCCGGCGCCGCGTGCGCCGGGGCGCCTAAGTACTCGCCGGCCAATCCGGCCCCCTGGGATCCCGAGTCCATCACCTTCGCCGACACCCTGGCGGTGGATCTCTCCATCATGGTGATGACGCCGGCGGGGCTCTATGTGGAGGACCTGACGCAGGGCGAGGGCAGCACGGCCCGGGACAACAGCCTGGTCAGCCTCCACTACATCGGGTATCTGCCCGACGGGACGATCTTCGACACCAGCGTGGGCGGTGCGCCGTTCCAATTCCGGCTCGGCGCCAGCGAAGTGATCCGCGGCTGGAACCTGGGGGTGCCGGGAATGAAGATGGGGGGCATACGGCGCCTGGTCATCCGGCCGAGTCTGGGGTACCGGAACAGGCGCATGGGCAGCATCCCGCCCAACACCACCCTCGTTTTCGACATGAAGCTGCTGGACGTGCGCTGAGGGGCGTGCGGCCTGGGGGGGTGGACGAACCAAGTGGGCGTCGCGACCGTATCCCACCCCCTTCACGGTCCCGAGCCCCAGGAGCCGTCCGTCTCATGAGATATCGAAACCGCAAGATCCACCTGGCCGCTCCCCTGCTTGCGGGACTCCTGTTCTCCGGGTGCGGCGACGGCATCACCTTCCCGCCTGTGTTCGACGACAGCCTCGGCATCGACCTGGCGACGATGACGAAGACGGCGTCGGGGCTCTACTACCAGGACCTGGCCCTCGGCTCGGGAGATCCGGTGGAGGTCTGGGAAGAGGCCACCGTCGCCTACACGGGGTGGCTCGCCAACGGCATCATGTTCGACTCGGGCTCGTTCACGTTCACCGTGGGGACCGGCGGGGTGGTCCCGGGGTTCGACGAGGGGGTCCGCGGCATGCGGGTAGGGGGGAAGCGGAAGCTTGTCCTTCCTCCGGAGGTGGGGTACGGGAAGGAGGGGAGGGGGGCCATCCCGGCGAACTCGACGCTGATCTTCGAGGTGGAGCTCCAGAAGATCGGCTAGTGGAGGGCCGCTCAAATCGGCGCCTGCCGGCGTCGCGGCCGGCGTCAGGCACCGCCCGGCGGTCTCCTACAGCTTGGGCAGCATCACGCCGACCTGCTTCATGTACTTCCCCTTCCGGTCGGCGTAGGCGATCTCGGGCTCCTCGTCCCCCTGGAAGAAGAGGAGCTGGGCGATCCCCTCCCCCCCGTAGATCTTGGCCGGGAGGGGAGTCGTGTTGGAGATCTCCAGGGTCAGGTACCCCTCCCAGGTGGGCTCCAGTGGGGTCACGTTCACGATGATCCCGCACCGCGCGTACGTGGACTTCCCCAGGCAGATCACCAGCACGTCCCGGGGGATGCGGAAGTACTCCACGGTCCGGGCCAGGGCGAACGAGTTCGGCGGGATGATGCAGTGGTCCTCGTTGATGTCCACGAAGGACCTGTCGTCGAAGTGCTTGGGGTCCACCACCACGTGGTGCACGTTGGTGAACACCTTGAATTCCGGCGCCACCCGGATGTCGTACCCGTAGGAGGACAGCCCGTACGAAACCACGCCCTCCCGGACCTGGCCGGCCTCGAAAGGCTCGATCATGCCGTGCTCCAGGGCCATGCGCCGGATCCACTTGTCGCACTTGATGGGCATATCTGGGGCTCTTCCGGAATGGGTGGAAAGCCCGGGAAACCCTCTCGCAGAACGACGCTTCCCGGGGCGGCGCACACCAAAGATAGAGGCCGTTCCCAGGGCGGTGCAAACCCCTGCAGAACCCGCGAAAAATCAGGAAAAGTCTGCTTGACACTCGTCGGCGGCTCCGGGTACCTTTGCACGTCCTAACGAGAACGCATTCACAAACCCGGGCGGCGCCATGTCGGGAGCTTACCTCCCCGTACTGCTGCTTTTCGGGGTCTCGCTGGCCATGGCGGTCGGGATGGTGGTGCTCACCCAAGTCCTGAACCCGCGCCGGCCGACGGCCCAGAAGGAGATGCCCTACGAATCGGGCATGATCCCCTTGGGCGACACGCGGGCCCGCTTCTCCGTCAAGTTCTACATGGTGGCGATCAGCTTCATCGTCTTCGATCTCGAGACGATCTTCCTGATCCCCTGGGCGGTGCAGATGCGGGAGCTCGGCTGGGGCGTGTTCCTGGCCGTCCTTCTCTTCGTCGTCGTCCTGGCTGTCGGGCTCGTGTACGAGTGGAAGAAGGGAGGACTCGAGTGGGAGTGAACCTGCCCGGTGTGGGAGCGGGCGCGGGCTCGGGCGGCCTCTTCGGCCAGGGGAGCCCCACCTTCCTCACCACCAAGATCGACTACGTCGTCAACTGGGCCCGGCGTGAATCCCTCTGGCCCATGCCGTTCGGGACTGCGTGCTGCGCCATCGAGATGATGGCGGCCTTCGCCTCGGACTTCGACCTCTCCCGCTTCGGCATGGAGCGGATGTCGTTCAGCCCGCGCCAGGCCGACGTGCTCATCTGCGCGGGGCGCCTGCCGTACAAGCTGGCCCCGGTCCTGCGCCGCATCTGGGACCAGATGCCCCAGCCCAAGTGGTGCGTGTCCATGGGGGCGTGCGCCTCCACGGGAGGGGTGTTCGACGTCTACTCCATGGTGCAGGGAATCGACACCATCGTCCCGGTGGACGTCTACGTCCCGGGGTGTCCGCCCCGTCCCGAGGGTCTCATCTATGCCCTGATGATGATCCAGGAGAAGATCCGCCAGGAGTCCCTGACGGAGCACTATGAGCTCCGGGCGGAGGATCCCGCCCGGGTGGCGAGCCCCCGCGCCTCCGACGCGGAGGTGGTGGCGCTCAGCGGTCCCTTCGGCAACTCCACGCAGCAGAACAAGCTGGTCGGCGGGATGGAGGTCAAGGCGGCCCCCCCCTCCGACGACCTGATCCCCTGAGGCCATGAGCCAGCAAGCCAAAAGCGGCCTGGACGCCATCGACGAGGGGCCCGTCCCCTCGGATGCGGCAGGCCCGACGGCGGCAGGCGCGCCTGCCGACCCTGCCGGCCATCCTTCGGTGGCCGCCCTCATCGCTCGCTTCGGGACGGCGATCATCCATCACGAGGTTTCGGCCGGGGACCAGCACGTGGTCCACGTGGATCCGACGCGTAACCTCGAGATCCTCGGGTGGCTCCGGGATGACCCGGCCCAGCGCTACGACTTGCTGGCCGACGTGACGGCCGTGGATTTTGGCGGTGGGCGGCCCCTCCAGGTCGTCTACCAGCTCTGGTCCATCCCCCACCGGCGTGGGCTCCGGGTGAAGTGCCTCCTCGCCCTGGACGCCCTCGAGGTGGATTCGGTGGTGGGCCTTTGGAACTCGGCCAACTGGCTCGAGCGGGAGGTCTACGACCTGTTCGGCGTGACCTTCCGGGGCCATCCGGACCTGCGGCGGATCCTCATGCCCATGGACTACGCCGAGGGCCACCCCTTGCGAAAGGACTTCCCGCTCCGGGGTCGGTTCAGCAGGGCGGAGCAGACCCGCCGGGCGCTGGCCCAGGACCTGGACAAGTTCTACACACCGCACGACATCAAGATCGGGCGTGAGCCCCAGCAGGTGACGCTCCCCGCCGCTCCCGCGCCCAAAGGCACGGGAGCCGAGTCCTGAGACGACGCCATGGCGCAGAAGACCGTCGAATTCACGGTGGGCCGTAACCCCGAGATGGGCGTGGACGGCCTGCCCACTCCGAGCCCTCTGGAGCCTTTCGACCTGCCCGAGCCGACGCTCGCCGGTGAGCACATGCTGGTCAACTTCGGGCCCCAGCACCCCGCCACCCACGGCGTGCTCCGGCTGGTGTGCGAGCTGGACGGCGAAACGGTGGTCGACGTCACACCCCACATCGGCTACCTGCACTCGGGTTTCGAGAAGCTGGGGGAGCACCGCACCTGGAACCAGATCGTTCCGCTCACCGACCGCATGGACTACCTGGCGCCCCTGATCTACAACTGCGCCTATGTCATGTCGGTGGAGAAGCTGGCGGGGATCGAGGTGACCGAGCGGTGCAAAGTGGTGCGGGTCATCCTCATGGAGCTGGACCGGATCTTCGGTCACCTGCTCTGGCTCGGCACCACCGCCATCGACGTGGGGGCGTACACCCCGTTCCTGTACACCTTCCACGACCGCGAGCGCATCTACAAGCTGCACGAGCGCTACACCGGAGCCAGGATCACGACCTCGGCGACGCGCGTCGGCGGCATGATGGCAGACCTGCCCGAGGGGTGGATCGAGGAGCTCAACCACTTCCTCGACACCTTCCCCGCCACCCTGGCCGAGTGTCACCGTCTCCTCACCGGAAACGGGATCCTCATCGGCCGGACCCAGGGGATCGGTGCCATCAGCGCCGAGGACGCGGTGAACTGCGGGTTCACGGGCCCCAACCTGCGCGCTTCCGGCGTGGCCTACGACGTCCGCAAGGACAACCCCTACTACGACTACGACACCTACGATTTCGAGGTGCCCGTGGGGGAGCACGGGGACTGCTACGACCGGTATCTGGTGCGCATGGAGGAGATGGAGCAGAGCATCCGCATCCTCCGCCAGGCGATCAAGCGTCTTCCCGGGGGTCCCATCAACGTCCAGGATCCCCACATCTCCCTCCCCTCCAAGACCGACACCATGTCGGACATGGAGAGCATGATCCATCACTTCAAGCTCATCACCGAGGGGATCAAGGTCGCGCCGGGGGATTGCTACTTCCCCGTGGAGGCATCCAAAGGTGAGCTGGGCATGTATGTGGTGAGCGACGGGGGGAGCAAGCCGGTGCGCTGGAGGGTCCGCCCCCCGTCCTTCGTGAACGTCTCCGTGCTTCCCAGGCTCACGCGTGGCCACCTGGTCGCCGATCTGATCATGATCAACGCGAGCTTGGATATCGTCCTCGGGGAGATCGACCGATGAAGGAAATCCCCTTCAAGAACCCCGGCTGGGCCGGGAATACAGGCGAGTTCGACCTCACGGAAGCCGAGGTGCGGGGGGAGGATTTCGTGGGCGAGAGGCCCCGGGCCGGGGGACACCCGTCCGGGGCCTCGGCCTACCCGTACATGCTGGCCGAGAAAACCCCGGACGCGAAGCTCTTCGAGGGCGACTATCAGGCGCGCTTCGAGAAGATCCTGTCCCGGTACCCCAACAAGCAGGGCGCCCTCCTCCCCACCCTGAACCTGGCCCAGGAGGTCCGGGGGCACGTGAGCCCCGAGACCATGAACGAGGTCGCGGGCCTGCTGGGGCTCTCCCCGGCGTACGTCCGGGGCGTGACCAGCTTCTACACCATGTACAACAAGCGGCCGGTGGGTCGCTACCTCATCCAGGTTTGCACGAATGTCTCCTGTAGCCTGAAGGGGGGCGACGATGTCATGGCGGCATTCCTCCGCTACACCGACACCGAGCTCGGCGAGACCTCGGAGGACGGGCTGTTCACCGTCATCGAGGCCGAATGCCTCGCGGCGTGCGGCTTCGGGCCGGCCGTGCAGATCAATTCGCAGTACTACGAGAACGTGACTCCTGCCGACGTGCCCGGGATCATCGAGCGCCTGAAGGCGGAACGAGCCGGCTCGGCCGGCTAGACGGAGCGAAGGGATGGCGTACCCGTACGTTTCAGACCGAGAGGTCCGGCTGCTGAGCAAGAGCTTCGGCGACCCAAAGGGCCGCCGCCTCGAAACCTATGTCGAGCGGGGCGGCTACGGGGCGCTGAAGAAGGCGTTCGAGATGGGCCCCGACGCGGTCATCGACGAGGTGAAGGCCTCGGGCCTTCGCGGGCGGGGCGGAGCAGGCTTCCCGGCGGGCGTGAAGTGGTCCTTCATGCCCAAGGAGCCGACCCGGCCCCATTACCTGCTGTGCAACGCCGACGAATCCGAGCCCGGCACCTTCAAGGACCGCGAACTCATGCGGTGGGATCCCCACCAGCTCATCGAGGGGGTGCTCATCGCGGCGTATGCCATCCGCGCGAAGCAGGCGTACATATACTGCCGCGGCGAGTTCTTCGAGACCACCCAGATTCTGGCCAAGGCCCTCGAGGATGCGTACGCCGGCGGCTACGTGGGCAAGGACATCCTGGGCTCGGGTGTGGACATCGACGTCACCATCCACCTGGGTGCCGGGGCGTACATCTGCGGCGAGGAGACCGCCCTGATGAACTCCCTGGAAGGACGCCGTGGCCAACCCAGGGTGAAGCCGCCCTTCCCGGCGGCGGTGGGCGCCTTCGGCATGCCCACCACCATCAACAACGTCGAGACGCTCTCCGCCGTGCCCCACATCGTGTCGAACGGTGGGGCCTGGTACCGCCAGTGGGGGACGGAGAGGAGCACCGGGACCAAACTCTTCTGCGTCAGCGGACACGTGAACAAGCCGGGCAACTACGAGCTTCCGCTGGGCTTCCCGCTCATGGACCTCATCGAGGACGTGTGCGGGGGAATGACAAACGGGAAGGCGCTCAAAGCGGTGATCCCGGGGGGATCGTCGGTGCCCATCCTCACCGCGGCCGAGTGCAAGGGCGTGAACCTGGACTATGAGAGCGTCCAGGCCGCCGGTTCGATGCTGGGGTGTGCCGCGGTCATCGTCATGGACGAGGACACGCACATCGTGAAGCAGGTGCGGCGCATCGTGGACTTCTACGCCCACGAGTCGTGCGGCCAGTGCACGCCGTGCCGCGAGGGAACCGCCTGGTTGGCCAAGATCCTGAGGCGGATCGAGGACGGCAAGGGCGCCGAGGAAGATCTGGACACGCTCCTGTCGGTGAGCCGGCACATGACCGGCACCACTATCTGCGTCCTGTCGGACTCGGCGGCCGCTCCCGTGGTGTCCTCCATCCAGAAGTTCAAGGACGAGTACCTGGCACTCATCCGGCGCGGTGAGCGCGCCGGCGTGGCCTAACGAGAGACGCATCCATGGCTGATTCACCCGCGACCGTCACCCTGACCATCGACGGTCAGGAGGTCACCGTTCCCAAGGGGACGACCCTCCTCCAAGCCGCCAAGCAGGTGGGCCAGGAGATTCCCCACTACTGCTACCACCCGGGTCTGTCGTCTCCGGCCATGTGCCGCCTGTGCCTCGTGGAGGTAGAGGGGGCGCCCAAGCCCGTGCCGTCGTGCGTGACGCAGGCGATGAACGGCCAGGTGGTGAAGACCCAGTCCCCTCTCGCGCGGGAGATGCGCGAGGGCGTACTGGAGTTCTACCTGGTGAACCACCCCCTGGACTGCCCGATCTGCGATATGTCCGGGGAGTGCAACCTGCAGAACTACGTGCACCGCGAAGGGCGGGACCACGGGCGTTCCGTGGAGCCCAAGCGCGTCTTCGGCCGCGACGATTTCGGCGGGGACGTCCTGTTCTACGGTGACCGCTGCGTCATGTGCACGCGCTGCGTGCGCTTCATGAACGAGATGGAGCAGGACAGCCGCCTCACCGTGGTGGAGAGGGGAAACCGCTCGGTGATCGACACGTTCTACGACCACGGCCTCGAGGGGACCCACTGGCACGGGAACATCGTGGACCTCTGTCCCGTGGGCGCATTGGTGTCGAAAGACTTCCTCTACAAGGCCCGGGCCTGGGACCTGGCCCACACGCCGTCCATCTGCCCGAGCTGCTCGCAGGGCTGCAACATCGAACTCCACACCCGGGACAACCTGGTCCAACGCGTGAAGCCGCGGGAGAACCTGGAGGTGAATGGCTGGTGGATTTGCGACCACGGCCGCCTGGACTACGAGTGGATCAACCACGGCCAGCGGCTCGAGGCGCCCCTGGTGCGCGATGGGGGTGCCACCCGCGCCACGGAGTGGAAGGACGCGCTGGTGACACTCCTGGACCGGGCGGGCGCCGCGGTGGGGAAGGGGGTCAAAGCCGTGGCGTCTCCCTTCGCGAGCAACGAGGACCTGGCCGCTTTCGCGGCTCTGGTGAAGGAGCTGGGCGGCGGACCCATCGTGTACCGCTCGGCGCGGAGCGATGTCGAGATTCCCCTCAAGGGCTATCCGGGGCTGGCGCGGAGGAAGGATCTCTCCCCCAACGCCGTCGGCGCCGAGCTCCTGGAAATGACCCGGGTAGGTGGCGACGACGGTACGGGTGGCCTCGACGACGTGGCGAAGCACGAAGGGATCCTCCTCGTGCTGGGCGACTTCCTTCACGACCAGCCTTCCGACTTCGGGGGGAAGGCCGCCCTCTACGCCTACTTCGGCACCCGCGGCGGCGCGGCCACCGAGGCGGCTCACCTGGTGCTTCCCGTCACCACGTTCGCCGAGCAGGAGGGGACGTTCACCAACTTCCAGGGCCGGGTCCAGCGCTTCTGGCCCGCGTTGACCGGCCCGGGCGCGGCACGCCCGGCCTGGCTCGTGATCGGTGCCCTCGTAGCGCAGCTCACGAGCACCGACGTGATCCGGAGCGCCGCCGACGCGTTCGCCCGGATGGGGCAGCAGGTACCGGCGTTCGCCGGCCTGACCTACGACGACCTCGGAACCCGCGGGGCGGTTGTGAGCGAGACCGTCCCGCTGACGGGAGACTGACCGGATGGAACTGCATCCCATCTCCGGGATCCCCGGCTACATCGCGATGGTGGTGAAAGTCCTGGCGATCTTCGTCGGCGTGCTTCTGACGGTGGCCTATGCCACGCTGGGCGAGCGCAAGATCGCCGCCTGGATCCAGGACCGGTCGGGCCCGAACCGCGTCGGCCCGTGGGGCCTGTTCCAGCCCATCGCGGACGGCCTGAAGAACCTGCTGAAGGAAGAGACCCTCCCGGCCAAGTCCGCCAAGGTCTACTTCCTCCTCGGCCCCATGATCTCCCTGTTCCCGGCGTTCGTGATCTTCGCGGTCATCCCCATCGCCGCGCCGCTCCCCACCCCCTGGGGCGTGGTGGACATGATGGTGGCCGACATCCCCATCGGGATCCTGTTCATCATGGCGCTCAGCTCCCTGGGCGTGTACGGCCTGGTGGTGGGAGGGTGGGCAGCGAACAACAAGTATGCGCTTCTCGGGGGCATGCGCGCGTCGGCGCAGATGGTCAGCTACGAGGTCGCCATGGGGCTGTCCGTGGTGGCCATCCTCATGCTCGCCGGCAACGTCACGCTGACCCAGGTGGTCTGGCAGCAGCAGCAGCTGGGGATGTGGTTCGCCCTGCCGCTGTCCATGGCGTTCATCCTGTTCATGCTCTCCGCCTTCGCAGAGACGAACCGGCTCCCCTTCGACATGCCGGAGTGCGAGTCCGAGCTGGTGGGCGGCTTCCACACCGAGTACTCGGGCATGAAGTACGCCATGTACCCCATGGCGGAGTACGCCCACATGACCACGGCGTCCGCTCTCATGGCGACGCTCTTCTTCGGGGGTTGGGACCTGCCCGGCTCGTGGGACAACGCCTTCTGGTACGACGGCCAGCTCCTGCGGAGCTGCACCTCCGCCGTCGGTGCCGCGGCCACGTGCATCCCGGGCACCGAGGTCCTGGCTGCTCCGGCGCTCTGGAAGACTGCGCTCACCTTCACCGGGTTCTTCGCCAAGGTCGTCTTCTTCCTCGTGGTCTACGTCTGGGTCCGGTGGACTCTGCCCCGGTTCCGCTACGACCAGGTGATGGCGCTGGGTTGGAAGGTCCTTCTCCCCACTGCGCTCGGCTACATCATGCTCCTGGCCGTGTCCATTCTCGTCCTGGATGGGCTCGGCTTGACCTGGGGCTTCACGTACGGCCTGGTGCTGACCGCGGTGAGCGGCCTGGCGGCGGGCACCTTCCTGTTCTTCATCGACCGCGGCCGCACCATCTCGGGGGCTGCCGCGGGGGCATCGCAGAGGACGGAGATCAAGTCCATTCTCGTCGGTTCCCCGGCGGGAGACTGAGGCGAGGGAACGCAATACGATGGCGATATCGGTCAAGGTCATGAAGCGTCCAGGGCCGGAGAAGACCTCCTACCTCCGGGCGACGCTCAGCGGGATGGCGCTCACCTTCAGGCACCTGGTGAACCCCGCCACGTTGACCCAGCAGTACCCCGAAGAGCAGACGGACCTGGCTCCCCGGTGGCGCGGCACGCATCGCATGGAGGTCCACGCCGACGGCCGGCCCAAGTGCGTGGCGTGCGGCCTCTGCCCGACGGTGTGCCCGGCCAACTGCATCCGCCTGGTCGGGGGCGAGGACGACCAGGGCAACCGGTATCCCGTCGTGTACGAGATCGACGAGTTTCGCTGCATCTTCTGCGGCATGTGCCAGGAGGTCTGTCCCGTGGAGGCCATTCACCTGGGACAGCACTTCGAGAACTCCGAGTACACCCGGGACCGCTTCGTGTACGACCTCGATCGCCTGATGGAGCAGGATCACCCCTCCACGCTGCTCTGGGATCCCTCGGATCCCAGTTCCGAGTGAGCCATGGTCGACATCCTCTTCTACGTTTTCGCCGCCGTGGCCATCGGGAGTGCCTTCGGCGTCGTCACGGCGCGCACGCCGGTGGGGAGCCTCCTGTTCATGGTGGCGACCCTGGCGAGCCTCGCGGGGGTCTACGTGCTCCTGGAGGCCCACTTCATCGCTGCGGTGCAGATCATCGTGTACGCCGGGGCCATCATGGTCCTCTTCCTGTTCGTCATCATGCTCCTGAACCTGGGGCACGAGTACCGGCGGGACCTGCAGGGCGGCGTCGCGGCGGTGCTCTCGTTCATGATCGTCGGGACCCTGGCCGGGCTCCTGGCCCGGCAGTTCCGGGGCGAGGTTGCTCTGGACGCGGTGTCTGCACCCGGCGGCCAGGCCATTGATGCGGCGCTCATCCGACACGGGGCGGTGGGCGCGATTGGCCAGTCCCTGTTCACCGACTACCTGGTGCCCTTCGAGATCACGGGGATCCTTCTCCTCGTGGCCATCGTGGGGGCCCTCGTCCTGGCCAAGAGGAAGGTGCCATGATCACGCCGGCCATGGTACTCAGCGCGATCCTGTTCGTCGTGGGGACGTTCGGCGTCCTCGTCCGGCGCAACGCGATCATCATGTTCCTGTGCATCGAGCTGCAGTTGAACGCGGTCAACCTCGCGTTCATTGCGCTCTCCAGGATCTGGGGGATCGATGGACAGGTCTTCGTCTTCTTCGTGATGACCGTGGCGGCCGCGGAGGCCGCCGTCGGACTGGCGATCATCATCTCCATCTTCCGCCACTACGAGACGGTCAACGTGGACAACTTCAACCTGCTGAAGTGGTAGGGGCATGCACGCGACCCTTTCGATGCTCCTGACGCAGGGCGGCGGCCACGAGGCCGGCGGGGGAGGGACGTTCGAACCCTTCTTCCCTGGGCTTGTCATCCTCCTTCCCCTGCTCGGGTTCGTCATCAACGGCGTGCTGGCACTCCAGCACGCCAGAGCCTCGGCCAACGCGGTCCGGGTCGGCGGTGAGCTGGAGCTGGATGGCCCTCGCGGGCGGCCCTCCACCCACACCCTCCCGTCCTGGGTGGGTCCGGGGGTCGTTCTCCTCGCCTTCCTGCTCGTCCTGGTGAACTTCCTCAGGATGTTGGGGGCCGAGCTCCACGATCCTGTGGTCGTGAGCTACTGGACCTGGATGGCCACTTCGACCTTCACGGTGGACGCGGCGCTGCAGCTCGATGCGCTCTCCATGGTGATGGCCTTGGTGGTCACGGGGGTGAGCTTCCTTATCCACGTGTTCAGCGTGGGCTACATGAAGGACGACCCTGGGTATCCCAGGTACTTCTCGTACCTGAACCTGTTCGTCTTCTTCATGCTCCTGCTGGTCATGGCGTCGAGCTACGGCCTCATGTTCGTGGGGTGGGAGGGCGTGGGGCTCTGCTCCTACCTCCTCATCGGGTACTGGTTCAGCGACCGCGAGAAGGCCGATGCGGGCAAGAAGGCCTTCATTGTCAATCGCATCGGCGACTTCGGCTTCCTGGTGGCGATGTTCATGCTCTTCGTCACCTTCGGCACCCTGGACTTCGCGGCCATCGCCCATGACGCGCCCGAGACGCTGATCTACGGCGGTGGCTTGGTGACGGCCATCACGCTCTTTTTCTTCCTGGGTGCAACGGGGAAGAGCGCCCAGATTCCCCTGTACATCTGGCTCCCCGACGCCATGGCGGGGCCCACGCCGGTGTCCGCCCTGATCCACGCCGCCACCATGGTCACGGCGGGCGTGTACATGGTGGCGCGCTCCTCGGTGCTCTTCGCGATGTCGCCGGTAGGAAGCGCCACCGTGGCCACGGTGGGCGTGCTCACCGCGCTTCTGGCCGCCACCATCGCGCTGAAGCAGAACGACATCAAGAAGGTTCTGGCCTACTCTACGGTGTCCCAGCTCGGGTACATGTTCGTGGGTGTCGGCGTCGGGGCCTACGCGGCCGGGATCTTCCACCTCGCGACCCACGCATTCTTCAAGGCGCTTCTCTTCCTCGGGTCCGGCGCGGTCATCCACGCCATACATGAGGCGCTGCACCACACGCACAGCCACGTGGACGCGCAGGACATGCGGAACATGGGCGGGCTGAAGCAGTTCATGCCCATCACCTGGGTTGTCATGTGGGTCGCCACCCTGACCATCGCGGGGATCTGGCCCTTTGCCGGGTTCTTCTCCAAGGACGAGATCATCTGGCAGATCGCGGCCTTCGGCGGCGCCGAGCACGCGCCCTTCCCGGGGCTGTACACGTTCATCTGGGTACTGGCGCTGGTCACGGCCATGCTCACGGCGTTCTACATGACGCGCCTCATGGTGATGACCTTCCACGGCACGAACCGCACGGGCCCCCACGAAGCGCGCCACCTCCACGAGGTGTCCCCGGTCATGTGGGTGCCCCTCGCGACCCTGGCCGTGCTCTCGGTGTTCGGAGGGTGGGTCAATGTCCCCGTCGCCGTTCAGGAGTCGTTCCTCGGCGGCATGGGCGCGCTTCCCATGACCGACTGGCTGCACCACTTCCTGGAGCCGGTGACGGCGACGGCTCACACGATCCACCACGACAACCTCGGCGAGCTCTCTCACCACGCGCCCTGGGGGGGTGGTGAGGTGGCCTGGGCCCTCATCTCCACGGTCGTGGCGCTGGGCATCGTGCTGGCCTCGATACGCGTCGTGGGCGGCTGGAAGGTGAAGCCTGCTGCGGAGGACGCCGAGCCCACGGGCTTCGCCAAGGTGCTCTCCAACAAGTGGTACGTGGACGAGATCTACGACGCCGTCGTCGTGCAGCCTCTCCTGCGGCTGTCCCGCTTCTGCTGGAAGATCGTGGACGCGGGCATCATCGACGGCTTCGTCAACGGCGTGGGTTACCTGGCCCGCGGCTTCGGCTGGTTCGGCTCCCTGTTCCAGACGGGCACGGTGAACACCTACGCCTTCATCCTCACCCTCGGCGTCCTGGTCATCCTGGGCGCCGTGATCTTCTAGGAGGCCGGCCATGACTGCCATGCTCGAGTCGGTCGGCTACGCGAGCTGGGCGCTCCACGCCCTCATCTGGCTTCCTATCCTGGGGATGGGGCTCGTGCTCTGGATGGAGGAAGCGCGGGCCAAGCACGTCGCTTTCTGGCTTTCGCTGGGCGTGTTCGTGCTGAGCCTGGGGCTGTGGTGGGCTTTCGACCCTGCGTCCGGCGCCATGCAAATGGAGAGCTCCACTCCCTGGATTGCGTCCTGGGGCGTGCACTATTCCCTGGGCGTGGACGGGATCAGCCTCTTCATGGTCCTCCTGACCACGTTCACCACGGCCTTGGCCATCCTCGGGTCGTTCAACTACATCAAGAAGCGGCAGCGGGCCTTCTACGCCCTCATGCTCCTGCTCGAGGCCGGCGTAATCGGGGTCTTCGTGGCCACCGACCTGTTCCTCTTCTACGTGTTCTTCGAGCTGACCCTGATCCCCATGTACTTCATCATCGGGGTCTGGGGCGGTGAGCGGCGGATCTACTCCGCGATCAAGTTCTTCCTCTTCACCGCGTTCGGGTCCCTGCTCATGCTGGTGGGGATCCTGTACCTGTTCTTCAAGGCCAAGACGCTCCTCGGCTTCCCGACCTTCGCCTACGCCGACCTGCTCCAGGTGCCCCTCACGGGCTCCGAACAGCTCTGGCTCTTCGCGGCCTTTGCCGTGGCGTTCTCCGTGAAGGTCCCGGTGTTCCCGCTCCACACCTGGCTTCCAGACGCCCACGTGGAGGCGCCCACGCCCGGCTCGGTGGTGCTGGCTGCGGTGCTGCTCAAGATGGGAACCTACGGCTTCCTCCGGTTCCTGCTCCCACTCTTCCCCGTGGCGGCACAGCACCCCACGGTGGTGTCGGTGATGATGGTTCTGGCGGTCATCGGCATCATCTACACGGCGTGGGTGGCGGCGGTGCAGCCTGACGCCAAGAAGCTGGTGGCCTACACCTCGGTGGCCCACATGGGGTTCGTGGTCCTGGGCATCTTCGCCTTGACCGTGAACGGCATCCAGGGTGGCCTCGTGGTCATGATCTCCCATGGCATCAGCACGGGGGCGCTGTTCCTTCTGCTCGGCATGATGTACGAGCGCCGCCATACCCGTGAGATCGCCGCATTCGGAGGGATCGCCCGGGTCGCGCCCTGGTTCGCCACGGCTTTCATGATCACGGCGCTCGCTTCCATCGGGGTGCCCGGTACCAGCGGGTTCATCGGGGAGTTCCTGGCGCTGCTGGGGGCCTTCGAGACCCACCCGACGCTGGCCATCGTCGCGGCGAGCGGCGTGATCTTTGCGGCCTTCTACATGCTGCCGATGGTCCAGAAGGTCTTCTTCAACAAGCTGGAGAAGCCGGAGAGCCGGGAGATGAAGGACCTCTCGGGCCGCGAACTGGCCATCCTCGCGCCCATGTGCGCGCTCATGATCCTCATCGGCTGGAACCCCACGCCCTTCCTCAGCAGGATGGAGGCCAGCGTGCAGACCGTGCTGGCGCGCGTGGAGGCCGCGGCTCCGATCGTTCCGGCCACGGAGACGGAGGCCGCCGGGGTCACGCTGGACACGGAGCCCATGCGCACCACGCAACCCAACGACGCTGCCGGCGAGGATGCTCTCGCCGAGGACCACGAGTAGCCCTATGACGCTCGACTTCAGCAGCCAGAGCCAATTCGTGTGGGCGCTCCTCCCGGAGATCGCCCTCTGCGCCTGGGGGATGGGGGTCCTGGTGGCCGGCGTCTCCGGGCGGAACCGCCCGAGCCGGAGTGACGGCACCGGGGAGGCCACGTACCGCCCCGGGACCGGCCTGGGCTGGTTGGCCCTGGTGGGCATCCTGGTGGCCGCGATCCTGAACGGATGGCTCTACGGGGTCCAGGAGGTGGGCGACACCTCCATGGTCGCCGTGGACCGGTTCCGCCTTTTCGCGAATTGGATCTTCCTCATCGCTGCGGCCCTGGCCATCCTCATTTCGTTCGCCTACGTCGCCCGCCAGCGCCTCCAGGCCGGTGAGTTCTACGGCCTGATCCTGCTCTCCACGGCGGGGATGATGTTCATGGCCGGGGCCAGGGACCTGATGGTGGTCTTCCTGGGCCTGGAGGTCATGTCCATCTCCGCGTACGCCCTGACGGCGTTCAACCGCCGGGATCGCAAGTCCGCCGAGGCGGGGCTCAAGTACTTCCTCCTGGGTGCGTTCTCCACCGGGTTCTTCCTCTACGGGATCGCCCTGGTGTACGGCTCCACCGGGAGCACCAACATCACGGCCATCGCGGCCAGCGTGTCGTCCGGGGCCGCCTCAGGGGGCCTCCTGGTCCTCGCCGTGGCCCTGCTGGGCGTCGGGTTCGCCTTCAAGGTCTCGGTGGTTCCCTTCCATATGTGGACCCCGGACGTGTACGAGGGAGCTCCTGCGCCCGTGACCGCGTTCATGTCGGCGGGGGTGAAGACCGCCGCCTTCGTGGCGTTCATGCGGGTGTTCCTGGTGGCTTTCGACGGCGTCTATGACATTTGGTATCCCATCATGTGGTGGCTGGCGGCGATCACCATGGTGACCGCCAACCTCATCGCCCTGGTGCAGTCCAACGTGAAGCGCATGCTGGCCTACTCCAGCGTCGCGCACGCCGGGTACCTCCTTGTGGCTCTCACCGCGGCAAACGGGACCGCTGCGGCGGGAATGCTCTTCTACCTCCTGGTCTACACGCTGATGAACATCGGCGCCTTCGCCGTCGTCATCACGGTGGCCCGCCAGGGGGAGGAGCGCCTCCAGATCGAGGACTACTCCGGCTTCGGGTGGTCCCAACCCATGCTGGGGGTCCTGCTCACCCTCTTCCTGCTCTCGCTGGCGGGCTTCCCCGGCACGGGCGGGTTCATGGGGAAGATCTTCCTCCTGCAGGGTGCGATGGACTCGGAACTCTGGACCCTCTCCGTCATCCTGGTCATGACCACCCTGGTGTCGTACTGGTATTACCTGCGCGTGGTGTGGTTCATGTGGATGCGGGAGCCCCTTTCCGCCGACCAGCACCTGCAGGCCGTCGCACCGCTCCCCATGCGAATCGCCCTGATCGCCAGCGCGGCACTCATTCTCCTTCTGGGGCTCTTCCCGGCGCCCGCCCTGGAGTTCGCGCGGGCCTCCATCCAGGGACTCGGGTCCCTGGGGGCAGGGCTCGTCGGATTGGCGCCCTGAGGCATCCCGGGGCCCTGTGCCCTGCCGGGCCCCGAGCCCGGGGAGAGAGTGCCGTGGACCCCGCGTTGACCCGTCGGCGCGGGGTCCTCTAGCTTGATCGGAGACCCTCCGTGCCCCCGACCCCCAAGGCCATCATGACGCTCCCCAAACACATCTTCCGCCAGTACGACATCCGCGGCATCGTGGGCCAGGACCTGGACGCCGGTATTGCCGAGGACGTAGGACGCGCTTTCGGAAGCCATGCGCGCGAGGCCACGGGTCTGGCGAAGCCCCGCGTGGCGGTGGGGTACGACAACCGCCTTACCTCTCCCGAGCTGGCTGCGGGGCTCATCCGCGGCCTGCGCGCGGCGGGGGCCGACGTCCTCAGCGTGGGATGCGTTCCCACCCCGGTCCTCTACTGGTCCGAGGTTACCTTCGGGACGGACGCTTCCGTCCAGATCACCGGGTCCCACAACCCTCCGGAATGGAACGGGATCAAGATGACCGTGCGCCGGGGGTCGCTGTTCGGGGATGCCATCCAGGACCTCCATCGGCGCATCGTGGGAGGCGACGTTACCTCGGGGGAGGGGGACCTCCACTCCGAGGAGGTGCTCGACCGGTATGTGGCCGATGTGGCCGGGCGTTTCCGGCTGGCCCGCCCGGTGAAGGTCGCCGTGGACGCGGGCAACGGGACCGGAGCGCTCATCGCCGAGAAGCTCATGAAAGCGTTGGGCGCGGAGGTGACGCCTCTCTTCTGTGACTCCGACGGCACCTTTCCCAACCACCACCCCGACCCGACGGTGGACCACAACCTGGAGGACCTCATCGCCGCAGTGCGGGAGGGGGGGTTGGATCTGGGCGTGGCCTTCGACGGGGATGCGGACCGGATCGGCGCTGTGGACGAGCAGGGAACCATCGTGCGTGGCGACATCCTGCTGCTGCTCTACGGGCTGGACCTTCTCAAGAAGCGCGGGCCAGGGCAGAAGCTCGTCTTCGACGTGAAGTGCTCCCAGGCCCTGCCGGAGGTGTACGCGGCCGCCGGCGGCGATCCCATCATGGCCCCCACCGGGCACTCCCTCATCAAGAAGCGCATGAAGGAGACAGGTGCGCTACTGGCCGGAGAGCTATCCGGGCACATCATGATCGCGGACGACTACTTCGGGTTCGACGACGCGCTGTACGGCGCCTGCCGGTTGGTGGACCTGGTCGCGCGCAGCGACAAGCCGCTCTCGGAGCAGGTCGCTGCGTTCCCGGCGTACGTGTCCACCCCGGAGATCCGAGTGGACGTGACCGAGGAGCTGAAGTGGTCCGTGGTCTCCTCGGCGCTGGCACACTTCAAGGCCCGCTACGATGTCATCGACGTGGATGGCGTGCGCGTCCTCTTCGGGGATGGGTGGGCTCTCCTGCGGGCGTCGAACACGCAGCCGGTGATCGTGGCGCGCTACGAGGCCCGCACGGCCGCCCGCCTGGCGGAGATCCGGGGCGAGGTGGAGTCCTGGCTCCGGTCCCAGGGGGTCACACCCTAGTCCGAAGTTCCCGACGCGAGAAGGCGAGAAACGGCGTAGAACAAGGGGT
>CAZJFX010000063.1:0-22735 GCA_964545395.1 uncultured Gemmatimonadaceae bacterium | reverse complement strand
GAGAGGCGAGGGAGGCGACGCCGGCGAGGGCATGGAGGCGCTCGAGGGCGAAGGGTGGTCGGGCACAGTAGCGGAGGAGGCGCCCGAGGCCGGCACGGTCGTCCGCCTCGATGCGGCGGCAGCTATGATGCCGAGCAACCCAGCCTGGTGCTCGACAGCCAGGATCTCCCCATCGTGGCCTGGACCAGCGCCACCGCCGAGGACCGGGAAATCTACATCAAACGGTTCAATGGAACCGACTGGGAAGAAGTTGGGCCAGGCTCTGCTTCGAATGGCGGCCTGAGCGACAATAGCGAATACTCGTACAGTCCCGACCTGGCCCTGGACGGACTCGGCAATCCGGTGGTGGTCTGGTCGGATATCTCCTCGGGCCGATGGGAGATATACCTCAAACGTTTCCACGACAACATCTGGTCCGAGGTGCCGGCCGGATCGGCCAGCGGCGGTGGGCTGTCCAACAGCTTGATGGCGTCAACCAAACCCACCCTGGGAATTCACCTCAACGGTCGCATCTGCGTGGCCTGGTCCGAACTCGGCGCTGTCGAAGAACAAATCGTGATGCGTTGCTCGGATCCGTAGTCGTCCGCGAGGAATACAGGGTGACTGCTTTGCGAATGCGCAGCAGGAATCATCGCAGGTTGCCTGGGTCGTTCAGGGGCATCCGGATTATGAAACCAGCGCCTTTTCAAGGGGGCATGAAATGAAAAAGCTACTGTCGTCCATTCCCAGAATGACTCACCGGAAGATTCGCATGCCAACGCCCGGCTCCAGACCGGGCACCCTGGCTGTCCTGACCGAACTACCACCACCGGTCGTGCGTCGCATCACCTATGACGCCGGCTCGGAGCAGTCGGCCGATGTGGCCCTGGACGACCTGGAAAGCGCCCTGAATCCACGAACCGGCCAGGTGGTCTGGGTGGACGTCCAGGGCCTGGGCGACGCGGATGCCCTGCTCCGCATGGGCGCCGCACTGGGTCTACACCCGTTGACCATCGAAGACATCGCCCACGTGCACCAGCGACCCAAGGTGGAGGAGTTTGACGACTACCTGTTCGTGACCCTGCGCGACATCCGGCTGACCGACGACGGCCGGATCGACGACGAGCAGGTCAGCCTGGTGTTGAAGGGTGGTTTGCTCGTGACCTTCCAGGAGCAACTCGGGGACGGTTTCGATCCGATCCGGCGGCGCATCCGGGAGGGGAAAGGCGCCATCCGAAAAAGCGGTGCGGATTACCTGGCCGCCGCCATCATCGACGCGGTCATCGACAACTACTTTCCGGTACTGGAAGCCTATGGCGATCACATGGATCAGCTCGACGATCAGGTGCGCGCTCAGCCCACGCACGATGCGTCGAGGGCCATTCACCACATGCGCAAGCAGTTGCGCCTGTTCCGCCGGGCCACCTGGCCGTTTCGCGACGTGACCTCCAAACTGGGTCGCGACGACTACGCCTTGATCGCCGACGAGATCAGGCCCATGCTGCGCGATTGCCACGACCACGTGATCCAGGTGGCTGATTTCGTCGACGGCGCCCGGGAGCGATCAGCCGAGCTGGCCGATCTGTACATGGCGGTCATCGGCGAACGCACCAACCAGGTGATGAAAGTGTTGACCATCATCGCCACCATCTTCATCCCGTTGACGTTTTTGGCCGGCATCTACGGCATGAATTTCGACCCGGAGGCCTCGCCTTTCAACATGCCCGAGCTGAAGTGGAAGTACGGCTACCCGGCCTTCTGGGGGGTGCTGGTGGCCGTCTTGTTGTTGATGCTGTGGTTCTTCCACCGCCAGGGCTGGGTTGGAAAAGACAACCCCGATGAGGGCGGTGACGACCAGGAGCATTGAGGGCTATGGAACACTTGAATCTGACGGATCCGGTCTGACTTTTCAGAACCGCTGGATCCACAACACGTCCAGGCCGCCCGCGCCCCGGTCGCCGTACAGGGCTTCCAGGATCCAGTCGCGTGCCAGGCGATACTCCACCCGGGCCTCGTTGACGTTGTCCATTTCGGCCGCGCCGCTGACGCGGTCGAGGGGGGGGGGGCAGGTCTGTCGCGTCTCGCGCATATGGAGCCGCTGAGGGACGCTCGCCTTCCGACACGCGGGGCAGTAGTTCCGCTGTCTCCGCTTCGGAGCCCGGACGGGCGTGTAGAATTGGCTGCAGTACGAGCAGGAGGCGAGATGTCCCGCTCCCGCGACCTCCAGGGCGAGGGCCAGGTAGACGCGGGGGATGAGATCGGACGCATGCAGCACGAGCCGCGGCCGGCCCGATTCCGGGGAGGGCACGAGGTGGGCGAACGGCGGACGCTCCCATAGCACTCTGTCCACATCGAAGGCGATCCACGCCCACCACTCCTCCGGGGTTGTCGGCTGGTGCTTTCGAGCGTCCGCCAGGATGTCGCGATGCTGTTGCACCACCCTTCGGTTCTTGACTTCCCCTTCCACGACTACCTCTGCCCACACCTCCTCCGCCCCCTCCTGGAATCGGAGCCTTTCCTCCGGGAATTGTTGCCAGTGCTCCCGGAGTCGGGACTTGCTCTCCCGGAGGTATCGTTCGAAGTGGGTATCCACTTCGCTCTCCTGACCCCAATATGTGGGCATGGGAGAGGAGCGACGTCACCCGGTAGGCGGCGAGGACTACCCGCGGACCCTGGTGGAATTCGACGAGTGGTTCTCGTCCGAGGCTGCGTGCGAAGCCTACCTTCGCCGGCTCCGGTGGCCGCATGGGTTCCTGTGCCCGGCGTGCGGTGGGACCAAGGGTTGGGAGACTCAGCGAGGGTTGCTCCGTTGTCGCAGCTGCTCGCGCCAGACCTCGGTCACGGCGGGCACGCTCTTCGAGGGGACGCGCACGTCGCTTCGGCTGTGGTTCCAGGCAGCGTGGTATCTGACCAACCAGAAGCACGGGGTGAGCGCCCTGGGACTGCAGAGGGTCCTGGGCCTGGGGAGCTACCAGACGGCGTGGGCGTGGCTCCACAAGCTTCGTCGGGCGATGGTCCGGCCGGACAGGGAGCGTCTTGCGGGAGAGGTCGAGGTGGACGAGACCTTCCTCGGTGCGCCGGACGAGGAAGTGGACGGGCGCGCCACGGATCGCGCGCTCATCGCCATCGCAGCCGAGGTCCGCGACCGGGGGACCGGGCGAATTCGGATGGCGCAGATCCCCGACGCCAGTGCGCCCAGCCTCATCGGGTTCATCAAGAGCAGCGTGAGCGAAGGGGCCACGATCCGCACGGACGGGTGGGCAGGCTACGTGCCGCTTCCTGGTCACGGATACCGACATCGTCCCACGAGCCTTCGCGCCTCGAGGCTCCCGGCTCACAGGGTCATGCCTCGAGTCCACCGCGTGGCCTCACTCCTCGACCGGTGGTGGCTCGGAACGTACCACGGCGGGGTCAGCTTGGAGCACCTGCCGTACTATCTCGACGAGTTCACGTTCCGGTTCAACCGGCGCACGGCGAAGGCCCGTGGCCTGCTCTTCTACCGCCTCCTCCAGCAAGCCGTCCAGGCCAGTCCAACCCCCTACCACGCGATCCGGGCCCAGGACCCCAATCGGTAGGGGCTACGAGAGCGAAGTGGATACCCACTTCGTTCGAAACGCGGTAGGTAGCTGTCCGCGGTGAACGACGGGACACTCCACGGGTCCATCCGCTGGCCCGCCGACACGGACAAGATGGGCCGGGAGACGGTGGTACCGATCGGCCCCGACGTGCGCAGGGCACTGGACCGCGTACTGCGTGAGCGGCCCGGCCTGGGGGCGGGTCTGTTGTTCCCGGCTCCGGGGCGTCACGAGAAGCCGGTGAGTCGGCACCTGGCTGCTGCGTGGCTTGCGAAGGCCGAGAAGTTGGCCGGACTGGAGCCCCAGGAGGGGAGCCAGTGGCACGCCTCCCGGCGCGGCTGGGCCACGGCCCGCAAGAACCTGCCCGTGCAAGACGTGGCGGCGGCGGGTGGATGGCGGTGCATCGGTGTAGTCCAGAGCATCTACCAGCAAGCCGACAAGGAGACTATGCTCAGCGTCGTCCTCCACCCGGCCGAGCTGCGGGAGGCCCGGTGAGCTTCGGGGCCCTACTTACCCGCTATACTTACCCGGTGGATTTGGGTGGGGCTGGGGGGGCAGGGGTGGAAACCCTTGCCGTTTCTGGAAGAAGTACCTATCGGGCGCTTAGCTCAGCTGGTTAGAGCACCTCCCTTACAAGGAGGGGGTCGGCGGTTCGAATCCGTCAGCGCCCATCAGGGTTTCCTCACCTCCGCAGCACCACTCGGCACGCGGCCTCGCCGCCCTTCCCGCTGCCCTCTTTCTCCGCGACGAGCATCACCGTGCCCGCGCCGAATCCCGTGGTGACCAGGGCCTCCACCCCGGAGCATGCCTCCGTGCCCACCTCCACCACGTGGCGGCCCTCGCCGACGCGGAAGCCGGTGACGGTACGGTTGCGTCGCTTCGCGAGCGTTCCGGCGTCCTGGTGGTCGATCCTCACCACGGCTCCATCCAACTCCGGGGCCATCCCGAACTCGATCTGGATGACGTGGCCGCCGGCGCCTCCGCCCGCTACCCTCCAGAGCACCGCCACGGCGGCGCCGGCGACGAGCCAGGCGATGCGCCAGCGGATTCCCCTCACGGCTTGGGCCATCGGGTCATCTCACGGTAGGGTCGAGGGGGGTGGCGGGGGCCCTCGGAACGAAAGGAACGTCTCCATGGACAAGAAGCGGCACGGGCTCGCCGGGGCGCAACCCCGGTCCGTGCGCACGATGCTGTGCGCGGCGCTGACGGTGCTCGCCCTCCCCGGCTGCTCCGCGCCCGCCGTGGAGGGATACCAACTCCAGGCTCCCCCGGAGGGGTTCCTCTATGCCGCCGAGCAGGGCTTCTCCGGGAGCGTGATCCCCGGGCGCTCGCCCTCGGGCGGAGGGCTCTGGCTCGGCGACATCGAGTCGGACGAGCCCCGCACGACGGTGGCGCTCACCCGCTACCCGGGGGGGATCGCCGAAGGCGATGCCGCGGCGGCGCGGGAGGCCCGGGCCCGAGTGCTGAAGGGCTCACCCTATAACCGCCTGGGACCGCTGCGCACCCTGGCCCTCGCCGACGGCCGGCCGGCGTCGGCGTGGACCGAGGAGCGCCACGACGAGTACGGCCGTTTTCGATCCCTCCAGGTGACGGCGGTGGTCGCCTACGACACGGTGGCCTTCGCCCTGGTGCTGGACACTTCGGTGCCCGAGCGCATGACCGAGCCCCACCTGGACTCCATCCTGGCGTCGTTCGGGCTGGGGGTGACCAGGGTCCACTGGGCCGCCGTCGCCGTGGCCGCGGGCGTGGCCGGGCTCGCCCTCGTGGTGCTCGCGCGCCGGGCCGGGAGGCGCCAGCCCACGGACTTCCGCTCGGCGCGGATTCCCGGGGCGAAAGGCGCCGGCGGAGGCACGCTTGTGGACGGGCCCCGGGGCGCGTATAAACCCCAGCCCCCCGGACCCTCTCCCGGAGATCTCTCGTGACCTCACGCCGCGCACTCTGCTCCCTCGCCGTTCTCTCCTTCCTCCTGCCCGGTCCAGCCCCCGCGCAGGAGATCGCCTCCGCGTACCGGGACGCCGCCCGCCGCATCGTCGCCGCAGCCACCGCCGACCACCGGGCGTACGAGCGCATCGGCGAGCTGGTGGACCGCTTCGGGCCGCGTCTCTCCGGGTCGGCGGCGCTGGAGGCGTCCCTGGACTGGATTCTGGAGGAGATGAGGGCCGACGGGCTGGAGAACGTGCGCTCCGATCCCGTCATGGTTCCCCACTGGGTCCGGGGCGAGGAGTCGCTCGCTCTCCTGCTGCCGCGTGCGCGTAGGCTACCGCTGCTGGGGTTGGGCGGGACGGTGGCCACGCCTCCGGGAGGGATCCGGGGCGAGGTGCTGGTGGTGTCCAGCTACGAGGAGTTGACGGCGCGCGCGGCGGAATCGGCGGGGCGCATCGTCCTCTTCGACGTGCCGTTCACGAGCTACGGGGAGACGGTGCAGTACCGGAGCGGAGGCGCCGTGGCCGCGGCGAAGGCGGGGGCCGTCGCCAGCCTGATCCGCTCGGTGGGGCCCGCGTCCATGCAGACGCCCCACACCGGTGGCATGCGCTATGAGGAGGGCGTGCCCCGCATCCCCCACGCCGCCATCACCCTCGAGGACGCCGAGATGCTCCACCGCATGCAGGAGCGGGGGGAGCGCATCGAGGTGCACCTGACGATGGGGGCCAGATCCCTCCCCGACGCGCCCTCCCGCAACGTCATGGCCGAGCTCCGGGGCACGGAGCTTCCCGACGAGGTGGTGGTCCTGGGTGGCCACACCGACTCCTGGGACGTGGGGCAGGGGGCCATGGACGACGCTGGCGGCGTGGTGGCGTCGTGGGAGGCGGTGCGCCTCCTCCAGGAGCTGGGGCTCCGGCCCCGGCGCACCATCCGGGTCGTAGGATGGGTGAACGAGGAGAACGGCCTCCGCGGCGGAAACCAGTACGTGACCGACCACGGCCACGAGAAGCACATGCTGGCCATCGAGACGGACGGAGGGGTCTTCAGTCCACGGGGCTACGGCTTCACCGGCTCGGACGCGGCCTTCGGGATCGTGAGGGAGATCGGCACGCTCCTGGAGGGGATCGGCGCGGGCGAGATCGTGCGGGGCGGTGGCGGCGCGGACATAGGCCCGCTCATGCAGACCGGCGTCCCCGGGATGGGCCTCAACGTGGACGACGCCCGCTACTTCTGGTACCACCACACCGATGCGGACACGCTGGACAAGCTGGATCCCGACGAGGTGGCGCGGTGCGTGGCCGCCCTGGCGGTGATGGCGTACGTGGTGGCGGACCTGCCCCGGTCCCTGCCGCGCTGACGGGAGGGGGGGGCGGGCGCGGGATTGGCGCCGCCGGCCCTCTCCGGCCATCCTACAGCCTACAGCGGACCCTCGAACCGGAGGTGGAACATGGCGGGCACGCTCGTGGATCGCATGGTGGGTGCGGCGTTCCTCAACATCGACACGTACGAGGAAGTCGAGCACGACCAGGAGGCCACGCTGCAGGCGGCGGCGGTGGTGGCCATGGTGGCGGTGGCGTCGGCAGTCGGCGGGCTGGGGATGGGCGCGCCCGGCGCCTTGAGGGGTGCGGCGGCATCCATCGTGGGATGGCTCGTATGGGCGGCGATCACCTGGCTGGTGGGCACCAAGCTCTTCGGCGGCACGGCGACCTGGGGCGAACTGCTCCGCACGCTGGGCTTCGCCAGCACCCCGGGGCTCCTTATGGTCTTCGGGATCATCCCGATCCTGGGGTGGCCCATCGTCGCGTTGGCGGCGCTCTGGGGTCTCGCCACCGGCTTCGTCGCCGTGCGTCAGGCGCTGGACTTCGGGAACGGAAAGACGCTCGCCACGGTCTTGATCGGGTGGGTGTGCTACGCCTTCCTGAACGCGCTCTTCTAGGTGCAGGGGCGCCACTGGAGGTGACGCGCGCCCCCCGTCTCCTGGGTGCCGTGCTCGCCGGCGGCGAGGGAAGCCGCTTCGGCGGGCCCAAGGCCGAAGCCTGCCTGGGGGGCCTCCCGCTGACGGAGCGCGCGGTGGCGCTGCTCCGCACGGTGGTGGAGGAGGTGGTGGTGGTCGCCGCCCGTCCCCTTTCGGCGCCGGCGGCGACCGTGGTCCCCGACCGGGTCCCGGGGATGGGCCCCCTGGGCGGCTTGGACGCGGCGCTCCACCACGCCCGCGATCAGGGCTGGGACGGCGTCCTTCTGGTGGCGTGCGACCTTCCTCTCCTCACTCGTGCTCTCCTGGAGGAGGTGGTGTCGGGCCTGGCGGGTCACCCTGCGGCGGCGCCCGCGCGGCGCGGCGGAGGTGTGGAGCCCCTCTGCGCGGCGTACCGGGTGGAGGCCCTCGACGCGGTGGAGCGCCACCTCGCCGGCCAGGACCGATCTCTGCACGCGCTCTTCCGGGACGTGGGGGGGCACGTCCTTCCCTGGGCCGCGGACGGCGCGAACGATCCCTTTCTGAACGTGAATACCGTGGGCGACATCGTGCGCGCCGAGGCCGCGCTCCGCGCCGGAGGTGGACGATGAGCGGACCCACGGCGGCGCGTCCGCCCGAGGCCGGCGCGGCGCAGAAGGCGGATAGGTTGCTTTCCTTGGACGCATTCCGGGGGCTCACCATCGCCGGGATGATCCTCGTGAACAATCCCGGGAGCTGGAGCCACGTGTACCCGCTCCTGTCGCACGCCGAGTGGCACGGGTGGACGCCCACGGACCTGATCTTCCCCTACTTCCTGTTCATCCTGGGCGTGGCCATCCCTTTCTCCTTCCACCGCAGGCTGGATGCGGGCGCGGCACGGCGAGACCTGTTCACCCATGTGGTGCGCCGCGCCCTCACCATCGTGGCGCTGGGGTTCCTCATGCGCCTCTTTCCCGACTTCCACGTCTCGGGGATGCGCTGGCCCGGCGTGCTGCAGCGCATCGGAGTGGTGTACCTGGCGGCGGCGGGGCTCTATCTGGTCTGCGGAAGGAACGCCAGGGCAGCTTGGACGGGCGGGCTCCTGCTGGGCTACTGGGCGGCCATGACGCTGGTCCCCGTCCCCGGGGACGTGGCAGGGGACCTGAGCCCCGAGGGGAATCTGGCGGCGTGGGTGGATCGGGCCCTCATGGACGGGCATCTGTACCAGGGGACGTGGGACCCGGAAGGGATCCTCTCGACCCTTCCGGCGATAGGCACCTCCCTCCTCGGGATCTTCACTGGGGAGTGGCTCCTCTCCGGGCGCTCGCCGGAGGCCCTTACACGGGGGCTCGCCGGCGCGGGGGCGGTCCTCGTGCCCGTCGGGCTGGCGTGGGGGATGGTGTTCCCCATCAACAAGGCGCTCTGGACCAGCTCCTACGTGGTGTTCACGGCGGGCACCGCCCTCCTCCTTTTCGGCCTGGTCTACTGGGTGGTGGACGTGCGGCGGCGCCGGGGTCCCTGGCTCACGCCGTTCCTCGTGTACGGCACCAACGCCATCGCCGTGTTCGTGCTTTCCGGGCTGATGACGCGCTTGCTGGGGCGTGTCCACGTGGGGGGGGCGGAGGGGCCGTCGCTGTACACGTGGATCTACCGGAGCTTCTTCCAATCCTGGGCGGGGGACCGCAACGGGTCGCTGGCCTTCGCGGCGTGCTACGTGCTTCTTTGGCTCGCCCTCATGACGCCGCTCTACCGGCGGCGGATCTTCATCAAGGTCTGAGGCGCTCCCCGCCGTGTTCCCGAGGCCCCCCTCCTCCGACCCGCCACCGCCTGTTCCCCACGCGGGGAATACGGCGGCCGTGGTGTTCGTGGCCCTGGCGCTCGTGGCGCTGGCGGTGGTCCCCTTGTTCCTGGGGCAGAGGGCCGCTCAGGCCCAGTCCGACCTGGCGGAGATCCTGGATCCGGCGCACCTCCTGGGCACCCGCCTCTCCCTGGTACATGCGCGCCAGATGTCCCACTTCCAGGCCTTCCTGTTCACCCGGGACCCGGAAGCGCGGGAATCGTACCTCGCCGCTGTGCGCGAGGAGGAGGAGATCGTCGCGGAGCTCCAGGCCCTGGTCGGCGGGATGGACCTCCGCATCCGGGAGCGCCTGGCCTTCCTGTCCTCGCTCTCGGCCCGCTGGCGTGTGGAGCACGACGGGGTCTTCCGGAGCGAGGTCGCGCGGGAGGAGCGCACTGCCTCCTTCGCCCAGGAGCGGGCGCGCTACGAGGAGATGCAGCGCGCCACGCTGGGGCTGGAGCACGCCATCCAGGAGGAGGTGGATGCAGGGCGCTTCCGCGGGGAGCACTTCCGCACGGTCCAGACCCGGGTCTCCATGGGGCTTCTCCTCCTGGGGCTGCTGGCGACGGGAACGGTGGCGCTGGTGGGGAGGCGCTTGCGCACCCTGGCCGCCGCGGCGGAGGCCCGGCGCCGCGCCGAGGTGCGCTCGCGCCGGGAGATGGACGCGCTCCTGGAGGCCACGGCCGACGGCGTCCTGGGGATGGGCCTCCAGGGTCGCGTCCTCACGCTGAACCGGGCCGGATCGGAGCTGCTCGGATACTCCGAGGGCGAGGTGCGCGGGCGTGACGTCCACGAAGCGCTGCACCACACCACGCGGGACGGCGCGCCCCTGCCCCGCGCCGAATGCCGCATCCTGGGCGCTCTCTCCTCCAGGGTGATGGCCCGCTCGGAGGGGAGCGACGTGCTCTGGCGCAAGGACGGGTCTCCGCTCCCGGTCCAGTGGTCCCTCCGTCCGCTGGTGGACGGGCTGGCCTTGCGGGGTGGGGTGCTCACCTTCACCGACCTCACCGACATCGTGCGCAAGGAGGAGGCGCTGCAGCGCGCGGTGCGCGTGCGCGAGGAGGTGGTGTCGGTGGTGTCCCACGACCTTCGCAACCCCCTGGGGGTGGTGGCCGGCGCCGCCGAGCTCCTTCTGGACCTTCCCCTCGACGAGCCCGAGCGGCGCCGGCAGGCCGACATCATCCGCCGCTCGGCGGAGCGCATGCGCCGGCTCATCGAGAACCTCCTAGACGTGGCGCGGATCGAGGCGGGGGCCCTGGTCGTCCGCACCACGGCCCAGAGCCCGGACCAGGTCCTTTCGGAGGCGAGGGCGTTCTTCCTCCCTCAGGCCGAGAAGAAGGGCGTGGCGCTGGCACTGGACGTCGAGCCGGGCGTGTCTCGCGTGCTCGCAGACCCCGACCGGGTCCAGCAGGCGCTGGCCAACCTCGTGGCCAACGCCCTGCGCTTCTCGCCGGCGGGAGGCGTCATCACCCTGGGCGCCCACGCTCTCGCGGGAGGTGGGGTGGCGCTCACCGTGGACGACCAGGGGCCGGGGATCCCCGCCGCGGAGCTCCCGCTCCTCTTCGACCGGTTCTGGCAGGCCAGCCGCCACGACCGCACGGGTTCGGGGCTGGGGCTCGCCATCGTGCGGGGGATCGCCGAGGCCCACGGAGGGAGGGTGGAGGTGGCTTCCGAACAGGGGAAGGGCACGCGCTTCACGCTGGTCCTCTCCGGCGAGGGCGACCACGAAACCCGGGAGGAGCCGAGGCGATGAAGGGCGGCATGATGCAAGTCCCCCTCACCGTGCCGGCCCTGCTGGACCGGGCCGCGGCGCTCTTCCCGAGGAAGGCGGTGATCACCGCCGTCGAGGAGGGGCGCTCGCGCATCGGCTGGAGGGAAGTGCGGGACCGGGCGTGGGCGTTGGCCGCGGCGCTCCCGTCGCTGGGCGTGGGGGAGGGAGACCGTGTCGCCTCGCTGGCGTGGAACTCCCACCGGCACCTGGAGCTCTACTTCGGCGTGCCCGCGGCGGGCTCGGTGCTCCTCACCGCCAACGTGCGCCTTTCCCCTGGGCAGGTGGCCCGCATCCTGGCCCACGGCGAGGCGCGGGCCATCTTCGCCGACCCCGAGTTCGTGCCCCTGGTGGAGGAGGCAACGCGCAACCTGCCGTTCCAGGCGCGGAAGGTGGTCCTCGACGCCAGGGCGCCGGAGGGGTGGACATCCTATGAGGAGATCCTCGCCTCGGCGGATGCCTCGGCACCCCGCCCCGAGTTCGACGAGAACACCGCCGCCGGCCTCTGTTACACGTCGGGTACCACCGGTGAGCCCAAGGGCGTCCTCTACTCCCACCGGGCTATCGCGCTGCACACCCTGGCCATCTGCCTTCCAGACGGGTTCGGCCTCGGCGAGGCGGACGTGGTCCTCCCCGCCGTTCCCATGTTCCACGCCAACGCGTGGGGGCTCCCCCACGCCGCCACCATGACCGGGGCCACCCTCGTGCTCCCTGGGGCACGGCCGTCGGCGGAGCGCCTCGCCAGCCTGTTGGAGGAGGAGGGCGTCACCTTCGCCGCCGGCGTGCCCACCGTCTGGATGGGAGTCCTGGACGAGCTCCGGCGGCGACCCCGGGCCCTCTCCCCTCGACTGCGCATCCACTCCGGGGGAGCGCCGACGTCTCCCACGCTCCTGGAGGCGTACCGCGCCGAGCTGGGGGTGGAGATCCTCGCGGGGTGGGGGATGACCGAGCTCACGCCGGTGGGGCTGGTGTGCCATCCCCGGGGCGACATGTCGGGGTGGAGCCCGGAGGAGCTCCTCCCGGTCCGCACCGCCCAGGGGACGCCTCTCCCCTTCCTCGAGGTCCGCCTCAGCGACGACCAGGGGAGGGCGGTCCCCCCGGATGGCCGGACTCCGGGGGAGCTGGAGGTGCGGGGTCCCTGGGTCGCCGAAGGCTACTTCCGGGCCCCCGCAGGGGACTCGTTCCGGGATGGATGGCTCCGCACGGGAGACGTGGCCACGCAGGACGAGAGGGGCTACGTGCGGCTGGTGGACCGGACCAAGGACCTGATCCGGAGCGGGGGCGAGTGGATCTCCAGCGTCCAGTTGGAGCACGCGCTCACGGATCATCCCTCGGTGGCCGAGGTCGCGGTGGTCTCCGTGCCCGACGCCCGGTGGGGGGAGCGGCCGGTGGCGTGCGTGGTGCTCCGTCCCGGCGTGGACGCTGGACCCGAGGAGATCCTGGGGTCTCTGGCGGGGCGCTTCCCCAGGTGGTGGATCCCCGACCGGGTGGTCTTCCTGGAGGCCGTCCCGCGCACGTCCACGGGGAAGTACGACAAGAGGGCCCTTCGGCAGCGGCTGCGTCAGGACGGGTGAGCGGGCGCCGGGCTTTCTCCACGCACGGGGTCCCGGGGGTGCCGGCTCCGGTCCCGTCAGGCTTGGGGCAGGCTCCGCTTCCAATCCACGAGGGCGCCCACCTGGTTCGTCGTGATGCGCGCCACGCCCATGGCCAGGAAGCGGGCGGCCTCGGCCAGGTCGTCGACGGTCCACACCGCCACCCCGGTGCCCTGGTCCCGCAGACGGTCCAGGACCGCGGGATCCGCGGCCAGCAGGTCGGCACGCACGTCCACCATGGCGGCGGGGTCCCCGGCGCACCGCTGCGCCGCCTCCTTCAACTCCGTCCCCTCGTCCACCACGTAGCCGATGGAGAGTCCCGCTTCCTGGCCCCGCATCCGGTCCAGGAGCGTCCAGTTCAGGGAGATGAACACCACCTCTCCGAGCATCCCGGCGTCACGGGCCAGGCGCACCATGCGGTCCGCGTCCTCCAGCTCCCGGAACCCCTTCACCTCGGCGTAGATTTTCCCGATGCGTCCCTTCAAGGCGCGGAGGGCCTCGTCGAAGGAGGGGATGCGCTGGCCGATGAAATCAGGGGAGAACCACTTGCCGGCGTCCAGGGTCTTGAGCTGCTCCAGCGTCCGGCGCCTGAGGGGGCCCACTCCGTTGGTGGTGCGGCTCAGCATGGGGTCGTGAAAGAGCACGGGCGTGCCGCAGGCCGCCGTGGAGACGTCGAATTCCACCGCGTCCGCCCCCGCCTTCAGCGCGGCCTCGAGCGCCGCCAGCGTGTTCTCCGGCGCGCGCGCGCTGTACCCTCTGTGGGCTATGATCTCGACGCTGGGGGCCATCTACCCGTCTCCCTGGGTGGGCTGGGGCTTCTCTCCCGAGCTCAACGCCCGATGGAACTCGGCCACCTCGGCCAGCCGCTTCACCGAACCGTCCAGCGACTCCATCTGCTGCTCCAGGAGCGCCATGCGCCGCTCCAGGATCCCCACCGTGTCTTCCATCCCCCGGTGCTCGAAGAGGCGCGACAGCGCCTCCACCGTGGGCTTGAGCGCGAAGCGGGCCGTGAGCCCTATGACGGGGACCAGGACGATGGAGATCCCCATGAAGACGGCGAGGAGGGATGTGAGGTCGATGGGGAGCACGTTCATGCGGCCATTCCTCGGAAGGTGGGATGATGAGACCATGGTGATGCCGGGGGTGGGTCGGCGCAAGACGATTCCAACCCCTCGTCCGATTCCCCCGTCCCATTCGTAGGGACGTGGGGACTGCAGCCCTCGTGAACCCGAACCGCAGAGGCCCTTCCTGGTGCAACTGAACGCCGAGACCACGGACGCACAGCTGGCAGCGGCTGGGGACCATGGGGCCTTCGAGCGGCTGTACCGGGGCCACGTGGGGAGGATCCATGCCCTCGCCCGCCGCATGGTGGGGGACGACGTGGCGGAGGATCTGACACAGGAGGTCTTCATCCGGGCCTGGGAGAAGCTGGCGACCTTCCGCGGCGACGCCCGCTTCGGGACCTGGCTGCACCGCCTGGCGGTGAACCACCTGCTTTCGCGCAGGGAGACGATCCGCAGGCGGGAGGCTCGCACGGTGGCGAGCGAGGGGCTCCTCGACCGGGTGCTGGCGCCGCGGCGGCGGAGCTCGGGGGCCGCGCTGGATGTGGAGGAGGCGCTGAGGAAGCTCCCTCCCGGCGCACGGGAGGTGTTCGTGCTCTACGACGTGGAAGGCTACGCACACGAGGACATCGCCGGGCTGATGGGGATCTCGGTGGGGACGTCCAAGTCCCAGCTCCATCGCGCCCGCATGATGCTGAGGGGGTATCTGAGCGCATGACGACCCAAGACCACGATCACTGGATCGAGAGGCTCTCGGACCACGTTGACGGAGGCCTGTCACCGGAGGAGTCCAGGGCCCTGGAGGCGCACCTTGCCGCGTGCGCGGAGTGCCGGCAGGCGCTGGCCGACCTCCGGGACATCGTGGCCCGGGCCCACGAGCTGGGCCCGGTGGAGCCCGACCGCGACCTCTGGCCCGGGATCGCCGAGTCCATGGGCCGTCCCCGCATCATCGCGTTCCCGGCGACCCGCCGCCGGACCGTGCCCACGGGGTTCTTCCTCACCGTGCCCCAGATCGCGGCGGCGGCGGCGGTGCTGATGCTGGTCTCCGGGGCGGCCACCTGGTGGGCCGGGCCCGGCGTCGGCGCCCGGGGCCCGCGGGCGGGCGCGGCCGGGACGACGACACCGGCGGCGGAGACTGCCGCCGCCTTCGCCGCCGACGAACTCGGTCCTGCGCCCGACCTGGCCCAGGAGTTGGCCTCGCTGGAGACCGTGCTGACCGAGGCGCGCTCGAGCCTGGATCCCAACACCGTGCGCATCTTGGAGAAGAACCTGGGCGTCATCCAGCGGGCCATCGACGAGTCCCTCCGCGCCCTCGAGGTGGATCCCGGGAACGAGTACCTGCTCCAGCACCTGGATCGGGCCTATCGGGACAAGGCCGACTTCCTCCGTGAGGTGGCCCTCATCAGCGAGTGGGAGGGGTGACGGACATGCTGTGCATGCTCATGGCGGGTTGGCTGCTGGCTGCAGGCGGCACGCTTCCGGACACGACCGTGGACCTCCGACGCGGGGATCGGGTGGTGGTGGAGGGCCTGTCCGGATCGGTGGAGGTGCGCACCTGGGAGCGCTCCGTCCTATCCGTGGAGGGAGTGGGCGGGGAGGCCCGCGACGTGGGGGTGCGTCGGGAGGGCGGCCGGATCGCGGTCGGCCCCGGGGACCGGAAGGGACGCGGCCTGGACGTCGCGCTCCGCATCCGCGTTCCGGCCTGGGTGGCGCTGGAGATCCAGGGGAGGGAATTGGACGTGGACGTGGCGGGGACCGCCTCCGAGCTCTCGGTGCGCACGGTGGATGGGGACATCCTGGTGTCCGGCGTGTCCGGCTCGGTGACCCTGTCCACGGTGGAGGGGCGCGTGGAAGTGCGCGATGCGCGGGGAAGCGTTTCGGCCCGCTCCCGCGGCGAGGACGTCGTCCTCGCCCGGGTGGAGGGGACGGTGGAGGTGGAGAGCGGGAGCGGGGACCTCCGCCTGGAGGAGATCACCGCCTCGTTGGTGCGGGCACAGACGCTGGACGGGGACCTCCACTTCCAGGGCTCCCTGGCCAGTGGCGGGACCTACTGGTTCTCCACGCACGATGGGGACGCCGACCTGGTCCTGCCCGCCCGCACGGGCGCGCGAGCCCGGGTGTCCACCTTCGACGGGGAGCTCGTCTCCGACTTCCCCGTGACGCTTCAGCGCTACGGGGGGGGCGGGGTGTTCGACTTCACGCTCGGGGATGGCGGTGCCACCCTCGAGATCCAGGTGTTCGACGGGGAGATCCGCCTCCGATCCGGCGGGCGATGACGGTGGCGTTCAACTACAGCGGGCTCCGGGCAGGGGCCATGGAGGGAGGATGATGGCGAGCAAGCTGCGGACATGGGGGGCGGCGCTCATCGCGCTGGCGGTGGCGCTCCCGGTGGGCGCCCAGGAGGTCCACCGCATCTCCGGCCCGGAGGTGGCGGTCTACAATCTCGCGGGGCGCACGAGCGTGGTGCGCGGCACCGGCTCGGACGTGGTGGTGCGCGTCACCCGGGGAGGCTCCGACGCCGCACGTCTCCAGGTGGAAACAGGCCCGGTGGACGGAAGGCAGACGCTTCGGATCCGCTACCCCGGCGATCAGATCGTCTACCCCGAGATGGGGCAGGGCTCCCGCTCCAACGTCCGTGTCCGCGAAGACGGCACGTTCGGGGGAGGGGGAAGAAGTGGGGACATGGTGGAGATCCGCGGCTCGGGCCGCGGGCTCGAGGCCTGGGCCGACCTGGTCGTGGAGGTGCCGGCGGGGAAGGATGTGGCCGTGCGCGTGGCCTGCGGCGCCATGGAGGCCCGCGGCGTCACGTCCGACCTCACCCTCGACGTCGGGTCCGGCTCGGTGGACGCTTCGGACATCACGGGGGACTTCTCGGTCGATACGGGATCGGGGTCCATCACCGTGGCCGGGATCCGCGGAAGCCTCAATGTGGACACGGGGTCGGGATCGGTGAGCGTCCGGGAGGTGGATGGGGACGTCGTGCTCATCGACACAGGCTCCGGAGAGGTGAGGGGCGGGGGCGTGCGTGCCCGCTCGCTGCGGGTGGACACGGGGTCCGGCTCCATCTACCTGGATGGCGTGTCCGCGCCCGAGGTGGCGATTGACACGGGGAGCGGAACGGTGGAGGTCGCCCTCCTGAGCGACGTGGACGTCCTCGACGTGGATACGGGCTCGGGGTCGGTGACCATCTACGCGTCCCAGGACCTGGGCGGGATGGTGGACCTGTCCACCGGGAGCGGGGGCATCGACATGGACTTCGCCGTGCAGGTGCGCTCCGTGCGCCGGGACCATGTCCAGGGGACGCTGGGCGACGGACGTGGGACCATCCGCATCGACACGGGCTCCGGGGGGATCCGCCTCCTGAAGCGGTGACCGGCCGGGGGACGGGGAGAAGAGGCGGGGGCCCCAGCGCCGCGAGACGCCGGGGCCCTGCGCCGATCAGCCCGTGCGGTCCCGCCGGAGCCAGGGGCGGCGGGCCTTGCGGCGCTCCTTGAGGGTCTCGATCCAGAAGGCGCTCCCGCCCTCCGGGCGACGTTCGACCCCGCATTGCCCCCCCATCCGCTGCATCCCGCGCCGGACGATGGCGAGGCCGATCCCCGTGCCCGGTTTGTCGTCTCCCTGGCTCAGGCGCTCGAAGACGCGGAAGATCCGCTCCTCCTGCCCGTCGGGGATCCCGGTGCCGTTGTCCTCGATCCAGAGGCGGATCACCTCACCCCGCTCCTCGGCCCGGACGCGCACCTCCGGTCTTGTTGCCGGCGGCACGAACTTGATGGCGTTGGAGACCAGGTTCGCCACGACCTGGACCAGGGCGGTCTGGTTCCCCAGGGCCACGGGGAGCCCCCGCGTGAAGGAGATGCGCGCCCCGGACTCGACCACGTCGGCATGGACCTGCTCCAGGGCCTGCGCCACCACCACGTCCAGCTCCACCGCCTTCACCTCGATCTTCTCGAAGCTGAGCCGGCTGTATGCCAGCAGGTCCGTGATCAGCTGCTCGGACTGGCGCCCCGAGGAGATGATCCGGCGGGCGTAGTCCACGGCCTCCGGCGGGAGCGCGTCCCCGAAGTTTTGGAGGAGCGCGTGGGCGAATCCCTGCATGGTCCTCAGGGGAGCCCGCAGGTCGTGGGACACGGAGTACGCGAAGGACTCCAGCTCCTGGTTGGCCTGCCCGAGCTGGGTGGCCAGCGCCCGGTGGCGGCCCTCGCTCTCCCGGAGCGCCTCCTCCGCGTCCAGGCGCTCCATGTAGGCGCCGATGGCCGTGGCCAGGCTCTGGCCCAACTCGGTCCAGCGCTCGTCCACGTTGCGCGGCTCCCTGTCCACCAGGGTCAGCGTCCCGGCGACGGCGCCTCCGGCCAGGAGGGGGAAGGAGGCCCACAGGCGGGGCTCCAACTCCCGCACGGCGTCGTGGACCAGGTCCCGTCGCGTGCGCGGATCCCTGTCCACCAGCGGCCTCCCCGTCTGGACGGCCACTCCCGCCGGGGTCTGGTGGAGCGGGATCTCGGGGAAGCCCCGCTCCGACCGGACTCCCCGGGCCGCCAGCAGCACCAGGCGGTCGGCGGCACGGTCGAACTGCTCCAGGAGCACCACCGGCATGTCCATGACGTCGGCGACCTCGTCCAGGACGGCGGTGTACGTCCCCTCCGGGGAGTCGGAGGTCAGGCTGAGCTCCGAGACCCGGTAGAGCGCCGCCAACTCCCGGTTGCGGAGCGCCAGGGTGGTGTGGGCGGCCCATCCCTCGGTGACGTCGGCAACGAAGCCGTCGGCGCGCAGGTGCCGGGAGCGGGGGTCACGCTCGACGGAGAGGCTGGTCCTCACCCATGCACCGGTGCCGTCGGGCCGCTCCACGGGGTAGTCGCGGACCACTCGGAAGCCAGGATGGGCGGTCCCTCCCGGGTCCCAGGGGGCGAGGGAGCCGTCGGCGGGAAAGAGGAGCCCGCGCCAGAGCGAAGGGTCGCGCTGGATGTCCTCCACGGCGCGGCCGAAGAGCTTCTCCGCCGCCGGCGAGATCTGGATGAGCCGGCCGGTGGTGAGGTCCACGGAGAAGAACACGTCCGGGAGGTTCCGGAAGAGCTGCTCCAGCTCCCACGTCTTGAACTGAAGCTCGGCCCTGGCGCCCTGGCGCTCCAGCCGGTCCCGGATCCGCTGCTCCGCGATCTGCGCCCGCACCGAGAAGAGGGCGGGAGGCACGGGCTTGCGGAGGAAGTCGTCGGCCCCGGCGTTGAGGATCTCGGAGAGGGACTCGTGGTCGTCGTGTCCGGTGATGGCGAGGACCATGGGCTCCGATCCCCGGGGATGGGCGCGGATCCGGCGGCAGAGCTCGACGCCGTCGATGCCCGGGAGCATGAGGTCCACCAGCACCAGAGGGGGAGGGTCGGCCTGGAACGCATCCCAAGCATTCTCTCCGTTCTCGCAGGAGAGCACGTGGTACCCGCGGGCCCTGAGGAGCTCCGAATAGAACCAGCGGTCCCCGGCGTTGTCCTCCACCACCAGGGCGCGGAGCGCGGAAGTAGGGAGGTGGGCCGTGGCTGCGTCGTCCGGGGCGTGACTCACCGTTCAGCCCGCCCCGAGGGCTCCGCCGTTGCGCAGGCGTGCCGTGCGGGCCAGCGCAGCGGCCGCTTCGACGAAGGACCGGCCTCCCTCGGCCAGCGCCGCCTGGTATCCCATCCGGGCCCGCTCCCAGCCCCAGCTCTCCTCGGCGGCGAGCCCCTGGAAGAACGACGACACGGCGGCGGCGCTCAACCCCGAAGCCTGGTACACCGCCGGTGCCGCACCGGACTCCGGGTCCTGCCACGCGGGCCGGGCGCCGATCCCGTCCAGCGCCGAGAGCGCGCCCGCCACCACTCGGCGGGCCACGGACACCGGCTCGGCGTCGGGGGCCGTGGCGCCGCGCCAGGAGGCCACCACGGCTCCGCTCTGCGCGTCGGTGAGGCGCAGGTCCACTAAGGCCGAGTCCAGCCCCACCGAGGCCCAGGTCGCCGAGAGAACATACTGGGCACCCGGAGACGTCCCGGCCGGCGGCGCACCCTCGGGGCGAGCGGCGCCGGTGCGCTCCGCCTCCGCGGCGGCGGCGAAGCGGCGGCGCTCGACGAAGTGGACGTCCCGGCGGCGGAGGAGCCCGGCCGCCACCAGCTCGGACATCCCCAGCCCCGGCTCGACGGGAGGAGATCCCCACGACGGAGTGCCGAGGATGCGGATCTCACCCAGAGAGACCCGGACGGCTCCCGCCAGCGGCTCGGTTCTGGGCGTGGCCAGGGCGGCCCACTCGGCGTCCGACGCTCGAGGCGACACGGGAGCGGGCCCGGCACTCTCGCCGCCTCCGCCCCCGCACGCGGCCACGAGGAGGGAGGAGAGGAGGAGCGGCAGGCGGGATGGGGTGTGGATCCGGTGCGGGGACATGGCTGAGATCCTGGGCGTTCCTGTAGGGTGGAGGGTCACCGTCAAAGCTAGTGAGGGCGCCCCCCGGGCCACCAGCGATATGCCGCGGGGCGCCGCGCCCACCGAGCCCCCGGGGCACGGGGGGCTGGCCCGGGAGCCGTGGGGGCGTAGAATGTGCCCCCGGCCCGAAGCCCGGGATCACCGCACCCGTCGAAAGGAGAGCCGCCCTTGTCAGAGCCGTCGTTCCGCTTCCATCACCCCGTCGTGGTGCGGTTCAAGGACATCGACGTGGGGGGGCATGCCCATCACTCCGAAGCGCTGGTCTATTTCGAGGAGGCCCGATCGGCCTACTGGAGCCAGGTGGTGGGGAAGGGCGGCCTGGACGGTGTGGGCTACATCCTGGCGGAGGCGGAGGTGCGGTGGCACCGGCGGGTGCTCTGGCCCCAGACGCTGCAGGTGGGCGTGCGGGTATCGCGCTTGGGCAAGAAGCACTTCGAGATGATGTACGAGGTGGCGGGCGAGGACGGCGAGCGGCTCCAGAGCGGCCGCACGGTGCAGGTCATGTACGATTATGAGGCGGGCGCGGCCACCCGGATCCCCGACGCGGCGCGGGCCGCCATCGAAGCTCAGGACGGGCCATTCCCACGTGGCCGCCCGTCGGGTGCGGTTGACCCCTAACCTCATTTTCCGGTAAAATATCAGGTTTCACACGCCGGCGACCGAGGGGGCCGCGACCTCTGGAGGCCGTGCGGGGTAGTTGTTCAACAAGGTGTTCGGTACCGGTCCGGACGGCGCCCGAGGGCGCAGATATGCAGGGGGAGACCCCGGGGAGACCAGGAGAATGGCCCGACGGATGACACACGTGTTCACGTGGTTGGCGGTCGCGCTGGTCGCAGCGCCGGCCGCGAGCGTGGGCGCGCAGGAGATGAGCCGCTACCGCGTCCTGATCCCGAACTTCGAGCCCCTTGAAGGGGCGAACAAGAAGTTCGGAGAGAACGCGGCGAAGGAGCTTCGCGTGCTGATGGACGAGCTCGCGACGCACCAGCCCATCGAGAAGAAGGAGATAGAGAACAACCTGAAGAAGTTCAAGATGAAGATGGACGAACTGGACTGCATCCGCACGCGCCAGCTCGCCTCTCAGATGAACGCCCAGGTCGCCCTCTGCGCCTCCTACTCGGGCACGCCCCAGGGCTACACCGTGAACGCGGAGTTCTGGGACATCGCCTCCGGTGAGTCGCTGGCGGTGGATCCCATCCAGGGCGTCGAGAAGCAGGAGTTGGCGACGGCCCAGCACATCTACGGCGCGTTCGACCGATATGTGCAGCAGGTCCGCTTCACCCAGTTCTGCAACGACTACGCCCAGAGCCAGCAGTGGGACAACGCGCTGCGCAACTGCGACCAGGCCCTGGAGCTGAACCCCGGGGCCGTGAGCACCCGGTTCCGCCGCGCGCGCATCCTGTTCGAGTCGGAGCGCTTCGAGGAGAGCCTGGACGAGCTGAAGCGAGTCCTCGAGCTGAACCAGTTCCACGAGGACGCCATCCAGTTGGCGGGCTTCATCTCGGCCAAGCTCGGCCAGGATGACCAGGCCATGGCGTACTACCAGCAGTACCTGGAGCTGAACCCGGGCAACGCCCAGATCCGCATGCGGGTCGCGTACGACCTGGCCCAGGGCGGCGACCCGGCCGGCGCCATGTCGCTGGTGCAGGTGGGCCTCGACGTGAACCCCGATGACGCCAACCTCTCGGAGATGTACGGAGGCTTCGCCTTCGCCGCGGGGCTGGAGGCCAACCAGGAGGCCGGGACCGACGCCAACGGTGATCTGAGCCCCGAGGCCGCCGACTTCTTCCGCAAGGCCATCCAGGCGTACGGGAAGGTCTACGCCGCGAAGGGCGCTGAGACGCCGGTGGCGCACCTGCGCAACATCGTCGCCGCCCACATCCAGTTGAAGGAGTACGACCAGGCCATCGTCGTGGCCGAGCGGACGCTCCAGACGCACCCCGACGAGGTGTCCATGTGGTCGGTGTACGCCGACGCGCTCCAGCCCACGGGAAAGGTGAACGAAGCGCTGGCGGCCCTGGACAAGGTGAAGGCGCTGAATCCGACCTACCCCGGTGTCGCCATGCGCCAGGCCAACTGGCTCGTGGGGGTCGGGCGCACGGACGAGGCTGTGCGCGTCCTCAGGGGGGGGGTGCAGGACCTCACCATCGACCCCGACATAGCGGCTGGTCTCCTCTTCGCCGACGCCTACGCCAACGGCGTGAACAAGCAGCGCTACGGCTACGCCATCACCGGGATCGCGGCGGCCAAGCAGATCCCCAACGTGACCAGCAAGATGACGAGCCAGCTCCACTTCTGGCACGCGTTCTCGCTCTACATGGGCGCCGTGGCCGAGCAGGAGCCCCAGAACATCCAGACGGCGCGGGCCACGCTCCCGAAGTTCCAGCAGGCCATCGAGATCTTCCCGTTGGCCCGGGAGTACGCAGCGGGCCAGCAGTCCATCAACCTGAGCCAGTTCCTTCAGAACGCGCAGACGTACATCGAGATCCAGGAAGCGATCATCAAGCGCGGGCGCTGAGACTGAGACTCTGACGTAGCAACGCCGGACCGGCTCGGAGGCGCCGCGGGGCGTTAGCCCCCCCGCGGCGCCGGGTTTTTTGCCCCCCGACCCCGGGCACCGGCCCCCCCCCGCGGCCCCCCG
>CAZJFX010000062.1:0-23250 GCA_964545395.1 uncultured Gemmatimonadaceae bacterium | reverse complement strand
ATTCACTTCGCACTCATCGCAGAGGCCTTGCGGTAGTGTGAACAGGCCCTAGGAGATCGGCCATGGGCGTATCGACGCTGACCGGAGCGGACTGGATCTGGAAGGACGGGGAGTTCGTACCGTGGGCGGAGGCCAAGATTCACCTGCTGGCCGTGGCCGTGCAGTTCGGGTCGTCCATGTTCGAGGGGATCCGCTGCTACGAGACCGAGCGCGGGCCGGCGGTCTTCCGACTGAAGGAGCACATCCGTCGCCTCCGGGACTCGTGCAAGATCTACCGTATGCCGTTGGCCCACACCCACGAGGCCCTGGTGGATGCGTGCCTGGAGACGGTGCGCAAGAACGGGCTGGGGGAGTGCTACATCCGGCCCATGGTGCTCTGGGGGTACGGGGCGCCGGGGATGTTCCCGGCAGGGAGCCCTCTGGAGACGTACATCGCCGCCTGGCCCTGGGGTACGTACCTGGGGGAGGAGGCGCTGGCGCAGGGCGTGGACGTGTGCGTGTCGTCGTGGACCCGGGCCCACCCCAACACGTTCCCGGTGGCCGCCAAGGCCGGCGGGCACTACACCGGCGGTCAGCTCATCAAGATGGACGCCGTGGCCAACGGGTACGCGGAGGCCATCGCGCTGGGCCCCACCGGGGTGGTGAGCGAGGGAAGCGGCCAGAACCTGTTCCTGGTGCGGGACGGCATGCTGATCACTCCGTTCCTCGACGGGACCTCCCTCTCCGGGATCACCCGGGACGCGGTCATCGCCATCGCCCGGGACCTGGGGTACGCGGTGCGTGAGCAGCACGTCCCCAGGGAGAGCCTCTACACCGCCGACGAGTTGTTCTTCACGGGGACGGCGTCGGAGGTCACGCCCATCCGCAGCGTGGACCGCATCACCGTCGGAAGCGGGGCGCGGGGGCCGGTGACGGCGGCGATCCAAGCGCGCTACATGGACACGGTGCGGGGGAAGGTGGAAGAACGCCTCGAGTGGTTGACGTTCGCGTAGGGGTTCTTGTGGTGGAGGGGGTGGTGTCGGTGGGGGCCGGCGTGTTCGCGGGGAGCACCGCGCTGGTGGGGTTCGGGATGGACTCGTTCATCGAGAGTGCCTCGGGCGGGATCCTGCTCTGGCGGCTCCAGGACCACGAGCACCACGCGCATCGCGAGGAGCTGGCGCTGCGGCTGGTGGCCGTGTCGTTCTTCCTGCTCGCCGCCTACGTGGCCTTCGAGGCGGCCCGCTCCCTCCTCCTCCGAGAGCCGCCCAAGAGTTCATGGCCGGGGATCGTGATCGCGGCCCTGTCCCTGGTGGTCATGCCCTGGCTGGCGCGACAGAAGCGGAAGGTGGCCTCCGAGCTGGGGAGCCGCGCCCTGGTGGCCGACTCGCGGCAGACGGATCTGTGCGCGTACCTCTCGGCCATCCTCCTGGGAGGGTTGCTGCTCAACGCGCTCCTCGGATGGTGGTGGGCGGACCCGGTGGCGGCGCTCGTGATGGCGCCGATCATCGCGAATGAAGGACGCGAGGCGTGGCGGGGCGAGGCGTGCGACGGGAGTTGTCACTGACGTTGTGATCGGCCGGGGGCGGTTGGCCCGGCGGCTTCGGGGGCGGTTCCACTGCGCAGAGGTTCGGGCGCAGGGAGGGAGCCGGTCCCTCGGGGGCCGTTTCACTGCACACGCTTCGCGTGTGACCCCCACTCGGGACCGGCCCCCTCCCTGCGCTCCGGCCATGGCGCGTGCGAGCCCCGCTCGCATCCGCCGGCCCCGCTCCCGCCGAACTATCGGTGCCCGCTCCCGAGCACGGCTCGGCCCGCTGTCCGCGGGCCGGTCGGGTCGCGCTACCAGTCGGGGCTCTCGGACCGCTCCAGCTTCCTCAGCTCGGCGGCCAGGCGGGCCTGCTCGGCGTCGGAGACCTGCTCCACGCGCGTGACGGCGGGCCTGCGGCCCGTGCCGCCGCGGATCACCAGTCCCACGAGCGCACCGGCGGAAACGATGGCCAGGGCGGGAAGGAAGTAGCCCACCAGGTTGAAGCCCTCGGCGGCGGGCGACATGAGGACGGTGGGGCCGTACTCGGCGACGAAGCCGGCCTGGATCGCCTCGGGGGTGAGGCCGGCCTCCAGCTCCGTGCGGATGCGCTCCGACCACTCCGGCGACGTGCCGCACTGCATCTGGTACTGGCACGAGTGCACGTCCAGGCCGCACCCGCAGTTGCACCTCAGGCTCTTTTCCACGGCCAGATACCCGGCGCCGAACTCGCCTTCGTGGTAGTGGCCCGAGTTCTGCTGAGCCTGGACAGCCAAGGCGGGAGTCACGGGCGTGCCGACCGGGATGGCCAGAACGGCGGCCACGGCCAACTGAGTGATGAGGGGCAGGCTCGTCACGTGCTGTTCCTTCCGATGTGTTGCGTGGCGGGTGGAGCGCTTCCTACCCGCCGCGGCGCCGCTAGTGCCCCCGCGCTCCGGCCACGGGGTTGCGGGGGTCGGCGGCGCCCAGCCGTTCCCCGGTGCGGGGGTCGATCATGATGGAGTGGGCGAGACCCTGCTGGCCCCCCATCTCCGCCGTGTGCCCCATGCCCCGGAGCGCCTCCAGCGTGGACTCGCTGGCGCCGTCGGCCTCGATGCGGATGCGGTCCGGGAGCCACTGGTGGTGCATCCGCGGCGCGTTCACCGCCTCCTGGATGTTCATGCCGAAGTCCACGACGTTCATCACCACCTGCAGCACGGTGTTGATGATGGTACGGCCGCCGGGGCTCCCCACCACCGCCACCAGCTTCCCGTCCTTGGCCAGGATGGAGGGGGTCATGGACGAGAGCATGCGCTGCTGGGGGCGGACCAGGTTGGGCGTGGTCCCGATGAGCCCGGTTTCGTTGGTGAGCCCGGGCCCGGCGTTGAAGTCGCCCATTTCGTTGTTGAGGAGGAAGCCGGCGCCGGGGACCACGACGCCCACGCCGTACCCGCCTTCCAGGGTGTAGGTCACCGACACGGCCATCCCGTCGCCGTCCACCACCGAGTAGTGGGTGGTCTCGGGGCTCTCGTAGCCCTCGGCCACGTCGGAGGGCGCCGACGCCGAAGCGCGCCTGGGATCGATGCTGCGGCGGAGCTCGAGGGCGTGCTCCTTGCTCACGAGGCGCTGCACCGGGACGTCCACGAAGTCCGGGTCGGCGATGTACTGGGCGCGGTCGCGGAAGGCGCGGCGCATGGCCTCGGCCACGTGGTGGAGGTAGGGCGAGGTGTTGTGCCCCATGGCCGCCACGTCGTACCCCTCGAGGATGTTCAGCATGGTGAGCAGCGCGACGCCGCCGGAGCTGGGCGGAGGCATGGTGATCACCTCGTATCCACGGTACGAGCCGCGCAGGGGGGCACGCTCCCGCGCCTGGTACAGCTCCAGGTCGGCCTCGGTGATGAGCCCTCCGTTCTTGCGCATCTCATCCGCCAGGAGCCTGGCGGTCTCGCCCCGGTAGAACCCGTCACGGCGCTGGAGCATGATGCGGGTGAGCGTCCTGGCCAGGTCGAGCTGGCGGAGCGTGTCCCCCACCTCGTAGGGCGTACCGTTCCTGCTGAACGCCACCACGGTGGCGGGGTGGGCGCCCTCCCGGGTGACGAGGCGCTGCAGCCCCCGGGCCAGCCCCTCGCTCACCTCGAACCCGTCCTCGGCCACGGCCACGGCGGGGTACACGAGCCGCTCCCACGGCAGGGACCCGTAGAGGCGGTGGGCCTTGTCGAAGCCCGCCACGGTTCCAGGCACGCCCACGGCGAGGAGGCTGTTGTGGTGGATCCTGGACGAGTACTTGCCCGTCTCGTCCAGCCACATGTCCGGATGGGCGCCCAGCGGGGCCTTCTCGCGGAAGTCCAGGGAAGTGACGGTCCCGTTGGGGAAGCGGATGACCATGAATCCGCCGCCGCCGATGTTCCCGGCCGAGGGATGGGTCACCGCCAGCGCGAAGCCGGTGGCGATGGCCGCGTCCACGGCGTTGCCGCCGGCGGCGAGCACATCGCGCCCTACCTCGCTGGCCAGCCAGTGCTCGGACGCCACCATGCCGTGGGGCGCGCGCACGGGCTCCACGGCCTGGGACGCGCGTGCCACCGAGTCGGCGGCGGGCGGCGCGGCGGGGGCCGGCGTGAGGGCCGGCAGGCCGGCGAGGAACGGGATCCCGAGAAGGGGGATCCCCAGGAGCTTGCGGGAACGGATGCGGCGATGGGCGGTCATGGCGGTGCGGGGTGCGGGGTTCGTGCCGGCGCGGGCGAGCCGCGCCGGGTCCGACAAGGAAAGATCCCGGGTCCGGCGGCGATGCGCCAGCGGTCGCTCAGTCCCAGAGCGTGCTCAGAGGCTCGTACGCACGGAGTCGCGCGTCCGCCGTGATCAACGTCGCGCCCATCACGAGGGCGGTCGCGGCGATGAGGCGGTCGGCGGGGTCCCGATGCGGGAAGCCCTCGAGTCCCACGGCCCGGAGCGCGATGCGGTTGTCCACCGGAACGAACGCAATCTCCGGCGCCGACTCGGCGAGAGCGATCCACTCGTCCAGCCCCATGACCATCTCCAGTCGCCCGCACGCGACGAGCATGGCGACCTCCCAGGAGCTCATGGTGGAGACATGGACCGGCTCGCCGGCATCGAGGGACTCCTGGATGGCGCGTCGCGACCTCTCGGGCAGCCGGTCCGGATCCGAGACCCACCACACCCAGGCGTGCGTGTCCAGGACGATCACGCGAGCGCTTCCCAGTCCTCTTCGCCCACGGGCTCCGTGGGAGCGTCGTAGCGGAGGACGGACTCGCGCAGGGTCAGGAGGGCCCTGCCGGGCTCCGCCTTGAACGGCACGAGCTTCACCACCGGCCGGCCCCGGTCCGTAATGACCAGCTCCCGGCCCGATCGCTCCACCTCCCGGAAGTACTCGAGGGCGCGTGCCTTGAAGCGGGTCTTGGAGATCGTCTGGATCATGACCAGATCATATGACCAGGGTCATATGACGTCAAGAACCTCGTGTCACGCCTTCAGGCCCGGCGCGACTTCCTGAGGGGCCCCGGGGCCTCCGTGGCCTCGAGCCTGCCGTCCACTCTCCCCCCGTCCCCGGAGTCGAGTCCATGCATCTCCACCCTGCCGCCGTCTCCGCGCCGCTGGTGATCCTGGTCCTCGCGGCGGCGACCACGATGGCACCGAGGTAGAGGTAGAGGGGGCCCGACCCCGGGCGCGGCTCGGCCTGGTGGATCAGCCACGCCACCACGCACCCGATGGCCAAGGACGCCACCAGGGGGACGGCGTTGTAGAGGAAGATGGCGGTGGGATCCAGCTTCATGGGGAGCTGCAGGACGGCGGGATCGCGCAGCCCGCGGAAGGTCGCCTTCCCCAGGAGGTCCACGGTGTGCAGGGTACCCCGGGCGGCGAGCACGTCGAATGCCGCGTAGAACACCGCCACGGCGGCGTACGCGATGAGCCCCAGCACCACCCCGTCCCTGAGCGTCCGGCTCCCCGTCGTCATGTCCATCCCCCGGCGAGAGTTTAATCGCATGACGAAGTCCGATTTATGGAAATGCAGGGACCGCCGGGCCCCCTCCCCCTTCGGCCGGCGGCGGGGTGGACCGGCGCACCCCTGCCGCGGTACACTCCCTCCTGCCTGCGGCCGACACACCGACCCACCGATTCCCGGAGAGCCGCCATGCGACGTCGTGACTTCCTCGGCAGGGCCACGGCCCTGGCCGCCGCCGCCCCCTTCGCCACGGGCCCGTTCGCCACGGGCCCGTTCGCCCGCTTCGCGTCCGCCCAAGCAGCGCCCCTACGCGCCAACGGCGCCCGCGTGAACGGCTGGCTCGCGCGGATGGACTCCATCGGGCGCACTCCCGGGGGGATCAACCGGGTGGCGTACAGCGAGGCCGACCTGGCGGGGCGCGCCTTCACCATGGAGCTCTATCGCCAGGCCGGCCTCGAGCCGCGCATCGACGCGGCCGGGAACATCGTGGGACGACTGGAGGGTAGTGCGCCCGGGCTTCCGCCCATCGTCATCGGCTCCCACGTGGACTCGGTCACCGACGGCGGCAACTTCGACGGTCCCCTGGGCTCCTTCGGCGCCATCGAGGTGGCTCTCTCCCTCCAGGAGCAGAACGTCCGCCTGCGCCACCCCCTGGAGGTGGTGGTGTGGTCCAACGAGGAGGGCGGCGTCATCGGGAGCAAGCTCGCGGTGGGCGAGCTCGCCGCCGTGGACCTGGACAGCGTGGCGCGCTCGGGCAGGACCATCCGCGAGGGGATCGGGATCGTGGGCGGCGACGTGGCGCGCCTCGAGTCGGAGGTCCGGGCCAAGGGGAGCGCGGCCTGCTATATGGAGATCCACATCGAGCAGGGCGGGTTCCTCGACCAGGCCGGGATCCAGATCGGCGTGGTGGAGGGGATCGTGGGGCTGCGCTGGATCGAGGTGGTGGTGGAAGGCTACGCCAACCACGCCGGCGCCACCCCCATGGACCAGCGCCAGGACGCGGTGCTGGCCGCGGCGAAGTTCACCGTGGCCGTGAACGACGCCATCCGCGGCGAGCCCGGCCGCCAGGTCGCCACCGTGGGCCGCCTGGTGCCCACACCCAACACCCGCAACGTCATCGCCGGGCGCGTGGAGCTCTCCGTGGACCTCCGCGACCTCGACGAGGCCAAGATCCAGCGCTTCGCCGACCACTTCCGCCAGATCGGCGCCGAGATCGGCAAGGCCACTGACACCACCTTCACCTTCCGCGACGTCACCAGCAGCAAGCCGGCCATCTCCGATCCCGCCATCATGGATGCCATCGAGGCCAGCGCCGGAGCCTTGGGCCTTTCGAGCCGTCGCATGCCTTCCGGCGCCGGACACGACGCACAGATGATGGCGCTCATCTGCCCCATGGGGATGATCTTCGCGCCCAGCGTGGGCGGCGTCAGCCATTCCCCCAAGGAGTTCACCAAGCCCGAGGATGTGGCCAACAGCGTGGACGTGCTCCTGAACGCGGTGGCGGCGGCGGACGCGCGCCTCTGACGGGCGGCGGCCCCACGGGAAGCCCGGGGCCGGCCCATGGCTGGCCGGGCCGGCGACCCCCTCCCGATGCCCTGACGGCCCCGCCTTGCCCCGTGCGGTGAGGCGGGACATTCTTCCACGGTTTGATCCCCGGGAACCGCACACGGCTCCCGGGAACTTCCGCCTGGGACGGACGTCCGCATGGACCTTCTTCAGAGCATCGTCGGCTGGCTGAACACCAACGTGGTGGAGCGGGGCTTCCCCGTGGGAGGGGAGAACGTCCCCTTCATGGTGGTCCTCCTCCTGGGCGCGGGCTTGTTCCTCACCATCTACCTGGGCTTCCTGCAGCTCAGGAAGCTGGCCCACGGATTCGCCGTCACGTCGGGGATGTACGACGACCCCAACGAGCCCGGCGACGTGAGCCACTTCCAGGCTCTGACCACGGCTCTTTCGGCCACGGTGGGGATCGGCAACATCGCCGGCGTGGCCATCGCCATCCACCTGGGCGGTCCGGGAGCGCTCTTCTGGATGTGGGTCACCGCGTTCCTGGGGATGGCCACCAAGTACTCGGAGGTCACCCTGGCCCAGAGGTACCGGGAGGTGGACCCCGAGGGCGGCGCGAAGAAGTGGGAGGGCGCCGTTTCCGGTGGCCCCATGTACTACATCGAGCGCGGTCTGGGCCCGAAGTGGAAGCCCATGGCCGTGTTCTTCGCCGCCATGCTGGCCTTCACCGCCTTCCTCACGGGGAACGCGGTGCAGGCCAACACCGTGGCCGACAACGTGCTGACGGTCTGGGGGATCCCGGTCTGGATCACCGGGCTGGTGACGGCGGGGGTGGTGGCGACCGTGATCCTGGGCGGGATCACGCGCATCGGTAAGGTGACCTCCGTCCTGGCGCCTCTCATGGCCGCCATCTACGTGGCCGGGGCCCTCTTCATCATCATCCGCTTCTACGACCAGTTCTTCCCGGCCTTCTTCCTCATCTTCAAGGAGGCCTTCAACCCCACGTCCGGCGTGGCGGGCACGGGGGCGGGGGTCTTCCTGGTGACCATGATGTGGGGGGTGCGCCGTGGCCTCTTCTCCAACGAGGCAGGGCAGGGCTCGGCGCCCATCGCCCACGCCGCCGCCAAGACCGACGAGCCGGTGTCGGAGGGTGTGGTGGCGCTCCTGGAGCCCTTCATCGACACCATCGTCATCTGCTCGCTGACGGGCATCGTGATCATCATGACCGGGATGCACACGGCCCACCTCCCCACCGAGGTCACGCTCCGGGGCGGGGACCTGAGCTACACGACCCTGCTGGAATCGGGCCGGTTCGTGTCCACGACGCCCCCCGCCGAGATCCGCATCGAGAACGGCGTGCACGTCGAGACGGGCGTGGGAGCTCCACTCCTGTCGTGGCACGAGGCCGCCGTGGACACGGTGTACACGGATCGAGCCATGACGCAGCCCTTCACCGGCGTGGTGCGGGCGGGCCAGTACCAGGCCGTGTCCGACGACGGTGCCACCTACGCTTCCCTGTGGGGAAACGCCGCCGAGAGTGGCTCGCCCCTCACCATGGAGGCGTTCTCCCGGGGGCTTCCCGGGACATGGGGCAACTTCGTCGTCCTCATCAGCACCATCCTCTTCGCCGTTTCCACGGCCATCTCGTGGAGCTACTACGGGGACCGGTGCGCCAACTACCTGTTCGGCCACAAGTGGGTGCTCCCCTACAAGTTCGTCTACGTGGCCATGCACTACATGGGCGCCGTGGTCCCCCTGTCGGTGGTGTGGGCTATGGGTGACATCGCCCTCTCCATCGTCATCATCCCCAACCTCATCGCCCTCGTCCTGTTGGCGCCGCAGGTCAGGGAGATGACCCGGTCCTACTTCGAGCGGCGGCCCTGGGAGGAAAACGCCCAGGTCCACCAGGCGCTCAAGGGAAACCGCCCCGCCTGAGACGGGGCCCAGCGCCTCGCGATCCCTCGGGGTGCCAGCTCCGCGCTCACCGCCACGGTGAGCGCGGAGCGTCCCTGCCCAGGCGCACCGGCGCGGGCGCAAGTCTCCGTCCGCCTTGATTTTCCGGCGGACCCCTGACATATCGAGAGGTCCTGCCACCCGAGAGTGGCGCGAACGCACACCTCTTCAGTCCCTGGCGATGGCCACGCAACCCACCTCAGAGCGCGGCGTGTGGAGCGGCAAGCTCGGCTTCGTGCTCGCCGCCGCCGGCTCCGCGGTCGGCCTCGGCAACATCTGGCGCTTCCCCTACATGGCCTCGGAGGGCGGCGGCGGCGTCTTCGTGCTGGTCTACCTCTCGTGCGTGCTCGCCATCGGCGTGCCGGTGCTCTTCACAGAGCTGGCGCTGGGAAGGGCCACCGAGCGCAACCCGGTAGGCGCGTTCAGGGCGTTGGCCCCCGGCTCGGCCTGGCCCCTCCTGGGCGTGATGGGGGTGCTGGCGGGCTTCTGCATCCTCGCGTTCTACAGCGTCATCGCGGGATGGACCGTGGGCTACCTCTGGATGGCGGTGATGGGGCGCTTCGGACCGGGGCTCGACGGCGCGGCGAGCAGCGCGATGTTCTCCGGCTTCATCGGGAGCGCCGTCCCAGCGGTGGGGCTCACGGCGCTCTTCCTCATCATGACGACGCTCGTGGTGCGCGGGGGAGTCTCCTCCGGGATCGAGCGGGCCTCGAAGATCCTCATGCCCGTGCTCCTGGGCGTGCTGTTCATCCTCCTGCTCCGCGCGGTGACGCTCCCCGGCGCCGGCGAGGGGCTCGCGTACTTCCTGCGCCCCGACCTCAGCGAGCTGTCGCCCCGGATCGTCGTGCTCGCCGTCGGCCAGGCGCTGTTCTCCATGTCGCTGGGCATGGGCACGATGATCACCTACGGCTCGTACTTCCCGAAGGCGCAGAGCCTCCCCGTGGCGGGGATCTCGGTGGCGCTGGCCGACACGTTCATCGCGATCCTCGCGGGGCTCATCATCTTCCCGGCCCTCTTCTCGGCCGGAGGCGAGATCCAGGGAGGGCCGGGGCTGGTCTTCGTGGTGCTCCCCACGGTGTTCGCGAAGATGCCCCTCGGGTACCTCTTCGGCGTGCTCTTCTTCTCGTGCCTGGTCATCGCGGCGCTCACCTCGACGATCTCGCTCCTCGAGGTCGTGGTCGCCTACCTCGTGGATGAGCGCGGATGGGCGCGCCAAATGGCAGCAGCCGTCGTCGCCACCGGCTGCTTCGCCCTCGCCGTCCCCTCGGCGCTCTCCCAGGGCGGCAGCGCGTGGCTCACCGAGGTCGGATGGCTCGACATCCAGAACATCATCTGGGGGAACTACGCGCTGAGCATCGGTGCGATCTTCATCTGTGTCTTCGCGGGCTGGCGCTGGGGCACTGGGAAGCTGATCGAGTACGTCGAACTCGGGGGCAACGTCCTGCCCGGGCGTGGGGTGCTCGGCTTCGTGGTGAAGTTCGTCGCCCCGCTCGCCATCGCGGTCGTGCTCGGCTTCATCGTCGTCACGCGCCAGTACTTCTGAGCGCCGGACCGGGCTCCGGTCGAACCGAAACGCCCGAGGCGTCGCGGAGCGCCCCGACGTCGCGTCAGTGGCGTGCCTCGTCCGGGTACCGCTCGAAGTACGACCTCGTCTCCCTGACCACCAGGCCGCTCAGCAGGAGGATGCCCACCAGGTTGGGGAGGGCCATGAGGGCGTTCATGATGTCGCTCAGCAGCCAGACGACGTCGAGCTGGATCGTGGCGCCCACGGCGACCACGGCGACGAAGAGGAGCCGGTACGGGAGAACCGCCTTCCGTCCCAGGAAGAACTCGAGGTTCTTCTCGCCGTAGTACGACCAGCCCAGCATGGTGCTGAACGCGAAGAAGGAAAGGCTCACAGCCACGATGTAGCCACCCCACTCGCCGGGAAGGCCCGTGCGGAACGCGAGCTGGGTCATGTTGGCCCCGTCGTGCTCGCCCAGCCAGGCGCCCGTGCTCAGGAGCACGATGCCGGTGAAGGTGCAGACCACGAGCGTGTCGATGAAGGTCTGGGTCATGGAAACCATGGCCTGGCGCACCGGCTCGTTGGTCTGGGCCGCGGCCGCGGCGATGCCCCCGGTGCCCAGGCCGCTCTCGTTGCTGAAGGTCCCCCGGGCCACACCGAAGCGGATCGCTTGCATGACGCCGTACCCCAGCACGCCGCCCGCGGCGGCGGTGCCGCTGAACGCGCCCCGGAAGACCAGGGCGAAGGCCTCGGGGACGTTCTCCAGGTTCAGCAGGATGATCAGGCTCGCGCCGCCCATGTAGGCCACGATCATGACGGGCACGAAGACGCCGGTGAAGCGGCCGATGGACTTGATCCCGCCCAGGATGACCGAGGCCACCAGGGCCGCCACCACCACCCCCGTGATCCACTGGGGGACGCCGAAGGATTCCCGGATCGCGCTGGCCACCCCCTGGCTCTGGACGCCGTTGCCGATCCCGAAGGAGGCCACCGTGGCGAACAGGGCGAAGAGCACGGCGAGCGTCTTCCCCACAGGCTTCCAGCGGATCCCGTTCTTCAGGTAGTACATGGGGCCGCCCGACTTCTCGCCGGCGGCGTCGGTCTCCCGGAAGCGCACGCCCAGCACCGCCTCCGAGTACTTGGTGGCCATGCCCACCAGCCCCGTGACCCACATCCAGAACAGCGCCCCGGGGCCCCCCGCGCCGATGGCGGTGGCGACGCCGACGATGTTGCCCGTGCCCACGGTGGCGGCCAGCGCGGTCATGAGCGCCTGGAAGTGGCTGATGTCGCCCTCGGCCCCCTCCTCCCTCCGCTTCACCAGGGCGAGCCAGAGGGCGTGGGGGAGCCGGCGGAACTGGAGCCCCCGGAGGAGGATCGACATGTAGAGCCCCGTCCCCACCAGCAGGATGAGAAGGGGCGGGCCCCACACGAACGAGCTGATCTCGGTGAGGACGGGGAGGAGGGCACCCGCGGGTGCGGCTTCCACGGGGACGGCGGCGGCCGTAACGGCGGAAATCATGAGGCGCGGCTCCGGGATGGGAGGCCGGGAGTTTCGTTGCGGGAATCGGGCACAAGGTAGGGCATGGCCGCCCCGCCGGCACCTCCGCCGCGCGCCGGGAGACGGGCCCCCGCAGCCCAACGCACGCGTTCCCGCGCGAGACCCCCCGCCCTACCCTGCGCTTCGACTCCGATCCCGGTTCACACCTCGACCCCGGATCCCACCTCCGCCTGGACCCTGGTCCTCACCTCGAACTCAGGCGGGTTCTCCATGTGCTTCTTCACCGCGCACTGGTCCGCCGCCCGGATGAGGGCGTCGTGGTACTTCTCGGGGAAGCTGGGCGGCACCACGATGTCGAGCTGGATGGTGTCGATCATCCGCGTGCTCGGGTTGCTGACGACGCGCTGCACGATCTTGATGCCGTCGGTGGGGAGGCTGCGGTGCCGGCAGAAGCTCAGGACATAGATCCCGGCGCACGTTCCGATGGAGGCGAGAAACAGGCCGAAGGGCGCCGGCGCCGTGCCGTCCTGGTTCGTCACGACGGTGTGCGGCCCCATGAGGGCGTCCACGCGCGCACCGCCAGGGAAGACGATCTCCATCTCCATCGTTCACTCCGCGTAGGGGGGGAGCAGGCTCCCCCGAGGTCCGGGCCCGAGGCCCGAGGCAGGTCGTACATCGTATTATCAATATATGACTATATATATAGGCACACAACCCCCTCTGCCGACGACGTAGGCCGGCTGCGTGCGGGTGGCGGCCCGGCATGGTGCGTCCCTGGCCTACAGGTCCGTCTCCAACGCTCGCCAGCAGTACCAAGCCGCAGCGCTCCGCCAGGGCCGATAGCGTTCGCCCAACGGCATCATCTCCCTCTGCCGGGGCGCCTCCGCCAGGCCGTGGATGCGCCCGTACCCCACCCGCACCCCCAGATCCCCCACAGGCCACACGTCGGCGCGGCGCAGGAAGAAAATGAGGAACATATGGGCGGTCCACGGGCCGATCCCCCGCACGGAGGTAAGGCGGTGCTGCACCTCGTCGTCCTCCAGGAGCAGGAGCTCGTCCAGCCGCAGGCGGGACGCCTTCGCGGCGAGGTCTCGCACCGCCGCCAGTTTCCCCCGGGAAAGCCCCGCCGCGAGGAGCGCCGCCTCGGGAGCGCGGAGAATGCGGCCGGGGGTCACCTTTCCGCCCAAGGCCGTCACGAAGCGCCCGTGGATGGCGGACGCCGCTGCACCGGCGAGCTGCTGGTAGACGATGGCACGGGCCAGATACCCGAAGGCAGGCTCGGTCACGCGCCCGATTCGGGGCGGGCCGATGCGCTCCACCCACGGGCCGAAGGCCGGATCGGCGGCGAGCGCGGCCCGTGCGGCGGCCGGGTTCAGCGTGGCGGGCCTGGGGCGTCGGTCCTGTGCGGCTCCCCTCACTGCACCCCTAGTCGCAACACCAGCCACTGGTGCTGGAACTTCGCCAGCTCGATCCCGGTCACCGTCGCCGTGCGGGGCTGGCCCTTCTCGAACCACGCCACCTGGACGCTCACACGGGTGACCCAGGCGGGGAAGCCGAAGTGGACGGGCTGGGCGCTCTGGGAGCAGTAGCCGCCCCCGGCGTCCACGAGCCGGGCGGTGCGGTACCCCTCGGGATGCTCGGGGACCATGTCCTCGGCCGTGGCCGTGACCTTCGCACCCGGGCGGGTCCACCCGCTCTTCCCGTCGAGGACGAGCACCTGCAGGGAGCGGGCGCCCCGGGCCGCCGGGAGGCCGTTGACGTAGAGGGGATGCGTCCCTGCCGGGTCGTTGTTGGCCAGCGCCAGGTCCAGGTCGCCGTCCAGGTCGTAGTCGGCCCACGCGACGCCGTGGCTCGCCCCCTGTTCCAGGAACGTGGCCGGGGTGACCTCCTCGAAGGCCCCCCCCGCGTTGCGGTAGAGGGCGTCGGGGACCTGGGCCTGGCCGGAGAGGTAGCGCCCGACGAACAGGTCCACGCCCCCGTCGTTGTCGTAGTCGCCCCAGGCGGCCGCCACCGAGTGCGCCTCGGCGGCCAGGGGCATCCCCGCCGCCACGTTCCTGAACGTGCCGTCCCCCTGGTTCTGCCAGAGGACGTCGGGACCGTACGAGGCCACGAAGAGATCCAGGTCCCCGTCGTTGTCGTAGTCGGCCACCGCAACGCCCACGCTACCCAGCTCCGCGGCGCGCCCGGGGGCGTTCATTCCCAGCTCGGGAGCGGCGTCCACGAAGGTGCCGTCCCCCTGGTTGCGGAAGAACCCGTCCTCGTCGCCGTTCTGGTTGGCCACGAAGAGGTCGAGGTCCGCGTCCCCGTCCATGTCGAACCAAACCGCGCCCACGGTGCGCCGCGGGTCCGCCACGCCTGCGGATTTCCCCACCTCCGTGAAGGTGCCGCCATCGTTCCGGTACAGGCGGTTGGGCTTCTCGCGGAACGCCACGAACAGGTCCAGGTCCCCGTCCCCGTCGTAGTCCACGAACGCCGGCTGGCGGGTGTTGCCCGACTCCTGCACGCCGACCTCCGCTGCCACGTCGGTGAAGCGCTGGCCGCGCTCGTCGTTCCGGTACAGGCGGTTGGCCTTGGGCATGCTGTCGGCGAAGCCCACGTACAGGTCCAGGTCGCCGTCCCCATCGTAGTCTCCCCAGGCGGCGGCCCGGGTCTCCTCCTCGTCGGCGAGCCCCAGGGAGTCCGCCACGTCCGTGAAGGTGCCCGCGTCGTTGCGATAGAGGCGGTTGGCCCGGCCCCGGAAGCCCACGAACAGGTCCAGGTCCCCGTCCAGGTCGTAGTCCGCCCAGGCGTTGGGCTGGGCCCCGGAGGCCGAGAACATGTCGCCCTGGAGCGGCAGGAAGGAGGGGAGGAGAGGGAGGTCGTCGGAGGGGACGGCCTGGTCCCCGGCCGAGCACGCCGCGAGGGCGGCCGCCGCGGCGGCCAGGAGGATCCGGAAGCGCATTCTGGAAGGTCCCGTCAGAGGAGGTAACCGCCGTCCACGGGGAGGACGACGCCGGTGATGTGGCGAGCCGCCTCGGAAACCAGGAAGAGCACGGCGCTGGCCACGTCCTGGGGATCCCCGAGGCGGCCGAGCGCCGAGCGCTCCCGGGCCCGGTCCAGGATCTCCGGCGGAACCTTGGCGGTGAGGCTCGTGGTGCGGATGTAGCCCGGCGCCACCGCGTTCACGTTGATGTTGCGGGGGCCGAGTTCCACGGCGGCGCTGCGCGTGAGGCCGATGAGCCCGGCCTTGGAAGTGGCGTAGTTGGCCAGTCCGAACTCGGAGCGCACGCCGTGCACCGAGGCCACGTTGACGATCTTGCCGTACTCCTGGGCGCGCATGTAGGGCGCCACGGCACGGATGAAGTGGAAGGCGCCGTCCAGGTTGGTGCGGAGCACCGACTCCCACTCGTGGTCCTGCATGTGCCAGAGAGCCCGGTCCTTCCCGATCCCTGCGTTGTTGACCAGGATCTGGACGCCCCCAAGCTCGGCCACGACCTCCCCCACGAAGGTCTTCACGTCCTGGCTCTCGCGGACGTCGCACGCGCGGAAGTAAACACGCACCTCGCAGCGGCGCAGCTCCCGCGCCACCTCCTGGGCCGCCAGCCGGGCCTGGGCACCGTCGTCCAGGAAGCAGAAGCCAACGTGGACGCCCGAGCGGCCCAGCTCCAGGGCGACGGCGCGCCCGATTCCCGTGGAGGCGCCGGTGACGATGGCCACCTGCCCCCGCACGCTCGCCACGTCCAGGAGCGGCTTGGGCTGGGGCTCCGCCGTCACCTCGTCCAGGAGGGCTGTGACGGCGTCCTCGGGTGCGTTGGGTCTGTCCTGCATCCGCCTAGACTAGAAGACCGCCGCCCCCGGGGAAAGGCCGCGAGAGCGGCGTGCCGCCCCGCCGGGCCTCTACTGCGGGACGTCGCCCTTGTCGGGGAGGTTTCCGCGGTGGCTCTCGGCGCCGTGCTTGATGGTCCGTCCCTCCACCAGGAACACCACGTCCTCGGCGATGTTGGTGGAGAGGTCGGCCACCCGCTCCAGGTTCTGTGACACGAGCAGAAGCTCCAGCGCTCCGCCGATGCGCTTCGGGTCCTCCAGCATGTGGGTCACCAGGATGCGGAAGAGGGACCGGCGCAGGTTGTCCACCTTGTCGTCGGTGACGCACACCATACGGGCCGTGCCCGAGTTGCGGGACACGTACGCGGCCAGGGAGTCGGCGAGCATCTCCCGGGTGATCTCCACCATCTCCCGGAGCTCCCGGAGCTCGGGGAGCGGATGGGTGTCCGCCAGGCGCCGGGCGGCCTTCGCCATGTTCACGGCGTGGTCCCCGACCCGCTCCAGGTCGTTGGCGGTCTTGTTGGCGGCCACGATCTGGCGTAGGTCGCTGGCCATGGGCTGATGCAGCGCCAGGAGCTCGATGACCCGGGCGTCGATCTCCACCTCCAGGTCGTCCACCCGCCCGTCCTCCTCGATGACGGCCGCGGCAGCGGTGGGGTCGCGCTCGAGCACCGCCTGGGCGGCGCGGCCCACGGTGCGCTCGACGATCCCCGCCATCTCCATGAGGCGCTGCTGGAGGGTGTCGAGCTGGTCGTGGAAGTGACGGCGGGACTTCTGCTCCATGTTCATCCGAATCTCCCCGTCACGTAGGCTTCGGTCCGGTCCTCACGGGGGTTGGTGAAGATGGACTCGGTGGGCCCGTACTCGATCAGGTCCCCCATGTACAGGAAGGCCGTGTAGTCCGAGATGCGTGCGGCCTGCTGCATGTTGTGGGTGACGATGATGATGGTGTAGTCCTTCTTGAGCTCGTAGATGAGCTCCTCGATGCGCTGGGTGGCGAGGGGGTCGAGGGCGGAGGCCGGTTCGTCCATGAGCACGATCTCCGGCTTCACCGCCAGGGTACGCGCGATGCACAGGCGCTGCTGCTGGCCCCCGGAGAGGGCGTAGGCCGACTCGTTCAGGCGGTCCTGCACCTCGTCCCAGAGCGCCGCCTTCCGGAGTGACTCCTCCACCAGCTCGTCCAGGTTCCCCTCGAACCCGTTGATCCTCGGCCCGAAAGCGGTGTTCTCGTAGATGGACTTGGGGAACGGGTTGGGCTTCTGGAACACCATGCCGATGCGGCGGCGCACCTCCACCGGGTCCACATCGGCGTCGTAGAGGTTCTTCCCGCGGAACTCCACCTCTCCCTCCACCCGCGCCCCGGCCACCAGGTCGTTCATGCGGTTGAAGCAGCGCAGAAGCGTGCTCTTGCCGCACCCCGACGGCCCGATGAGGGCGACCACCTTGTTGGCGGGCACCACGAGGGAGACGCGCCTCACCGCCTCCTTGGCGCCGTAGAACACCGAGACCTCCCTCGCCTCCAGGGCGGGGGCGCGGCCGCCGGCGTCGATGTCGTAGATGGTGGCCATGGCTAGCGGTGGGTCTGGTACCGATTCCGGAGGATGATGGCCGCGGCGTTCATGGTGAGGAGAAGAATCAGCAGCACCAAGATGCCTGCGGCGGCAAGCGCATGGAACTCCGCCTGAGGACGGGAGATCCAATTGTAGATCTGGAGGGGGAGCACCGTGAACGGGTCACCCAGCCCCTTGGGCGTGAAGGCGATGAACCCCACGGCCCCCACCATGATCAGCGGCGCCGTCTCCCCGATGGCCCGGGAGAGAGCCAGGATGGTTCCCGTCAGGATCCCCGGCATGGCCATGGGAAGAACCTGGGTGCTCACCACCTGCCATCTCGTCGCTCCCAGGCCATAGGCCGCCTCCCGGATGGAGCTGGGCACGGCGCGGATGGCCTCCTGCGAGGCCATGATGATGACCGGGAGGATGAGGAGGGCGAGGGTGAGGGCCCCGGAGATGATGCTGCGCCCCAGGCCGAACGTGCGCACGAAGACGGCCAGCCCCAGAATGCCGTACACGATGGAGGGGACGCCGGCCAGGTTGGCGATGTTGAGTTGGATGAGGCGGGTGGCCCAGCTCCGGCGCGCGTACTCCTCCAGGTAGATGGCGGCCGCCACGGAGACGGGGAACGCGATGAGCGCCGTGAGCCCCAGGAGCCACACCGAGCCCGCCAGCGCCGCCTTCACCCCCGCGCGCTCGGGCATGCGCGACGCGAAGCTGGTGAGGAAGCGCCCGTCGAGGCTGGGGAAGCCGTCCACCGCCAGGTCCCACAGCAGGACAGCCAGGGAGGCCACGCCCACCAGCGTGGCGACTCCGCACAGGAAGGCGAACAGGGTGCCCAGGGCGCGCCTCCGCCGGTCCCTGGCCGAGTGGCTTCCCCCCAGCGGGGAGGCGTGCTCGCTCATTGGTACTCCTCCCGGAACCTGGACAGGATCCACTGGCTGAACACGTTCATGGCCAGGGTGATGAGGAAGAGCGTCATCCCCACGGCGAAGATGGTCTGGTAGCCAACGCTCCCGTGGGGCGTGTCACCCAGGCTGGCCTGGACGATGTACGCCGTCATGGTCTGCATGGACTCCAGGGCGTTGAGCGTCAGGTTGGGCATGTTCCCGGCCGCGATGGCCACCGCCATGGTCTCACCCACGGCGCGGGAGAGGCCGAGGATGAAGGAGGCGATGATCCCCGAGAGGGCGGACGGGACCACCACGCGCAGGGACACCTCCATCTTGGTGGCGCCGAGCCCGTACGCTCCCTCCCGGAGCGCTGTGGGGACCGCCCGGAGCGCGTCCTCGGAGAGCGAGGAAACTGTGGGCACGATCATGATGCCGACCACGATGGCGGCCGAGGCCGCGTTGAAGATCTCCGTGGACGGGAAGACGGTGCGCAGGAGCGGCGTGATGAAGGTGAGGGCGAAGTAGCCGTACACCACCGTGGGGATCCCGGCCAGGATCTCCAGGACCGGCTTCAGAACGCCCCTGAGGCGGGGCCCCGAGTACTCGGACAGGTAGATGGCGGAGAGCAGTCCCACCGGCACCGCGATCACCGCGGCCCCTGCGGCCACGACGAAGGAGCCAGCCATCAGCGGAAGAACCCCGAACTGCGCGTTCTGGAAGAGGGGCGTCCACTGTGTGCCGAACAGGAACTTCACCGGAGAGACGTGGGTGAAGAACGACAGCGTCTCCCGCAGCAGCACGGCCACGATCCCCAGGGTGATGAGCGTGGACGCGGCCGCGGAGCCGAAGAGGATCAGGCCGATGGCCCGCTCCTTGACATTCCTGGACCGCCGGAAGGACAGGGCCGCGGGGCCGGCCTCGACCGTTCCCGCGACCCTGGTCACGTCGCTCATCCCCCGCCGGCGCTCCGTCTCAGTCGGAGCCGGCGGCAACCGCGGTCAGCTCGGCCAGGTCGGCGGCGTACTCCTCAGGGGTGAGGGCATGGTACCCGGTGGTGGGGACCACCTCCTGGGCGTTCTGCACGAGGAACTCCACGTAGGCCATGACCTCGGGGCGGGCGAGGGCGGAGTGGCTCACGTACACGAAGAGAGGCCGGGACAGGGGCGTGTACGTCCCGTCGGCGATGGTGGCGTCGGAGGGGGTTACGCACCCGCTCCCGCCGTCCACGGCCAGGAGCTTGAGCCGGCCGGCGTTCTCGGACACGTAGGCGTACCCGAAGTACCCGAGGGAGTAGGGGTCACCCGACACGCCCTGCACCAGGATGTTGTCGTCCTCCGAAGCCTGGTAGTCGGGGCGGCTGGCACCGACCTCGCCCATGATGACCTCGGTGAAGTAGTCGAAGGTCCCCGAGTCGGTCCCCGGGCCGTAGAGCTTGACGTCCTCGTCGGGCCACTCGCCGCGGACGTCACGCCAGGTCTTCACCTTGCTGTTGGGCTCCCAGATCTTGCGGAGGTCGTCCACGGTCAGGCACTGGACGAAGTCGTTGGCCGGATTGGCAATGATGGAGAGGCCGTCCCACGCCACGGGAAGCTCGGTGAACTCGATCCCGGCCGCGGCGCATGCCTCCCGCTCCGAGTCCTTGATGGGCCGCGACGCATTGGAGAGGTCGGTCTCGCCGGCGCAGAAGCGCTTGAAACCGCCCCCGGTACCGGAGAAGCCCACCGACACCCTGACGCCGGCGTTGGCGATCTGGAACTCCTCGGCAATGGCCTCGGCGATGGGGAATACGGTGCTGGAGCCGTCGATGAGAACCTCGCCCCCGAGGGCCGTGGCGTCGCCGGACCGGTCCCCGCCGCACGCGGTGGAGAGGAGGGCCGCGGCCAGGGCCGGTGCGAGGATCTTGGAGAAGTTGCTCATGGGTTCGTGCCTCGGAAGGATGAAGCTCCGTAGGGGGTGGTCTGCCAACGCCGGAGAATAGGTAGAAGCGGGTTCGAAGCCGTGACGGAAACGTAACGACGGCGTAACGTGCCACCCGGCCCGAGCCCCTCGGCGCACGCGGGTCAGTCCTCCGGCGCGGGAACGGTGAACCGGATGGTCGTCCCCTGCCCCAGCGTGCTCTCCGCCCACACCTCCCCACCCATCGCGCCCACCAGGTGGCGGACGATGGAGAGACCCAACCCCGTTCCGCCGATGTCCCGGGCCCGGGAGGAGTCGGCCCGGTAGAAACGCTCGAAGATGCGGGGGAGCGCCCGCCCCGGGATCCCCTCGCCGTCGTCGGAGAACGCGATCTCCGCCAGCCCCGGCGCCGGCCGGGTCACCGCCACGTGCAGGTGCCCCCCGTCGTCGGTGTGGCGCACGGAGTTCTCCATGAGGTTCCGGAAGACCTGGACCAGCGCCTGGCGATCCGCGACGACGTCCGCGTCCCCCTCCACCACGAAGCCGATCTCGCGCCGCGCCGCGGTTTCCTCGAACATCTGCCAGGCGTCTCGGGCGAGCTCGGCCGCCGACACCGTGTCCCGGGTCGCCGTCCAGGTCCCCGACTCCAGCCTGGAGAGATCCAGGAGGTCCTCCACCAACCGCTGCAGCCTGAGCGTGTTGTCCCGGATGGAGGTGAGGAACTGGAGCTTGAGCTTCTCCGGGGGATCCCCTTCGAGCAGCGTCTCGGCGAAGCCGCGGATGGAGGTGAGGGGGGTCTTGAGCTCGTGGGAGGCGTTGGCGACGAAATCCCTCCGGACCTGCTCCAGACGTCGCGTCTCCGTGATGTCCAGGAGGGTGGTCACCGCGCCACCCTGGGCGAGGCGGCGGGTCGCGGCCAGGATGACTCGACCCCCGATCCGGAGCTCCTGGCTCTGCACGGGGTGGAGCACCGACCCCTCCAGGAGCTCGCGGAGCTCCTGCTGCCGCACCAGGGTTCCCACCGGTGCCAGCGGAGGTATGTCGGCGGGAAAGGCCAGCAGGGTGCGCGCGGCCTGGTTCACCCGGAGAACCCGCGCCTCGGCGGTGAGGGCCACCACCCCTTCCGCCATGGTCTCGATGAGGGCCTCCATCTCATCCCGCTCGTGCCCCAGGTCGGAGAGGCGCTCGCGGAGCTGCTCGGCCAGCCGGTTGAAGGCCGCCGACAGATCGGCGAGCTCCGCCACGCCCTGCCCCAGGGGAGCGCGGGCCGTGAAGTCGCCCCGGGCCAGCTGACGCGCCCGCTCCGCCAGGACCACGGTCGGACGGGCGAGCACCAGGCTCAACCAGTAGGCCACCACAAGGGCCAAGGCGGTCGCGGCGATGCCGGCCATGGCCACCGTGCGCTGGACCTGGGCCACGGTCTCGTCCACGGTCCCCAGAGGCGCCGCCACCCGCATCACCACGGGCATGTCCCGGAACGTGGAGCGGCGCGCCGCGTAGAGCAGGGGCGCTCCGACCGTGACGCTCTGCCGCTCCGCGAAGGAGGCCCCGGCGTGCTCCAGCGCTCCCGCTACCTCGGGGCGTTCCCGGTGGTTCTCCTCCAGCCGCACCCGTCCCTCCTCCACGTAGGAGTCTCCCAGCACCACGCCTGCCGTGTCGATGAGGGTGACGCGGTACCCGATGCGGGCTGTGACGACCCGGGCCACCGAGTCGGCGGCCGAGGCGTCGGAGCGCTCCACGATCCACGACGCCAGCGCCATCTCCCGCTCCAGCTCGACCTCGTACGTGCCGATGAGCTCGCGGCGCAGCCCCGAGCCGACCAGAACGACGATGAGGACGGCCATCAGGCCGGTGACGCCGACGAACCCGGCGAAGAGCGCGTGGTGGATGCGTAGGCGCACGGAACTCAGAAGTAGAGGTAGCTCTGGACCTTCAGGGAGTGCTCGGTATCGCCGGTCTGGGGCGACCAGACATCCACGTTGAAGCCGATCTTGTTCCTGCCCGACACGTACAGCATGAGGCCGGGGGTGAACACGACGCCACCGTCGTCTGCCGCGTCCCGATCCGGGTCGCCGAAGCTCAGCCGAAGGAGCGGCTCGATGCCGACGACGCGCTTCCCCTGCAGGGGAGCATACCAGCTCGCCGCGCCCTGGAAGGCCAGGAAGGTCGAGGGCTCCCAGGGGCCCGTGCTGGGCCGGGAAGGGTCCACCGGCGCGCCGATCCCGTCACGAAGCCTCCTCCAGTTCTCCCCGCCCACCAGGGAAGCCTGCACGAGGAGCCCATCCCGCCACGCACCGTACTGGGCGTCCACCCCCCACGCGCCGGCGTGCGCGTCCTCCTTGCCGGGATCCACGTAGTCGTGCAGGGCGACGTTGGCTCCCAGGGACAGGTCCGGCGCCGCCTTCACGGTCAAGCGCCCCGAGAAGGACTTGGCGTCGTTCACGTCAGCCACGTTCTGCCCGGCGCCGTTCGTCATGGACACCTCGTAGGCCGCCTTGCCCCGCGCGCCGCCGATGCGGACGCCGATGTCCCGATCCGCGAATCCGAGCCTCTCGGTGAGACGGCTGTAGGAGCAGACGCTCCCCACCCCCGCGCAGGTGCTCACCCCGCCGACCCGTCCGTCCCGCTCGATGAGCGACAGATCCACCGAGCTGGACAGCTCGAAGAGGTCGAAGGGGCGCTTGAACTGACCCATCGTGACATGGAGGGCCGACGAGAAGTTGAACTTCACGTACGCGTCCTTCAGCTCGGCGGTGAAACCCCCGAACTCGGGCTGGAGCCGGGCCTCGAAGAAGTCGCTGACCGTGATGTCCGCCTCGATGCGGGCCCGCCGGAAGAAGAACTGGCTGTTGTGCGATTCCACCGAGGAGGTGGCGTACTGAGTGTGCATGCGTCCGCCGATGCGGACCGATGCGTACCGGGGAGCGATGGTGGCCTGCCCGGCCAGGTCACCTGCCAGGGCAAGGGTGGCAGCCAGCGTGACCAGAGAGGGGGTGATACGACGCATCCCGACGGCCTCGAGAGAGGTGGGTGGGGGCGAGCCCCCGTTGGGTTCGGCGTGAATGTTACAGCCATGTGACCGAACCTCAACGAAGCCAGACAGAAAGAGCCTCTCTGTTACCCTCGCGTTACGAAGTTGAACCCCGAATGTCTCAGAGGGTGTTGACAAACTATGCCTGACCTTCTGGCGCGGCGTTCGAGAGCT
>CAZJFX010000061.1:0-23309 GCA_964545395.1 uncultured Gemmatimonadaceae bacterium | reverse complement strand
CCCTTACCACTCACATTTCGGCTATCCTGCGGACGTCATGAATAGCGCGGGGTGAGTGCAGCTGAGGCAGAAGTCGGTCGAATTCAATCGGACCTCGACGACATAGCCTTCCGTTTGTACGGAATTGACGGCGAAGATCGACGCCAGATGGAGGAGGGGTTTGCCGGCTTGTTCTTCTCAGAAGAGAGCACCGACGAAGCCACGGACAATGACGAAGACGACGAGGAAGTCGAAGGTGCCGACCCCTTTTCCGCCTGCGAGGCGCTCCTCGAATGGACCCTCGGCGTCGCCGTCGGTCGCTTCGACGTCCGACTCGCCACGGGCGAGCGTCAACCGCCACCGGATCCTGATCCCTTCGATCCCCTTCCGGTGTGCAGCCCCGGGATGCTGCAGGACGAGAATGGGCTGCCGGCACGTGCGGCTCCCGCTGAGTACCCGCTCGATCTCCCGCCCCACGGCATCCTGGTGGACGACCCCGGCCACCCCTGGGACGTCGTCACCCGCATGGAGGCCGTCTTCGACCTCGTCGCCAGAGACCAGGCTCATGCCTGGATCCAGGAAGCGGAGGAGATCCTCGGCCGCGACCTCCGGGACTGGCTCCGCCGCTACGCCTTCGAACGCCACCTGAAGCGCTACTCCCGGAGTCGGCGCAAAGCTCCGCTCTTCTGGCACCTGGCGCCGAAGTCGCGGGAGTACGGGATCTGGCTGTACAGCCCCACCGCCACCCGCGACACGTTCTACCGGATCCAGAACGATTACCTGGACCCGAAGCTCAAGGCCGCTGAGCGACGGCTCCTGGAGCTCAGGCAGCACGCCGGCGCCAGTCTCACGGGTCAGCAGAGGAAGGACCTCACGGCGCAGGAGTCCCTGGTGGAGGAGCTGCGCGCTTTCCGCGAGCAGGTGGCACTGATCGCGCCCCTCTGGAAGCCGTTTCGCGACGACGGCGTTGTGCTGAACTGCGCCGCGCTCTCGCCCCTGTTCGACCACCACCGAGCCTGGCAGAAGGAGTGCGCGAAGAAGTGGGATGAGCTGGCCGCCGGGAAGTACGATTGGGCCGGCTGGGCCATGCACCTGTGGCCGGAGCGGGTCGTGGTAGCGTGCGCCGCAGATCGGAGCCTCGCCATCGCCCACGGTTTGGAAGAGGCACTGTGGGTGGAGGGTGAGGACGGCAAGTGGGAGCCCCGCACCGACGCTGACGAACAGATTGCCACTCTGACTGCTGAGCGTCGCTCACCCGCCATCGAGGCCGCTCTGGATGCCTATCAACGCGCGGGGTGACACACCCATGGAATGCTCATGAGCACGTTTCACGAAGAGATCGCCGGTCGCGTCGGGCGGCACCTGAAGGATCGCGGCCTTCTCGTCTTCTACGACCCGCGCCGGGAGTTCGAGGCGTTCGTGGATGCGTTGACGAGCGGCGGAGACGAGGATGTCATCGAGATCGCCGGCACCCCCGCCTGGCTGCTGCGGTACCGTGGCTCCTATGTGGCGCTGCGGCATGAGGTGGACCGGCGGCTCGCGGCGGGAGAGCCCCGCCGGGGACTGGTGTACGTGCCGGGCGAGGAGCGGGATCGGAAAAGGTCCGCGCTGATGGAATTCGACCTGGCCGGACACACCTACGAGCCCCAGCTCCGCAAGCTCGCGCGGGACATCCTCAGGGAGCGGTTCAGCGACGGTCAGATCGACGGCTTTCTGGAACCCGCGGGCGTGGGGTACACCGAGATCGCCTCCTACTACGACCAAGGCTCCGAGGATACGTCCATCGTCCGCCTGCTGTACGGAAACGTTGGCAGCGATGCGATCCTCGCTCAGTGGATCCTGGACGCCGGTCGTGACGACGAACTCCGTGAGAAGGGGGCGGCGCCGGAGTTGCGCGCCCTCGTCCAGTCCCGCGTGGGGCTGGCGCTGAGTGACGCCCCGCCGCTCCAGACCGCCCGGCGCGACCTCGCCCGGTACGTGCTGATCAACGAGTTCCGCATGGACCTGGGCGGCGAGAGCCCGGACGCCCTTGACCTCGTCCCTGAGCCGACGCAAAAGGACCAGCGGGAACGGATCCGCGCCATAGCGGAGGAGCTACGGCGTTCGGATCCCGGTGTCTACGGCGCCCTGGCCGACGAGGTTGAGTCCGACCTTGGCCTGGCCGGGCTGACGCTCGATCCGGGGCAACTCGGCGCCATCGACACGTTCCGCTTCGAGGAGCGGCGCCTCCTGGAGGAGGCGGGCCGCCTACTCGCCGCCGGAGAACACGCGCGGGCGCTCGCGCTGGCCCGCGGCCGGGAGGACAGCCACTGGGTCCGGACGAATCCGCGCCGCCTGGCACAGTGGAGCGCGCTCCAGCAGGCCGCCGTGCTCGGGCAACGTGTTCATGCCTGCGGTCAGGAGCTTGGCGACTTCAAGGGCAAGCCGCCCGCCGCATGGATCGAGCGGTACGTCGCCGAGGACGGGTGGAACGCCGTGGACGGCGTGGACCGGCGCCTGGGGGCCTTTCTCAGCGCCATGGACGAGGAGCCCGTGGCGGCCCCAGCCATCGGCAGGACGCGCCAGGCCTACGCCGAGTGGGTCCGGAGGCTGAACGAGGGCTTCACGCCCGCCCTCGTGGGGTCCCAGTGGGACACTGGGTGGGAACTCCACCAGACCCAGGTATTCGACACGCGGGTCAAGCCAGGCGAGCAACCCATCGCCTTCTTTGTGGTTGACGCCTTCCGATACGAGATGGCGGACGAGCTGGCGGAACGCCTCGGGCAGACCGGCCGCGTCACGCTGGAGGCGGCGGTGGGGGCCCTCCCCACCATCACGCCCGTCGGCATGGCTGCGCTCCTTCCCGGCGCCTCGGCGTCCTTTGCGGTGCGCCCATCCGGCACCGGCGTCTGCGGAGCCATCGAAGGCACGGCGCTGCCCGACTGGCCGGCCCGCTGGAAGCACCTCCAGTCCAGGGTACCGGGGGTCGTGGAGATCCGCCTCGAGCAGCTCCTCCACCTGTCACCCGACGCGGTCTCCGCGCACGTAAGCGGTGCGCGCCTCGTCGTGGTTCGGTCGCAGGACATCGATGCCGTAGGCGAAGCCAACGTGGGCCTCGTCGCCCAGCAGGCCATGGCCACCGTCATCCCCAACCTGGCTCGCGCCGTTCATCGACTGGGCAAGGCGGGCATCGGGCGCTTCGTCGTCTCGGCCGACCACGGCCACCTCCTCGACGAGACGCAGGACGACGACATGAAGATCGAGACCCCGGGGGGCGAGAAGGTCGATCTGCACCGGCGATGCTGGGCAGGGCGCGGCGGGAAGACCCCCGCCGGCGCGGTGCGCGTCGCCGGCGCCAACCTGGGCTACGACACCGACCTGGACTTCGTCTTCCCCAGTGGCCGGGGTGTCTTCCTCTCGGGGGGCGGGCTTCGCTACCACCACGGGGGGCTCAGCCTTCAGGAGCTGATCGTGCCGGTCCTCTCCATCACGATGAAGGAGGACCTCAGCGCCCCCGCCCCGGAGGCCAAGGTGCGGCTCCACGATGTGCCGGAGAGGATCACCAACCGCACTGTGGGAGTGAAGGTGGAGCTGGCCCCCGACCTCTTTGCGGAGCCGCACTGGGTGCGGGTGGTGCTCCTGCACCACTCCGAACAAGTGGGAGAAGCCGGGATGGTGCAGGGCGCCGTCCTGGACCCACGCACCAAGCGCGTCCAACTCACCCCCGGCCAGCCGGCGGTGGTGGGCCTGATGCTCAGCCGGGAGGACTGCAAGACCGTCCGGCTGGTGGTCCTCGACGCCGAGACCGAGGCTGTTCTGGCCCAGTCCAAGAACCTCAACGTGAGCCTGAGTATCTGATGGCAGAGCACCAGCCCCCGCCCCGCGACGCCCTCGACGACAAGGTCAACCAGGTCTTCGCCGGCAAGGTGGTCCGCAAGGACCTGGTCCGGAAGGTGAAGGTCGGCGCCAACGTGCCTGTCTTCGTCCTGGAGTACCTGCTGGGGAAGTACTGCGCGGCGTCCGACGAAATGGCCATCCAACTCGGGCTGCAAGCCGTCAACGACACGCTGGCTGACAACTACATCCGACCTGACGAGTCCAACAAGGCACAGAGCAAGGTCAAGGAGAACGGCCGGTACACCTTCATCGACAAGGTGAAGGTCACCCTGGTGGACGGACTCTACTGGGCTGAGGTGGTCAACTTCGGGCACAGCAAGGTGCGAATCCCAGACCGGTACGTCCGTGAATTCGACCGCCTGCTCACGGGCGGCATCTGGGCCCAGGTGGAGATGCGCTTCGAGTACGACGAGGAGTCGGGGGGCAAGTACCCGTTCTGGATCGAGAAGCTCACGCCCATCCAACTCGCCACCTTCGATCTGGCCGAGTACCGGGCGCTTCGCAAGGAGTTCACCACGCAGGAGTGGATGGACTTCCTCGTCCGGAGTATGGGCTACGAGTCATCGGTCATGGACGAACGGCTCAAGCTGCTCTTCCTGACCCGACTGATCCCCTTGTGCGAGCGGAACTTCAACCTGGTGGAGCTGGGTCCCCGGGGAACCGGAAAGAGCTACGCCGTGCAGGAGATCTCCCCGTACGCTGCGCTCCTCACAGGACCCACGACGGTGGCCAACCTCTTCGGCCACATGTCGGGCAAGCACAAGGGCATGGTGCAGATCTGGGACGCCGTGGGCTTCGACGAGGTGGCCGACCTCCAGAACATGCCCAAGGAGGTCATCACCACCATGAAGACCTACTGCGAATCAGGGCAGTTCCAGAGGGGGAAGGAGTCCATGGCCGGGTATGCCAGCATCGCCATGTTCGGCAATACCCAGCAGCCCGTGGACATCATGGTGCAGACCGGGCACCTGTTCGCGCCCATGCCCGACATCATCCGCGACGACATGGCCTTCATCGACCGGCTCCACTTCTACCTGCCCGGGTGGGAAGTGCCCAAGATGCGCAACGAGCACTTCACCGACCATTACGGCTTCGTGGTCGACTACCTGGCCGAAGCGCTCCGGGACCTTCGGAAGCTCAATTTCACCGAGGCCATCGACCACTACTTCGCCCTGGGCGGGCACCTGAACGCCCGGGACCGGAAGGCCGTCCGCCGCACAGTGTCAGGGCTCACCAAGATCCTGCACCCCGACGGTCAGGTGTCCAAGGAAGACCTGGAGCGGATCGCCGTCCTTGCCATCGAGGGCCGGCGGCGCGTGAAGGAGCAACTCAAGAAGATGGGCTCCTTCGAGTACTACCAGACCTCCTTCAGCTACCTGGACAACGACACCGGCGAGGAGATCTACGTCGGCGTGCCCGAGCAGGGTGGCCAGAACCTCATCTCCCAGGAGCCGCTTCCGCCCGGCACCCTCTACACCGGGGCCGTCAGCAGCGAAGGAACGGTGGGTCTCTATCGATTGGAGGTGACCCCGTCGTCCGGTACAGGGAAGCTCAAGCTCGCCGGCGGCGTGAAGGGCGCCATGAAGGAGTCCATATCCCGGGCCTTCGCCTTTCTGCAGGCCAACAAGAACGCATTCGGCATCGCCCGCGAGATGGACACCATGGACCTTCATGTCGAGGCCATCGATCTCCTGGGCAACAAAGTCGAGGCGGAAGTCGGGACGGCGTTCGTGGTGGCTGCGTTCTCGGCCTTGCGGCGGTCGCCGCCACAGTCGGCCCTCTTGGTCCTCGGCGACATTTCGATCCAAGGACACCTCAAGGCCGTTCGCTCGCTCGTCGAGCCCCTCCAGGTCGCGATGGACAACGGGGCCAAGCGAGTGCTCATACCGATCGACAACAAGCGGAACTTCTTCGATGTGAGCGCGGAGGTGCTGGAGGCGATTGACCCCATCTTTTACGGGGACATGCGGCAGGCGGCGTTCAAGGCGTTGGGATTGAACTGAGGGGGGCGAACGAAGAGGTTCTCACCTTGGCGGAGGTCCTCCCTCCACCCGGGCCCCCAAAGGCACCGCCAGCGCCCATGGCTTAACCCGAGAGCGAGTCGGCTCAGGGGAGCTTCCAGCGCGCACGGATCGTGCACGGTGCGGGAGATACCCGCAAGGGAGTCGCCGCCTTGGAAGCTCTGTGTGACCCATCGACGCACTGCCTCATGAGCGTCGGGCCCGCCGACGGAGGCGGTTGGCGGTCACAAACGCCCCTGGGTGGTCGGATGACTTCAGTGGGCTGCATACGGGCCCTGCAATGGGCGCGGGACCGTTAAGGTCTGCTCAGGTTCGTGCGCAGTTGCCACGAATCGCGGGTATGGCCGCGTACTCGTCAACGTCAACAGCGCCAATGGTATTCGAGGTCGTTGGCACTTACTATAATGATGGTGGTCAGCATGTCTTCGTATGCCTCCCACATCACGGATCTCTGGTCCAGGACTTGGACACAGATCTCGTCCCAGATGTCTCGGAGGCCGGAATCCGCCTCGGATTGAAGGTGCCCACCTCGCAAACCCTTCAGAGATCTGACAACTCAGTGGCGAATCCTCCGCTCGGCGTCCTGAGCGAGAACCTCAGCGAGCGTCACCGGCGGGTCATGCTCCTCGGCGTTCACCGGACTGCGTGCGCCCCCCAGTGATTTCGTACGAAGTGGGTATCCACTTCACGATCCCTGGCCCCATGGGCGGTATGCACCTATCCGCGTAGGTTGGGGGCATGGCGACAAGTCTCTTTTTGGCGGGGGTCACGTTGATCGCCGCCGGCATAGGCGCCGCGATCTTCAATCCGGTCGTGGGCATCCCGGCGATTACGGCGGGCGTGGGTCTGCTGTACGCGAGCAGGGTGGTGTTCCTCCGTGAATCAGCGCCGCTATCGGTGGCGCCACACTACGACAACGGGACGGGGAAGGCTCGGGCTTACCTGACCGTCGTTAACCCCATCACGACGTTGGCCCATGAGTCTTGGGGGCAATTGCTTGCCATTTGTCGGGAAACCCCCGACGGCTGGGAGAGGCTTGAGTGTCGGCAGGTAAACCTCGCCTGGTCCCCCCTACACGCGGGCGAGGCCGGGAGGAAGTCACTGGACATCACCGGAGGTGCTAGGGCAGAACTGAACGTTGGCGAGGCTTTCGATGGTACGTTCTTCATCCTGACGGCCCCCCGCGTCGAAGGGTGGCCGCACATCCCGACCACTGGCAGATACGTCTTCAGGATTAGCGTGCATGCCGATGGCCGGCGTTCGTGTCGAGAGGACTTCCTTCTGACGGTCACACGCGAGAGTAGCCCACCGGTATTCACGGCGGGGATACTGACGGCTCAGGCTACCGAACCACAGATAAGATTTGAACTACTACCCGCCAAGTTCTCCGCCGAGGCTAGGCTCGCCATGGCTGGCGGAGGATGACTTTACCTCAGAGGGCACCACTGCCCGTAGTAGCAAGGAGAGTGAAGTGGATACTCACTTCGTACGAAATGCCGGCGGAGGGCTCGATCAAGGCCTCGGCACTGTTGCCTGGCGTTCATGAAGGCCGGCATTGCCAGGAGGCCCTGTTCGTCGAGGAGCAACGGACGCTTGTCCGAAGTGGTATCGAATAGAGGGAAACGCATTTCGCGGTGATTCACGCGTAGCGGATGACCCTAGCGCGGTCCGGCTCAATGGGTCTCACGCTACCCTTCTTCACTCCAGCCCCCGGCTCATACGAGAGCTCGACCACTGCCCCAGATTCATCGCCGAGCCCCTGAAGCTTCCTCGCGATCAGTCCAGCTAGCTGTGGGTCCTCGGCCGTGCAGACTATTTGGTGCCCATGCTTGCGAAGGGCATTCAAGAGTTCCACCAGATGAAGAGCTCGGAAGTCGTCGATGTGCTGGACCGGGTCGTCGAGCACGAGGGATCTCAGTCTCGACCAGTCCGTGGACAGGTAGACCGCAACTAGAAAGGCGATGCCGATCGCTCGTCTCTGACCGCTGCTGAACATGAAACGTGGGTTAAGATCCTCACCGATCTGGAGCGAGAGGAAGCGGCGCACGTCGCCTCGGATGTGATAGCTCAGGCGCGGCCAGTCCAGATGGGGTCGCATCCTTCGGTACAACTCCTCAAGAAGTGGTCCGAGCTGAGCCAGCCGTTCTTCTATCAACTCGCCTTCCACCCTGAGCACTGCATGCAGTGCCTTCCTGCCTTTCTCGTAAGCCTCTCCTGCCGCAGCGCATTCTCTCTTGATAGACTCGCCTTCGGACCGCACCAACGTGAGTTCTTCCTCCAACTGCTGCACGCGCTCCGCGGCACCCGATGCTTCGAGCGCCAATACGTTCCGCTCGAGTGCTCGCGCCTCCTCCCTCTTGGATTCAGCGGCCTTGCGGAGCGCAAGCACATCCAGTTCTGACGCCCCGGGAATCAGCTCCCTTACCGCCTGAATAAGATAGGCGCGACGGGCCTCAATGGCCGCCGAAAGCTGATCGTGGGCGGTGAGTTCTCGCTCGGCCTTCTCAAACTCGGCTCGTAAACCGCTTTCTTTGGCCTGGGTAGACGTATGTCGGCGTGCGATAGCCGCGACCCTGGCGTTACGAGCGTCTAGGTCCGCGCGGGCTTCAGCGATGTGAGCATGGAATCGAGCCTCACTGATGTCCGAGCCGCACAACGGACACCTTCCGCTCGAGAGGCCCAGAGTTGTTCCAGCATCTAGCAGGCCGGAGCGCAGTACATCTCCTGCATCAGCGTCCGAAAGTGCATCCAGTTCGTTCGCCAGAGCTGCACGCTCCGACGCAGTGTCCTCTATCCGCTGGGCGATAGCGTCTCTAGCAGCCACCAATCGCTCACCCTCACTCCTGTAATCCGCGGACTGGATCCACGCGCTCTGGCGTTGGTGCCCCTCGACCTCTTCCGCCAATGATGCCAGTTGGTCCGCTTGGGACCGGAGCCAGACGAACCGCCGCCTGCCCTGCTGGACCAACTCCGAAACGCTTTCGACAGCGGGGGACAGGGCGCGGAGCTCGTGCTCAGCTGTCGCGATGACCTCCGACGATGCCATTTCCGCCCGATGCTCGGCGATCTTCTCACTGAGACTCGCGATCTGGCTCCTTACGGCCGTGTACTGCCCCACGCTGCCGTCTCTTCTCTCCTTAAGTAGCTCGGAGGCCGCACGGAGCGTCTGTGCGTAGCCCGGGAGATCCGTCTCACCGATTGCGCCACGAACGAACCGAAAGCGGTCAGCTTCTGGGAGGTCGATGCTGAGCCGGGTGATCTCCTCATCGCGGATTATGGCGGCATCGAGGATTCTCGCGATTGGCGATAACGGGGCTCGCACTGTATCAACGATCAGTGCACGGAGGTCCTCTTCGGATCCTGGCTGCTCCAATCCGCGTGGTGTTCGACGGACCTCGTGCACCTGGCCATCTTCGTCCGCGAGGCACAGCGAGACGAATCGCTCCCGAGGCGGATCCGTACCTCGCCACCACACGTAATCCTCGATCCGCTCCTTCCGCTCTGTGTCATCGGCGTGCCGGCGCAACTCACCGGTCAAGGCGAACTCAATGAGGTCACAGAGGGTTGTCTTACCCGAACCATTACGGCCGGTCACAACCAAGAAACCAGGAGGGACGTCAAGGTCAAAGGGGTCCCGGATACCGCGGAAGCCGAGGCAACTCAATCGTGTGAGCCTCACGAGTCCTCCAGCAGTTCGTGGCAGACCCGGGCCGGCTCTGCGCGCTCCAGCAGCAGCCCAAGAACCTTCGGTGTGATTGCTGAGTCCGCCTTGAGCCGGGAGACAACATCCTCCAGAACGAGGGGACTCACTCTCCGGAGGGGCAGAAGTGGGGTGAGTGCAGCCTCAAGATCTTCTCGCGTCACAGTCCCGGCTCTCGCGATCTTGCGCGCACTGCGAAAGTCCTCTTCGATTTGCACAAGGCTCGTGCGCTGAGCTCTCGTAGGTTGGTCCGGTGTAAGGAATACCGCGTATACGTTGAGGGCCTTCGCCGGAACGCGAGTCAGCTCTGTTATGGACTGGCGTGTAAACGAGTCTTGTGTGCGCTCCCAGGTCTCGATCAGTTCCCCGACAGCGGCAAAGGCCCTTACAAAGCCGAACACGTTTGCATCTTCGAACGTGAATTGTCTGTCCTGCCCCGTGCTGCTTGATGTCAAGTAGCCAGCGGCCTCCAATGCTCCTCGCGCGGACTCGAGTAGCTGCATGTACCTGACCTCCCCTACGTGAATAAGGCCATGAGTTCGTCACCGATCCGCCACGTCGCGGCTGCCTGAGGCCGAACGACGGTGGATCCGGCGCCTGGCCGCACAATGTTCGGCGGCGATGGGTCCGGAAAGGCGTTCACGCAGATGATTTCGTCCACCGGAATCGTAAGGTGCTGCGGTGCCTCCAGACGTGCCCGTACTTGGCTCATGAGCTTCCCCGCGCCATTGAAGACCCGCAGCGACTGTCCTTGGTACTGCAGGATTCCTCCTTTCACTGTAGCGCCACGCAGCAGGAGGGCCAGCAGGAAGGCACCAATGAGTTCCAAGCCATCGGGTCTGAGGGTGCGCACCGCATCCCTTGGTCCCATTCCAGTGAGGTCGCGGCGTAATCCATAGAGTTCGTCGCCGCCGCCGGACACAGCGATGGGTGGCCGGAGGCGGGCCGGCGGGTGTCCGGCTAGGCCCTCGTAGGTGCGGCCAGCAGCACTCAGGACCGTCCTCACGAATTGGAGTGAGATCTGTACACGCAATTCCTCGAGGAACACCTCTGCGTATTCCTGGGCGTGTCGGAACGTGATTGCCGCGCCGTTCTGCGCCCATTCTGATAGCACGGGCGCCTTCTTGACGAGTGATGGCCAGGGGTCTGGATCCACAAGTACCGCCAGGCGTGGCTCATCTGGTGGAAGGTCAGCGACGATGCGCTCGAGCACTTCATTCAGGTAGGCCCAATCTGACCAGAAACCGACGAAGATTAGGTCTCGTTGACGAAGGTTCGCCCGAATCCAATCCCTCGACAGTGCGGTGCGTCGAGAGACTACCAGTTCACCTAGTTGTTCCTTGAGCCACACCGTATTGTCGCGGTCGCATTGGCAGCACCCGTGCAGCTTCAGCAGAGGCCGTTGCGTGGGGGGACAGGTCTGCGCCTGCGCGCCGTCGAGGGCGATTCGGAAGTCGCCCTCGCCCAAGTCGAACGCCGCATCCTCGATGTGTGTGTCGTAATTCGTTGAGACCGCGGCTTCAATCCCGCTGCAGAGCAGGAGGTCAGCGATCGCGGAGTGTCCGGAGTTCGGCTTGCGACGAAACGGAGCCCAATCGACCAGACGCTGGATGAAGAGTGTCCGTAGTTGGCCTCTCTCCCATATGAACTTCGCGAGTGCCTCCAAGTCGTCGTGCAGTCTTGGGTCAAGTGCATCCCCAGTAATGGTCTCGTACAGGCGTGCTGTGGAGGCTGCGAGTGCCTTGGCCGATGGCAGACAAGTGGGGCGAGCCATCGACAGACCGGCACCGCATATCACCACCAGGCGGTTGGCAGCGATCGAACCGAGGAGCCCTTGTCGAATGTCAGGATCCACGTTGCGATGATTGTCGGGCGTGTCGCCGAAACGAAGGGAAGAGGAGTCTGCTGAGCAAGAAGGCCTGCCACCGGGAGAATCCTCCACGACGCGAGTCGCGTCAAGAGCGTGTACCCAACGCTGGGTTAGCATCCATCGGTCCCCCACAAGCTCCGGCACCTAGAAACGAATGCGTGGCTCACTCAGCCCCATTGCCCGCACGAATGCGTTCACCACTCTTGGAGGACCCTCCGGATGGGACCCGTTGGACCCGGACCGCCCCCTGCCCGGGCGCGTCGTCATCAACGCGCTCATCACTAACCACCACGGGCTTCCCTAGCCAACGCCCTGTAAGTACCGCCACGAAGCGTGCGTCATCGAAGGCCAGCAGAATGCTGCACTGACGCCGATCAACGCCAAGCCACCTTCGGCTAAGGCGGCCACGGTATGGCCGCAGAAACACCGTTACAGCGCTTCCGAAACTCTCGAAGTACCGTGCGACCGCAGCGCGTTCGTCAGGTGAGTACAGGACCCCTCCGGTGCAAACGAAACGGGTACGCGCTGGTCACCGCTTCCCGAGCGCCATGACTCGTAGCGGCACACTCGCGACGCGTCTCGGAGAGCACTGCGTGCCTTGGTGATTTCGCGCCACCAGCCCGGCTCGGAGGGCAACTACGAGACAAACGCCGGGGGTCCGGTCTCGCCTGAGGTAGACGGAGCCACAGTAGCGCCCCCGCATCGGCGCGGCCAGAGGCAGCGCAGAGGAGTACTTGGCGCCGTCCGGTGACGAAGACGCGACACCGTCCGGACCCGAGCGCTCAAATCGCCAAACTGTGCCAGAAACTGTGCCAAGACCTGTCACCGGTCACCGCTGCACACCGTCGCTCGAGACCCGAAAACCCGCATGATTACTGAAAGAGCCCCAGCGGACCGGCGCACCTCTTGAGCTTCCCAAGCTGAGGGTCGCCAGTTCGAACCTGGTCGCCCGCTCTCTGGAGGAAGACGAAACCCCGCAGGGTCTCACGGCCTTGTGGGGTCTTGGCGTTCTGGAGGTGGGAGAACCGTCGCCGCCAGCTCTCAGAAGTAGCTGCGGAGCACCCCGAGAACCCGGGTCCGAGCCTCCGGCACCACCGTTCCCACCGCCCCGAGGGATTGGGGAAAGCTCCAGACGTGGGCCAACTCCAGCTGGGACTCCTTGGATGAACCCGGCATCCGTACCTCTTCCCGGGCCAGGAGAGGCGTGAGTCACTATGAACGCCACCATGTCCTGATCCGCGCCCAACAGCCCCTCCTCGATGCTCAGCGCCCGCCGCAGGAGCGTATCCGCCTCTTCCGCTCGACCGCGTGCCAGCACGGTGGCTCCCGGCGCATGGAGCGCATGCGCCAGCTCCTCGTCGCCCGGTTCGAGGGCGGCTTCCTGGAGGGAGAGGGCACGACGCAGGCCCTCCTCCCAGGCCTCGAGATCCCCGCGGTTGCGCTGCAGGACGCCAAGGCGGCGGAGGCTCTCGGCGATCTCCGGGCTCCCCGGAGGCAGGGCCTCCTCCCGCAGGGTGAGGGCCCGCCCGAGCAGGGGAAGAGCGTCCTCGTAGAGCCCGGGCCCCTGGTAGACGGTCCCCATGGCGGCGAGCATCCGGGCCTGCACCACGGGCTCGTCCTTCAGCTCCTGCTCCACGCGGCGCGCACCCCGGTCCAGGATCTCCCGGGCGGTGACGGTGCTCCCCTGTGCTTGCCCGGGGTCGTTGACCTCAAAGAGGTCCACGAGGAAGTCGGCAACGCGGCGGGCCGTTCGAGCCTGCACCTCGGCCTGGGCCTGGGCGCGCGCGGCCGCCGCCGAGCCATGGCGCCGGACCAGCTTCCCGAGGCGATACGCCGCGGACGGCGCGTGAGCGACGACCGGCTCGTCGTCCAGGACCCTGCGAAGGTCCATGGCCAGGCCGTTGGCGCTCTCGTAGCGTCGGGCCCGGTCCTTCTCCACCGCCTTCATCACGACCCACTGGAGGTCGCCCTCGAGCGCCTTCCGGAGCGCCTTCGGGGTGGTTCCCCGCGCTCCGGCGAGGCGGTCGATCCCCCCGTCCGCGTCGAGGCGGGCTCGGGGCAGAGGCACCATGACGTCCCGGGACACCAAGCGGGCGAGGAACCGAGGCACACCGGTCTCGTGCGGGTCCACCGGGACGCGGCCCACCAGGACCTCGCAGAGCATGACGCTGAGGGAGTAGATGTCCGCCCGGGTGTCCACGTCCAGCTGGTCCCCCTCCGCCTGCTCGGGACTCATGTAGGCGAGGGTCCCCATGGCCACACCCAGACTGGTCAGTCCCGGCGAGTCGCTCAGGTGGTGTCCCGTGGCCTTGGCCACTCCGAAGTCGATGACCTTCGGAATGGCCACACCGTCCTGCTCCGCCACGAGAACGTTGGACGGCTTGAGATCCCGATGGATGACACCCTTCTGGTGGGCGTGCTGCACGGCCTGGCAGAGCTGGATGAAGAGCTCGACGCGCTCACGGACGGTGAGCCGGAACCGGTCGCAGTACTCGTCGATGCGGACACCCCGGACGAGCTCCATGACGGAGAACGGACGGCCGTCCTCCGAGACGCCGGCATCCAGAACCCTCGCGATGCCGGGGTGGTCCATGACGGCAAGGGTGTGTCGCTCCGCCTCGAAGCGGGCTACGACCTCTCGCGAGCCCATCCCGGGTTTCATCATCTTGAGGGCGACCCGCCGACGCACGGGGTAGAGCTGCTCAGCCGCGTAGACCACGCCCATGCCCCCTTCGCCCACCAGGTGCACGATGTGGTAGGGTCCTACGACGGTGGGGTGCTCGGACACCGCAGGATCGCGCTCGGACATGGGGACCTTCCTGGGAGGGTCTGAAGGCGGGTACTATGCGCTCCCCAGGGGGTCGAGCGCGAGCCTGTCGTCGTGTGCCAGGTGCGCCGTCGTGGCCGTCAGGGGAGGTGTGCGCCGCCGCCCGCGGGGCGCACGACCATCCCCGTCGCCAGCGTGGTGCGCGTCTCAGCGGGACGCTCGGCGGGCTCGGTGAGGTGAGCGGCAACGTACCCCTTCGTCCCGCCGGGGAGCCGTACCCGGTACCATCCCCCCGACCCTCCCCAGACGCGCAGCGCCGTGTCGGAAGCCAGCTCCGCAACGACCTCGGAGCCGAGACCGGGAGCGCGGCGCAGATAGGTCCCGTCCTCCTTCATGCGGACCCAGGCTCCCAATCGGTCCAGGTCGGCGGTGAGCTCCTTGAGGATCCCCCGGGGACGCCGCAGGAAGGGTGCAGGGTCCACAGGACCCTCGCCCCGCCGGTACAGGCCGAAGTGCAGGTGGGGCGGGGTAGTACGGGCGTTCCCCGTGTTCCCTACGAAGCCGAGGGTGTCGCCGACGCCGATGGGCTGCCCAGGCCGGACGGCCTGGCTGTCCAGATGGGCGAAGTAGAGGCTGGCGTTCCGCACCGGGTCCCGGACCCACACGACCTTCCCCCCGAGGTTCGTCACCTGCACACGGCTCACTTCGCCGTCCGCGGCCGCGAGCACGGGGGTTCCCCGGGGGGCGAAGATGTCCACGCCGTCGTGGCTTCGCCGCCCGCCGTCCCGGGGCAGACCGAAGGTGCTCTGGATCGCGCCCTCGTCGTGGTCCTCGACCGGAAAGGCGAGCTGAGCCTCAAGGCGGAGGACCACCCGGTAGCGTCCACCACGGAGGAGCTCGGGCTGAACCCGGAGGATGTATTCCCCTTCCCGCCAGGGCTCGTACCGGAACTCCCCTGGAACCGTGTCGACGGAGAGGACCGGCCGGAGCGGGTCCGTCGGCGCCTCGGGAACCCTGAAAAGGTCTACGAAGACCCGGGCCCCCTCCTGGGTCTCCACGCCGACCCGACCCTCGAGGCGTTGGCCCCGTCCGATGCGGAGGCGGTACGCCATGGCCACGGCCTCGTCGGAGGCGATGAACCCCTCCTCCTGGAAGGGGAGCACGACCAGGGGTGCGCTCTCCACGGCCTCGCGGCTCACGGCGATCCAGTCCCGGACCAGGGCGGTCCGGGACAGCCCGGACGCAGCAAGGGAGGCGAGGTACACCTCGTGGGGCGTCTGTTCCCGGAAGCGGTCCTGGACCTGCTCGAGGCGCTCGCAAGCCGATGCGAGGAGCCCCGCAGCCAGGAGCACGGCGAGGACTGGGCGCGAGCGCTGCATGACAAGAGGGGTCGGAGGGCCGTGTCGGATTCTTCCGGGGGCACTGCGGGAGTTCCCACCGTTTCCGCCCCAACGTCGGGCCCCGGGCACGCTCCGGCAACCCACCGGTATCCAGGCGCAGGGGAGGAGGGAAAATTGTAGGGCAGGGGAGCCCCCGTTAGCTTTTTATGCTGTACCCTCCCCCTGGCACCCCCGGAGTTCCGTGATCCGCATCGCCGAGATCGAAGCCGGCAGCATCGCCGAGGAGCTGAGCCTCGAGATCGGCACGCGCATCGTCCGCATCAACGGTGAGCGCGTGCGTGACGGCATCGACCTGACCTTCCTCCTGGCCGACACCGAGCTGGAGCTGGAGGCGCTCACGCCGAACGGCGAGGCCGTGGTCTACGACATCGAGCGGGACCCGGGAACCACGGTGGGCATCGTGCCGGTCCCCGACACCGTGCGCGAGTGCGCCAACAAGTGTGTGTTCTGCTTCATCGACGGAAACCCGCCGAACGTGCGCGACTCGCTGTGGCTGCGCGACGACGACTTCCGGCTCTCCTTCACGTACGGCAGCTACGTCACGCTCACGAACCTCGGCCCCAAGGGGATGCAGCGGCTGGTGGACCAGCGCCTCTCCCCCCTGTACGTGAGCGTCCACGCCACCGAGCCCGAGGTGCGGGAGCGGCTCGTGGTCAACGAGCGCGCCGGCCTGATCATGGAGCACCTACGCTTCCTGCTGGACGGGGAGTTGGACGTGCACACCCAGGTCGTGCTCTGCCCCGAGTGGAACGACGGCACACACCTGGACCGCACCCTCGAAGACCTGTGGAGCCTGGGGAAGGGGATCCGCTCCCTCTCCGTGGTCCCCGTGGGCCTCACCCGGTACAACCTGGGGCGTCCGGTCAGGCTCCTGCGCGCCGACGAGGCCTCGAGGGCCATCGCGCAGGTGGCCCGGGCCCGGGAACGGGCCCGGGCGGAGCGCGGGTACGGGTGGTGCTACGCCGCGGACGAGATGTACCTCATCGCCGGGCAACCCCTGCCGGAGGCACCCTACTACGACGACGGCGCCTTGTACGAGAACGGCGTGGGCGCGGTGCGCCGTTTCGTGGACCTCTTCGACGCCGGCCTCGGGAGCGTGCGACGCCTGGATGGCCGGCGCGTCCGCCTCGTCACCGGACGCTCCATGGCGCCCTTCCTGCGCGAGCGCGCTGAAGCCCTGGCGACGACGACGGGCGCCGCCGTGGAGGTCGTGGAGGTGGTCAACGACCTCTTCGGCGAGACGTGCACCGTCGCCGGGCTGCTGGGCGGCGACGACATCCTTCGCGCCCTGGGGGCAGGAGAGGCGCGGGACGTGGTCGTCCTCCCCGCCGAGGCGCTCAATGCCGATGCGCTCTTCATCGACAGCGTCCCACTGGCGCGCCTGGAAGCGACGCTGGAGCCCGCCACGGTCGTGCGCGGGTACGAGATCACCGAAGCCCTGAGGCACCTGTGAGCCGACGCCTTCCCGTCGTCGCGGTGGTGGGCCGCCCCAACGTGGGCAAGTCCACCTTCTTCAACCGGCTCCTGGGGAGCCGGATCGCCATCGTGGACGACCGGCCCGGCGTGACCCGGGACCGGAACTTCGGCAGGGCCGACTGGGCTGGCCGGGCGTTCTTCGTCGTGGACACCGGAGGCGTCATCGAGGGAAGCGAGGAGCCCCTGGACCGCGCGATCCGCCAGCAGGCCATGGCCGCCGTGACCGAGGCCGACGTCATCCTCTTCCTCGTGGACGGCAAGGCCGGCGTCCACCCCCTGGACGAGAAGCTGGCGGAGGTGCTCAGGAAGGCGGACAAGCCCGTGCTCGTGGTGGTCAACAAGATGGACAACCTCCCCAACGACCCGGCGCACCACGATTTCTGGAGCCTGGGGATGGGCGAGCCCCTCCCCGTGAGCGCCATCTCGGGGAAGGGGACGGGGAACCTCCTCGACCGTGTGCTGGCCAAGCTTCCCGAGCCCGGCGAGGAGGAGCTCGAGGAGGGCATCATCCGCGTGGCCGTGGTGGGGAAGCCGAACGTGGGCAAGTCCAGCTTCGTCAACCGGCTCTTCGGCGAGGAGCGCATGGTGGTGAGCGACATCGCCGGCACCACGCGCGACCCCGTGGACACGCCCTTCAAATACCACGGCAAGACGCTGGTCTTCGTGGACACGGCGGGGCTGCGCCGGCAGTCGAAGATCACCGACTCGCTGGAGTACTACGGCGCGCTGCGCACGGAGCGGGTGGTACGCGAGGCCGACGTGTGCGTGCTGCTCGTGGATGCAGCCGAGGGCGAGTTCCACCACCAGGACATCCGCATCGCCGAGCAGGCCTGGGAAGCGGGAGCGGGCGTGATCGTGGTGGTGAACAAGTGGGACCTGGTGGAGAAGGAGACCATGACCGCGCCGGACTACGAGAAACAGGCCCGGCAGCGCTATCCCTTCCTTCAGTGGGTGCCCTTCGTGTTCGCCTCCGCCCTCACCGGCCAGCGGGTACGCAGGACGTTGGACCTAATCGTGGACGTGGCGGACGAGCGCCAGCGGAAGATCGAGACCCACGAGGTCAACGAGGTCCTGGAGGAGCTGGGCCGCCGCCAGCCCGCGCCCCACCATCGCGGCCGGCCCGTGAAGATCAAGTACGGCACGCAGATCGGTACGGCTCCGCCCACGTTCGTGCTCTTCGCCAACTATCCCAAGGAGATCCCCGAGCACTACATTCGGTACCTCCTCAACGGGTTCCGGGAGCGGTGGACGTTCACCGGAGTGCCCGTGCGCCTGCGCCTTCGGGGAAGCCGCGAGTCGTGACCTACATCTTCCTGGCCCTGTCCTACCTGCTCGGCGCGATCCCCACGAGCTATTGGGTCGGAAAAGCGTTCCACGGCATCGACCTCCGGCAGCATGGGTCGGGCAACCTGGGAGCCACCAACGCGTTCCGGGTGCTGGGGTGGCGCTCGGCCGCGCCTGTCATGGCCGTGGACATCCTGAAAGGGTTCGTGCCGGTGTGGCTCTTCCCGGGGCTGGCGGGTGCCTCCTTCGCCTGGACGCTGGCGTTCGGCGCCGCGGCCATCGTGGGGCACATGTTCTCCGTGTGGGTGGGCTTCAAGGGCGGGAAGGGCATGGCCACCAGCGCGGGGGTCTTCCTCGCCCTGGCGCCGTGGGCGTGCCTCGGCGCGCTGGGGATCTGGATCCTGCTCACCTTCTCCACCCGGATCGTGTCGCTGGCCTCCATCGCGGCGGCCGTCGCGCTCCCCATCCTGGTCGCCCTCCTCCCGCACCAGGGAGGCCGGGGCCTGGTGCTCTTCACGACGGCGCTGGCCGCCTTCGTGATCTGGGCGCACCGGACCAACATACATAAGCTCCTCAAGGGCGAGGAGCACCGTTTCGGCCGCCCCCACCGGGAGAGCGCCGATGCGTGAGAGCGTGCGCGCGGCCGTGGTGGGCGCGGGGGGTTGGGGCACGGCACTGGCCGCCCTCATGGCGAAGCGGGGACACCAGGTGGTGCTCTGGTCCTTCGAGGAGCACGTGGCCGCCTCCATCGAGCGCAACCGCGGCAACCCCTACCTGGACGGCGTGACGCTCCCCGAGTCCCTCGGCGTGACCACCGACCTGGCGACGGCGGTGGGCGGCGCGGAGCTGGTGCTGTCTGTGAGCCCGTCCCAGTTCGTGGGACGGGTGATGGGAGCCGCAGCCCCGCACCTCCGCCCCAACGCCATCGTGGTGAGCGCGTCCAAAGGGATCGAGCTCGACACCCTGCGCAGCATGGACCAGGTGCTGGGGTCCTTCCTCCCCGCCGGCATCATGGACAGGTTCTGCGTGCTGTCGGGCCCCAGCTTCGCCGCCGAGGTGGCCCGCGAGACGCCCACCGCGGTGGTGGTGGCGAGCCGGAACGCCGAGGCGGCGCGCCGGGTGCAGGCGCTCCTCCAGACCGAGCACTTCCGCGTCTACACCAACCCGGACGTGGTGGGCGTCGAGCTCGCCGGCGCCCTGAAGAACGTCATCGCGGTGGGAGCGGGGATGGCCGCCGGGTTGGGAGCCGGCCACAACACCCTCGCCGCGCTCATCACCCGGGGGCTGGCCGAGATCACCCGGCTGGGTGTCGCCCTCGGCGCCGAGCGAGCTACCTTTTCCGGGTTGGCCGGCATGGGGGATCTCGTACTCACGTGCACGGGTAGCCTGAGCCGCAACCGGACCGTGGGATACCGCCTGGGACGGGGTGAGAAGCTGACGGAGATCCTCGCGGACATGACTGCGGTGGCGGAAGGCGTGAAGACGGCGGAGGCGGTGCACGCGCTGGCGGCACGTCACGGCGTGGAGATGCCCATCTCCGAGCAGGTCCACGCCATCGTCCACGAGGGCCGCAGCCCGGTGGATGCGATGCGCGCCCTCATGCTCCGGGACCCGAAACCGGAAGAATGGTCATGAACCGCCCGAGCGGGGAACAGCATCCGGACACGGGACCGCGGGTCCGGGCCGTGGCCGCCTGGGATCCCGGCACGCGCCGGGTGCGCTGGCGCAGTCCGAGAGGAGGAACCTGGATGAACGAGCCCATCGCGAAGAAGGCCTATTACTCCATCGGCGAGGTGTGCGACCTCACCGGGCTGAAGGACCACGTGCTCCGGTACTGGGAGACCCAGTTCGACGTCCTCAACCCGACGAAGAACCGGGCCGGCAACCGGGTGTACCGGCCCAAGGAGATCGAGCTCGTCCTCCTGGTCAAGCACCTCCTCTACGAGGAGAAGTACACCATCGAGGGGGCGCGCAAGAAGCTCCAGGAGATGCGCAAGGCAGGCGAGCTGGCCGAGGAGCGGCAGGAGATCCTGGAGCCGGAGGTCGTGGCGGGGATGAAGGCCGAGCTCAGGGAGCTCCTCGACGTGCTCACGCCCCCGGCGTCCACCGGGTAGCCATGGACATCCTCTGCACCAACGACGACGGCTACCTGGCCCCGGGGCTGCGCGTGCTCGCTTCGGCCGCCCGCGCCCTGGGGTCCGTCAGCGTCGTGGCTCCCGATCGCGAGCAGAGCGCCACCAGCCACTCCCTGACCATGCACCACCCGCTACGCGCCCGGCGCGGCACGGACAGGTCGTGGGTGGTGGACGGGACGCCCACGGACTGCGTGATCCTCGCGGTGAGCGAGCTGCTGCCGAAGCCGCCGGACGTGTGCGTGTCGGGGATCAACCACGGCCCGAACATGGGGGAGGACGTCCTTTACTCCGGCACGGTGGCCGCGGCCATGGAGGCCACGGTCATCGGGATCCCCTCGGTGGCGATCTCGTACACGGGGGACCGCCGTGAGGAGCTGGACGCGTGGGAGGGCCTGGTCGGCGCTCTCCTGCAGCAGATGCTCGGCCGGCGGTCCTTCCCGGAGCACACCCTGTTCAACGTGAACCTGCCGGCGTGCGCTCCCGCCGCGGTGCGCGGGATCCGGGTGACCTCGCTGGGCCGCCGCCGTTACTCCGAGTCCATCACCCGGGCCCTGGACCCCTCGGGGCGGGAGTACTTCTGGATCGGCGGCGGCTCGGTGCACTGGGAGGGCTCGGAGCACTCCGACTTCCAGGCCGTGCGCGACGGGTACGTGTCGGTCACGCCTCTCTCCCTGGACCTGACGAACTACCGACTCCTCGAGGAGATCCGCGGGTGGAATCTGGGCCTCTAGACGACACTACGTACGTCGGTTACCGCCGCCGCCTCATCGAGGAGATCCGCGCTCACGGGATCGGCGACCTGGAGATCCTGCAACTCTTCGATCGCGTCCCGCGGCACATCTTCCTGCCCGAGGGGATGTGGCCCCGGGCCTACGAGGATGGGCCGCTCCCCATCGGGTACCAGCAGACGGCCTCCCAGCCGTCGCTGCAGGCGCACTACCTCACCCTCCTGCGCCCCACCCGGGACGAGAAGGTGCTGGAGATCGGAACCGGGAGCGGCTACCTGACGGCGCTGCTGGCGCTGATGGCCGACCGGGTCTACTCCGTGGAGCGGGTGCGCGAGCTCTCCCAAAGGGCGCGCAGGGCCCTGGACACCCTGGGGCTGAAGAACGTGGCGCTCCTGGTGGGCGACGGAACCATCGGGTGGCGGAAGTACGCTCCCTTCGACGTGGTGGTGGTCTCGGCGGCCTCGCCCTCCATCCCCTCCGCGCTGGTGGATCAGCTGGGGGACGGCGGCCGCATGCTCATCCCGGTGGGCTCCAAGGACTCCCAGGAGCTCCTCCTCGTGCGCAAGGACGGGTTCATCGTCACTGAGGAGGTCGTGAAGGGGGAATGCACCTTCGTGCCCCTCCTGGGAAGGTTCGCGTGGAAGGACGAGGCGGGGGCGTGAGCGCGGGAGAGCAGGGCGAGGAGGCGCGCGCCGAGCACGTGGGAGCCGTGGCCCACGGCCACGGCCGTCCCGGATGGATCCGCCGCCTCTACGATTGGGTGCTCCACTGGGCGCACACGCCCTACGGCCCGGCGGCGCTCTTCGCGCTCGCCTTCGCCGAGTCCTCCTTCTTCCCCATCCCCCCGGACCCCCTCCTCATCGCCCTCTGCCTCGGGGCGCCGGCGCGCGCGCTCCGCTTCGCCGCGATCTGCACCGCCGGATCGGTCCTGGGAGGGATGACCGGGTACGCCATAGGCGCCGGCGCCTGGCACATGGTGGACCAGTGGTTCTTCGCGTACGTGCCCGGCGTCACCCCCGAGGCATTCGGGATGGTGCAGGGCCTGTACGACCGGTACGACTTCTGGGCCGTGTTCATCGCCGGGCTCACGCCCATCCCCTACAAGGTCTTCACGCTGTCGGGGGGGGTCTTCGGGATCACCTTCGCCACCTTCGTGCTGGCCTCGACGCTCTCCCGCGCCCTCCGGTTCTTCGCGGTGGCCGGGTTGATCTACAAGTTCGGGCCGCCCATCGCCCGCTTCATCGACAGGTACTTCGATCTGCTGGCGGTGGCGTTCGTCGTCCTGCTGGTGGGCGGGTTCGTGGTCATCAAGTTCGTGCTCTAGGCTGGGAAGACCGTCGTTTCGCGGGATTTCGGGGACCCGTATATTGCGGAGAGGTGTGCGGACGAGACGAGCTCGATCCGCTGGTCCAACGGAGATGGGTGCGCCGGCATGAGTGGAGACTTCAACCCCGACGGCGGCCGAACGTCGGCTCAGGGCCCTTCGGGGGACGGGCAGGATGGGCGGCGGCTTCCTCCGCCTGCGTTCCCCCCAGGTGCGAGGAAGTCGGCGGTGCAGCGTGCCGGAGCGACTTCGGACGACCTGTCGTCGGCCATGATCCTCCCCGACGATCCCATCCCCGAGCGGACGGGCGAGGTGCCGGAAAGCGCCTTCATGTCCCCGGACGAGCCCATCCAGCGGGTGGCGGCGCGAAGCGACGACGACGCCTTCATCTCCCCGGACGAGCCCATCCGGCGACGCGCGCCCCTCACCGGCACCGTCACCGAAGCCGACATGGACCTGGACGAGGTGGTGGTCACCGGGATCGGTGACGATGCCCACATGGAGGCCGACGAGCTGGCCCTGGGCTTCGACCCCCACGTCGTCGAGGTGGTGGACACGGTGGGAAAGCTCGCCGAGGCCCTGAAGCGGAAGGGCGAGGCCGGCCTGAAGGCGACGCCGGACATGACCCGCCTCGAGATCACACTCCGGTCCTACATCGTGGGGTACCTGGCGGGGCGGAGGGCGGCGGACGAGGAGAGGTGAGGGCGGCGGTTCCCACCCCCAAACGGAGCGGCTATCTTCCCCTCGCC
>CAZJFX010000060.1:0-23319 GCA_964545395.1 uncultured Gemmatimonadaceae bacterium | reverse complement strand
GGGGGTGTGAGAAGCATGGCAATCTTTCGTTAGTTTGTCAACACCCTCTTAGACCTGTGCATGCGCCGATCAGCGAACCCTCCAGGAGCTCGAACGTCTTGTCGCAGTCGTCGCGCAGAACGCCCTGTGCGCTTATGCACCGGGAATCAGTCGCGACGACGGCAGTGTCTGCGCCAAGCAGAGCGACAGCGATCGACATGGACACCTACCCAGAGACTCTAGAGTGCTATTGGTGAAGCATAGTGCCTACGCCGGGCCGCGAGGTCCGATCCGAGCGGCCCCGGAGCACTTCGGCTACCCTGCGATAGGAGCTCCTGCTTAGGGTACACCTCGGCGCAGCCGATCGGCGCCGCTTCGCAATTCAGATGCCGCATGGAAGTCCGTTGCGCCCGCTCGGCTGACACGGGCTACTTCGAGGTCACCCACGCTGTTGCGGTCGGTCCAGTAGTGGCCGTCCAGCCGCGTGTCGCCATCGTGGACCTGGAGCCTCATGCCGCCGAAGTGAATCGGGCTGCGATCCCTGACCCACAGGTCCGGAATGGACTCGTAGATGCAATACAGCACATCCACCCCAGAGGGGAGCTTCACGAGCGATGCGGCCAGGCTGTCAGAGCTGGATTCGCCCGTCATGAGGCGCACGCTTAGCGAAGAGAACGTCTGGCGAACAACAAGATAGATGGGGCGCTCGCCGACTCTCTCACCAGTGTCGGGATGAACCCAGTTGGAGCGGAGCGTGCCGCGCCATGTACCCTGAAGGTCAGGTCGATCTACAAACCAACCCGAGAAGAGCGGCAACCGCCATAACCAGCGGTCAAAGGCAGCCACCGCCAAAGACGCGCCTCCGACGACAAACGAGAACGGTCGGAGGAATCCGATTGGAACTGTAGCGCCGCCCGCCAGTAGAGCCCCGCCCCAAAGAAGGCCTGCCAGGCCGACCAACGCGATTAAATGCGGGCGTGGCATCAGAACGCCCCCCCGATGCGAAGGTAGTACCAGGCCTGCTTGAGAAAGACGTTCGCAGCGGATCGCGACCAGGGCTTAGGGCCCCGGAAGAGGTACTTAAGATCGTTGACTTCAGTCCAATCCGAGCACTGGTGATCGCCCTCGGATTTGTCGATGAGAAGCTCAAGGATCACTCGGAGATCATGCACATAGGAGCTGGATCCAAACCGATCGTCCGGGACGTTCCAAACCAGGCTCTCCAGCAGGAACGACGGCATCTTCTCGCCCACATTGAGAGCCATTTCGTTGTGGAGAGACTTCAGGGCTCGGACCATCCCCTTGAAGCGCTTACCTGTGCGACGGTTCTTCTCAACGCCGTTCTCGTAGTGGTGGTACGGCCAGTTCTCTATCCGTGAGCCGGAATCTGTTCGAAACGCCGTTCCCGAGCTGTAGTAGATCGATCCGTCACTGAATCGTTCGTACCTACGGTGCTCAAAGCACGGTACGACGTCGGCCGTGACCCGATAGGTGTTCTCGGCCACATTGAGCGCCTTGTCGCCCCGCAGCACCGCAGACGAGCCAAAGTGGTCGCGGAGGGCCGCTTCCACGTCCGCCTTGAACATGGGGTAAGTGTAACCGGTGGTATCGTCCACCACGCCCATGTCGGCATCTGCAATCCCGACATCAAATGGGTGCGATACCCAGAACACGTCCATACACCTGACGCACACGTCGACATCACTGTCGGCGCAGACATTGGTGTTGTTGCGGTACGACCCCTGGAGGAACACCTCCAGGTCATGGACCCGAAGACGGCCGCTCGCGTTCACCGCGTCGCGTACCATGCTCTCCGCATGGGCACAGCGGTCGCGCTCGGATTGGCCGGGCGGGCTCGCCCAATTCCTAAGGGTGTGCTCCCAGTCGCGCGGCATAGGACTGGCCGTTCAGTTGATGTGGGCCTGCTCGCAACAGACCAAGGGGCCGGGGCTCCTGTGCTGACGCCACTCGCATCCCGATGGATGCGGTGCACCCTAACGGCTTTGGGCTTCTGCTGCGCGTGCAAGTTGCGCAGTCCAGGCCGGGAGCTGCAAGGCGAGTGGTTCGGGAACCAGATGCCCACCGTGCCGGCAGCAAGCCCTTGCTAGGCCGCCGACCGGCCTGTCAGCATGGTGTTTAGGCACCGGAGGGCCCGTGCAGGGTCGTCCACGGTCGCCTCTCTGTGCTTTGCTCGTGCGGCGAGTTCCAGGATCTCCGACATCCGCGGGTCAGCCGCGCGCAGTTCCTCAAGCCGGATGGCTGACGTGAAGCGGGAGAAATGACCCGCCAGAAGCCAATAGGCGGCTGCCCAGGCAGCGTTCACAATGCTCCAGGCATTGAGATCCTGGGCACCGGATTGGCGCGATGCGAGCCGCGCCTGCCCGCGGGCCAACCGGAAGAGTCGAGCCGATTCATCGAGGAGGTGCCCCACGGTATCTGAATCCACCTCTGGGGAGGTGGCGAGATTCCAAAGCCGTTCGAAGCTCGCGCGGTCGCCTCCGAGGGAGGTCCCAGTCAGGACTGGCTCCGTGACCAGTGGGTCGCGGAGCCGGGCAAGCTCTTCCGTCCGGGCCATACTTAGGTGAAGTACGTCCAGCCCAGCCAACTCCACCCGTTCCCGCGCCGGCTCCGACCTGGACACCAAGAGGAGATCCACATCGCGACCTGGGTTGGAGCCGTATCGCACAACGAGCAACGTGTCGTCATTGGCGACCAAGGTGTCGACCACCTCTCCGACCGCGGCGGCGCTTAACATAGTGCGCCTGCGAACGACAGAGGGCGCCCGCCGCCCCGACCCGGAGGACGCCCCCATCCCCGCGCGCGCACCTACAGGTCGAGCTTGATGTGCCTCACGTCCCCCAAGAGCTTCTGGACTGCACTGTGGGGGACACCGACGATGTCATAGTCAATCGTCGGATTGGAGGGATCTGAGAGGTCAAACCGCTCCTGGAAAGTGAACTCTCCGAGATCCATCCGGTGATAGATGTTCCCCGGGCTACCGGGCGCGAACCCACTTCCGTTACTTCCGATCGAGCCGGACATTGGCACCTCCGCGCAGGTGCATTGAAACCTCGCCCGCCACAGGGTCGGAGTCACCGTGGCTAAGTAGCTTATACGATGTCGATGACGGGAAGTTCCTTCGGTTAGGTCACGCACGACGGCTGTCTTGGCTCGCCAACGGCCTCAGGCTACCGGCGGCCCGACTAAGAATCCCGCTGCCGCGCGGGCCTCACGCGAATGACCAGCAGACGGCAGCCGCAGCCGGCGCCCGGACCTGGTCAGGGATGGGCTGGGTTTTGGGAAGATATTTCGCAGGTACGAGCGAGGTACGTACCCGCGAAGATCCACGGGGGCGCCCGGAAGATGCACGGAATGTCCACGGAAGATCCCACGAACATCCACGGGAACTTCCAGCCGGTGCACGCAAAACTTTGCGTGCAATGTACGTGCAATTCGAATCCCATCAGGTCTGAAAACCTAGTGGAGCCAGCCGGGCTCGAACCGGCGACCCCCTGCTTGCAAAGCAGGCCGTTGAAATCCGGCCCTAGCGTTCTAGTATGCCACTATCTAGCTGGTAGGATACGACGTTATACGCCACCCATGCGCCACTTGGGGAGGCGCGTACCCCCGTTTCCATGGTCCTGGGAGGGGTGTCCGCAGCCTCGCGGCGTGTGTCCAACGCTGGCGTCTGACGCGGTGACGGACGGATGGGTCCCTCACTCCAGATCGCGGGCGTCCAGATAGCAACTCCCATGAGCGTCTCCCCCTCCTCTGCGGTCCTTGGTGGCTCCCTGGAGGCTACGGGCGGGCTCCCCGAGGGGGAATGTCTGGATGGGCCTCCGAGACGTGCGCAACTGATTCTGTAGCGCCAATACCGGGAGCTTGCCTCCGACCCTCACCGACCGAAACATGGGTTCACCGGACGCTTACTTCTGTAGTGAGCCAGCACGGAGAGCCCCAACAACCCCCACAATCGAGCAGGTCCGTCGTCTATCTGATAGGGCGTGATCGGATACCGGGCTGACCTCAGGGGAACGTGCACGCTTTCAGAACATCAGGGTCGATGCGAGGAGTCTTGAACGTGTTCTTGGAGATGTAGGCCACGGCGGCGTTATTGACGTAGAGAATAGGGGGTTTCGTGCTGAACTCGTTGTACGCGGAGTAGGGTGCGAACTGGCTCCCGTACTGACTGAACTGGTTGTAAATGCTCGTGGAGCTGAACTGACTGCCATAAGAACCGAAGGTATTCAAGATCGACTGGGTGTCGAATCTGTTTGATAGCTTCCCGAGGTAGGTACCGTCCTGCGCGAGAATGACTCCACCGGCAACACCGGCGCAGGTAAGAGAAACGCCTCCCCCGCCTCCCGAGCTAATCACGGTCACAACGCTACTTCCCGAGACACCTTCACTCGTCGCGAACACGGTAGCGGTTCCCACTGTTCCTCCGGTCACTTCCACTGTATTCCCCGAGACTGTGCCGTTCGCTACCTGCAGGTTGGAGGATGTCCACGAAACCGTGCGACCGGTCAGAACGTTGCCTTGGGCATCGCGCAGCGTCGCGATCAGGATGACCTTTGCGCCAACCACGAGGGTCACGGTAGAAGGGGTCACAACTACAGAGGCCACCGGCTTCGGTGCCGTCGTGCGAACCGTGACTGGCAAGGTCCCCACAATTCCGTCCACCGTCGCTGTCACGCTGGCCGAACCGGCACCGGCAGCAACCAGCGTCGCTGTGTTACCGTTCACGGTGCCCCCAACTACGCTCGCGTCGCTCGTGGCCCAGGTCACCGTCTTGTCAGCCATAGCGTTGCCCGAAGCGTCTCGCACCGTCGCCGTGATCGTTGCGGTCTGGCCAACGTCGAGCGTCAGACTGGTGGGGGAAATTGAAACCGTAGCCACCGGCTGGACGGTCACTGACGCGGTTCCTGTCGCAGAGCCCGACGTGGCAGTGATCGTAGCCGCACCGCTCGCTATCGCGGTTACCAAGCCCGTCGACGACACCGTCGCCACCTGGGCGCTGGAGGACACCCACGTCACCGTGGCGTTCGAGATTGTCTGGCTGCGAGAGTCACGCACGGTGGAAGTCAGTTGTTGCGTCGCACCCAGCGAGGAGAATGTCACTGAAGCAGGAGACAGCACGAGCGACGTTGCTACCTGCTGAACCGCCACCGCTGCCGCTGCCGCTGCGGACCCCGAAGTGGCCGTGATCGTCGCTGTGCCATTCGCCACGGATGTCACTAGGCCCGAAGTCGATACGGTAGCAACCAGGAGATTGGATGACACCCAAGTCACCGTCGCCCCAGCAAGCGACTGACCGTTGGCGTCCTTCACGGTCGCCACCAGCCGCGCTGTGTCGCCAAGTGATGCAAAGCTCTTGGTGCTCGGAGAAAGACTCAGCGACGATGCTTGTTGCTGGATTGTTACTGCTGCCGTCCCTGTCGCAATCCCCGAGGTAGCTGTGATGGTCGCGGCACCATTCGCTACGGCGGTGACCAGCCCCGACGACGAGATGGTAGCGACCAGCTGATTTGACGAGGCCCACGTCACCGTCGCGCTGGACATCACAGCCCCGGTCTGGTCCTTGACCGTTGCCGTCAATTGCTGGGTGGCACCAAGGGAACTAAGGCTCACGGTCGGAGCCGAAAGCGTCACCGTCGTAGCCACCGGAGTCGGCGGCTTAACCGGGTCTGTGGGGGAATCGCCTCCGCTGCATGAAACGAGGACGAATGTGAGGGCGGAGGAAATGGCCAGGCTACGGAGCCCCATAGGAATCTCCTTGGCAGAGAATCCGGCGGGCAGGGCCGGGCGCGGTGCTGATAGCCTCAGGGAGGAGGCTTGGCCTGCAATCGCGAGGTCGCTTCAGGATACGGGCCTGGCTGCCCCTGCGCCACAAGGAGCTTCCCAACCCCTGACCGTTCCCAAGTCGCGTGACCCTGTGACAGCCGCGTCAATCCAGCGTCAGATTGGCGCTTCCGAGCCATTCAACTGCAAATCGAAGTCAGTGTACCGCATCAGTGTTGTCCACTTACTCCACTCGAAGTACGCCCCGCCAATGATGCCGAGCGTCAGTCGTACTTCGAAGTCAATACGCATCGGACTCGGTGCCGTGGACCGTGGGTCGCCTCCCACCATGGAAAAACAGGTCCCCCCCCCGTACACTCAGGTGCCGCATCGGACAGCATTGACCCCATCGGGGAGGCGTTAGATCGGATGCCAGAGACCTTCAACATTTACTGCGACGAGAGCCGCCACCTAGAGCACGACGGACAACCCATCATGCTTCTGGGGGCGGTGTGGTGCCCTCTGGTCGCGAGTCGTCCGGTTGCTGAACGCATCCGTGAGGTCAAGGCCTACCACGGGCTGCCGGAGACTTTTGAGATCAAGTGGTCCAAGGTTTCAGATGGTCAGCTCAAGTTCTACCTCGATGTCGTGGACTATTTCTTTGATACTGGCGACCTGCATTTCCGAGCGATCGTAATCCCGAAGGGAGCACTCGACCACGAGGCATTTCAGCAGGACCACGACACGTTCTACTTCAAGATGTACTTCACCCTTCTGCGATTCCTACTTGATCCGAGGGCGCGGTATAGGATCTACCTCGATATCAAGGACACTCGGAGTGCGGCTAAGGTAAGGGGCTTGAGTCAGATCCTCGCGAACAGCGTGTACGACTTCCAGCGGAGAATCGTCGAGCGTGTCCAGACCGTCCGGTCGCACGAGATCGAACAGATGCAAATCGTCGACTTGCTTCTGGGAGCTGTCGGGTATGCGACCATTGGCTTGACCACGAGTCCGGCGAAACTCGCGATCGTGGAGCGGATACGGGAGCGTTCCAGTTACTCGCTCACTCGCTCAACCCTACCTGCGGAATCCAAGCTGAACATCTTCCATTGGGTGCCAAACTGGGGTGCCCAGTGACAGACCCCGCTTGGGTGCCTCCCGCCCTGATTGAACGAAGCGCGGTGCGGGGCAGCGCGTTGGACTACATAGAGCGCCTGTACCTGGCCTTTACCATCGACCTGGTGGATAGTCAGCCCACGTACAAAGGGAAGCGCGTGGGAGCTGCGCCGCACAGACAGGCCGATGGCAAGCACACTATCTTCTGGCACGTGGTTACAGGCCAGCACCAGGAGTTCAACGACAGACTGCTGGACGAAACACGAGCCGCACGGATACGCTGGATTCGACCTCTGATCGAGGCAGCCGACCAGGGTTTGTGCGGTTGTTGGGTCCAGGAGCGCGGAACAGCTGGGCCAAGAGTCCAGCTGGTCACGCCGGGCTTGGACTTCGTGGTGGTGCTGGAGGACCGCCCGACGTATTACCAGCTAGTGACAGCCTACGTAGTGGCTCATGGGAGCTATCGGCGGAAGATCACGAAGTGGTTGCGCGAGTCTCCGTGTCCCTAGAAACGGCAGAAGCCGCCCGCGACGGAACGCGGACGGCCTCTGAAACTCCTTCCACACGTGGTAGATGAGTTGATTCAACTCTAACACCGGGTGTACTGAAAAGACAGGGTATCTTATCTCCCCCCCTGGGATGGCCAAAGAACCCGCCTTCCGGATGGGCTGAAACCTCCCCTGCCGCGCACAGTGGCTTGGGGCTTGGCTGGCGACACGATAATGGCCCTGGTTCGGCAACCCTGAAGAAATCGCCGGGGCCGACTAGATACATGCGTTGAAGGGGTCGGTTGAAGAAAGGCTAGGGGACCCCCGATCCCTACCGGAGCCCTGTAGAGGAGGGCTTTGGGCTGGTGGAGGCGCTTGGACGGCTCAGGGGTACCGGACCCTTGGCGGGGCTCCACCGCCGCCTCTACCACTCCGCCGTAGTGGGCCAGCGAGGGGCACGTTCAATGCTGTCCAGCTATCCCCCCGCCCGGCTGTCGGCCTTACCGTTTGGCGTCGTCGTGCCCCACGGGAACCGGTGTGAGCGACGACGGCCCCTGTTGAGCTTCGGCTTGGCGGGGGCTCCTTCGTGAAGAGCACAGACGATGGCACGACCGAGCAACCAGTCGGTAGTGTCCTAATTTCACGCGCGTCGGCCTAGGTCCATCGTTCCCGATATGCCGAGCATATCCGCTGCACCATGGTCGCATAGTGCATCGGGTCGCCGGTCAACGGCGCCGGCGCCGATACCACCAGGGTAGGTGCCTTGGACGCGGGCGCGTCTCCGTCTGGATTTGGGTTCAAGGCGCCGTTGTCATGGCGGACCACGATGACCGACACGGCCTCTAGTCCGGCGTCTTCATCCGGGCGATGCCTCAAGGGTAGGCTTCGAAAGAGCTCCACGGTCTCCGGGCCCACCTTCTTGATGTTCCGGTGGTGGGTGGTCTCGCCCCTCCTCAATGGCGACCAGAACCATTCAGAAAGGTTCACGGTTACGGTGCCAACCGCGACGGTCTTTTGGTTGTACCGATGCGCATAGTCGTGGAACGCCTGGAGGTCGCGCAGGCGGTTCCGTCGCGCCTTCCCGTGCTCCGTCATAATGCACTTGGCCTCTACGGCAACCTCGACGACCACGGGGACCTCAAACCTGATATCGCCTTTCTCTGGCGGGACCGGCAAGCCTGGAGGCGGACCCACCGCCAGATCGATGTTCCAATCCTGGTGGCCGACCTTCACGGTGTGGTTGAGTTTGGCCACCAAGTCCCCGCTACGCGCTTTGGCGGCGAACGGGGGACAATGCTGGATTAGGTCGGCGAGAATCGCCCTGCAGATCGCGTTGCTGTGGGCATCGGAGCGAGGGTGGTACCCGCGCTCGGCTAGGTGTTGAACAAGCGCGTCGGGTCCGTTCACGAGCGCACCTAGTAGACGAAGTGTGTATGCCCCGGAACGCCGGCCGTGTCCAACTGTCCGAGACGATCGCGCCCCAATTCGAGATATCGGGGCTCGATTTCGAAGCCGATGCTTGAGCGGGCCGACCCGATTGCCGCGACGGTCGTCGTGCCCGTCCCCCAAAAAGGGTCCAGCACGGTGTCAGCGACGAAACTAAACATCTGAATGAGACGCGAGGCGATTTCGACCGGGTAAGGGGCCGGGTGTCCGCGCTTGCGGTTCTCGCCCCGAATGTCGGTCCATACAGATCGGAACCAACGTCGATGGTCCTCGGGGTCGATCAGACTCAACGCGCGCTGCGCCGGCGTCGGCTTCCGATAGCTACCCGGCTTCCGGAGCAGGAGGATGGTCTCCACGTCGTTCTTGAGGATCGCGTTGGGCTCATACGGCTTCCCCAGGAACCGTGCGGACCCCCCCGCCTCCGTGGCCATGTTCGCGATCTTGGACCAATGGATCGGCGTCAGGTAGTCGAATCCGATTTCCCGCGCACGGATCGAGATGTCCGCCGGTAGCGGGAGGACGTGGTGGCGGCCGGCGGCCCGGCGGGAGATGCAGACGCTCCCCACGACGACGCAGAGGCGCCCACCGGGAGTGAGGAGGTCAAAGCAACGGCGCCACACCCGGTCGAGCTCGTCCAGGAACGCCTTGTATCCATGGACGTGGCCAAGCTGGCCAGCCGTATCCCCTTCGCTTTCGTAGTTGACTAGGTCGAAGTACGGCGGGGACGTGACGACCAAGTGGACCGGCTCGGCCACTTCCGCCATGATGCGCGCGTCGCCGAGGTAGACCTGGTGCTTAGTCTGCCTAGGCGCAACTCCGTCTGCCCAGGCGGCGGCCTTCGCCATCCTCTTGAGCTCCAGCGACGACTCCCTCCCCGACATGATCTCGTCGATCGAAACGTGCTGCTCTCGGCTCATGTGGTTGGGGCCAGGGGATTGCCGTCGTTGCGTACATCATTGAGGATGGATGCCCGGAGCGCCAGTGCGGCCGATGTGACGGGTCCGGCGTGAAGTACCGCGAAGAAGCGTCCCGGTCCGACCCTGCCACCAGCTCCGACCAGGCGTAGCAACGGCTTGCGGTGGGGTGGCCCGAGATCAGCAGCCGTGAAAAATCCGCGGGGCGGACTAGATACATGCGCTGAAGGGGCCTGTTGAAGAAAAGCTAGGGGGAAGGCCCGCTCCACTCCTGAAACCCCACCACCTCGGGGCATCGGGCCGTCAGCATTTCTATGCGGTTTCTCCACCGCGACGGTCCTCCAGCTTAACATAATGGTGATTCTAGGGGGGTGGCCTTTCTCTTGAAAGGCAAGGCGTTGCGGGGGTCCTGGGCCGTTCTCGTGCGCCATTCGCGGTTTATGCACTTACCGAGGGCGCTGCGGCAGTGCAACTTCATGCGCCGCCAGGATGGATGGGGGCGGGGCAACGTGCCGATGACCCCTTCTGGCTTCGTCCTCACGCGCGCGAGGGGTGTTACAGGGCGTGATAACCAGCCAAGGGGGCAGGGGGCTCATTCGTGGGCCTGCAAGACATTGACGATGATGCTCTGACCGTTCTCCCCAGCCCTACCCCAGTTGTCAGCGTCAAGCGAGCCCAAGACCGCCTTCAAGAAGCCGGGGTCCTCCCGCACCTTCCGGCCCACCAACTCACCGTTGGCGTTGAAGAGACGTTCCTCGAAGCCTTGGAGCGCCTTCCTGCGTGCGAGGGCGTTCCAGCGGTCACGCACCCCTTCCTTCAACTCCTCCATCGTCGTGGCGAAGTCAGGGTGCCTGCGCTTCCACTGGCGGGGGAGTGATTCGCTGATCCCGATGCGTCGGCAGGCTTCGGCGCAGATCCCCGTGCGGGCGAACGCGAGAAGGAATGGGGGGGCGAGGGGGGAGACGTGCGCCACGGAGTCGAAAGCTGCCTCGTCCTCTGGCGTGGGCTCGTACGGAACCGGCTCCCACTCGTCCAGGGACCGGGCCTGGTACCCAACCGGCTTCCCAGAAGCCTTCCCGGTGGTGTCGAGCTTCTGGCTCTTCCCCTGAGTAAGGCTCAACGCCCTTGGGGTGCCCTTCACGGTTTCACCTCGATGCCCAGGCGGGCGGTGAGGGTGGCGAGGGTGTCTGGGTCGGGCTCGGATGCCTCCAGGGCGCCGGCGAGGGCGTAGGCGTCGGCTAGATCCCGCATGGTCCCGCCCCGGCCAACGTCTGCCAGGAGGTGGAGGAGCGCATCATAGCGGCGGAGGGCGGAAGGGCTTAGCGCGAGCATCATGCGGCCCCCCCCGGCGCGGTGCGTCCTAGGCAGGGCGGCGCCGTACCGCGTGGCGGCCTCCCGCCATCGCTCCAGTACCCGGTGATATGCGTCTCTCACCCGGAGGCGGGCGGGCTCGGAGGGCTCGGCCTCCCATGCGGTAAGGACCACCATGAAGGCCACGTCCGCCTCCGCCACGATGCCCCAGGCCGGTGCCCATGCTCCCAGCCCAGGAGGTGCGATGCTCGCCACGTCGGCGGCCAGCCGGCGGCATAGGGCCGTCCCGCGTTCCCGACGTTCCTCGGGCGACATCATGCCACCGGCTCCGCCAGGAGGTCCGTTGTGGGGTCGGGCGTTCTGTTGTCCGCCCCTAGGATCGTATCCCGTCTATCCCGGCTATCCCCCTTCTCAGGCTCCTGGACCGGATTCTTGGGATATTCGGGACGTTCTCCGGGGGTCCGACAAACGAGTCGCGGGTGGAGGCGTAGCTTCGGGCTCGGGTCCCGCCCGGCCCCCGGCTTCCGAGGCTGGGCCACCCGGCGGACGCAGCCCCGTTCCTCCAAGTCGTCCAGGAGGTCCGCCACGTCCTCGGCGTCGTCGATATAGCGGTGTCGGCGGGCGGAGTCGCGGAGTTCGGTTTCAGTCACTCCAGCGGGGAGCTCCTGGAGGCGGCGGAGGAGGTACTGGAGGGCCTCGGTCCTTGGGTCGGCGTCCAGCCCGTTGAGGATGGCCAGAGCGTGGGAAGCAAGCCCGCCCACAAGGCGGACAGCCCCGCGCATGGCCCAGGGTCCAACGTCGGCCACCAGCGGGCGGCCATTCCCGGCACGGGCGGCGAGCTCCAGGAGGGCGGCGAGGCGGAGAGACTGGCCCACCATCTTCCCGGCCCAATCCCGGATGGAGGCATACCGGCCCCCGTCCCCGAGGTCCCTCTCCACCTCCGCCTCGAAGGCGTGGAGGACAGCCAGGGCCTTGGGGTCCAGGCGGAGGACGTGGGGGATAGGTGTCCCGTCCGGCTCCTTCCCGGCGGGCTCCATCTCCAGGAGGACGCGGAGGGCTCGGGTGTATCGGGCGCGGGCTGTATCGTCCAGCGGTGGCACGTCGGCCCCCGTGCGGCGGGTCCCGAGCCCGTGAGGAGGGCGGCACCAAAGCACGCGCCCCACCAACCCCTCGGCCCTGAGGGCCTTCCCGTTGGGGAGGGCCTCCAATACGTCGGGCTGGAGGAGGACGGCCAGCGTCAGAGCCGGGCGGCGGACGTGGAGCGGTGGGCGGCCTATCCGGTCAACGGTGAGGTCCTCCGAGCTCCAGGCTTTGTTGAGCTCCCCGAGACGGGCGGTGTCGCTGTACCTGCCCGCCACCATTTGGAGGGGGCCGGGCTCGGGCTCCAGGACGGCCACCCGTCCCCCCTGGGCGGCGAGGCGTTGCACCAGGGCCTCCGGGGTCACGTCACCGGCCAGGAGGCGTCCGTCAGGCGGCACGGCGGCCTCCGCATCAGAGAGCCGCAGGCGGGCGGCCTCCACCTCCGAGCGAGTGGCCTTCCCCTTGGCGGCGGCCTTCTTGGTCGCGTCCAGGTCAGCCTGCGCTACGTCCACCACGTCCAGGGCGGCAAAGTAACGGGGCGCGGTGGCCTTGATGTTCTCCGCCTCGAAGTCTCGGACGGGGGCCGTCATGGCGGCATAGGTCGGAGACTTTCGGGCGGCGGGCGGCAGGATACACGCAGCATAGATGCCTACCGGCTCCCTCCATCCAGCCCGAGGCTCCACCTCCACCCGGCCCGCGACGGCGGCGGACACACAAGCCAGGGCCAGGAGCTCCGGCAGCTCGTGGGGCACCTGGAGGGCTTGGGCGACACTCTCAAAGTGTCCGGCGAGGGTGGGCGGTAGCACGTCCAACGGGAGGCGCTCCGGCTCGGCGGGGCCGGGGAGTCGAGGGTGTTCGGGGAACGGCTCCGGGGCGGCGGTGGGGGCGCTCGGCGTCGCCTGGTACCGGCCCACACTGGCGGCGATCCGCCGCACCTCATCCTCCGGTAGCGGCGGCTCGCACCTCCGACGATTGATCTCGGCGATACCGGCGAGGATCTCGGGCTCCTGCATCCCACGGCGGCGCATCGTACCCGCCAGGGAGGTGAGGGTCTGATTCCGCAATCCCCTCGGGATGGCATCGCTCACGAGCGGGGCGGCGCTGTCCCCCGCGCCACCCTTCCCAATGAGGGGAAGCAGACGGCGCACCAGCCGATCCCAAGCTCCTCCCAACTCCCCCCCGTCCCGAATCTCATCGGGGGCGTTGGGGAGGAGATCCCCCGTCACGCAGAAGTAGCGGCGCTCCGTGTACACTTCGATTTGTGGGGCCTTGCCCCCTATTGCCGGCCCGTCCATCCGAATGACGTGCGCGGGCAGGCTGGACGGCGCCCCGCCGGCGAAGAGCTTTACGCCCGTGCCCGAGGGCGATACCTCCGCGTAAGTCGCGAAGTCGTCAATGACTTCTCGCGCCCAGGGGGCAAGCTCGCCGGTTTCGGGATTCCGACAGGCATCGAGGTCCACCCCACCGAGGCCGTTGCCCAGGACGTATCCGACCCCCGCCAGCCCCCGCTCATCGCAGCAGTAGCGCGCATCCTCACACGTCCCCCAAGTAGAGGGGTCGGAGGCTGAGGCGTTGCGACCCGTGGCGGGTGATACCGGGATCTTTCTGGCCTCTCCGTCTCGTAGCTCGTACCTCCAGGCGACCCACCGGCACTCCTCCAGGCGGTCCCCGAAGGCGGCCAGGGGGTCCCGCGTCGTGGAGTTCACGCGGGGTCCCCAGGTTCGGCGGTGCGCGCCAGCGTGGGCCGGGCCTCCAGCCAGGCGTTCACGTCAGATTCGAGCCACCCGTGGGCGGGGCGCTTGGTGCCTTGCCCGAGGATTCTCGGCGGGATGAAATGGCCCTCGGAGTGCCACCGCCAAAGGGAGGCCCGGCTGATTCCCAGGCGTCGGGCAACTTCGGGGGTTCGGAGGATGCGGGCGGGGTCGTGCATACGCTGGGCTCCAGGGCTCGGGTTGTTGAGCGTAGCCTAGCAAGCACGCGGGCAATCACACAACCTATCTTGTTGTAGTGCAATGATTTACGATGTCGCTCGCCGAAATACTACAAGGCGGGATCTCGCGGTTTCCCTCGTGCGGAGGGAATAAGAAAATCGCGCCCCCGGACGACCCGGAGACGCGACAATTCCGCCAGCGGGGGTTGCTACCCCTGCGTCGGTTTGACCTTCCGACGGTTCCGATTCGGGTTGGTCCCGTTGCGGATGATGTTGGCAATCTTGGCCTCCTTTCCGTCTGACTTGGTGCTCAGCCAGGGTGCGGGGAAGAAGAGGCGCAGTTTATCAGCGATCAACTTCCGCCACTTCACAGCGTATAGGTCGGAACCCTTAGCCTGCGGGTACCCGGTGGCCCGCTTGTAGAGATTCCACACGATGTTTGTGAAGTGCTCCGGCGGATTCCCTCTCCTCCCCGTGGCAGCCGTCAGGACGCCCTCTTCCGCGTCGTATCTGTACCCGGCACTTTCCACCTTCTCCATCGCCCACTGAGCTACTAGCTCCTCCGTGGCTAGGATCGTGTCCAGTCCTTCGATCCAGGTTGCGACAGGGGGAGGCGGATCGATGTCAGTGCCGTCCGCCACTGCCTTTCCCGTGGCCAGTACGGTCATGGTGGGCGGCCCCTCACCCAGGGCTGAGTGGATTCCACGTAGCGCCGCACGATGGGTGCTCCAGAAGCCGGGCGTTCCCCTTGTGCGCAGGTACCAGGCCGCGATAACAACCGTGACCTCCGGATAGGAAACGGCATTCCCCAACTCACGGGTTGCTTGGCCCAACTCTTCGATTGAAAGGAGCCAGGAAGGCACGGAGCCATCATCGGATAGGAACGAGTGAACCGCAGGCTTCCGAGGGTTGTGGAACTCCTTTGGCTCGGCGACCTTCGCGGTGCCTTTCTTCGGGCGGCTCATCGTTCATCCTCCGTCACTAGGTTGGCTACATAGGCACCCCACCGCTCCAGGGCGTCCACCCGCTCCTCCCATTGCTCGCCCCGATCATAGGTGCGCAGGAGCGTGGGGAGGGCGTGGCCCAGCAGCTTCTCCGCCACGATGGGGTCAACCTTCAGAACGTCGCTCCATAGGGTTCTGGCGCTTCTTCTCAGATCGTGGGGGACCCAGGCTGGCATTTCGAGGCGGATCACCAGACGCCGAACGATGTGCGCGGGGGCGTGGCGTTCAATCGGTTTGGGCTTTCCCTCCACCTTCGCGGGGAACACATACCCACCGCGCTCCCAACCTCGGATACGCTCTACCTCGGCCAGCGCGGGGGCGGATAGGTGGACCCGGTGGGCTTTCGCGGGCCGTCCGTTGTCGGCCTTGGTCGCCTTGCGGTACCCCTGGGGCATCGTCCAGGTGGAGCCCTCGATGTGCTCCCAACGCATCCGGTATACCTCACCGGGACGCTGGCCCGAAAGCAGGACCAACCGCAGCGCGACACGGAAGCGGAGGTCCTCCGCGTCCAGGACGTTCCAGACCCGGCGGATCTCATCCAGGTCTAACGTCCGCTCCCGTGGGGCTTCCTTGTGCCGCCGGGGCAGACTCCGCACCGGGTTCTCTCGGACCCCAAAGCGGCGGCGCGCCTTGGCCCAGGTGAATACTGCGGCAAGCGCGCCTTGCACCCGGTTCCCCATGATGTGCGCCTTCCGCTGCTCGTAAGCGTCCATCACCCGCGCCACGTCCACGTCGGTTATCTCGGCGGGGGGCAGCGTCCGAAGATGCTTCATCGCCTTGGACTGCGGCGGGAGGTCCTTGCGGACGTGCTTCTTCCGCTCCTTCGGCGGCGGGTCCGGGTTGAGGATGCGCTTCCACTCGCGGAGCGTACTCGGGGCGAGGGTGCCCGCTTCCTCGTGATGCGCTAGGAACGCATCCACCATCGCGCCGAACGTGTCCACCGAATCCCCTCCCCCACGGGGATGCGGGTCCAGCTTCTTGCGGACATCGGCGCGGGCATCCTCGGCGGCGTCGGAGGCAGCCTTGAGGGACAACTCGGGGTACTCGCCCAGCTTCATGGTGCGGCGGCGGCCACGGAGCTGGTAGCGGTAGTGCCACGATTTTGTCCCCCCGCTGGACACCACCAACAAGAGCCCGCGCTTGCCTTGCACCCCATACACCGTCTGCCGTTGGGGAAGGCTGGGGGGCTCCAGGGCTTTGACGGCCTTGTCCGAATAGGTGACGACAGCCATACGACCTCCTCGGGCTTCCTAGGGGCTGCTGGCGCGTCTTATGTACCACTTATGCGCCACCCCTGAAGGTGTGTCACCCGAAAACATCGCGCAACCGTATGCTACAACGGGCACAGGTTGGGAGGCCGATTGTCAAGCAATTCCAACGCTTGAGTGGGGGGTAGAACCTAGTGGAGCCAGCCGGGCTCGAACCGGCGACCCCCTGCTTGCAAAGCAGGTGCTCTCCCAGCTGAGCTATGGCCCCGTATGGACGGTCAAGATACCTACGAGAGGTACCCGCCGGAAGCCGAGGCGTGCCGCGTCACATCCTCTCCGGCCCCAAGCCCTCAGGTAGTACCCCACAGCGCGGAGAGCGGAGCGGCGTAGAGGGCGTGTCCGAACGGGATCGTCTGGTCAGAGTCGTGGAGGACGAGTCCCAGCCTGAAATCGTGTCCCAGCGCAGCGGCGATCTTGCGGATTCCGGCGAAGTCCTGCTCCCGCACCGTCGCGGTCGCCTTCACCTCGATGGCGATGGCGCCGCCGTCGGGAGCGACAAAGACGAGATCCACCTCGTTCATGTCCTTGTCCCGGTAGTGGTGGAGCGTGCCTCCCCCGGGCAGCCACCCGGCCTGCCGGAGCAGCTCGGCATGGACGTAGGACTCGAGCACGGGCCCGAAGGGCGTGCGGTCACGGCCGATCTGATCCGCCGCCACGCCGAGGGTCGCGGCGAGCAGGCCGGAGTCGAGGACGTGGACCTTGGGCGTCTTCACCAGCCTCTTGAGGGGGTTGCGGAACCAGGGGGGCAGGCGCCGCACCAGATAGAGGCGCTCGAGGACGGCCAGGTACCGGCTCGCCGTCTTGTCGTCCACACCGACCCGCCCCGCCAGCTGCGAGAAATTGGTGAGCTGGCCGGAATGGCGTGCCACGGCCTGGAACAGCACGCGCATGGCATCCGGGTGTGCGATCCCAGCCACGAACGGGACGTCGCGGCGGAGGATGGCGTTCAGGTAATCGAGTGCCCAAGCTCGCCTGCGGTCGGGATCGGCGCGACGGTGCATCTCGGGGAAGCCCCCCGTCAGGACCGTCTCCACGAGATCCCCGGCGACGACGAGGTCGGTGGGCCGTGCGACTCTCCCGTCCAGCGCGGCCTCCAGGAATCGGGGCCGGACGCCCCGGATCTCCGCCTCGGACAGGGGAAGGAGCTCCACGACGGCCATGCGTCCGGCCAGGCTCTCCGACACCTGCGGGAGATCGAGGACGTTGGCGGACCCGGTGAGTAGGAAGCGCCCCGGACGTCGGTCCTGGTCCACGGCGACCTTGATCGCGCGCAGCAGCTCGGGAGCGCGCTGAACCTCGTCGATGATGGCCTGGTCGAGCCCCCGGACGAAGCCCGTCGGGTCCCCGAGAGCAGCCTCGAGGGTGGTTGCGTCGTCCAGGGTGACGTAGCGCCAGTCCCTGGCCACCAGCTCGCGCACCAATGTGGTCTTCCCGCTCTGGCGGGGCCCCACCACCAGCACCACGGGAGTATCCCCGAGCGCCACGCGCACCGCCTCGGCGGCGAACCGGGGGAAAAGATCGGGGTGTCGGCGCGTGCTGGTGGGGGACATTGAGCTCCGAAGGGTGGCGGCTGAGTCGGATTATGACGGCGGCTAATCCGGAATGCAAGGCCGGCCCTTTCGGCATTGCATGTCGGCTGATCCGGAGCGCGAGCGCGGTGGCCGGATCCTGAAAGCGGTACCCGTCCAGCCCCTCCCCAGGGAGCTCACACCGCCTCGCGCTCGCCCCAACCGATCACGGGCGCCCACAGTGCGCCATCTACAGCCGCCGCCAACACAGGGTGCGCGCCCCGCTCACGTGCAGTGTCACCCCCAGGTCGAGGTAGCGCCGGTCACCCCGGAGAGTGGTCACCTCGAGGGCGACGGCCGCTCACGCGCCCAGGACGTGCCGCGCGATGACCAGCCGCTGGATCTCGTTCGTCCCCTCTCCGATGGCACACAGGCGCTGGTCGCGGTACATGCGCTCCACGGCGTACTCCTGCATGTAACCGTATCCGCCGTGGATCTGGATGGCCTTGTAGCAGACCCGCTCCGAGACCTCGGTGGAGAAGAGCTTGGCCATCGCGGCCTCCTTGGTGAACCGCCGGCCTTGCCCCTTCAGCCACGCGGCACGGTAGATCATCAGGCGGGCCGCCTCGATCTCGGTCGCCATGTCCGCGATCATCCACTGGATGGCCTCGAACCGGGCGATGGGCTGGTGGAACTGCACTCGTTCCTTGGCGTAGGCTGCCGCTTTGTCGAGGGCGCCCTGGGCCAGCCCGACCGCCATGGCGGAGATCGCCAGGCGGCCGGCATCCAGCGTGACCAGGACCTGCCTGAAGCCCTCGTTCTCCCCACCCAGCAGGTTCTCCGCCGGCACGCGGCAGTCCTCGAAGGAGAGCTGCGAGGTCACGGATCCCTTCAACCCCATCTTCTTCTCGTCCCGGACGACGTGGAAGCCCGGCGTGTCCTTCTCGACGATGAAGGCGGAGATGCCGTGCGTCCCCTTCTCCGGGTCGGTCTTCGCGGTCACCACCAGCACATCCGCCAGGGATCCGTTGGTGATGAACGTCTTCTCCCCGTTGAGCACCCACCCGTCCCCGTCGCGAACCGCCCGGGTGCGGGTGGCTCCGGCGTCGGACCCGGCGCCCGGCTCCGTGAGCCCGAACGCGCCGAGCTTGGCTCCCGTGGCCAGCGGCAGCAGGTATTTCTTCTTCTGTTCCTCGCTTCCGAACAGGTGGAGAGGCTCGCAGCAAAGGGATGTGTGTGCGTCCAGGATGATGGCCACCGTGCCGGACGCCCGGGCGATCTCCTCCAGGGCGATCAGCAGGCTCAGGTAGTCCCCTCCCGCGCCCCCGTACTTCTCCTCGAACGGAATGCCCAGCAGACCCAGCTCGCCCATGCGCTCGAAGATGTCCCGCGGGAACCGATCGGTGGCGTCGATCTCCGCGGCGCGAGGGGCGATCTCCCGCTCCACGAACTGCCGGACCGTCTCCTGAAACAACAGGTGCTCTTCGGATAGCTGGTAGTCCATGGTGAGCTCTCGCGCTCAGTCCACCAGGTTGAAGTAGATGTCCGTCGGCTTGAGCTTGGAGTTGCGCAGGAACCGGCCCTTCACCTTCCTGCCGATCCAGTCGATGCTCGCGCTGTCCGGATCCACGCCGACGAGGCGCGCCAGAAAGAGGGTGTCGCACCCCTCGAACTCGACGAGAATGAGAATGAAGGGGCACTCCGGCAGGAACGTCTCCGAGCCGAAGTGGCAGACCGTGAAGGCGTGGATCTTGCCCTCCGGCTGGATCTCCACCCACTCCGTCTCCCGCCCCGAGTACATGTCGTGCCCGCGCGGGTTGACGTAGGTGTATCCGCTCACCGGCTCTCGCGAGACGATGAAGCGCCCGTTCGCCAGAGCCGCGAAGAACGGGGAGTCCTGGCCGTAGGAGTAGTTGTAGTCGATCGCGTACGGCTGCTTGACGATGATCGGCGACATCTGCTTCAGGACGGACAGGTCGTCGCCGGTGGGGAACGGAACGCTGAAGGCGATCGTCCCGCCCAGGTTGTCTTCGATCCTCTTCGGGAACCTGTTCTCGGACATGGTCGCTCTCCTAGTCTTCCTGTTCCAGGATACTGACGGTGACGTACGTGCCGGTGCCGGCGTGCGAGTGGATGGCACCGCGGCGGGCGTTCGGGACCTGGAGAGCCGGGTCGCCGAAGTGCTTGTGGATCGTCCCCTGGAGCTGCCACAGGGCGAAGACGGCCTGCATGAGACCGGTCGCGCCGACGGGGTGGCCGCACGCGATCAATCCGCCGGAGGGGTTGACGGGACACACGGGCTCGGACGGCAGCTTCAGGCCGTAGTCCAGCCCGGGCATGAAGGTCTTCCCACACGCGGCGAAGGGCCCGCCTTCACCGTACCTGCACAGCCCCATGTCCTCGTACGTCTGGATCTCGGACGACGTGTAGGCGTCGTGCAGCTCGACGAAGTCGAGCTCACTCAGCGGATCGTTGATCCCGGCGTTCTGGTAGGCCTCGCGCGAAGCCATGCGACCGGCGCGGAAGGAGTGCACGCCGGGGTAGCGGAAGCCCTTCTTCCACAGCCTCTCGTAGTACTTGCGGGAGTCGCCGTCCAACTCGCCCGGCAAGGCGTTGTACTTGTAGAAGTCCTCCAGCGACTGGTGCGGGCGGTCCGCCATGCGCATCGCGTCCGTCCCGCGACCGATGCCCGACACGACCACGCGCGGGAGGCTCCGTCCGGCGGCCTTCTCCAGCTTCGCCAGGCCCTCCTCGGAGCAGAGGATCATCGCGGCAGCCCCGTCGCTCATCACGCAGATGTCCAGCCGCGTCAGCGGCCAGGCCACCATCGGTGCCGAGCGCACGTCCTCGACCGTGAGGCGCTGCCGCTTCTGCGCGTACGGGTTGTGGTAGGCGTTGATGTGGTTCTTGACGGAGACGTGCGCGAGCTGCTCCACGGTCGTGCCGAACTCCGCCATGTGGCGTGTGACCATCATGGCGTAGTAGCCGGAGTAGAAGCCGCCCACGGGGTAGTCGAAGGACACGTCCGACGCCAGGGCGATGAACTCGTTGCCCTTCCACGTCTCCACGTGGCTCATGTGCTCGAAGCCCACGGTCAGGCAGACGTCCATGTAGCCGGATGCGACCGCCTTCCATCCCTCCTGGAGGCAGATGCCGCCGGTCGCCCCGCCGCCCTCCACCCGATGAGAGGGCTTCGGGCACATGCCCAGGTAGTCCTGGGCCATGATGCCGGCCATGAGCTGGCGCGTGAAGTGGTCGGAGAAGTACGAGGCCACGGTGCCGTCCACCAGCTCGAAGAAGTGCGGGTGTTCGATCCCGATGTCGGCGAGGGCGTAGTCGTACGCCTCCTTCACCAAGGCTTGAAACGTCTTGTCGGGTCGGGCCTTGACGAACTTCGAGACCCCTCCCGAGACCGCGTACACGGGTCGCACGAAGCTGGCTCCTTTGCTCTCGGATTGATCTGGTCGCCATGCCTCGCGGCAAGGCTCCCCCGAACGTGGCGGCCTGCGCGGCGTGGGACGGGAGGGAGGGGAGGGAACCCGAGCACCGCAATCCTGTCGCGCGCCCATCCTGGGCAGGCCGGCGCGCGTTCGGACCATCAGAGAATATATCGTCAGGCGCCTCTCGGCGCCTCCGCGCGGGGCACCTGCACCAGCGCCTCGCCCAAGGTCACCACCTCGCCCTCCTGATTCCGACAGTAGGTGTTCAGCCGGACGCGCGCCTTCTCCTCGATCAGCTCCACGATCTCCACCACCGCTTCGATGGTGTCGCCGATCCGGACCGGACGCCTGAAGCGGAGGGACTGCTGCAGGTGGATCGTGCCGGGCCCGGGGAGCCGGAGGCCGAGGACGGGGCAGAGGAGCGACGCGATGAGCATGCCGTGGGCGATCCGCTCACCGAAGACCGAGCCCGCCGCCGCCACCTTGTCCACGTGCAGCGGATTGAAGTCACCGGTGAGACCGGCGAAGAGAACGATGTCGGTCTCGGTGATGGTCTTCGACATCGAGGCGGTCTGACCCACGCTGAGGTCTTCGAAGTGCATGGCGTGTCCTCCCTTGGGATGGATCCGGCCCTCGCGAGCCATTCCCCGAAAAGATCGGAGTCCGCCGGGGCCCGGGCCAGTTCGGGGGTGTCCAGGCCCGACGGCTTGCGGAGAGGGTGGCTCGGAGCCACCCTCCCACCGTTGGATCGACCCATGCGACACGGCAGCACGAGCCTGAGGAACGAGATGAAGGTGCCTCTGTGGGAGCCATCGGAGGAACGCAGGCAGAAGGCCGCCATTTCCGCGTTCATGTCTTTCGTCAACGATCGGCACGGGACGAGGTTCTCCTCGTTCGGCGAGCTCTATGACTGGTCCGTGAGTGACCTCCCTCATTTCTGGGCTGCTGTCTGGGACTTCGTCGGCATCAAGGCCTCGAGGCCGTACGACGTGGTGGTTGACGATGCGACCAGGATGCCCGGTGCGAGGTGGTTCATCGGCGCCAACCTGAACTTCGCCGAGAATCTCCTCCGATACCGCGATGGGCGCACGGCCTTCGTATTCCGAGGTGAGACTCAGAAGACGGTTCGCATGACCTATGCCGAGCTTCACGAGTCGGTAGCGCGTCTGGCAAGATCACTTCGTGACATGGGGCTCGGGCCCGGCGATCGCGTGGCGGCCTACATGCCCAACATGATCGAGACCGCCGTCGCCATGCTCGCCAGCACCAGCATCGGTGCCGTTTGGGCCTCCTGCGCAACCGACATCGCGGCGGGCGCCGCTGTCGAGCGCTTCGGCCAGATCGAGCCGAAGGTCCTCTTCACGGCCGACGGCTACTTCTACAAAGGGAAGCCTTTCGGATCACTCGCCAACGCTGCCGAGATCGCCGAGCGGATACCGTCGATCGAGAAGGTGATCGTGGCCGGCTACCGCGATGAAAGCCCCGACATCAGCCGCATACGCGACTCGGTGCATTATGCCGAGTTCCTTTCCCCGGCCAGGCCTGAACTTCAGTTCGAACAGCTACCCTCGGACCATCCTGTATTCATCATGTTCTCTTCGGGCACGACGGGCAGGCCCAAGTGCCTCGTGCAAGGAGCCGCCGGCATCCTGGTCAACCAGTTGAAGGAGCTGATCATCCACGCCGACCTGAAGCGGGATGATGTGCACTTCTTCATCACGACGTGCAGCTGGATGATGTGGAATTGGATGCTGACTTCTCTGGCTACCGGCAACACGATCATCCTGTATGACGGCAATCCCGCCTATCCCGGACCGGGAGCCGCGTGGCAGCTGATCCAGGATGAGGGAGTCACCCTGTTCGGCTGTAGCGCCAGCTACATCAACCATCTCAGGAGTGTGGGCTTCAGTCCGGCTCGTGACTATGACCTGTCATCGCTGAAACAGGTCTGGCAGACCGGTTCGCCTCTCTCAGCCGAAGGCTTCGAGTACGTGTACAGAGAGATCATGCAGGACCTGCATTTCAATTCCAGCGCGTGCGTTACCGATATCAAC